>NZ_JBVPGT010000025.1:0-256720 GCF_055817355.1 Enterobacter sp. PL_is379
ACGAGTCTGAGGCATTGGGCCGTCAGTCGCAGCAACAACCAGGATCGCGCCGTCCATCTGCGCAGCACCGGTGATCATGTTTTTAACATAGTCGGCGTGGCCTGGGCAGTCTACGTGTGCGTAGTGGCGAGTCGGGGTGTCGTACTCAACGTGAGAGGTGTTGATGGTGATACCACGAGCTTTTTCTTCTGGTGCGTTATCGATCTGGTCGAATGCGCGAGCAGAACCACCGTAGGTTTTTGCCAGAACGGTAGTGATTGCAGCGGTCAGCGTTGTTTTACCATGGTCAACGTGGCCGATAGTACCGACGTTAACGTGCGGTTTTGTACGTTCAAACTTTTCTTTAGACATCGATTGTCCCTCTAAGACACGGATAAATCGGTGATATCACCACATCAACCAGGCGAAATGCCTGAATTGTTGAATACAGTAAAATTGAAACAGAGAGAAACGGGAAGGAGAAGTGAAGTGGTGCTGATACCCAGAGTCGAACTGGGGACCTCACCCTTACCAAGGGTGCGCTCTACCAACTGAGCCATATCAGCACGTATTGGAGCGGGCAGCGGGAATCGAACCCGCATCATCAGCTTGGAAGGCTGAGGTAATAGCCATTATACGATGCCCGCATCCTGAAACTCGGCTACCCAGTTCTTTCTGTAACAAAAAAAGAGATTTCTCTCTTTTTCAGTTTGAGCTGGCTAATTTTTCCAACCAGCTCCGGCGGCATTTACGCTGCCAGAAAGTGGTGGTGGGGGAAGGATTCGAACCTTCGAAGTCTGTGACGGCAGATTTACAGTCTGCTCCCTTTGGCCGCTCGGGAACCCCACCGGACTTGATGGTGCCGACTACCGGAATCGAACTGGTGACCTACTGATTACAAGTCAGTTGCTCTACCTACTGAGCTAAGTCGGCATCAAGTAGCGCGCATTCTATGGATACCTGCGCGGTCATGCAACTAAAAATTTGCATAAAACGTTCTTTCGCTCACATTTTATGCGAACGAAGCGCTAAGCGCTGTAAAAGTAGTCATTGCGGGTCAAATAATCAACATGCACGCGTGATTTACACCGTATACACCATAGCGTGACGGCTTCCGCGTAACGCAGCGCTATCCATCTTTTTTCTTATTATTCCTGCCATCTGGTGTTAACCTCCTGCCCATTGTCCAAAATTAACTGTGTGATGAGCCACGATCCGGCAGTATAGCGCTGGCTCACTGAAGCATGCTTATGAGCAAAAAAGAGCAAACGTTAATGACGCCTTATCTTCACTTTAACCGCAGCCAGTGGGCTGCCCTGCGTGATTCCGTCCCTATGACGCTGACGGAAGGTGAAATCGCACGGTTAAAAGGGATAAACGAAGATCTGTCCCTTGAAGAGGTGGCAGAAATTTATCTCCCCCTCTCTCGCTTGCTTAACTTCTATATCAGCTCGAACCTGCGTCGTCAGGCGGTGCTGGAGCAGTTTCTCGGGACGAACGGTCAACGCATTCCTTATATCATTAGTATCGCAGGCAGCGTGGCCGTGGGTAAAAGTACCACCGCACGCGTTTTGCAGGCGCTGTTGAGCCGCTGGCCGGAACACCGCAGCGTGGAGCTGATCACGACCGACGGCTTCCTGCATCCAAACGAAGTCTTAAAAGAACGCGGGCTGATGAAGAAGAAAGGCTTCCCGCTCTCTTATGATATGCACCGTCTGGTGAAATTTGTCTCCGACCTGAAATCCGGCGTGCCTCACGTAACAGCGCCGGTCTATTCGCACCTGATCTACGATCGCATCCCGGGTGGGGATAAAACGGTGGTCCAGCCGGATATTCTCATTCTGGAAGGTCTGAACGTGCTGCAAAGCGGCATGGACTATCCTCACGACCCGCATCACGTCTTTGTCTCGGATTTCGTCGATTTCTCTATTTACGTCGATGCGCCGGAAGACCTGCTGCAGAACTGGTACATCAACCGCTTCCTGAAGTTCCGCGAAGGGGCGTTCACCGATCCGGACTCCTATTTCCACCACTATGCTCAGCTTTCTGAAGAAGAAGCGATCAATGTGGCGACGGGGCTGTGGAATGAGATCAACTACGTGAACCTCAAAGAGAACATCCTGCCGACGCGCGAGCGTGCGAGCCTGATCCTCACCAAGAGCGAGAAGCACGCCGTCGACCAGATTCGCCTGCGGAAATAATAAAGCAGACATAAAAAAACCGGCTTAGCGCCGGTTTTTTTCATTATGCGTGTGGCTTCTCGCCATTTTCATCCTGATCGACCGCGAAGCAGGCCACCAGTTGGCCTCCATAATCCTTCAGCTGCGGCTGTAGCTGGGTGCAGGGGCCAAAGCGGCGGCTGCAGCGGGCGTTGAATGCACATCCCGGCGGCGGATTCAGCGGGCTTGGCAGCTCTCCCGTCAGCTTAATACGCTCACGACGATCGTCCGGGTTCAGACGCGGCGTCGCGGACAGCAGCGCCTGGGTGTACGGGTGGCGAGGGTTATTAAAGATCTGGTCTTTGGTCCCCTTCTCCACGCAGCGCCCCAGGTACATCACCATCACTTCATCGGCAATATGCTCCACCACCGACAGGTCGTGGGAGATGAACACGTAAGAGAGTCCCAGCTCCTGCTGCAGATCCATCATCAGGTTCAGCACCTGCGCACGCACGGAGACGTCGAGCGCCGACACCGGCTCGTCGGCAATCACCACGTCCGGGTCAAGCATCAGACCGCGCGCGATGGCGATACGCTGACGCTGGCCGCCGGAGAACATGTGCGGATAGCGGTCGTAATGCTCGGTTTTGAGGCCGACCTTCGCCATCATCGCCAGCGCTTTTTCACGGCGCTGCTCTTTGCTCAGATTGCTGTTAATCAGCAGCGGTTCCTCCAGAATCTGCCCCACTTTTTTACGCGGGTTCAAAGAACCATACGGGTTCTGGAACACAATCTGGATTTTCTGGCGACGCAGCTTCTGCGCCTGCGGATCGTGCTTGAGCAGATCCTGGCCCTGATAATAGAGCTCACCGCCGGTCGGCACTTCAATCATCGTCAGCAGACGGCCCAGCGTCGATTTCCCGCAGCCTGACTCTCCCACCACCGCCAGCGTTTTACCGCGTTCGAGGTTAAAGGAGACGCCATCCAGCGCTTTCACCAGGCGTTCAGGGGCAAACAGTCCCTTCTTCACCGGGTAATATTTTTTCAGGTCGATGGCCTGCAACAGCGGCTGTTGCGTGGTGGCCTGTTGCGTACTCATAGTGTTGGCCTCCCGGCATCATCGAGTGGGTAGTGGCATTTCGACTGACGACCGTCAGCCAGCTGGTTCAGCTCTGGCTCTTCCGCCCGGCATTTGTCCGTCGCATACGGACAGCGCGGATTGAGCAGACAGCCCTGCGGACGGTCATATTTACCCGGCACCACACCCGGCAGCGATGCCAGACGCGCTTTATCCTGAGCAAACTCCGGCAGCGCGCGTAAAAGCGCCTGGGTATACGGGTGACGCGGCGCGCGGAAGATATCGTGCGAATTTCCGGTCTCGACCACCTGGCCGGCATACATCACGATGATTTTGTGCGCGGCTTCGGCCACCAGCGCCAGATCGTGCGTAATCAGCACCAGCGCCATGTTCTCTTTCTGCTGCAGCTCCAGCAGCAGTTCGATGATCTGTGCCTGAATGGTCACATCCAGCGCCGTCGTCGGTTCATCCGCAATCAGCAGCTTTGGCCGACAGGCAATCGCCATGGCGATCATCACGCGCTGGCTCATCCCGCCGGAAAGCTGATGCGGGTAAACGTCCAGACGCGAAGCCGGGTCAGGAATACCCACCTGATTCAGCAGATCGATCGCCCGCTGACGACGGGTTTTCTTATTCCCGCCCTGGTGCACCTTAATCGCTTCCATAATCTGGAAACCGACGGTGTAACACGGGTTCAGGCTGGTCATCGGATCCTGGAAAATCATCGCCACTTCCGCGCCCACCAGCTGGCGGCGCTGTTTTTCAGAAATGCGCTTCAGGTCCTGACCGTTGAACTGCAGGTTTTCCGCCATCACGCGGCCCGGGTAATCAATCAGCCCCATGATCGCCAGCGAGCTGACGGACTTACCGGAACCGGACTCCCCAACGATACCCACCACTTCGCCCTGATTGACGCTGTAGCTGATGCGGTCTACGGCGCGAAACGGGGTGCCTTCGTCGCCGAAGTGCACCGATAATTTATCTACATTTAATAACGCCATCTCGTGCCTCTTACTGCTTCAGTTTGGGATCAAGTGCATCACGCAGGCCATCACCCATCAGGTTAAATGCCAGCACCGTCAGCAGGATTGCCAGACCCGGGAAGGTGACAACCCACCAGGCGCTTTGTGCGAACTGCAACACGTCGGAGAGCATGGTGCCCCACTCCGGTGTTGGCGGCTGCGCACCCATGCCCAGGAAGCCAAGAGCGGCCATATCAAGAATGGCGTTAGAGAAACCGAGCGACGCCTGAACAATCAGCGGCGCAAGGCAGTTCGGGAAGATATTGACAAACATCTGGCGCATCGCACCGGCCCCCGCTACGCGAGACGCCGTGACGTAGTCGCGGTTCACTTCCACCAGCACCGCCGCGCGGGTTAAACGCACGTAGTGAGGAAGCGCCACGAACGTCAGCGCCAGGGCGGCGTTGCCGATCGACGGACCGAAGATCGCCACCAGCACCAGCGCCAGCAGCAGGCTTGGCAGCGCCAGCATGATGTCGACGATACGCATGATGATGTTATCAACAATGCCGCCGAAGTAACCGGCAACCAGACCCAGTACGATCCCCATAATCAGGGATAACACCACCACCAGACAGCCGACCAGCAGCGACAGGCGCGCACCGTACATCAGACGCGACAGCACATCGCGGCCCACATCATCGGTCCCCAACAGGTGCGCCAGGCTACCGCCGTCCTGCCAGGCAGGAGGGGAGAGCAGCGCATCGCGGAACTGATCCGCCGGGTTATACGGCGCCAGCACGTTTGCAAACACCGCAATCAGGATCATGATAGCGACATACACCAGCCCCACCACCGCGCCTTTGTTGCGCTTGAAGTAGTGCCAGAACTCCTGCATCGGCGTCATCGGAACCGGTGCAGCAACAACTTTGTTTTCAGAAACCTGTGACATGATGGCCCCTTACTTCTTATGACGAATACGCGGGTTCACCACGCCGTACAGCAAATCGACCAGCAGGTTGACGAGGATAATCATCGTCGCGACCAGCAATACACCGCCCTGCACAACCGGATAGTCACGGCGCTGCAGCGCGTCAATCAGCCAGCGGCCCAGGCCCGGCCAGGAGAAGATGGTTTCGGTCAGGATCGCCCCCGCCAGCAACGTTCCCACCTGGAGACCGATAACGGTCACTACCGGCAGCATGGCGTTACGCAGCGCATGGACGATGATGACGCGCATACGCGTCAGGCCTTTGGCGCGGGCGGTGCGGATGTAATCCTCGCCCAGCACTTCCAGCATTGATGAACGGGTCATACGGACGATCACCGCCAGAGGAATAGTGCCCAGCACCATGGCAGGCAGGATCATATGCGCGACGGCATCCATGAAGTTGCCCTCTTCACCCCAGATAGCCGTATCAATCAGCATAAAGCCGGTGAGTGGGTTGGAGTCGTCCAGGAAGACCATATCGCTGACGCGCCCGGAAACTGGTGTCAGGTTTAGCTGCACCGAGACCAGCATGATCAGCATCATGCCCCACCAGAAGATAGGCATGGAGTAGCCGGTCAGCGCCAGACCCACGGCGGTATGGTCAAAAATAGAGCCACGCTTGACGGCAGCCAGTACCCCAACAGGGATACCCACCGCGGTGGCGAAAATCATGGCGCAGACGCCAAGCTCCAGTGTCGCTTTAAAACGCGGCACGAACTCGTCCCACACCGGAAGACGGCTTTTCAACGAAATCCCTAAATCACCGTGCAGAACGCCCCATATATAGTGGAGGTACTGCTGCCACATCGGCTTATCGAGGCCGAGTTCAGCCAGCAGCTGTGCATGGCGCTCAGGGGAAATACCACGCTCGCCCGCCATAATCATTACCGGGTCGCCGGGGATCATATGGACGAAGGCAAAAGTGAGAAGGGTGATACCGATAAACGTGGGGATAACAAGTCCCAGACGTCGGAGGATGAACTGCAACATAACCCGGATTCTCTCTGATGACGCACGACCAGTGGCGTGACGTCTGTATTGCTCACAAATGTAAATTCCCTCTCCCTTCGGGAGAGGGTTAGGGTGAGGGGATGCATGCACGCCCCTCACCCCTGCCCTCTCCCAGAGGGAGAGGGAGAACACCCTACTTATTATTCAACAGATACGTTTTCGAAGTGGTGTTTGCCCAGTGGATCAACCACGTAGCCCTTCACTTCTTTACGCACTGGCTCGTACACGGTGGAGTGAGCAACAATCAGCGCCGGAGCCTGATCGTGCATAACAACCTGAGCCTGCTTGTACAGTTCAATACGTTTGTTGTGATCGTCGGTCGCACGCGCCGGCTGGATCAGGTCTTCAAACGGCTTGTAGCACCAGCGAGAGTAGTTAGAACCGTCTTTTGCCGCCGCGCAGCTGAACAGGGTGGCGAAGAAGTTGTCCGGATCCCCGTTATCACCGGTCCAGCCCATCATGACTGCCTGGTGCTCACCCGCTTTGGCGCGCTTCAGGTACTCGCCCCACTCGTAGGTCACAATCTTGGCCTGAACGCCAATCTTAGCCCAGTCTGCCTGAACCATTTCTGCCATACGGCGTGCGTTCGGGTTGTACGGACGCTGTACCGGCATCGCCCACAGCTCAACGGTAAAGCCTTTATCCTGGCCCGCTTCTTTCAGCAGCGCTTTCGCTTTCTCAGGATCGTAGCTGTAGTCTTTAACGTCGTCGTTATAGCCCCACATGGTTGGTGGGATCAGGTTTTTGGCTGCAACGCCTGCACCCTGGTAAACCGCCTTGATGATCGCTTCTTTGTTCACCGCGTAGGTCAGCGCCTGACGCACTTTCACGTCATCAAACGGTTTCTTCTCGGTGTTGAAGGAGAGATAGCCCACGTTCAGGCCAGCCTGCTCCAGCAGGTTGATGTTCTTGTCCTGCTTCATGCGGGCGATGTCAGCCGGGTTCGGGTACGGCATCACCTGGCATTCATTTTTCTGCAGTTTTGCGTAACGCACTGACGCATCAGGCGTGATGGAGAAGACCAGGCGGTCGATCTTCGGCTTGGTGCCCCAGTAGCCTTCGAACGCTTTATACAGAATGCGGGAATCTTTCTGGTACTGCAGCAGCTGGAATGGACCGGTACCGATTGGGTTCAGGTCGACTTTCTCCGGCGTACCGGCTTTGAGCATGTTGTCCGCATACTCTTTAGAGAGGATTGAGGCGAAGTCCATGGCCAGGTCAGCCAGGAACGGTGCTTCCGGACGCGTCAGCACGAACTGAACGGTATTATCGTCCACTTTTTTCACTTCAGAGATCAGGTCCGGCAGACCCATCCCTTCGAAGTATTCATAGCTGCCGCCAGACACTTTGTGGTACGGGTTCTGGGCGTTTTTCTGACGGTCGAAGGAGAACACCACGTCGTCGGCGTTAAAGTCACGCGTTGGTTTGAACTCTTTGCTGTCCTGCCACTTCACGCCCTGGCGCAGGTGGAAGGTATAGGTTTTACCGTCTTCGCTGACGTCCCACTTCTCGGCCAGACCCGGAATCACTTCCGTGGTACCGGTTTTGAATTCAACCAGACGGTTATAGATCGGTACAGAGCTTGCGTCGTAAGTCGTACCAGAGGTAAAGAGCTGTGGGTTAAAGCCTTCCGGCGAGCCTTCAGAACAGTAAACCAGGGTTTTTGCCTGTACGCTTGCTGCCACGGTCATAGCCACCAGGCTCAGACCAAGCTTCAGCATCCCTGACTTCTTCAAGGAAATACTCATTATTCTGCTCCAATGTGATGTTTTGCTTTGTTGTGTTACGCCGCCAGACCTTTATTTATTTTTTACCCGGTCCGGTCGGTGATGCCCGAAGGCTTTAAAGGGATGGAGAATCCTTTCAGAAGAGCGTTTGAGTTGCAGCGCAGATCGTCCCTGAAATGCCCCTCATGCCCTACAATCTGTCAACAGAATGTGAAAACGTCAATACAGGTGACGGGGATTTACGCTGAGTGTGAGAAACCGCAAACAAAGATTAAAAAAACTATGTACGCCAGTTTTCAGCAGGGAAATTTATGCTACTCGCCATGTTGCAGCACAACTCTCTCCCTATTTCGCCACAATCAGTGATTAACTTTTATTCAGAATGGGTAAATTTTCTTGCAGAATGGTGATTATCTGAGCACTAAATACCGCGAACGTTAAAACGCACAGCGAAAAATGCTGAGGTTATCCATAAGCAACGCGAAAAAAGATCAATCTATATATAAAAAAATACAATGGATTATGTCACAAAATCGTTAACAGGCAGGTGGAAGCAGGTCTAAGGGGTGTTTTGGATACTCTGACGAGATAAGGTCATAATGCAAAAAGGGCTAACCTTACGGTTAGCCCTTTTCAGAATGTGGTCGGCGAGAGAGGATTCGAACCTCCGACCCACTGGTCCCAAACCAGTTGCGCTACCAAGCTGCGCTACTCGCCGAATGCGGAGCGCATCTTACTGCTGAGGTGCGCCCCCGTCAATCCCTTATTTTCAAAAAGCCATTCAACTGGCGATATTCTCGCCAGAGCAGCTACTGCGCGGCTTTTGCGGTGTTATCAGGGAGTTTGCACCAGTTGTTGTTTTCGTTAATCCCACCATTCGGTGAGGTATAGCCGAGACAACCCATAATGGTGTCGTACAGCTCAACGTGACGACGCGGCACCTTCATCTCCGCCTCTTTCTTCAGCTGAGCAAACATCTTCGCTTTCTCCGGGTCTTCCAGATACTTGTCAGACATCCACACCATCATCGGTACACGGAACTGCTCCGGCGGTGCCATCTTGCGCGGCGTACCGTGCAGATGCTCATACTCATTGATGGATTCACCGTGGTCCGCCGCATAGAACACAATCGCTTTCTTATCGCGTACCTGGTCAATCACCGAATCAATAAAGTGATCCACATACAGTACGGAGTTGTCGTAGGAGTTGATCAGCTGCGCTTTGGTACAGTCTTTATCCACCCCGACGCACTCAGGCTTCCATTTGGCAAAGTTACGCGGGTAACGTTGGGTGTAGTTAAAGTGCGACCCTTTGGTATGAAGGATAATCAGATGCTTACCATCAGGATTATCGCTCAGGGACAGTTTCATCTCATCAATCAGCAGCATGTCATCGACAGATTTGCCACGGTTACGCGGCTCTGCGCCAATCTGCTCACGGTATGCAATGTTCTGCGCCATGGTATTGCTGTAGAACCACATTTCGCTCTGCATCGCATAGAGGGCAGACGTGAACCCAAGCTGATGCAGCACCGAGAAGACGTTTTGCTCTTTCAGCGTACGCTGCGGGTTGTCGCTCGCCCCGCCCTCGCGCACAAACATACAGCGCAGTGAGAGCTTGGTGGCGGTATCACAAGAATAGCCACGGTAGGCAATCAGGTTTTTCTCCTGCGCCAGTTTCGGCGTGGTATCACGGTTATAGCCAAGAATACCCATATGATCCCAGCGCGTGGTTTCTCCGATAATAAAGACGACATAGGTATCGTCGATATCTTTTGGTGCGACGTAGGTAAACTTCTTCACCGGGTTCATCAGCGATTTGTTACCAGAGGATTCATCCACCTGCGCCCACGCATACAGCCCCAGCGCGGAAATCCAGTTAGACGGTAAATACGAGTTCGCCACTACACCGCCGTAGCTTGGCATATCCACGCCTGAGGTACGCTCATCATGCTTTTGCTTCACTTCCAGCAGACGAATTGGTCCCCAGACCATCAAACCGGCCAGCAGGACTATCGCGACGCTTCTGAAACGTTTGCCTGGCGTGCGAATCTGGTGCACTAGCGTGTACCGGCAACGGTTGCTCCAGATGAGCAGCAGCGGTAAGGCACTGACGGCTACCAGCCAGAGAATAAAGTGCAGCCCTACAACCTCTTTAGAGAGGTCGATATCCGTGGTCATCACTGAGGCAATAATGCCGTAGCCAATCACCACGTTCATAAAGGTCATGTAATAGCTGGCACCCGCCGAGCACAGCACGATAAACGTAGCCAGCACTCGCCACACGCGACGGCCAAACAGGGTAAGAATACGGAATAAAAAGAAGGTGACCAGTACAGCAGCGACCAATTCGACAACCGCTGCAATTCCTTTCCAGACGGTAAAATCATGCGCGTAACCGTCAAACCGACGGATGAAAACTGCGCCATTCATAAACAGGCCGATGTACAACGCCAGCAAAAAGCAGAGCTTTTGTTGTGCCATCGATTTAATGTATTTCATGCAAACTACCCGGAAAAAGGGACGAAATCACCGATCATTTTTGTTTTAAAAATGAATAGGTTAAAGAATCGCTTAAGAAGTCGTTATCGGAAACGTCTACCCGCGTGGTAAGTAGACCACAGGGAAAAGAAAAAGTGGCAGCAGAGTGTGTGATCGGTACAGATATTTACAAAAAATTAAGAACGAGACGGTTTAGCCAGATCATCAGTTTTCACACAAGAAAAAGGCCGGATAACCGGCCTTTTTCATCGTCATTAAGCATGCACCTCTTTGAACACTTCGCGCTGCGGCTGACGAATCGTGGTCGAGAGTGCCAGCGAGATAATCAGCAAGGCAAATATCACGCAGAAGGTCACGTAGAACCCGCCGAAGAGGGAGGCAATCAGCGAGCCGCAGATACTGCCGATCCCGAAGCCCAGATAGATAACGCCGTAGTTTTTCGCCAGATTGTTCAGGCCAAAGAACTCGCTCACCAGTGACGGGAAGACGGTGATGGTGCCGCCGAAGTTAAAGGCCACGCAGGCAATCGCCGCGAAGAAGGTGGCTTCATTCAGCGGAGCGAACAGCAGCGCCGCCATACCGACCAGCGAGACCACCTGCCCAATCGTAATCACGCGGATGCGGGCAATTTTGTCAGACAGAATACCGAGGACCAGACGACCAGAGAGGTTAGCAATAGAAATCACGGTCACCGCGTTAGCCGCCGTGGCGGCATCCAGTTTCACCATCCCCTGCGCGATATCTTTCGCCACGCCGATGACATACAGACCGCTCATGCAGGCCGTCAGGAACATCACCGCCAGCATCCAGTACTGTGGCTTACGCATGGACTGCGCGAGGGTAAAGTCGTTCTCCACCACGCCGTTCACGGATTTAACCTCCTGCTGCGGCGCATCTTTCATCAGCGTGGAGCCGAACAGAATCATCACCAGAACAATTGCGCCCCAGATCATAAAGGTTTTTTCGAGGCCAACGGACGCCAGCAGGTGGGCGTCGATAAATTTGAACCCGAGGCTGCCCAAACCGTAAGAACCAATGGCAAACGCGGAGATTAAGCCTTTACGTTCCGGGAACCACTTCACGCAGTTTGACAGCGTAAGCAGGTACCCCGCGCCATCGGCCAGCCCCACCAGCACGCCGGCGCTCAGCCACAGCATCATCAGGTTGCTGGAATGCGCCGTCAGGAAAAAGCCCAGCCCCAGCAGAATGCCGGACGCCATGGTCACGCGCTTCACGCCAAAACGCTCCTGCAGCTTGCCCGCGACGGAAGACGAAATCGCCAGACCCAGGCTCAGCAGACCAAAGGAGAACGCGACCTGGCTGACCGGCGCGCCGAGCTTGTCGGAAAGCGCGCTGTTAAACAGGCTCCAGGTATAGACCGAGCCCAGCGCAAACTGGGTGACGATGGTGCCAAAGAGCGTGAGCCAGCGCGTGCGGTTATAAGTTGGTGTGTTCATGGCAGTTGTCCTGCAAGAGAAATTAAGGAAGTTCGCTGAGGACAACGATAAACAAAACCTTAATATGCCTGGGGTAAAACGGCATGAAATGCAGGCGGAACGGAATGAAATGCCTGGAATCGGGAATGAATGGCCTGGCATGGGAATAAAGCGATAGCGTGTTAGTATCTGCTATCGCTGTAAAGCCCGTGGTTGTTGTATTCGAGATGTTATCGTAACGTTTAAAAAAGTAACAACTCTAGAAATTTGCGCTGACGCCAAGGGTGTATAAAAACTCCTCACCGGTGGAGGTGTGTTCCCCCTGAGCCAGCGACGCATACGCCGCCATGTGCGTATTAAAGGGAATATCCGTTCCCACGGTGACATCCATCCAGCTACCGTTTTGGGCAGGGGCTGGCGTTTGCGGCATGCCAAACTGCGATTTCCACTGGTTTTCACCAAACTGCTGGTTATAGCTGATCTGCGCCCAGGGACGGAGATCGCCGTACTGGGTATTCACACGCCACCCCAGCGTGCTGACGCTGGCATGCCAGAGCGGGTCGGTGAGCGCCTGCGTCGACGCGCTATCACCAAACTCGTTGATCATCATCGGAGCCGTGCCATCGTACCGCCACGCCACTACCGGCCCGGTGGTGATACGCGCTGAAACCGGAAAATTCCAGCCCACGCTCATCGCCCCCTCCGTGGTGCTGCCTGACGGAATATTCAGGGCAAGACCTGGCGCGTTTTGCGAAGACTGGATACGCTCCGCAAGAATATCCTCATAACGCGGTTGGTGATCCGCGTCCCATGTATAGCGTTCCGCCGTATTATTTTGGGCGTCTGAAACGATATATTCCTGTTGCCAGGCAGACGCCGTATTACAAAAACACAGGCAGGCTGAAATTCCCACCAGGCCAGAAGCAGCATGGCGACCACTGATTTTTTTTATCATCATCAACGCGACCCCAGAGAGAGCCGAATTCGGCGATATTTGTCGTTATTCAGGAAGACTTTAGAGAGCATATAGCCCTGTATTAACTATTGTCTTTATAGTAAACACGTCAAGCCAGTCAGAACGAAATTTTTGCGAAATCAGTATCAATAAGGGAGATGACGGATGGAACGTTGCGGTTGGGTGAGCCAGGATCAGCTTTATATCGACTATCACGATCGGGAATGGGGCGTGCCCGAAACGGATGGCAAAAAGCTCTTTGAGATGATCTGCCTGGAGGGCCAGCAGGCGGGGTTATCGTGGATTACGGTATTGAAAAAACGCGAAAACTATCGCAACGCCTTTCACCAGTTCGATCCTGTCGCCGTCGCTGCGATGACCGATGAGGACGTCGAGCGACTGGTGCAGGATGCCGGCATCATCCGCCATCGCGGTAAGATCCAGGCCATCATCGGTAACGCACGCGCTTATCTGGCGATGGAGCAAAACGGCGAATCATTTTCAGATTTTGTCTGGACGTTTGTGAACAACGATCCTCAGGTTACCCAGGCCACCACGCTCGCGGACATCCCGGCCTCCACTCCGGCCTCGGATGCGCTCTCGAAGGCCCTGAAAAAACGCGGCTTTAAGTTTGTCGGCTCCACCATCTGCTACGCCTTTATGCAGGCCTGTGGCCTGGTCAACGACCACGTTACCGGCTGCTTCTGTCATCCGGGAGGCCATCATGATCCGCAAATGGCAAAGTGAAAATACCGCGCCGCTTCTGAGCCTCTGGCTTGAAAGCACCACGGAAGCACATCCGTTTATCGAGCCGGGTTACTGGAAAGAGAACGAGGCCATGGTGCGGGATGTTTACCTGCCGTCAGCCGAAACCTGGGTCTGGGAACAGGATGGCAAACCTTGCGGATTTATCAGCGTGATGCAGTCTCAGTTTGTCGGCGCGCTGTTTGTCGCACCGTCATGCATCGGGAAAGGCATCGGGCGCGCGCTGCTGAACTATGTTCAACAGCGCTTTCCGCACTTAAGCCTGGAGGTGTACCAGAAAAATGTTCGGGCGGTGAATTTCTACCATGCGCAGGGCTTTCGCATTGAAGACAGCGCCTGGCAGGATGACACCCAGCACCCGACGTGGATCATGAGCTGGCAGGCGGATCAAACGCCGTTAAGGTAAGCGCGGGCCCCTGATATTTCTCGACCCAGGCCAGGGTCGTATTCCCTGCGCAACCGTTCCCCAGCTTCGAGCTGGGGAGATCTTTGGTCAGCACGTTAACCGCCCCGTTTTTACAGATACCACCTTCGGCGAGATCAAGGTCAGGCCATGCGCCCTGATGAATGCAGATCACGCCCTGTTTAATCCCGTCGCTCACCACCGCCCCTGCCAGCACCTGCCCACGCGAGTTCCAGACGCGCACCACGTCGCCGTCCGCAATCCCGCGGGCCTGCGCATCGAGGGTATTCAGCGTGATCGGCTCTCGCCCGGCGACCGCATACTGCTCGCGCAGGGAGGTATAGTTAAGCTGGCTGTGCAGACGGTGCGCGGGATGCGCTGACAACACCTGCAGCTGCTCCGGCCGGGCATTACCGTGCCACTCGTCCGGCTCAAGCCACATAGGGTGTGGCGGGCAGTCGGCATAACCAAAGCTGGCGATGCGCTCGCTGTGGATCACAATCTTTCCGCTCTCGGTTTTCAGCGGGTGGTTCTCGGGGTCGCGGCGGAAATCGGCAAAACGGACAAACTTCGCGTTCTGTTCACTCTCCGGCATCTCGACGATCTGGTTCGCCTCCCAGAACTCAGCAAAGGGCGGAAGCGTCACGCCCTGCGCCGCGCCGCGCTGTCCGGCAATCTGGTAGAAGGTCTCCAGCCATTGCAGATCGCTTTTCCCTTCGGTAAAACGCGCG
Source organism: Enterobacter sp. PL_is379 (assembly GCF_055817355.1). Taxonomy (NCBI): domain Bacteria; kingdom Pseudomonadati; phylum Pseudomonadota; class Gammaproteobacteria; order Enterobacterales; family Enterobacteriaceae; genus Enterobacter; species Enterobacter sp. PL_is379. The sequence goes on from NZ_JBVPGT010000025.1 coordinate 14,699, forward strand.
CGACCGCCCGCTTCCCACAGCTCGCTCAGTTCAGCAAACACGTCAAAATCATCACGTGCTTCATCTCGCGGGGCCACTACGCGCTTCATCGGGACCATATGCTGGTTGCTGTAGTCGCCGGTCATGGTGAGATCGTTACGCTCAAACGAGGTGGTCGCCGGGAGCACGATGTCGGCGTGTTTGGCCGAGCCGGTCCAGAAGCACTCGGAAATCACCACCAGCTCCGGCTTTTGCCAGGCGCGGATCAGGCGGTTGGTATCCTGATGGTGCGTGAAGTTCGACCCGCCCGCCCACCAGACAAATTTAATATCCGGGAAGTGGCGGTCCAGACCGTTGTGCTGATAAAAACCGCCCGGATTCTCCAGGGCTTCAACAATACGCGCCACCGGGATTTTATCCACAGCATCCACGCCGCCCTGCACCGAGCCTTGCAGAGACGCCAGCACCGCCGCTTTACGCGTGGGGTTACCGCCATTGGCAAAATGATAGGAGAGACCAAAACCGCCGCCCGGCGTACCGATCTGCCCAAGCATCGCGGCAAGGGTCACCAGCATCCAGTGTTTTTGCTCGCCAAACTGCTGGCGCTGCATCCCCCAGCCGGACATTAACATCGTGGTGTTTTTATGGAACAACGCCGCCAGTTCGCGGAGTTTTTCCGCTGTAACGCCACAAATCGCTGCTGCCCACTCTGCCGTTTTCGCCACCCCATCGGACTGGCCCGTCAGGTAGTCGGCGAACTTATCGAAGCCGGTGGTACAGCGCGTCAGGAATTCGACATCGTGCCAGCCGTTTTCGACCAGCGTATGGGCGATACCCAGCATCATTGCCACGTCGGTGCCCATATGGGGGGCAATCCACTCGGCGCTGTCGCCGAAGAAATCCATGGTTTCAGAGCGCATGGGGTCAACGCAGATGATGCGCTTGCCGCTTTTGCGCAGCGCGTCGAAATATCCAATGCCCTGCTCGTCGCTGGCATTCCAGGCAATTTTCAATGTGTTAAGGGGGTTAGCGCTCCAGAGCACGACCACATCGGTATGTTCCAGCACCAGCGGCCAGCTGGTCTGCTGCTGGTATACTTCGTTCCCTCCCACGACGTACGGCATGATCGCCTGCGCCGCACCGGTGGAGTAATCCCCCAGATGACCGGTATAGCCTCCTGCCAGGCTCATATAGCGCTGCAGCAGCGTTGAAGCCTTATGCAGAACCCCGTTAGAACGCCAGCCGTAGGACCCGGCGAAAATGGACGACGGACCGTAACTGTCGCGAATGCGCTTGTGCTGGGCGTGGATAAGCGCCAGTGCGTCATCCCAGCTCACGCGAACAAACTCATCCTGACCGCGAACTCCCTGCGGCTTGTCCGGCGAGGCCAGAAAACCTTTACGCACCATCGGCCAGCGCACGCGCGTTTTGCTATGCACCTGATCGCGAACGACGGTCTGTAACGAGTTGGGATGTTGGGTTGGCAGTGCCCCGCGGGACGACAGAACATTTTCGCCATCAGTTTCGACCAGCATCGGTCCCCAGTGGGCGGCGGTCAGAATGGTTTTCGTTGAGGTGCTCAAGCGTGCGCTCCTGGTTGCGTGCAGGTTTTACGGCCTTCTTGCTGAGGCAGTTTATGGTTTGTCACAAATTTCAGAGTTATACCCGGAATTTTCTCCGTATCTGGACGTCATAATCAACTGCCACGCTCGCCGTGGCAAAGAATAAAAAGGATTAAGGAAAGAAGATGAAAAAACGCGTACTCGTTATTGCCGCTCTGGTGAGCGGTGCCCTGGCTGTTTCTGGCTGCACAACCAACCCTTACACCGGTGAACGCGAAGCGGGTAAATCCGGCATTGGCGCGGGTATCGGCTCGCTGGTCGGCGCAGGCGTTGGGGCGCTCTCCTCCTCCAAGAAAGACCGCGGCAAAGGCGCGCTGATTGGCGCAGCGGCAGGCGCAGCGCTTGGCGGCGGCGTAGGCTATTACATGGACGTGCAGGAAGCGAAGCTGCGCGACAAAATGAAGGGAACCGGCGTGAGCGTGACGCGCAGCGGCGATAACATCATCCTGAACATGCCGAACAACGTGACCTTCGACAGCAGCAGCGCAACGCTGAAACCGGCGGGTGCGAATACCCTGACCGGCGTGGCGATGGTGCTGAAAGAGTACAACAAGACCGCTGTAAACGTGATGGGCTACACCGACAGCACCGGCAGCCAGGATCTGAACATGCGTCTGTCCCAGCAGCGCGCCGATGCCGTGGCCAGCTCGCTGATCACCCAGGGCGTTGAAGCGAACCGCATCCGCACCAGCGGCATGGGCCCTGCCAACCCTATCGCCAGCAACAGCACGGCGGAAGGCAAAGCGCAGAACCGCCGCGTTGAGATTACGTTAAGCCCAATTCAGTAATCGCATTTCCCCCTCTCCCCGTGGGAGAGGGTTGGGGTGTGGGCACCAGACCGCACCCCAGGTAAGCGCAGCGCCACCGGGCAAATTACTTGATTCGTCCGATTTTCCCGCTAAGGTATTCTCACTAAATTCAGGGAAATCAGCGATGAGCAAACCAGCCCGGGCCACCATCAGCGACGTGGCGAAAGCCGCCAAAACCGGTAAAACCAGCATTTCGCGCTACCTCAATGGCGAGAAACACCTGTTGTCCGACGCACTGCTGGCGCGTATTGAACAAGCCATTGCCGATCTCGACTACCGTCCCAGCCTCATGGCGCGCGGGCTTAAACGCGGTCGCACCCGCCTTATCGGGCTTATCATCGCCGATATCACCAACCCCTATTCCGTGAACGTGCTTAGCGGTATTGAAGCCGCCTGTCGCGAGAAGGGTTTCACGCCGCTGGTCTGTAATACCAACAACGAAGTCGATCAGGAGCTGCATTACCTCGACCTGCTGCGCAGCTATCAGGTGGAAGGGATCGTGGTTAACGCGGTGGGCATGCGCGAAGAGGGGTTAAACCGCCTGCAGCAATCCTCCCTGCCGATGGTCCTTATCGACCGTAAAATCCCGGAATTTGCCTGCGATGTCGTCGGGCTGGATAACACCCAGGCCGCCACGACCGCCACCGAACATCTGATCGAACAGGGCTTCGAGGCCATTCTGTTTCTGAGTGAACCGCTGGGGATGGTCAACACCCGTCGCGAGCGCCTGAGCGCATTTCGTGCCACGCTGGAGCGATATCCCGGCGTGATCGCCGAAAATGCCGAAACGCCGCTTCACGAGGCGGGGCAGCTCGACAACACCCTGCGTCAGTTCCATACGCGCCATCGCGGGATGCGCAAAGCCGTTATCTCCGCCAACGGGGCGCTGACGCTCCAGGTCGCCCGCTCGCTCAAGCGTATTGGCCTGCACTGGGGCAGCGATATCGGTCTGCTGGGGTTTGATGAGCTGGAGTGGGCGGAGCTGGCCGGCGTCGGCATTACGACACTCAAACAACCCACCTGGCAGATTGGCTATGCTGCTGTTGAACAAGTGGTTCGTCGTATTGAAGGCACCAGCGATGCCGTTCGCGAGCAGGTCTTCTCCGGCGAGCTGATCGTTCGCGGCTCCACCGCACGTTAAATTTCCCTTGTGATAGCGATCATAAATTCAACATCCTGACCTTTTCTTTGGAACCGGTTCCATCTAGCGTAATAGTATTGATATGTTGCGATGGAGTCCGAAGATGGGCAGGAAAATTATGGTGGTCACCGCCGCGTACGGTGCGGAACAGGTGCGACAGGCGGGCGGTCAGCGGGCGATGCTGCCCGTTATTGCAGGCGCAGGGGCAGACGGCGTGGAGATCCGCCGGGAACTGTTCAGCAGCGACGAGCTGCTGGCGCTGCCGGCGCTGGGAGAATCCATTGAGCTGCTCGGCCTGCTGGCGTGCTACTCCGCCCCCGCCGCCCTGTTTATGCCCGACGGCACCCTCAACCCGGACCTGACCCGCTATCTCTCTGAGGCCAGCACCCTGAACGCCCTGTGGCTAAAGGTTTCCCTGGGCCATTTCCGCGACGCGCAGCCTCTCGACGCTCTGCGTAGCCTGTTGAACGCAAGCGGCATGGCGCTGGTCGTAGAGAACGATCAGACCGACTGCGGACAGCTCGCCCCCATGCAGCGCTTCCAGGCCGCCTGCCGGGAAATGGCGCTCCCCGTCACGCTGACCTTCGACATGGGCAACTGGCTGTGGGTTGGCGATTCGCCTGAAGAAGCCGCACGTCATCTGGCCCCTGCGGTGAGCTATATCCACGTTAAAGCCGCCGTGCCGCATAAAGATAACTTCCGCGCCGTGGCACCGGACCACGCCGATGCGCGCTGGCTGGATCTGCTCGGGCAGCTGCCTGCCGATGCCCCACGCGGGATCGAGTTCCCGCTGGAAGGGACGGATTTAACCGCCGTTACCCGCCATTACGTCAACCTGCTGCGCGAGGAGTAAATCATGCACAAGACGCTGGATGTCATCACGATCGGCGAAGCCATGGCGATGTTTGTCGCCACTGAAACGGGCGAACTGAGCGCGGTAGAGCACTTTATCAAGCGTGTCGCAGGCGCAGAACTGAACGTCGCGACCGGCCTGGCGCGTCTCGGCCTGAACGTGGGCTGGGTCAGCCGCGTAGGGGATGACAGCTTTGGCCATTTCGTTCTCGATTCGCTGAAAAAAGAGGGTATCGATGCCGCAGGCGTGACCCTCGACGGACGCTTCCCTACCGGGTTTCAGCTTAAATCTAAGGTCGAAAATGGAACCGATCCCATCGTGGAGTATTTCCGCAAAGGATCGGCCGCAAGCCACCTCTCTGTCGCGGATTACCACGCCGATTACTTTGCCTCCGCGCGCCATCTGCACCTGAGCGGCGTGGCGGCAGCGCTCTCTGCCAGCTCGTATGAGCTGCTGGACCATGCGGCAGCCACTCTGAAAGCCCAGGGCAAAACGATCTCGTTCGATCCGAATTTGCGCCCGGTGCTGTGGAAAAGCGAAGCGGAAATGGTCGAGAAGCTCAACCGTCTGGCGTTCAGAGCGGACTGGGTTCTGCCGGGCCTGAAAGAAGGGATGATCCTGACCGGCGAAAATACGCCGGAAGGCATTGCCGATTTCTACCTGAATAAAGGGGTAAAAGCGGTGGTGCTGAAAACCGGTGCCGATGGCGCATGGTTTAAGACGGCCAACGGCGAACAGGGCGCGGTCGCGGCGGTGAAGGTTGAGAACGTGGTCGACACGGTCGGCGCGGGCGACGGCTTTGCCGTTGGCGTAATTAGCGCCCTGCTGGAAGGCAAAACGCTGCAGCAGGCCGTCGCGCGGGGCAACAAGATTGGCTCGCTGGCCATTCAGGTGCAGGGCGACAGCGAAGGATTACCCACCCGAGCACAGCTCGGAGTATGAATTCCCTCTCCCGGTGGGAGAGGGCCAGGGTGAGGGCAACAAGCCGCACCAGATAATTAAGCCACCGTGTACCCTACAGACAACGGCGGTAACAACCTCAACAACAGAGGCAAGCCTATGAACAGTTCGACCAATGCAGTAAAACGCTGGTGGTACATCATGCCAATCGTGTTTATCACGTACAGCCTGGCGTACCTTGACCGTGCCAACTTCAGCTTCGCGTCCGCGGCGGGGATCACAGAGGACCTTGGCATCACAAAAGGTATCTCCTCCCTGCTGGGTGCCCTTTTCTTCCTGGGCTACTTCTTCTTCCAGATCCCCGGCGCGATTTATGCGGAACGCCGCAGCGTGCGTAAGCTGATCTTCATCTGTCTGATCCTGTGGGGCGCCTGCGCGTCACTGACCGGCATGGTGAACAATATTCCTGCCCTGGCCGCCATTCGCTTTATCCTCGGCGTCGTTGAGGCGGCGGTTATGCCCGCGATGCTGATCTACATCAGCAACTGGTTTACCAAATCTGAACGCTCGCGCGCGAATACCTTCCTGATCCTCGGTAACCCGGTCACGGTACTGTGGATGTCGGTGGTGTCCGGCTACCTGATTCAGTCCTTCGGCTGGCGCGAAATGTTTATCATCGAAGGGGTGCCGGCGATTATCTGGGCCTTCTGCTGGTGGGTGCTGGTGAAAGATAAACCTGCCCAGGCGAAATGGCTTTCCGAAGATGAAAAAGCGGCGCTGCAGGCGCAGCTGGACAAAGAACAGCAAGGTCTGAAGGCGGTACGTAACTATGGTGAAGCCTTCCGCTCGCGTAACGTAATCCTGCTCTGCGCGCAGTACTTTACCTGGAGCATTGGCGTGTACGGTTTTGTGCTGTGGCTGCCGTCCATTATCCGCAGCGGCGGTGAAAACCTCGGCATGGTCGAAGTAGGCTGGCTGTCATCCGTACCGTATCTGGCGGCAACCATCGCGATGATTATCGTCTCCTGGGCGTCGGACAAGCTGCAGAACCGCAAGCTGTTTGTCTGGCCGCTGCTGCTGATTGCTGCCTTCGCCTTTATTGGCTCCTGGGCCGTGGGCGCAAATCATTTCTGGGCCTCTTATACCCTGCTGGTGATTGCCGGTGCCGCCATGTACGCCCCGTACGGACCGTTCTTTGCCATCATCCCGGAAATGCTCCCGCGTAACGTCGCGGGTGGTGCAATGGCATTGATTAACAGCATGGGTGCACTGGGCTCGTTCTGCGGCTCCTGGTTCGTCGGTTACCTGAACGGTGCTACCGGCAGTCCGTCCGCATCGTACATCTTTATGGGGGTGGCGCTTTTCGCCTCGGTGTGGCTTACTCTGGTTGTTAAGCCTGCTAATAATCAACAACACCCTGTCGGCGCTCGACACGCCTGAATCCTTAAAAATCAACGGAGATTAGCATGAAGCCGTCCGTCATTTTGTATAAAGCACTGCCGGAAGATCTGCAGAAACGTCTTGAAGAACACTTCACCGTCACCCAGGTGAAGAACCTGCGCCCGGAAACCGTGGCACAGCACGCCGACGCGTTCGCCAGCGCCGAAGGCCTGCTGGGTTCAAGCGAGAAAGTGGATGTCGCCCTGCTGGAGAAAATGCCGAAGCTTCGTGCTACCTCTACTGTTTCCGTGGGTTACGACAACTTTGATGTGGACGCCCTTAACGTCCGCAAGATCCTGCTGATGCATACGCCGCATGCCCTGACGGAAACCGTGGCTGACACGCTGATGGCGCTGATGCTCACCACGGCCCGTCGCGTAGTGGAAGTCGCCGAGCGCGTCAAAGCGGGCGAGTGGACAAAAAGCATTGGTCCGGACTGGTTCGGCGTGGACGTTCACGGTAAAACGCTGGGCATTGTCGGTATGGGGCGTATCGGGCTGGCACTGGCGCAGCGCGCGCATTTTGGTTTTAACATGCCGATTCTGTATAACGCGCGTCGCCACCATAGTGAAGCCGAAGAACGCTTCAACGCCCGTTACTGCGAGCTGGATACCCTGCTGCAGGAGGCCGATTTTGTCTGCCTTGTCCTGCCGCTGACGGACGAAACCCGTCATCTGATTGGCAAAGAAGCGTTTAAGAAAATGAAGCAGTCAGCCATTTTCATCAACGCGGGTCGTGGCCCGGTGGTAGATGAAAAGGCGCTGATTGAGGCCCTGCAGAACGGTGAGATCCATGCAGCAGGTCTGGACGTCTTTGAGCAGGAGCCGCTGCCGGTGGATTCGCCACTGCTTTCGCTGCCTAACGTGGTTGCGTTGCCGCACATCGGCTCAGCCACCCATGAGACGCGCTACAACATGGCGGCCACTGCGGTCGATAATCTCATCGCCGCCCTTAGCGGAAAGGTGGAGATAAACTGCGTGAACCCGCAGGTGCAACGATAGAAACGAAAAAACCCGCCAGAAGGCGGGTTTTTGAATTTTGTGCTACTGGGTTGGAAGCTTACAGGCTTACAACGTTACCAGCTGCTGGGCCTTTAGCGCCGCTTTCGATGGTGAAGGACACTTTCTGACCTTCGTCCAGAGATTTGTAGCCATCGTTCTGGATAGCAGAGAAGTGTACGAACACGTCTTTAGAGCCATCGTCAGGAGTGATGAAGCCGAAACCTTTATCAGCGTTGAACCATTTAACCAGACCAGTCATTTTAGCAGACATAGAAATTACCTTATTAACAAATATATTGTGCCTTCCGGCTTGATGGATTGCGTTACAGATTTTTAAGCGATGAAGGAAGGGTCACAACGAAGGGTATCTATGGATAACAATCTGGACTGCTTTACTAAACTGCTTTAGGTCTGTGTAACAAACCGACGGGGATAGTTATACCGATGTGGTAGAGGAATGACAAGCGTTATTTTCGCTATGCATAAAAAACCCCGCCAGAAGCGGGGTTTTTCGGTTTATTCTGTGGCAGTGACTGCGGCACTCCAGGCCTGGCTAAAGGCCTGATGCTGGGAGGCCAGCGGCCCAATCAGCGTATTGTACTGGCTTGCCTGCTGCGAGGTCGGGAACTGAATACCGTTGGCAACAAAGCTCACCTGCGTATTCTGCTGGGCGATAAAGTCACCCACCTGGACCAGCTGCTGCGTGAAAATTTGCGCGGCCGGGATCAGCGGTTGCAGCGCTTCAGACGGCTTGGTCACCACTTTCTCATACACTTTGTCGAAGACCGGTTTGAGATCGTCGCCCTGCTTCAGCGCAGAACGTGACGCGTCAGCCTGCATTTTCGCATTCTGCAACTGCTGGCTCAGCACGCCAAGCGCACCGTTGGACTGGCGAAGCGGTTCACGCTGCGTCATGTAATCCTGCGGAACGCGAATGGCGTTCACGCTATCCACCACGGGACGGATACCGGAATCCATCGCCTGGCTCACCTGCTGTGAATAACCATATAGAATGGCGTAATCGGACACGAAGGGGCCAAACTGTTTTTTCTGATCCGCAGTCAGCGTCGGCAACCGTTCGCCGCTGCGCATCACTGTATTCTGCAGAAAATCGATAAACGCTTTGCGCTGATCGCCTTCTTTATCAAAACACCCACTCAGGCTAACAACCATCAACAACGCCGCAATAGGCGCAAACCAGCGAGAGCAGGACTTTCCTGTCGCCATTTTATTACTCCTTTCACCCAAAAAAGCGCACACCGGCACACGCGTGCCCGACGCTGACAAGGATAGTCCAGGTCAGCCTTGCAAGATACTCTTTTCATGCAAAACGGCTATTGCCGATTTATTTCTTACCATTTACAAAAAAATACCTGGCGAAGCCGACATATGACTAATCAGGGAATTAGCATAACTATCCATATTGCTGAATCGGATACAGCGATCGTTACCGCACGATTAATCACACCCGTGACGATCCTGGGTTGGTATTAGGGACTATTCTTAATTGGCTCTCTGATGTTCTTGATCACGATGTGAGATTTAAGAGGAGTCCTCAATGGAATATAAAGATCCTGAGTTTGAACTGCTGAGCAGTCTGGAACAGATCATTTTTAAAGATGTACCGCAGACGATTACCCTGCAACAAAAATCCAATCCCTTTACAGAATATGAGCAATTGCGCAAAGGGACAGGACTGAAAACGGAAGAATTCGCCAGAGCGATGGGTGTCAGCGTGGCTATGGTGCAGGAGTGGGAGTCAAAACGTGAGAAACCCACTCCAACCGAGTTAAGGCTGATGCGCCTGATTCAGGCCAACCCTGCACTCAGCAAACAGATAGCGTAGTGAAGATTGAATGCCCCCGCCTTTGCGGGGGCTTGTGTTTTAAAGGCTATCACAACGCCAGCCCGCCTCTTCCCACACCAGCTCATGCGTTAATGTTAATCCTCTTAGAAAAGCCTCATCGTGTGATACCACCAGCAGAGCCCCGGGGAAACCGGCCAGCGCGGCTTCAATGGCCTGGACCGAGGCCAGATCCAGATGGTTGGTCGGTTCATCCAGCAGCAGAAGCTGCGTGGACTCCGCGCGCCACAGCACGCAGGCCAGGGCGGCCTTAAGACGCTCGCCGCCGCTGAGCTCCGCCAGCGGGAGCATCACTTTGTCAGCCCCCAGCTGAAGCTGCGCCAGACGGGTTCGCAATACCCCCTCTTCCAGAGGCGTATGACTCAGGTTGAGATGCGTCATGACCGACTGCGAAAGATCGAGCCGGGACAGATGTTGGTCGAGATAAGCGCAGCTGGCGGATACCTTACAGGTACCCGAATGGGGGACAATCTCGCCGAGGAGGGTTTTTAACAGCGTCGATTTTCCGCAGCCGTTCGGCCCCTTTAACGCCACGCGCATCGGTCCATCCATCCGCCAGTTTAGCGGAGGAACAGGCACATGCGGCAGCACCAGATCCTCCAGCACCAGCACCTGCTTCCCCTCCGGAACCTGACTCCCCGGCAGAGTGAACATCACCGGGTTATCGTCTTCAACGCGTTCACGCGCCTTGTTAACCGCGGCGTTCAGCGCTTCATTTTGCTCGCTGTGCTGTTTTTTCCAGGAGCCGACCCGCTCCTTTGCCGCGCCTTTATATTTGACCCGCTCGAACGACGCGATATTCAGGGTATCGACGGTGCGCAATGTCTTTGCCGAACGCCGCTGGCTGTCGTCATGCTCTTTTTGCATCCGTGCCCGTGTACGCTTGCGCTCGGTTGCCGCATGTTCCAGCGCCGAGCGGGCCGCCTGCTGTTCGGCATCGCGCTGGGTTTGATAATCCGCATAATTCCCGCCGTAGCTGCGCAGACCCGAGGCGCTCAGCTCAAGGATACGGGGTACCTGAGCCAGTAACTCACGGTCATGGGAGGCCACCAGTACTCCGCCCTGATACCGACTCAACTGGTCGTAGAACCACGCCCGGCCTTGTCGATCCAGATGGTTAGTGGGTTCGTCCAGCAGCAGGAAATCCGCTTTCGCCGTAAACGCCCCACACAGCAGGGCGCGAATGCGCTCGCCGCCGCTGAGTTCAATGGCGAGCTTATCCGGATCAAACGGTGGGAGCTGCGCATTCATAAACGCCTCGCCCAGGCGCTCAGCGACATCCCAGCGGCCGTCGAGCAACGCCAGATCGTCAGGCTGGTAATCGCCGCTGTCGATGCGCTTACGCGCCTTAAAAATCGCGTCATACCCGAGCAGTTCAGCCAGCGCCGTCTGCGGCGAAATAGCGTGTTGCTGCGCCACCCAGGTATGCGAGCCAAAGCGTTCAATATGACCGGTAGCCGGTTCGTCCATCCCCGCCAGCAGACGCAGCAGACGCGTTTTCCCGCTGCCGTTGCGGCCAACCAGCGCGCACAGGGAGGGCTCCAGCGTGAGATTCAGAGGACCAAAAAGAATATCGCCCGTCGGAAACTGACAGGTGACCTGATGCAAAATAAAAGAAGGGGACTGCGCAAAATGAGCCATAAGCACTCCTGAATGAAATCAAAACATCCCCTGCCGACGCGGTAGCGTTTAGCAAGGATCGAAATTCATCAGTCGTGTTTGTTCATTTTTGGGGGGCGCTCCAGCGCGAGAAAGTTAACGGGATAAGGATAGCGGTAATGGGTTGACCATTTCAAGGTTAAATTTTGGGCGACTTATACTCCCTCTCCCTTTGGGCTGAGGGATCCCCACAAATTAATGCGAGCAGTGAACAATCCCCTCGCCCCTTTGGGGAGAGGGTTAGGGTGAGGGGGAGCATACGGCTCTGGTGGTCATTCCGTTCACTTTATGTTCCTTGCTACTCTGTAACGACAATACCCGTGAACGTGCCAGGGTGGCTCAGTCGCCACCACCCTGGCTACCCGGGCTCCCGGCGGTAAATCGCCGCTACGCGGTACCTTCGGCTTATTCCTTCCGGCTTATCGGGGACGGGCGGAGGTAACATCCCTGTAAAGCCCGCCCTCTCGGCGCATCCATGCGCCTCGCCCCGGCCTGCAGGAAACGCCTCAGCGATTTACAGCCGGACCATAGCGTCGCTGTAAGACCTCTGCCCGCAGTATGCTTTTCATTGCGGTAATTTTGCGAGTCTCTTTCCAGAAATGGTAATATCCTCAGTGGCATAGCTCAAATCTATTGCCGCCTGTCTTGATGAGCAGTAAGTTCTCTTTGCACCTGCAAAATCAGGTGCCGGGTTTAGCATCCTGGCTTATCTTATCGGCGGCACATTATGTGCAGCATGCTTTGCTACATCTCAATGGTGGGCTGAGCAGGGGCATCGAAAGATGCGCCGGTATCCGATAAGGCCGGTAATGCTAACTCTGTTCAGTCCACCACCAGCGAAGTTAGCATTTCCGGTGGTGGAAGCTTTATCACTTATCGGAGGCTGCCAATATGGCTACTACCCCAACCCAAGCTCATTCTTTATTCACCCTGCCCTTCAACCACGCCACCGACTTCACCGAACTGGCGGATAACTGCGAACGTTTTACCGACGCACTGGTAGATTGCGAAGAACCCGCCCCAAAAATGGCGCTTTACGGCAGACTTTATGCCTGTCTGAATCTTCTGCAACCCACGCTTCTGGAACCTATTCCGGACGCTTTAAAAGCCAGCCTGACCGTGAAGGAACTCCCGTCACGCGTTCCGGCTTTCGAACCCGAATGCGATCAGCTGGGGCGCTACTGTCAGGAGCTTACGCAGATGCTGATGAACGGCTCACTGCCGCGACAATCTGAAATCGTGATGGAAGATTTGCTGTGCGAGCTGGTCAGCTACTTTGCTGATACGCTGAAGGCACCGCGCTGGCTGCAGACAGACGAAGGCACAATCGCGATCGGCTAAACCTGCCGGATGGCGCTGCGCTTATCCGGCCTACAAAAGACCCATAAAAAAACCCGCCGAAGCGGGTTTTTAGCATGTGTAACAGCGGATACATTACTGCAGCAGCGAAATATCCGCTACGCGCAGGAACAGCTCGCGCAGTTTCTCGAGCATAGAGAGACGGTTAATACGCAGCTCTTTATCTTCTACGTTCACCATCACTTTCTCGAAGAAGGCGTCGATAACGTCACGCAGCTCGGCCAGCTCCACCAGCGCTTCCTGGTAGCGACCTTCCGCGAAGTAAGGCTCGAGCTTGTCGCGCAGCACCACAACCTGCATCGCCAGGGCGATCTCTTCCGGCTCTTTCAGCGTCGCGGCGTTTACGCGCTCGTTCAGCGTCTCGTCGGATTTCGCCAGAATGTTGGATACACGCTTGTTGGCCGCGGCCAGGGCAGATGCCGCTTCCAGCGTACGGAAGTGGGAAACCGCCTTCATACGCGCATCGAAATCAGCCGGACGGGTCGGACGACGCGCCAGCACCGCCTGAATGGTGTCAACAGTGTAACCTTCGTCCTGATACCAGGCGCGGAAACGACCGAGCATGAAGTCGATGACGTCATCCACCACGTTCGCGTTGGTCAGCTTGTCGCCGTACAGACGCACTGCTTCTTCGGTCAGGGTCTGCAGATCCAGGTTCAGGTTCTTCTCAACGATAATACGCAGCACGCCCAGCGCAGCACGACGCAGCGCAAACGGGTCTTTGTCGCCTTTCGGATGCTGACCGATACCAAAGATACCCGCCAGGGTGTCCATCTTATCGGCAATCGCTACAGCACAGGCAACCGGGTTGGACGGCAGTTCGTCACCCGCAAAGCGCGGCTGATACTGCTCGTTCAGGGCCACAGCCACGTCTTCCGCTTCGCCATCGTGACGCGCGTAGTGCATGCCCATGACGCCCTGGGTGTCGGTAAATTCGAACACCATGTTGGTCATCAGGTCGCACTTGGACAGCAGACCCGCACGCGTAGCGTGGTTAACGTCCGCACCAATTTCACGGGCAATCCAGCCGGACAGCTCCGCAATGCGGTCGGTCTTGTCGCGCAGCGTCCCCAGCTGCTGCTGGAACAGCACGGTCTGCAGGCGCGGCAGGTTATCTTCCAGACGCTTTTTACGGTCGGTGTTGAAGAAGAACTCGGCATCCGCCAGACGTGGACGCACGACCTTCTCGTTACCGGAGATAATCTGGATCGGATCTTTCGATTCGATGTTCGCCACGAAGATGAAGTTCGGCAGCAGCTTGCCGTCGTTGGCGTAGACCGGGAAATACTTCTGGTCACCCTTCATGGTGTACACCAGCGCTTCAGCCGGTACGGCCAGGAATTTCTCTTCAAACTTCGCGGTCAGCACAACCGGCCATTCAACCAGAGAGGTCACTTCTTCCAGCAGGCTTTCGCTCAGGTCGGCGTTACCGCCAATCTGGCGCGCCGCTTCTTCGGCGTCCGCTTTGATTTTGGCTTTACGCTGTTCGTAGTCGGCAATAACTTTACCGCGCTCCAGCAGGATTTGCGGATACTGGTCGGCATTGTCGATAGTGAACTCAGGCTCGCCCATAAAGCGGTGGCCGCGGATCACGCGATCGGACGCCACGCCCAGAATGGTGGCCGGAATAACGGTGTCGCCCAGCAGCAGGGTCACGGTGTGAACCGGACGCACGAAGTGCACGTCAGACGCGCCCCAGCGCATCAGCTTAGGAATCGGCAGCTTCGCCAGAGACATGGCAATCATGTCCGGCAGCAGCGCTTCCGCGCTTTCGCCCTTCACGTGCGCACGGTACAGCAGCCACTCGCCTTTATCCGTGGTCAGACGCTCGGCCTGATCAACGGTGATGCCGCAGCCGCGCGCCCAGCCTTCAGCCGCTTTGCTCGGTTTGCCTTCCGCGTCAAAAGCCTGGGCAATCGCCGGGCCACGTTTTTCGACTTCGCGATCCGGCTGAGACGCCGCCAGATTTGCCACTTTCAGCGCCAGACGGCGCGGTGCAGCAAACCACTCAATGTTACCGTGTGCCAGGCCAGCGTTATCCAGCTCGGCAGTCACGTTCGCAGCGAAAGATTCAGCCAGGCTGCGCAGGGCTTTTGGTGGCAGCTCTTCGGTGCCGATTTCCACCAGGAAAGTTTTCTCAAACATGGCCGCCTCTTATTTGTTTCGGTTGCACATCGGGAAGCCAAGGGCTTCACGGGACGCGTAGTAAGCTTCTGCAACGGCTTTGGTCAGGGTACGAATACGCAGGATGTAGCGCTGACGTTCAGTCACGGAGATGGCTTTGCGGGCGTCCAGCAGGTTGAAGCTGTGGGCGGCCTTCAGAATACGCTCGTAGGCAGGCAGCGGCAGCGGAGTCTCCAGCGCCAGCAGCTGCTGCGCTTCTTTCTCATACTGCTCGAAGCAGGTGAACAGGAAGTCCACGTCCGCGTATTCGAAGTTATAGGTGGATTGCTCCACTTCGTTCTGATGGAACACGTCGCCGTAGGTGGTTTTACCCAGCGGGCCGTCGCTCCAGACCAGGTCGTAAACGCTGTCTACGCCCTGAATGTACATCGCCAGACGTTCCAGACCGTAGGTGATCTCACCGGTGATCGGCTTACATTCCAGACCACCCACCTGCTGGAAGTAGGTGAACTGGGTCACTTCCATGCCGTTCAGCCACACTTCCCAACCCAGACCCCAGGCACCCAGCGTTGGGTTTTCCCAGTTATCTTCCACGAAACGGATGTCGTGGATGGTTGGATCCATACCCAGCTCTTTCAGCGACCCGAGGTACAGTTCCTGAATGTTGTCGGGTGATGGCTTAATCACCACCTGGAACTGATAGTAATGCTGCAGACGGTTCGGGTTCTCACCGTAACGACCATCGGTCGGACGACGGGAAGGCTGCACATAAGCAGTCGCCATTGGCTCTGGACCCAACGCGCGTAAGCTGGTCATCGGGTGTGAAGTGCCGGCGCCGACTTCCATGTCCAAAGGTTGAACAATGGTACAGCCCTGACGAGCCCAGTAATCCTGTAAGGTCAGGATCAGGCCCTGGAAGGTCTTGGTATCAAACTTTTGCATAGTATTTCGTGCTGGATACGTGTGGTTTTAAATGGAAGGGACCAGTATACCCGCTGGCTGCAAGATATACAGTACGAAACGGGGTTGTTTAGGGAAAATTGGGAAATAAGCCTTCCGACCAGAACGCTGACGACGTCTGGCTGTTGATTATACGAGCAGGCTAGCGCATGGAGAGGTGTAAAAACTGACCGTCCGCATCAAACGAGCAGACAAAGCCCTCTTTGCGCGACGTATGGCCCCGCAGCTCATAGCTGCCCTGAAAACGTTCGAAGCCGGTAACGTCAATTTTCTGCACGTCCGAGTTATAGCGGCGAGCGGCCCGATCTTTACAGAGCGCTTCCATATTCAGTGAACGTTCCGGGCTCATTTTACCCTGCTGCGCTTTTTGCACAGGGGCTTCCTGTGGCGCACTGCATCCCGCCAGGATCAACAGCAGAAAGAGTGACGCCACACGCTTCATCATCATTTTTATTACCGCCCTGGTCAGTGGCTGTTATTTTTAGTATCAACGCTTTTATAGATTATGGTCCGGCATTCTGCGAATCTCGTGGCCTCCCGACAAGCCTGCGGAATAAAACTCAGAATTTTCCAAACGAAGACATTTGGACAATGGGAGTCACACTCAATTTACAGGGAATACGAGGAACTGATGCAGTCAAAAATTAACTGGATTGATAACCTGCGAGGAATAGCCTGTCTGATGGTGGTCATGATCCACACGACGACCTGGTATGTCACGAATGCGCACAGCATCAGCCCCGTTAACTGGGATATCGCCAATATTCTCAACTCTGCGTCACGCGTCAGCGTGCCGCTGTTCTTTATGATTTCCGGCTTTCTCTTTTTTGGCGAACGCAGCGCGCAGCCGAGGCACTTCATTCGCATCGCGGCCTGCCTGGGGTTCTACAGTGCCGTTGCCTTGCTCTATATCACTCTGTTCACCTCAATAAACGCCGGACTATCGCTGAAATACGTGCTGCAAAAACCGGTGTTCTACCACCTGTGGTTCTTCTTCGCCATTATCGTTATCTATCTGGTCTCCCCGCTCATCCAGGTAAAAAACGTCAGCGGTAAAATGCTGCTGGCCCTGATGGTGGTGGCTGGCATTATTGCCAACCCGAATACGCTCTCACAGAAAATCGACGGATTTGAGTGGCTGCCGGTCAATCTCTATATCAACGGCGATACTTTTTACTACGTGCTTTACGGCATGCTGGGGCGTGCCATCGGGATGATGGATACGCAAAAACGCGGTCTGAACTGGCTCTGCGGGGCGCTGTTTATCGCTGGGGTGGCGGTGATTTCACGCGGGACGCTGCACGAGCTGCAGTGGCGCGGCAATTTTGCCGATACCTGGTATCTGTATTGCGGGCCGATGGTCTTTATCTGTGCCGTCTCGCTGCTCACGCTCGCCAAAAACACCCTGAACGCGCGTCCCCTGCCCGTGCTGAGTCTTATCTCGCGGCACTCTCTCGGGATTTACGGTTTTCACGCGCTGGTGATCCACGCGCTGCGCACGAGAGGTATTGAGCTAAAAAGCTGGCCGGCGCTGGATATCGTCTGGATTTTTGCCGCCACGCTGGCGATCAGCCTGCTGCTGTCGATGCTGCTGCAAAAAATCGACGCTCGCCGCTTCGTCAGCTAATGCTTCGCTGTCGGGCGCGATGGTACTGGCGCGGGGAGGAAAACCCTGCCGCCAGTGAAGCCTGCTCCACGCCGCGCCCCTGCAATAGCCATTGCTCCGCCACCGCCAGACGCAGCTGCTCCAGATAATCGCGAACGCTAATGCCTAAATGTGACTGGAAAAGCCGGGTGAGATGACGCGGGCTGACGTGCGCCAGTGCGGCAATGTCAGGCAAACTCCACGTTTTTTGCGGCTCGGCGGTGAGCGCATCCTGCGCCCGATGAATCGCCGGATGAAGATGATTGCGGTAGCGTAGCCACGGAGATAGCTGGGGATCGTCACCGGAACGGCGGAACCAGACCACCATCTCGCGCGCCACGGCCAGCGCCTTTTCGGGACCGCACAGGCGGTTAATCATATGCAGCGTCAGATCGATGCCCGACGTGATCCCCGCGCTGGTCCAGATGTTCTCGTCCTGCACAAAGATGCGGTTTTCTTTAATCGTCGCCGTGGGAGCTGCGGTGCGTAAACGGCTGATAACGTCATGGTGGGTGGTGCACTGCCGATTGTTTAGCAGGCCCGACTTCGCCGCCAGTAAGGCTCCGGAACAGACGCACATCACCGTGATATCCCGGCGCTGAATGACCGGCTGCAGGCGCATCAGCCAGTGCTGGATCTGTAACGCCTGTGGTGTCGAAAACTGAGTTCGGGAGTCGCTCACGCCGGGCAATACCAGCAGGCTCCCCTCAGGAAGCCTTTCCGGTAACGGCTGGATGCCGCTCATCGTCAGGCCTATCGACGTCGGAACCTCCGGTTGCGGGCCGATGTAATGCAGACGAAACGCGTCGCCAGCCAGCACAAAGGTCTCTGCCGGGCCGGTCATGTCTAATGACAGCACACCGGGCAACATCACGAACCAAACGTCGATGCTCATTACAGGGACTCCAGCGTCTCCGCTACCGTTTTAATCTCGGCAAAACGCCCCGAAAGTACCGTCTCGGTACGGTGGCGAATGTCCGCTGCGCTCAGGGTAATGCCCCTGTACGTCATCGGAAACGTCAGTGTTGCCTCACTGACAAAGGTCACAGCATAACCCAGATCGGATGCCACCCGGGCGGTGGTTTCGCAGCATTGCTCAGTGCGAATGCCGCAGATAATCAGCTGGTTGATATCACGCTCGCGCAGCCAACGGTCAAGCCCGGTATCCGTGAAGGCATTATGGACGTGTTTCTGGAAAACCACATCCGGCTGATGACGTAAAAAGGCCATCGGTTTGACAAACCCGCTCTCCAGGGTAAAGGGACCGTCTTCATCCACATGAAAAATATCAACAACCGGAATATTGCGCGCCTGGCAGCCTTCAATCAGCCCCAGCATCGCCTGCTGAAAAGCAGGGATATCGTTTTCCTGCCAGTAATTGCGGTGGTGAAATGACTGCTGCGTATCGATATTGATTAATGCAATGCGTGACATGATGAATCTCCTTGCCAGTGGGTGTAACACCATACTGGCAAGGAAATAAAGGCACGCACAGACCAAAAAAGGACATCCTCGTGCCTCTCCCGGACAAGCGTATTTATGACATCAGCGGCAGCAGCTGCTGGTAGATTTTGCGGAACATGTCGCGCCTTTCCGCGTACCGCGCATGGCGCACCGTATCAGGTACATGCGCCTGTTCAAGGGTAAGCTGCGGCAGCAGTTGCGAAAGCGGTTGTTCCGGATGAATGGCTATTTGCGCCAGACGCGCGGCGCCGAGCGCGGGGCCAACATCCCCTCCTGTGCGGAAATCCAGCTGCAAACCGCTGATATCCGAGAGCATCTGTCGCCAGTAAGGGCTTCGCGCACCGCCGCCAATCAGGGTGACGCTCGTCGGTTTCAGGCCGCAGTCGTGCACCACGTCCATCCCGTCGGCCAGGGCATAGCCCACGCCTTCCAGAACCGCACGCGCCAGTTCTGCCGGGCCATGCTGATGGGTTAAGCCAAAGAACACCCCTTTCGCTTCCGGGTTGTTGTGCGGCGTACGTTCGCCGGAAAGATACGGTAAAAACCAGACGGTACCCGCAGCGTCATCCGCCTGCTGCGCCGCAGAAATGAGCGCCGGAACGTCGGCCATGCCGGTGAGTTTTGCCGCCCAGTCCAGGCAGGACGCCGCGCTGAGCATCACCGACATCAAATGCCATTTACCCGGAAGGGCATGACAGAAACTGTGCACAGCGCTTTCGGGATTACTGCGATATCCGTCGCTGACGGCAAAATAGACGCCAGACGTTCCCAGCGACAGCATCGCCTGGCCCGCCTCAACCATGCCGACACCGACAGCACCCGCGGCATTGTCGCCACCTCCAGCCACCACCGGTACGGCAGGCATATTCCAGCGTTCTGCAACGTCTGGCAGCAGTGCGCCCGTCACCTCGCAGCCTTCGAACAGCGCGGGCATGTGTTCACGGGTCAGATGGCAGGCATCCAGCATCGCCTCGCTCCAGTCGCGCTTCGCCACGTCGAGCCACATTGTGCCTGCGGCATCGGACATGTCGGAGGCAAAATCGCCCGTCATACGAAAGCGCAGATAGTCTTTCGGCAGCAGGACTTTCGCCACCTGACGGAAAATCTCCGGCTCGTGTCGCTGCACCCACAGCAGCTTGGGCGCGGTAAAGCCGGGCATCATCAGGTTGCCGGTAATCTCACGAGACGTGGGTACACGCGCCTCAAGAAGCGCGCACTCTTCCGCACAGCGGCCATCGTTCCAGAGAATGGCGGGTCGCAACACGCGATGCTCGCTGTCCAGCAGCGTAGCGCCGTGCATTTGTCCGGCAATCCCCAGCGCTTTCACGTCGCGCAGGCTGTGCTGCTCGCCTAAAGCTTTGATTGCGCGATCCGTCGCCTGCCACCACTGCTCCGGATCCTGTTCCGACCACAGCGGATGCGGACGTGAAACCTGCAGCGTTTCCGTCTGCGTTGCTAACACGTCGCCCTGCTCGCTTAACAGGATGGCTTTCACACCCGATGTGCCAAGATCGATCCCGATATACATTACGGTGACTCCTTTAACAGAAATGCCCGGTGGCGCTGCGCTTACCGGGCCTGGGTGCTGTTATTTATCGAACAGGTAGTGATTGACCAGATTTTCCAGCAGTTCCTGATGCCCGCTCTGGTGCTGCGGCGCCAGCTGATGTTGTTCAGCGTACTTCGCGATCTCCGCAAGTGATAACTGACCTTTCAAAATTTGCTGGCCCAGCTCACTGTTCCAGCCGCTGTAACGCTTCGCCACGCGTTTATCGAGCTCGCCGTCTTCAATCATACGTGCCGCCACTTTCAGCGCCAGCGCCATGGTGTCCATCGCGCCAATGTGGCCGTAGAACAGATCGTATTTGTCGGTGCTCTGGCGACGCACTTTGGCATCAAAGTTCAGGCCGCCGGTAGTGAAACCGCCCGCTTTGATGATTTCGTACATTACCAGCGCATTCTCTTCCACGCTGTTCGGGAACTGGTCGGTGTCCCAGCCCAGCTGCGCGTCGCCGCGGTTAGCATCGACCGAGCCGAAGATGCCCAGCGCAATCGCAGACGCGATCTCGTGGTGGAAAGAGTGGCCCGCCAGCGTGGCGTGGTTGGCTTCAATGTTCACTTTGATCTCTTTTTCCAGACCGAACTGCTTCAGGAAGCCATACACCGTCGCCACGTCGTAGTCATACTGGTGCTTCGTCGGTTCCTGCGGCTTCGGCTCAATCAGCAGCGTACCGCGGAAGCCGATTTTGTGCTTATGGTCGACAACCATCTGCATAAAGCGGCCAATCTGCTCGCGCTCCTGACGCAGATCGGTGTTGAGCAGGGTTTCATAGCCTTCACGTCCGCCCCACAGGACATAGTTTTCACCGCCCAACTGATGCGTGGCGTTCATTGCCGTCACCACCTGCGTGGCCGCCCAGCTAAACACGTCCGGATCCGGGTTGGTTGCCGCGCCCGCGCCGTAGCGAGGGTTGGTAAAGCAGTTTGCCGTGCCCCACAGCAGCTTCACGCCGCTTTGCTGCTGTTTCGCCGCCAGTACATCCACCATCTGCGCAAAATTGTTCAGATACTCTTTCAGCGATGCGCCTTCCGGTGACACGTCCACGTCATGGAAGCAGTAGTACGGCACGTTCAGCTTGTGGAAGAACTCAAACGCGACATCGGCTTTGCGTTTCGCCAGTTCAAGGGCCTCACCCGGCTGCTGCCACGGGCGGTCAAAGGAACCCACGCCGAACATATCGGCGCCGTTCCAGCAGAAGGTATGCCAGTAACAGGCGGCAAAGCGCAGATGATCTTCCATGCGCTTACCCAGCACCAGCTCATCCGGGTTGTAGTGACGAAATGCTAAAGGATTGGTCGTTTTTGGGCCTTCGTAACGAACACGATCGAGTTGGTCGAAATAAGCTTGCATATTGAGCTCCATAATCAGGGTATGCGGCGAGTCGTTGATACAGGAGTAATAGTGAATAGACATTTTGGGTTGCTCAATTACGTTATTTCACACTGCTATTGAGAGAATGCACAACTGTGCGCTGGCTCGCAAAATAATGCGCAGACAAACTATTTCTCGGCGCGTATTCCAGAATCAAATGTAATTAAGACGTTACGTATTTTAAAATCCGATCGCGGTCATAAATTCAGAAATAAACCAAATATCATAATGGGAAGATAAAAATCTGTAATTGCCAGCCCGTCTTTCCGCGTTAAAAATTTGCTGCGTCTCAGCAGTGAATGTTTCTTTTATCTCAGCAACACATACCCCTACAAAAAGGCCTAATAATTATGAAGATAAAGAACCTGACTCTAACGCTCTGCACTACGCTCCTCCTTGCAAGCTTTGCAGGACATGCCAAAGAGGTCAAAATTGGCATGGCGATTGACGACCTGCGTCTGGAGCGCTGGCAAAAAGATCGCGATATTTTTGTTAAAAAAGCAGAATCCCTCGGCGCCAGCGTGTTTGTTCAGTCGGCTAACGGCAACGAAGAAACACAAATGTCGCAGATCGAGAATATGATTAACCGTGGCGTCGATGTGCTGGTCATTATCCCCTATAACGGCCAGGTATTAAGTAACGTGGTGAAAGAAGCCAAACAGGAAGGCATAAAAGTGCTGGCCTATGACCGCATGATTAATAATGCGGACATTGATTATTATATTTCGTTCGACAATGAAAAAGTCGGGGAATTACAGGCGCAAAGCCTGATCGACAAAGTGCCTCAGGGCAATTATTTCCTGATGGGCGGCTCTCCGGTGGATAACAACGCCAAACTGTTCCGCGAAGGACAAATGAAGGTCCTTAAGCCGTATATCGACAACGGGAAAATTAAAGTGGTCGGCGATCAGTGGGCCGACGGCTGGCTGCCAGAAAACGCGCTGAAGATTATGGAAAACGCGCTGACGGCCAACAACAACAAAATTGATGCGGTTGTGGCCTCCAACGATGCCACCGCAGGCGGTGCTATCCAGGCCCTGAGTGCACAGGGGCTGGCCGGTAAAGTCGCTATTTCAGGACAGGATGCCGATCTGGCTGGCGTAAAACGCATTATCGCAGGCACCCAAACCATGACGGTCTACAAACCGATTACCGAGCTTGCCAATACGGCGGCGGAAATCGCTGTAGAGCTGGGCAACGGTAAGCAACCTAAAGCAGACGCAACGCTGAATAACGGGCTGAAAGACGTTCCGGCTCGCCTGCTCACACCGATTGAAGTCAACAAAGAGAACATTGACGCCACCGTGGTTAAAGACGGTTTCCACAAGAAGAGCGAACTGTAATCCGGCGCGGCCCCTGCTCTGCGGGGGCGCATCACGTTGTACTGTTCTTCCCTCGGGTTATGTGGAGCAGTTATGCCTTATTTACTTGAAATGAAAAGCATCACCAAACGCTTCGGCACGGTGAAAGCCGTCGACAACGTCAGCCTCCGGTTGAACCCCGGCGAAGTGATTTCGCTGTGCGGTGAGAACGGTTCGGGCAAGTCGACGCTGATGAAAGTGTTGTGCGGGATCTACCCACACGGCAGCTACGAAGGCGAAATCGTCTTTGCCGGTGAAGTTATCCAGGCGACACACATCCGCGATACCGAACGCAAAGGCATCGCCATCATCCACCAGGAGCTGGCGCTGGTGAAGCATCTCACCGTGCTGGAGAACATTTTCCTCGGGGCCGAAATTTCCCGCCACGGCGTGCTGGATTACGACACCATGACGCTCCGCTGCGAAAAGCTGCTGGCGCAGGTGAGCCTCCACATTTCACCGGATACCCGCGTGGGGGATCTGGGCCTCGGGCAACAGCAGCTGGTCGAAATCGCGAAAGCGCTCAATAAACAGGTCAGACTGCTGATCCTTGATGAGCCAACGGCCTCGCTCACCGAGCAGGAAACTGCGGTTCTGCTCAATATCATCCGCGACCTGCAAAATCACGGCATCGCCTGCATCTATATTTCGCACAAGCTGAACGAGGTTAAAGCCATTTCGGACACCATCTGCGTGATCCGCGACGGGCAGCACATCGGCACGCGTGAAGCCGCGGGCATGAGTGAGGATGACATCATCACCATGATGGTAGGACGCGAGCTGACGGCGCTCTACCCGAATGAGCCTCACACCAAAGGTGATGAAGTGCTGCGCGTGGAAAATCTGACCGCGTGGCACCCCGTTAACCGCCACATCAAGCGTGTGAATAACGTCTCGTTTTCTCTGCACAGCGGCGAAATTCTCGGTATTGCCGGGTTAGTCGGCGCCGGGCGCACGGAGGCCGTACAGTGTCTGTTTGGCGTGTGGCCGGGACGCTGGGAGGGCACGATTTATATCGACGGCCAGCCGGTGAAAATCGACAACTGCCAGCAGGCGATTGCCCGCGGCATTGCCATGGTGCCGGAAGACCGCAAAAAAGACGGCATCGTGCCGGTTATGGCGGTGGGGAAAAACATTACGCTGGCGGCGCTCGATCGCTTCTCCGGCGCGCTGAGCAGCCTGGACGATGCCGCCGAGCAGCAGTGCATCCTTCAGTCACTCACCCGGCTGAAGGTCAAAACCTCCTCACCGGAACTGGCCATTGGCCGCCTGAGCGGCGGCAACCAGCAGAAGGCGATTCTGGCGCGCTGCCTGCTTCTCAATCCACGCATATTAATCCTTGATGAGCCGACGCGCGGAATTGATATCGGTGCCAAATATGAAATCTACAAACTGATTAATCAGCTTGTACAGCAAGGGATTGCCGTCATTGTCATTTCGTCTGAGTTACCCGAAGTGCTCGGCCTGAGCGACCGTGTGCTGGTCATGCACGAGGGAAAACTGAAAGCCAACCTGATTAACCAGAACCTGACGCAGGAGCAGGTGATGGAAGCCGCTTTAAGGAGCGAACGTCATGTCGAAAAGCAACCCGTCTGATATCAAAGTCGCCGTTCCGACGCCCGGTGCGTTCGCAGGGCTAAAAGCGCTGAACCTGCAGGTTTTCGTGATGATCGCGGCGATTATCGTCATCATGCTGTTCTTTACCTGGATGACCGATGGCTCGTACTTAAGCGCGCGTAACGTCTCCAACCTGCTCCGCCAGACCGCCATCACCGGCATTCTCGCCGTGGGCATGGTGTTCGTGATTATCTCCGCGGAAATCGACCTGTCGGTTGGTTCGATGATGGGGCTCCTCGGCGGCGTGGCGGCGATTTTTGACGTCTGGCTCGGCTGGCCGCTGCCGCTGACCGTGGCGGTCACGCTGGTATTGGGGCTGGTACTGGGAGCCTGGAACGGCTGGTGGGTAGCCTACCGTAAAGTGCCGTCGTTCATCGTCACCCTGGCAGGGATGCTGGCCTTCCGCGGGATCTTAATCGGCATCACCAACGGCACTACCGTCTCCCCGACCAGTGCAGCCATGTCGCAGATTGGCCAGAGTTATCTCTCAGATAGCGTGGGTTTTACCCTCGGTGTGATTGGGTTACTGGCCTTTGTTGCGTGGCAGTGGCGTGGACGTATGCGCCGTCAGGCGCTGGGGCTGGCGTCGCCAGCATCCACGTCGGTAGTGGGACGTCAGGCGCTCACGGCGGTCATTGTGCTGGGCGCCATCTGGCTTTTAAACGACTATCGCGGTGTCCCGACCCCTGTCCTGCTGCTGGCGCTTTTACTGCTGGGCGGCATGTTTATGGCCACTCGCACCGCGTTTGGCCGCCGTATTTATGCCATTGGCGGCAACCTTGAAGCGGCCCGCCTCTCGGGTATCAATGTCGAGCGCACCAAGCTGGCGGTCTTCGCCATTAACGGCCTGATGGTCGCTATCGCCGGATTGATCCTCAGCTCGCGTCTCGGAGCCGGCTCTCCCTCCGCCGGTAACATCGCCGAGCTGGATGCTATCGCCGCCTGCGTTATTGGCGGCACCAGCCTCGCAGGGGGTATCGGTAGCGTGGCGGGTGCGGTCATGGGGGCATTTATCATGGCGTCGTTGGATAACGGGATGAGTATGATGGACGTCCCGACGTTTTGGCAGTATATCGTCAAGGGGGCCATTCTTTTACTGGCAGTCTGGATGGACTCGGCCACCAAGCGACGGGCCTGATAACCGTATTGTGACTTAATTGGGAAGTGAGCCATGTTTGAAAAGCGTCACCGCATTACGTTGTTATTCAATGCCAACAAAGCCTACGACCGTCAGGTGGTGGAAGGCGTGGGTGAATATTTGCAGGCGTCGCAATCCGAATGGGATATTTTTATTGAAGAAGATTTTCGCACCCGTCTGGAGAACATCAAAGACTGGCTGGGCGATGGCGTCATCGCGGACTATGACGATCCCGTCATCGAGCAGTTGCTGACCGACGTCGACGTCCCGATAGTGGGCGTCGGCGGCTCCTACCATTCGCCCGAACACTATCCGCCGGTCCACTATATTGCCACCGATAACCATGCCCTGGTCGAGGCCGCCTTTCTCCATTTAAAAGAGAAAGGCGTCCATCGCTTCGCGTTTTATGGTTTACCCGCCACCAGCGGCAAGCGCTGGGCTGTTGAGCGTGAGCACGCGTTTTGCCAGCTGGTCGCGCAGGAGAAGTATCGCGGCGTGGTGTATCAGGGGCTGGAGACCGCGCCGGAAAACTGGCAGCACGCGCAAAACCGCCTGGCGGACTGGCTGCAAACGCTGCCGCCGCAAACCGGTATTATTGCCGTAACGGACGCCCGCGCGCGCCACGTGCTGCAGGTCTGCGAACATTTACACATTCCGGTGCCCGAAAAACTGTGCGTGATTGGCATTGATAACGAAGAACTGACCCGCTACCTTTCCCGCGTGGCGCTCTCCTCCGTTGCCCAGGGCACGCGTCAGATGGGCTATCAGGCGGCAAAGCTGCTGCATCGCCTGCTGGATAAAGAATCTCTGCCGCTTCAGCGCCTGCTGGTGCCTCCTGTTCGCGTCGTAGAACGTCGCTCAACCGATTATCGCTCCTTAAGCGACCCGGCCGTCATTCAGGCCATGCACTATATTCGCAACCACGCCTGCAAAGGGATTAAAGTCGATCAGGTGCTGGATTCGGTGGGCATTTCGCGTTCGAATCTGGAGAAGCGGTTCAAAGAAGAGGTGGGCGAAACCATTCATGCCGTTATCCATGCTGAAAAGCTGGAGAAAGCACGCAGCCTGCTCATCTCCACGTCACTGTCGATCAACGAAATCTCGCAGATGTGCGGTTACCCGTCCCTGCAATATTTCTATTCGGTGTTCCGCAAAGAGTATGACACCACGCCGAAGGAGTATCGGGATCGCCACAGCGAGGTGCTGATTTAGAAAAGAAAACGCCTTCCAGTGGAAGGCGTTTTTTTGAGATTACATATGGGCGGCGATTAAGCGCTGGTTATCCTGGTACATGGCGAACAGATAGTTGTTATAGCTCTGTCCCTTCGTCGAATAACCTTTCAGCTTGTGGATCATCGTACTGGCCGTCACTTCCTGGTCCGCTTTACGCAGCTGAGCGCGTGATTTACGGAACGATGAGTAGGCCGGGTGCGTATTCAGATTCACTACGTAGGCGCTGACGGAATCTTTCACAGATTCAAACTGCGAATAGCCTTTCACCTTGCCAGGGGCATTGTTACAACGACCTTTCACGCACTTCATGCCGAAAAGGTTGTTGTTGCTACGCGCAAGCTTAGAAGTCCCCCAGCCGCTTTCGGCAGCAGCCATGGTCGCAACCATGCTGCCCGGGATGATATCCACACGCTCAAGAAGAGCATTCCACGGCACACGACGGGTGTTACCGTTCCAGCTCAGCTTGTAGCGCTGCGTGATATCTTTCAGACGCGCGCGCTCTGACGGCGACCAGCGGCTATCGTACTGTTTGGAGATCAGCCAGTTACGATCCGCAGTAATCGCGGCATTTTGACTCGTGATGTAAGGCATTACCGTCCGGAGAAACGCTTTTTTCCTTGGTGTTCCGGAAGGGTATTTTCGCAAATCAGGAAGTGAACTACTCTTTGCACTATTGCGAGAATACTCTTGTTTACTGCTAACCTTACTACTTGTCGTCTTTATTACGTGGGCTTTCTTACTCGTTGTATCCGTGTGCGTCTTCGCAAGCACCTCACCCGAAAATGCCGTGGTGAGTAACATGAGTATCGCAGCCCCATATCGTCGAATGGGAGTCGATATCATTAGGTCTCCTGGTCGGATGTAATCATCCCAACACCTTATTTTTTTCACAAATTTGAGAGCGGAATCTCAAATCATATCAAAAATAGACTTCAAGAGCACGTATAGAAATAGTCCAATTCCGAAACTATGTCACCTGAAACTTGCTCATAAAAACATCATTTCTGAAAATATGTGTGCGTTCTCGCAGATAACTGCCTAATTTTGCGCAAGATCACTCATCCTCACGCATCCTCCCGGCAGAAAGCGACAGGGGATGAGTTTTTCCCCTCTGCCTGCTGGCACACTGGTCAAAAATGCCGCGACAGGAAAAAGGAATGAAACGCACCGCATTAGCCTTTCTGATGTTACCCGCACTGGCATATGCCGACTGGTCATCGCCGGGGTTTAGCGCATTTAGCGCCGAAGGCACCGGAGTCTTCACCAGCCAGGCAAAGCTTGCGAAGGGTACGCGTCCTCTTACGCTGAGTTTTGACAAGACGTGCTGGCAGCCCACAGGCGCGATAAAACTCAATGAGATGCTGTCGCTCAAGCCCTGTGACGGCACACCGCCGCAGTGGCGACTTTTCCGCGACGGCGACTACCAGATGCGGATTGATACCCGCTCCGGCACGCCCACCCTGCTGCTGACGATTCAGAGTGCCGCAGAACAGCCGGTTGCAAACGTCATCCGCCAGTGTCCGAAGTGGGACGGTAAGCCGCTGACGCTGGACGTCAGCCATACCTTCCCGGAAGGCTCCGTCGTGCGCGACTACTACAGTAAACAGACGGCGACCGTACAAGATGGGAAAATCACCCTGCAGCCAGCCGCCAACAGTAACGGCCTGCTGCTGCTTGAGCGCGCCGAAACCGACAAGCCGGCACCGTTTAGCTGGCAAAACGCCACTGTCTATTTTGTACTGACCGACCGCTTTGTAAATGGCGACCCGAGCAACGACAACAGCTATGGCCGCCATAAAGACGGCATGCAGGAGATTGGCACGTTCCACGGTGGCGATCTAAAGGGGCTGACCAGCAAGCTCGATTACCTGCAGCAGTTGGGGGTGAATGCGCTCTGGATAAGCTCCCCGCTTGAGCAGATCCACGGCTGGGTAGGCGGTGGCACCAAAGGTGATTTCCCGCATTACGCCTATCACGGCTACTACACCCAGGACTGGACAACGCTCGACGCCAATATGGGAACTGAAGATGATTTACGCCAGCTTGTCGACGAAGCGCACAAGCGCGGGATCCGCGTTCTTTTCGATATCGTCATGAACCACGTTGGTTATGCCACGCTGGCAGACATGCAGGAGTATCAGTTTGGTGCCCTGTACCTGCAGGGTGACGAGCTGAAAAAGACGCTGGGAGAACGCTGGACGGACTGGACGCCTGGCGCAGGCCAGACCTGGCATAGCTTCAACGACTACATCAACTTCAGCGACAAGGCCGCATGGGAAAAATGGTGGGGCAAGAAATGGATCCGTACCGACATCGGTGATTACGATAATCCCGGCTTCGACGATTTAACGATGTCGCTGGCGTTCCTGCCCGACCTGAAAACGGAATCCACCGTCCCTTCCGGATTACCCAATTTCTATCAATACAAGCCCGATACCCACGCGAAAGCGATTCCGGGCTATACCCCGCGCGACTACCTGACCCACTGGCTCAGCCAGTGGGTCCGTGACTACGGCATCGACGGTTTCCGGGTGGATACGGCTAAACACGTTGAGCTTGCGGCCTGGCAACAGCTGAAAGACCAGGCAAGCCAGGCGCTGGCCGCCTGGAAAGGCGCGAACCCGAATAAAAAGCTCGACAACGCACCGTTCTGGATGACCGGGGAATCCTGGGGCCACGGGGTGATGCAAAGCGATTATTACCGCCACGGTTTTGATGCGATGATCAACTTTGATTATCAGGAGCAGGCGGCAAAAGCGGTGGATTGCCTGGCCGATATGGATCTCACCTGGCAGCAGATGGCGGAGAAGCTGCAAAGCTTCAACGTGCTGAGCTATCTCTCATCCCACGATACGCGCCTGTTCCGCGAAGGGGGCCAGCGCGCAGCGGAATTGCTTCTGCTGGCGCCGGGCAGCGTACAAATCTATTACGGGGATGAATCCGAGCGTCCGTTCGGGCCTACAGGCTCCGACCCGCTGCAGGGTACCCGGTCAGATATGAACTGGCAGGACGTCACGGGCAAGCAGGCCCTAACCGTCGCCCACTGGCAAACGCTGGGGCAGTTCCGCGCCCGCCATCCGGCGATCGGTGAAGGCAAACAAACCACGCTGTCGCTGAAAGAGGGGTACGGCTTCGTACGCGAGCACAAGGGCGATAAGGTGATGGTGATATGGGCAGGTAATCAATAATTATCCCCCTCACCCTAACCCTCTCCCCGCAGGGGAGAGGGAACCGTACGGCGCCGTCTTTTCCCCCTCGCCCCTTTGGGGAGAGGGCCGGGGTGAGGGGAAATCCCACCAGAACTATTCACTACCCAAATCCACTCCCGCCCTATAAAACAACAAATCCGACCACATCACCCGATTTGCACCAGCACGGTGCTAGCGTTATGGTTACCCACTTTCAAAATAAGCTCGACAGATCACCTGCTATGACGTTTTCACTTTTCGGCGACAAATTTACCCGCCATTCAGGCATTACTCGCCTGATGGAGGACCTCAACGACGGGCTGCGCACACCGGGCGCAATCATGCTCGGCGGCGGAAACCCGGCTCAAATCCCGGAGATGACGACCTATTTCCAGACGCTGCTCGCTCAGATGCTGGAAAGCGGCAAAGCAACCGATGCGCTTTGCAATTACGACGGCCCGCAGGGTAAAACCGAGCTGCTGGCACTCCTCGCCGAAATGCTGCGTGACGAGCTGGGTTGGGATATCGAACCCCAGAATATTGCACTGACAAACGGCAGCCAGAGCGCGTTTTTCTACTTGTTTAACCTGTTCGCAGGGCGTCGCGCCGACGGCACCACCAAAAAAGTACTGTTCCCGCTGGCACCGGAGTATATCGGCTACGCTGATTCAGGCCTGGAAGAGGATCTGTTCGTCTCCGCGCGCCCGAATATTGAGCTGCTGCCGGAAGGCCAGTTCAAATATCACGTCGATTTTGAACACCTGCATATTGGCGAAGAGACGGGCATGATCTGTGTATCGCGCCCGACTAACCCAACGGGCAACGTGATCACCGACGACGAACTGATGAAGCTGGATGTACTGGCAAATCAGCACGGCATCCCGCTGGTGATCGATAACGCCTACGGCGTACCGTTCCCGGGCATTATCTTCAGTGAAGCACGCCCGCTGTGGAACCCGAACATCGTCCTGTGCATGAGCCTCTCTAAGCTCGGTCTGCCGGGCAGCCGCTGCGGCATCATCATCGCTAACGAAAAAATCATCACCGCCATCACCAATATGAACGGCATTATCAGCCTTTCACCGGGCGGCATTGGCCCGGCAATGATGTGCGAAATGATCAAACGCAAGGACCTGCTGCGTCTGTCGAATGACGTGATCAAGCCTTTCTATTACCAGCGCGTTCAGGAGACGATTGCGACAATTCGCCGCTATTTGCCGGAAGAACGCTGCCTAATCCACAAACCGGAAGGGGCGATTTTCCTCTGGCTGTGGTTTAAGGATTTACCTATCACCACCGAACTGCTTTACCAGCGCCTGAAAAAGCGCGGCGTACTGATGGTGCCGGGCGATTATTTCTTCCCGGGTCTGGATAAGCCGTGGCCGCATACCCATCAGTGCATGCGCATGAACTACGTCCCCGATCCGGAAAAAATCGAAGCGGGTGTTAAAATTCTCGCCGAAGAGATCGAAAAAGCCTGGCGCGAAGGCAATTGTTAAATAATAAGGCTCTTCAAATGAAGAGCCTTATTTTTCCGTGATCTGAATCTTATATTAAGGATATATCCTGTAGCGTTTAATTTATCATCTCTCTTGAGTTTCCTTAGGAATATTCCTTTAATTTACGCTCACTAACTTTCCCGTCAATAATTAAGCATCAATTAAAGATATTAACTTATTGTTATTCTGAAATAACCACCTGCAACACCGCAAAATACCTTATCAAGTCACTTTCATGCATATTTAAAAATACTGCATATACTCACTAATACGCCGCTCGGCGTTCTTTTGCGTGGAGTATTCATATGCTACCTAATAATGTTAGTCGCATCAGCGCTATTGCTGTTGCGGTACTGCTCGCGTTCTCTCTTTCTGCCTGTAGTGGAAGCGGTGGCGGCTCTCATCACTCAACGGCCAAAAATAACCCTGCGACGGGAAGCAGCAGCGGCTCAGGTGATGGAAGTGGCTCGACCGCGAGCAATGGCGGTTCGGGCAGCAACGGCTCGGGTACCGGGACAGGCGCGGGTGGCGGAACGGGTTCTGGATCAGGATCGGGCTCTGGAGGCAATGGCAGCGGAGGAACCGGAACAGGCAACACGGGCGGTGGCGGAACCACTACCGCAGGCGCAAATACCATACTGGGTGATGCCGGTAAAACAGTAACCAGCGTCGGCTCTACGGTGGATGGTCTTGGAAGCCAGCTGCCGACAAATAATCCCGTCACGTCAACCGTTTCAACCACCGTCAGCGGTGTTGGCAGTGCTGTGTCCACCGTGGGGACAGGCGTCACGACTGGCGTTGGCGATCCAAACAACGCGAACGGTGTGGGCACAACGGTCAAAGGCGTGACCACGTCGGTCACCTCCCTTGGCAATACCGTCTCAACGGTAGGCACGGGCCTGGCGAGCTCCACTTCCGGAACACCGGTCAGCGGTGTAACCGGCCTGACGGGCAGCGTGGTCAACAGTACCGGGCAACTGGTCAGTAACACCGGCACGGGTCTCACCAACACGGTAAGCAGCCCTGCGGTCACTCAGGTAACAACAGATACCACGACCGTGGCTAACAAGACGCTGGGCGGAGTACAGGGCGTGACGCAAAGCGTGGGCACCACGACGGGTCTCGGCACACCGGTCAACGGTCTGCTGACTCAGGTGGGTAACACCGTGAGCGGCGTGGGGACCAACGTCAGCAACAGTAATAGCGGGCTTAACGGCGCGGGTCAGGTCGTCCAGAACGTCGGCCAGACGGTGACGGATAGCGGCACGCTGGTTAAACCCGCCTATTCGACAACGGGAGGAGGTTCAGGATCTCTCACAGCCAATGCAAACGTGGCGGCCACGAACAACAGTTTGGGTGCAACGGTCAATACGACCCTCAGTACCCTGACGTCGGGCGTTACGGCCACCGCAACAACACATTAACCACCGGTCAAACAGTAATCTGCTTATTGTCATTCTGCGCCCCTGGTTCAGGGGCGCTTTATACGGCGACACTCCCCCTAACCGGGAATGATGAACAGGGATAGCGCGATGAAACACCACTTCCTTTTTTCGCTGACGGGGCTGGTTGTGCTGAGCATGGCCCGCGCCGATACACTGCCCTCTATTATTAACCCTGATAACCCGGCGCAAGTTTCGCGTAACGTTGCCCCAGAACAAACTGAGGCCGTCCCACAGCCGAAAGTCAAAATAGAAAAACCGCAGTCAACGCTGACGCCTGAAACGCCCATTACCATTCATCACATTCAGTTTATTGGCGGCACGCGTTATCCCTTGCAGGAATTACTTCAGCCCTTCAGGCCTTACGCCGGAAAAACCGTGCCGCTAAAAACGCTCACCGGGCTGGTAAACGATATTACGGCGCGCTATAAGGCCGACGGTTTTCCGCTCTCCTATGCCTGGCTGCCGGATGATAATTTCCAGCAGGGCAATATTAAAATTGTTCTGGTTGAAGGGTATGTCGCTCACAGCGACATCACCAGTAATAATCCTCAAATCGCCGAGCGTCTTAAACGATTGTCAGAAAAAATCATGGCGGAAAAACCGCTGTCACAGGATACGTTCGATCGCTATAGCCAGCTGATGACCCGTACCCCTAACGTTCCGGTCACGGCCAACGCGCAGCTGCCAACCAATATCTATGGCGCGGCGGCGATGCAGATAACCGGTAATCAGGAGCGGAGCTGGAATATCGCTTCCACCATCGATACCCGTAAAGGGCAAGATTTAATGATGCTGAACGGCACGCTCAGCAACATGACAAGCTATGGCGATCAGCTTGGCGTGGCCACGCTTGTACCGTTAGATAGCAACACGCGAAAAAACTATGTCGGTCTCAACTGGCAGCAGTTTTTAAACGATGAAGGGCTGACCATGCAGCTAAAAGGCAGCTATTACCGTGAAGATCAGCGAGATTTTTCTCTCCTGCTCTCTTTGCCGAACAATATCAAAGTCGATTCGAAGCAAAAAACAACGCAATACAACGGGGGCGTGACGTTTGGCTATCCTCTGTTGCTGACGCAAAAATCACAAATTAATCTGACCGGCGGTTTTGATTACACCGACCGCCAGGATGATTATGCCCTGCAGGCCAGACTGCAGGGCAAAACCTATAGTCTGAACTCCGTCAACCAACACGCGCGTTATCCCGCGCTGGAAGTGGGCATTAATGGTGCACATCAATTCACAACCGCCAGCATCAGCGGCAGGCTCAACGTCCGTCAGGGTATTGATGCGATGGGTGCGGATATCGTCTCAGCCCCTAAACCCGATATGAATTTTACGCTCACAAAAAGCTATCTGGACGCTGCCTGGCTGTTTGCCGACAAATGGCGGCTATCAACGTCCTGGGAGGGAGACTGGTCAAATAACACGTTGCCGGAGCCCGAACGCGTTAGCTTTGGTGCCCAGCGCTTTGGCCGTGGATACCAGGACAGTGAAGCAAGCGGTGATTACGGCTATGGCGGGCAGGTAGAACTGCGCTATATCCAGATGCGAAAAGAGAGCACCTGGCTTGCCACAATCCAGCCCTACATCCTGGCCGATACCGCGCAAACCTGGTTTAACACCTCCGGTTTGCCTCATCAACGGCTCGGGTCAGTGGCGACCGGGGTGATGATAGGCGATTCGCGCCACTATAGCGTCACGGTGGAGGCGGCAAGACCCGTCGGGGATGTTCCGACAGACAGTCGCAGCAGAGACTGGCGCTACAGTCTGACGTTCACGTGGAATTTCAATAAAATGCAGTAAGCTTTTCAGCCCGAATACTGGCAGGATCAACGCAGCGCAGCGCGTGGGTTGGACAGGCCTCCACGCAGGCCGGTCCGCCTTCGCGATGCGCACATAAATCACATTTCAGCGCCTGCGCTCTATTTCCCTCCAGACGAACCTGCATCGCCCCAAACGGACAGGGCACCACACAGCTTTTGCACCCAATGCAGCGCGTCTGCTCAACGAGCCAGGTGCCCGCCGTACGGCTGATGGCATGGGTTGGGCAGACGTTAGCACAGGGCGCGTCCTCACACTGATGGCAACCTACCGCCGTAGTGTAGGCGTCCCCCTTCACCACCCGAAGGCGGGAGGTGAAAGTCTGTGCGGTGAAGTCGTCCTGATGCGCAACCGCGCAGGCCACTTCGCAGGTGCGGCATCCGATGCATTTTCCCGCATCCGCCATGATAAATCGGTTCATCAGTTACGCCTCGCGCACGTTAAAACCCAGCTCTTTTGAGATAGCCTCTGCCGTTTCGCGCAGCGGCTTGAGCAAGTTCTTCTCACCCACCTGCTTCATGCGCGACGTCGACAGCGAGATAGAGATCGCATACGGGACGCGGCCGTGGATATCAAACACCGGCACGGCAATACAGGAAACGCCCAGCTCGTTCTCTTCTTTGTCCATCGCCATGCTGCGATCGCGAATTTCCGCCAGCTCATCATACATCGCGCTCAGCTCAGTGATGGTGTTGCGCGTCAAAGGTTGGATCTGTTCCTGATGGCTCTCCCAGTAGCTCGCCACGTAATCCTGATGACCAAACGCCATGTAGATCTTGCCCATTGCGGAGCAGTAGAGCGGCATATGCTGGCCGATATAGGCGCGCGTGCGCAGCATACCGGTTGTCGGTTCGAGCTTGTAAATCAGGATCGCGTGGTCGTCTTCCCGGCTGGAAAAGTTCACCGTCTCGCCGGTCGCAATGTTCAGCGCCTCAAGGTGCGGAGCGGCCACGTGAATGATATTCAGCGACGACAGCGCCTTTTGCCCGACGGCGATAAATTTGGTAGTCAGACGATAGCTGCCCGCCGCGGGTGCCGGGGTCACGTACCCGCACGACTGTAGCCCCTGCAGCAAGCGGTGCACGGTGCTCTTATTCAGCCCCGCCAGTTCCGATAAATGCGCAAGTGGACACCCGTTCGGATAGTTGCTGAGGATCTCAATCAGCATCAGGCCGCGAAACAAGCTCTGGCTGCCTGCTGGCCTCTCTTTCTCTTGCGTCATTTCGCTCTCTTTCATGCTCATTACATGGCTCCTGTTTAGCGCGTCCTGATGGTAGCGCAAAGTGTGGGTCAGTTCACGATCTCAACAGAAAAAACACAACCAGTTGATTTTAATCGATTTTGAAAAACATGAATGTCGTTGATCTGACAAAATTTGATCGCTATATTTGAAATTAGATTTCGCATAGTGAAATTTAGCGATAAAAAAGCACTCGCAATAGCCCTTAAAAGAACAGGAGAACAGGGATGAAAGTGACCTT
Organism: Enterobacter sp. PL_is379; assembly: GCF_055817355.1. NCBI lineage: Bacteria > Pseudomonadati > Pseudomonadota > Gammaproteobacteria > Enterobacterales > Enterobacteriaceae > Enterobacter > Enterobacter sp. PL_is379. The sequence continues at coordinate 51,237 of NZ_JBVPGT010000025.1, forward strand.
CGAAGAGTTGAAAGCGGCGTTTAATCGGGTTCTGCTCGATCGCGGCGTGAAAGCGGAAACCGCAGACGCCTGCGCCGACATGTTCGCTCGCACCACGGAGTCCGGCGTCTATTCGCATGGTGTGAACCGCTTCCCGCGCTTTATTCAGCAGCTTGATGCAGGCGATATCATTCCCGACGCCCAGCCCAAACGGGTGATGACATTAGGCGCCATCGAACAGTGGGATGCCCAGCGCTCCATTGGCAACCTGACGGCGAAAAAGATGATGGATCGCGCCACCGAGCTGGCGTCCGATCACGGCATTGGTCTGGTGGCACTGCGTAACGCGAACCACTGGATGCGCGGCGGCAGCTACGGCTGGCAGGCGGCGGAGAAGGGCTATATCGGCATTTGCTGGACCAACTCGATTGCCGTGATGCCCGCGTGGGGATCAAAAGAGTGCTGTATCGGCACCAACCCGCTGATCGTGGCTATTCCCTCTAACCCGATCACCATGGTCGACATGTCGATGTCAATGTTCTCCTACGGCATGCTGGAGGTGAATCGCCTGGCCGGGCGCGAGCTGCCGGTCGACGGCGGCTTTGACGACGAAGGTAACCTCACCCGAGAGCCGGGCGTGATCGAGAAAAACCGCCGCATTCTGCCCATGGGCTACTGGAAAGGGTCCGGCTTATCCATCGTGCTCGACATGATCGCCACCCTGCTCTCCAACGGATCTTCCGTCGCGGAAGTGACCCAGGACAACAGCGACGAGTATGGCGTGTCGCAGATCTTTATCGCCATCGAGGTGGATCGCCTGATCGACGGTCCAACCCGCGATGCCAAACTGCAGCGCATTATGGACTTCGTTACCACCGCGCAGCGGTCAGATGAAAACGTTGCCGTCCGCCTTCCGGGGCATGAATTCACGCGCCTGCTGGAAGAGAACCGCCGCGACGGCATCACCATTGACGACAGCGTGTGGGCGAAAATCCAGTCTCTGTAAGGAGTGGGCCATGATATTCGGACATATTTCCCAGCCAAATCCGTGTCGCCTGCCGCAGGGGATTGAAAAAGCGCTTAATTTTCTGCGCACGACGGATTTCACCACCCTGGCGCCAGGCGTAGTAGAAATTGAAGGTCGCAACATTTTTGCTCAGGTTCTCGACCTGACGACAAAGGAACCGCACGAGAACCGCCCGGAAGTACACCGCCGCTATCTGGATATTCAGTTTTTGGCGTGGGGTGAAGAGAAAATCGGTATCGCTATTGATACCGGCAATAACGAAATAAGCGAATCACTGCTGGAACAGCGCGATATTATTTTTTATCACGACAGTGAAAATGAATCGTTTATCGAAATGATACCCGGCAGCTATGCCCTATTTTTCCCGCAGGATGTACACCGTCCTGCCTGTATTAAAAACAAGGAAACTGCAATTCGTAAAATTGTGGTGAAAGTGGCAATCAGCGAATTAGATTAATTTTCTGATATACCCTAAATAATTCGAGTTGCAGGAAGGCGGCAAGAGAGTGAATCTCCAGGAGCTTACATAAGTAAGTGACTGGGGTGAACGAGCGCAGCCAACGCACATGCAACTTGAAGTATGACGGGTATAAATACAGGAACGCGAAATGACCAATACCAGTTTTATTATTGGTGCGTACCCCTGCGCACCCTCGTTTCACCAGAAAGGGGAACAAGAAGAACAAACCTTCTGGCGGGAACTTTCCGACACGCCGAATATTCGCGGGCTGGAACAGCCGTGCCTTGAAAATCTTCATCCTCTTGGCGACGAATGGCTGTTCCGCCATACGCCGGGTGAATGGCAAATTGTGGTCACGGCAGTGATGGAAACCATGCGCCGCCGCGGTATCAACAGCGCATTTGGCCTGGCGTCAGCTGACGAAACGCAGCGTAAAGCATGTATAGACTTTTACCGGCATCTGCACCAGAAAGTTAACGCCGTGAACGCCCGTTATCCGGGCAAAGTGATAGCCCTGGAAATGCAGGCAGCCCCGCAGGCGGGCAATGTTTCCGTCGAACAGGCCACCGAGGCGTTTTCCCGCTCCATCCGTGAAATTACAGGCTGGGACTGGGGCTGCGATCTGGTGCTGGAACACTGCGATGCCATGAACGGCCCGGCACCGCGCAAGGGTTTCCTGCCCTTAGAGCAGGTGCTGGAGGTGGTGAAAGAGACGGATATCAGCGTCTGCATCAACTGGGCGCGTTCGGCCATCGAAGGCCGTAACACCACCCTTCCGCTTGACCATGTTCAGGCCGCACTCAATGCCGGGAAACTGGGTGCATTGATGTTTTCGGGCACGACCACCCACGGGGAGTACGGAGAATGGCAGGATCTGCACGCGCCTTTTTCCTCATTCTGCGCCGACAGTTTGATGACAACTGAACACGCAAAATCACTCTTTACTGCGGCGAGCGCCGCAACGTTGAAATTCTCCGGTATTAAATTACTGGAAATAAATGCTAATGCTAATGTCAGCCATCGCATCGCCATTTTACGCGACGGTATCAGCGCAATGAATAAAGCAACGCAATAACAATAAGAAAAGTTTATTCCGGTTACCTTACTGAGAGATTAACTATGAATATTTCTACTCATGCTCTACATGCGGACATTCCGCGCCAGCGCTGGCTAAGAATCATTCCTCCCATTCTTATCGCCTGCATTATTTCATATATGGACCGCGTGAATATCGCATTTGCGATGCCGGGTGGTATGGATGAAGAATTAGGTATTACCGCAACAATGGCAGGCCTGGCGGGCGGGATCTTCTTTATCGGCTATCTGTTCCTGCAGGTTCCCGGCGGCAAGATTGCCGTGCACGGCAGCGGCAAGAAGTTTATCGGCTGGTCGCTGGTTGCCTGGGCGGTGATCTCTGTGCTTACGGGTCTCGTGACGAATCAGTATCAGCTGCTGGTGCTGCGCTTCTTACTCGGCGTGGCGGAAGGCGGGATGCTGCCCGTTGTGCTCACCATGATCAGCAACTGGTTCCCGGACACCGAGCGCGGTCGCGCCAACGCGATTGTGATCATGTTCGTGCCCATCGCCGGGATCATCACCGCCCCGCTGTCGGGCTGGATCATCACCGCGCTCGACTGGCGCTGGCTGTTCATCATTGAAGGTTTAATGTCCGTCGTTGTGCTGGTGCTGTGGGCGTTCACCGTGTACGACCGGCCGCAGGAAGCGCGCTGGATTTCAGAGGCGGAGAAAAACTATCTGGTGCAAACGCTGGCGGCTGAACAGCAGGCCATCGCTGGCAAAGAGGTGAAAAACGCGTCGCTCGGCGCAGTGCTGTCCGACAAAACCATGTGGCAACTGATCGCCCTGAACTTCTTCTATCAGACCGGGATTTACGGCTACACGCTCTGGCTGCCGACCATCCTGAAAGAGCTGACGCACACCAGCATCGGTCAGGTGGGCATGCTCGCCATCCTGCCTTACATCGGGGCCATTGCGGGCATGTTCCTGTTCTCCACGCTCTCTGACCGCACCGGCAAGCGCAAGCTGTTTGTCTCCCTGCCGTTGATTGGCTTCGCGCTCTGCATGTTCCTCTCCGTGGCGCTGAAAGAGAGTACCTGGCTGGCCTATGCCGCACTGGTGGGCTGCGGGTTCTTCCTGCAATCCGCCGCGGGCGTGTTCTGGACCATTCCGGCGCGACTGTTCAGCGCAGAGATGGCGGGCGGCGCGCGAGGCGTGATCAACGCCCTGGGCAACCTCGGTGGCTTCTGTGGCCCGTATGCGGTTGGGGTGCTTATCACCCTGTACAGCAAAGATGCCGGCGTTTACTGCCTGGCCGTTTCACTCGCCCTGGCGTCGCTGTTGGCTCTGCTGTTACCGGCGAAATGCGATGCCGGCGCAGAGCCCAATCCCACGGTGACTCCGCATAAACGTGCGGCCTGATGCCCTCACCCCAGCCCTCTCCCACGGGGAGAGGGAGAAAACCGAACCGTAGGCCGGGTAAGCGAAGCGCCACCCGGCGAATAAGTGAGATGAAGATGAGTGAAAAAGAGCCCTTCTGGCTGGGTATCGATTGTGGCGGTACTTATCTGAAAGCCGGTTTATACAACAGCCAGGGCAAGGAAGTCTGTATCGAACGTCGCTCCGTTGCCACGCTCAGCCCGCGAGCGGGCTACGCCGAGCGGGATATGCATGAGTTGTGGCAGCACTGCCATGCAACCGTCGCCGCGTTGCTCAAAAATTCCGGCGTAAACGGCAACCGGATTAAAGGCGTCGGCATTTCTGCTCAAGGCAAGGGACTGTTTCTGCTCGATAAACAGGACCAACCGCTGGGTAACGCCATACTCTCCTCCGATCGCCGTGCGCTGGAGATTGTGCAGCGCTGGCAGCAGGATGGCATTCCCGAAAAACTCTACCCGCATACGCGCCAGACGCTGTGGACCGGGCACCCGGCCTCGCTTCTGCGCTGGGTCAAAGAGAATGAGCCGCAGCGCTATCAGCAGATTGGTAGCGTAATGATGGCGCACGACTATCTGCGCTGGTGCCTGACCGGCGTGAAGGGCTGCGAAGAGAGCAACATCTCCGAGTCCAATCTCTACAACATGAATACCGGGAAATACGACCCCCAGCTTACGCGCTGGCTCGGTATCAGCGAGATTGACGGCGCCCTGCCGCCGATTGTCGGTTCAGCAGAAATCTGCGGGGAAATCACCGCTCAGGCAGCCGCCCTTACCGGTCTCGCGGCGGGCACGCCCGTCGTGGGGGGGCTGTTTGATGTGGATTCCACCGCGCTCTGCGCCGGACTGCAGGACGAGCACACGCTGAACGCCGTGCTGGGCACCTGGGCCGTCACCAGCGGTATCGCCAGTGCGCTTCGCGACAACGAACCCTTCCCGTACGTCTATGGACGCTACGTGCACCCGCAGCAGTATATCGTTCACGAAGCCAGCCCCACCTCGTCCGGCAACCTTGAGTGGCTCACCGCGCAGTGGGGCGACATGTCGTTCAGCGAGATCAACCACGCCGTCGCCAGCCTGCCGAAAGCGGAAAGCGATGTGTACTTCCTGCCGTTCCTCTACGGCAGCAACGCCGGGCTGGAGATGACCAGCGGCTTCTACGGGATGCAGGCGCTGCACACCCGCGCACATCTTCTGCAGGCGGTTTATGAGGGCGTGGTGTTCTGCCATATGACCCATCTCAACCGCATGCTTGAGCGCTTTACCCACGTTCATGCCCTGCGCGTGACGGGTGGCCCAACCCATTCGGACGTGTGGATGCAAATGCTCGCCGACGTCAGCGGGCTGGCGATTGAGCTGCCGCAGGTGGAAGAGACCGGCTGCTCCGGCGCGGCGCTGGCGGCGATGGTGGGTACCGGTGTGTTCACCGACTTCCACTCAGCGCAGCGCGCGCTCAAACATGACATCCGGGTCATCGAGCCCGACATGCGCGCCCATGCGGCCTATCAGCGCAAGTATCACCGCTATCAGCTACTGATTTCAGCACTACAGGGCTATCACGCCCGAGTTAAGGAGAACAACCTATGAGCCGACCATTACTGCAGCTGGCGCTCGACCATACCTCTCTTCAGGCCGCGCAGCGCGACGTCGCGACGCTTGCCGATCACGTCGATATCGTCGAAGCGGGCACCATTTTGTGCCTGACCGAAGGACTGAACGCCGTGCGCGCCCTGCGTCAGCAGTGCCCGGATAAAATCATCGCTGCGGACTGGAAAGTGGCCGACGCCGGAGAAACGCTGGCAGAGCAGGCGTTTGGCGCGGGCGCGAACTGGATGACCATCATCTGTGCCGCCCCGCTGGCAACCGTTGAACGAGGCCACGAGGTGGCCCTGCGCCGCGGCGGTGAAATCCAGATGGAGCTCTTTGGCAACTGGACGCTGGACGACGCGCGCGCGTGGCATCGCGTCGGCGTGAAGCAGGCAATCTATCACCGCGGGCGCGACGCACAGGCGAGCGGTCAGCAGTGGGGCGAAGCGGATCTCGCGAAAATGAAAGCGCTCTCCGACATCGGTTTACAGCTTTCGATTACCGGCGGCATCACCCCCGCCGACCTGCCGCTGTTTAAGCAGATCAACGTTAAAGCCTTTATTGCCGGGCGCGCGCTGGCAGGCGCCGCCAATCCGCCGCAGGTGGCACAGGCATTCCATTCGCACATTCGCGACATCTGGGGAGCGTAACCATGCGTCAGCATCCGTTAGGGATTTACGAAAAAGCGCTGCCAAAAGATCTCTCCTGGCCCGAGCAGCTGGTACTGGCGAAAAGCTGCGGGTTCGATTTTGTCGAGATGTCGGTCGATGAAACCGACGAGCGATTATCGCGCCTCGACTGGCGCACCGCGCAGCGCGCCTCTCTGGTTGAAGCGATGCTGGAAACCGGGGTGTCTATTCCGTCCATGTGTTTGTCTGCCCACCGTCGCTTCCCGTTTGGCAGCCGCGATGAAACCGTGCGCCTACGCGCCCGCGAAATCATGACCAAAGCCATCAGGCTGGCGCGTGACTTAGGCATTCGCACCATCCAGCTTGCGGGTTATGACGTGTACTACGAAGAGCACGACGAGGGCACGCAGCAGCGCTTTGCCGACGGGCTGGCGTGGGCGGTAGAGCAGGCCGCCGCCGCGCAGGTGATGCTGGCGGTGGAAATCATGGATACCGCGTTTATGAACTCCATCAGCAAATGGAAAAAGTGGGACGACATGCTTGCCTCACCGTGGTTCAGCGTTTATCCGGACGTTGGCAACCTGAGCGCGTGGGGCAACGACGTCACCGCCGAGCTGACGCTGGGCATTGACCGCATTGCGGCTATTCACCTGAAAGACACCCAGCCCGTCACCGCACAAAGCCCCGGGCAGTTCCGCGACGTGCCGTTTGGCGAGGGCTGCGTCGATTTTGTCGGCGTGTTTAACACGCTGAATCAACTGAACTATCGCGGCGCGTTTCTGATTGAGATGTGGACTGAAAAAGCAAAAGAGCCGGTGCTGGAGATTATCCAGGCGCGCCGCTGGATTGAAGCCCGTATGCAGGAAGGAGGCATGACATGCTAGACGAACTTAAAGCCGAGGTACTGGCGGCTAACCTGGCGCTGCCCGCCCACCAGCTGGTGACGTTCACCTGGGGCAACGTCAGCGCGGTTGACCGTGAAAGCGGCATGATGGTGATTAAGCCCTCCGGCGTGGAGTACGACGTGATGACGGCGGAGGATATGGTGGTGGTGAATATCGCTACCGGCGAAGTGGTCGAGGGAAATAAAAAACCCTCTTCAGACACGCCCACCCATCTTGCGCTGTACCGTCGTTATCCGGAGATTGGCGGCATCGTGCATACCCATTCGCGACATGCCACTATCTGGTCCCAGGCGGGGCAGGATTTACCCGCCTGGGGCACAACTCACGCGGACTATTTCTACGGGGCGATCCCCTGCACGCGCCTGATGACCGCGGCAGAGATTGCCGGAGAATACGAATACCAGACGGGTGAAGTGATCATTAAAACCTTCGAGGAGCGCGATCTCAGCCCGATGCAGGTCCCGGCGGTGCTGGTCCACTCCCACGGCCCGTTTGCCTGGGGTAAAGACGCTGCCGATGCGGTCCACAATGCCGTCGTGCTGGAAGAGTGCGCCTATATGGGCCTGTTCTCTCGCCAGCTCGCGCCACAGCTTCCGGTTATGCAGCAGGAGTTGCTCGACAAGCATTATCTGCGCAAGCACGGGGTGAATGCCTATTACGGCCAGTGATCAGCCGGAATTGATATGCTCTTTACAGTACCGCCGTTTCCAGACGGCGGGTGTTAGCCCGGTATGCTTCGAAAAGATTTGCCGGAAATAGCCCACGTCATTAAAGCCGCAGCGGGTTGCCACTTCGGTAAGCGAGGCAGAACCATCCAGCAACAGCTTTTCCGCCGCCCTGACGCGCTGGCGATGTATTGCCTCCGTCAGGGTTAAATGGAACGTCCGGCGAAACACACGTCCGAGATAATCGGCATTGCAGTGCAACGCTTTTGCCAGCTGCGAGGTAGAAAGCGGTAAATGAAACTGCGTGCGAATAAGCTGTTTCGCCTTCCACGCCATTGCCGCACCGGCTTCATCTGCGTTATCTTCATAGCCTGATGAAATAGAAATTTGCTGCAAAATCAGTAATAAAATGATTTCCAGCGCCACGCTTCGCTGTAATTTCTCCTGCTCGCTCAGGAACTGGCGAAAAAGAGAAATTACATACTGTGCATCCCTCACGCGGCAGTGTTGTTCGATTGCCAGATTGGGCAACCGGTGCGGATGATGCTCAACCTCAAAATGCAGCCAGTAAAATTTAAGATCGGCCGGAAAGTCGCCCACGCCTACATGGCGACGGTCTGGCCAAAGCAGCAAACTCTCTCCTGCTTTTACCTCAAATAACGTGCTTTCTTCCTGAATCGTTAATGTCCCTTTTTCGACAAAAATAATCTCCCACGACGTTAATTTTCGCGCAGGGTGGCGGCCTACGCCCCGGGAGATAAATAACCCGCCATTTTGGACCTTAATCGGAAGCGCTATGGATAATTCAAGCATGGATATTCACCATTCCGCTTTTATTGCCGTTGATATTCAACTTACGCTTTGATTATTAATCAATATTCGAATAACTGTCCGATCGGAATCACATTTTTATCATCAGGTCGGAATCGTCATCTTTTTATACTTTTCCCTTCCCTTGTTGGCCTTTCCGTTCGGTGCAGAATAAATGCGTACCTTGCACAAATACGATAATAAATTCGATTACCGAGGAGTTACTTCATGACTTCCACACCGATTACAGAATCAGACGTGACACAAGGGGCAACAGAGGGCCGCTTGTCCGTGCGCGAAAAAATTGGCTACGGCCTGGGCGACGCGGGCGGGACGGTGATTACCTGCCTGATCATGAATTTTCTGACCTTTTTCTATACTGATGTCTTTGGCCTGACCCCTGCGCTTGTTGGCACGCTGTTTATTGCCCTACGTGTATTTGACGCCATTTCCGATCCGGTAATGGGCATTATTGCCGACCGCACGCAAAGCCGATGGGGTCGCTTTCGCCGGTGGCAGCTGTGGGTCGCCTTCCCGATCGGCATTATCGGTGTGCTGACCTTCACCGTTCCGGAAGCCAGCATGGGCGTGAAAATCGCCTGGGCATTCGGGACCTATCTGCTGTTGTCCGTCGGCTATACCGCCATCAACGTTCCCTACTGTGCGCTGATTAACACCATGACCACTCGCCACAACGAGGTGATCTCCTGCCAGTCCTGGCGCTTCGTGCTGTGCGGCGTGGCGGGCTTTTTGGTCTCCGTGGGCCTGCCGTGGCTGGTCGCGGAGTTGGGCCAGGGAGATGCCGCGAAAGGTTATCAGCTTGGCGTCGGCGTCCTGTGTGCCATCGCCGTGGTGATGTTCCTGTGCTGCTTCTGCTGGGTACGCGAGCGTGTTCCGCTGGCGCTGATGGGGAAATTTACCCTGCGCGAGCATCTGGCCGGTCTGCGTAAAAACGATCAGCTGCTGCTGATGCTGGTGATGTCATTTCTGCTGATTAACGTCTTCAACATTCGCGGCGGCGGGTATATGTACTTCATCACATACGTGCTGAAGGGCAGTACCGCCTATACCTCGCTGTTTTTCACCATGGTGACTTTTGCCGCCATTCTGGGGGCGGTCATCGTCAGCCCGCTGTCGCGCCGTATTGATACCGTCAAACTCTATTACTACACCAACCTGGTGCTCGCCGCGCTCGCGGTGGGAATGTGGTTCCTGCCTGGCGGCCCGGCGCACCAGACGCTGTGGCTGATCGTCATTTTGAGCAACGGCGTCATTCTCGGGTTTACCCTGCCGCTGCACTTCTCGCTGATGGCCTTTGCCGACGACTATGGCGAGTGGAAAACCGGGGTGCGTTCGTCGGGCATGAACTTCGCCTTCAACCTGTTTTTCATCAAGCTCGCGTGGGCCTCCAGCGCCGGGATCATTAGCCTGGTGTTTATCGCCGTGGCCTACCAGCCCGGTTCGGGCAACCAGACGCCTGCTTCGCTGCAGGGCATCACCGCCATGGAGACGCTGCTCCCCGCCCTTTTCCATCTGCTGCTGGCCGTCTCTATCCGCTGGTGCAGACTCAACAACCCTATGATGTCGCGCATTGCTACCGACCTGCGCCAGCGTCACATACCCTCCTGAGGAGAACACGATGTCCATAATGGAAGCCGATCTGCATAAACTGAAAATTAACGACCCGTTTCTCGGGCAGTATCAACGTCTGGTACGTGAGGTGGTGATCCCCTACCAGTGGGATGCGCTAAACGACCGCGTGACGGAAGCCGAACCCAGCCACGCCATCACCAACTTCCGCATTGCGGCGGGTCTGGAGCAGGGTGAATTCTACGGCATGGTATTTCAGGACAGCGACGTGGCGAAATGGCTGGAAGCCGTGGCGTGGTCGCTGTGCCAGAAGCCTGATGCTGAACTGGAGAAAACCGCCGACGAGGTGATTGAGCTGGTCGCGGCGGCGCAGTGTGAAGATGGCTATCTCAATACGTACTTCACGTTAAAGGCACCGGGCGAACGCTGGACGAATCTGGCCGAGTGTCACGAGCTGTACTGCGCCGGACATATGATAGAAGCGGGTGTAGCGTATTTTCAGGGCACCGGAAAACGTCGTCTGCTGGAGGTGGTGTGCAGGCTGGCAGACCATATCGACGGCGTGTTTGGCCCCGGCGAGAACCAGCTACACGGTTATCCGGGCCATCCGGAAATCGAGCTGGCGCTGATGCGGCTTTACGACATCACGCAGGAGCCCCGCTATCTCACTCTGGTGAAATATTTCATCGAGCAACGCGGCGTTCAGCCTCACTTCTACGATCTCGAATACGAGAAGCGCGGCAGAACGTCGTACTGGAACACCTATGGCCCGGCCTGGATGGTCAAAGACAAAGCCTACAGCCAGGCGCATCAGCCGCTTGCTGAACAACAAACGGCCACTGGACACGCGGTGCGTTTTGTCTATCTGATGGCGGGCATGGCGCATCTGGCGCGCCTGAGTCATGACGAGGGTAAACGACAGGACTGTCTGCGGCTGTGGAAAAACATGGCGCAGCGCCAGCTGTATATTACCGGTGGAATCGGCTCACAAAGCAGCGGCGAGGCGTTCAGCAGCGATTACGATCTGCCCAACGATACGGTGTACGCCGAAAGCTGCGCCTCCATCGGCCTGATGATGTTTGCCCGCCGGATGCTGGAGATGGAGGCCGACGGCCACTACGCCGACGTAATGGAGCGCGCGCTATACAACACGGTACTGGGTGGAATGGCGCTGGATGGTAAGCATTTCTTCTATGTGAACCCGCTGGAAGTCCATCCGAAAACCCTGGCGTTCAACCATATCTACGATCACGTGAAGCCCGTCCGCCAGCGCTGGTTTGGCTGCGCCTGCTGCCCGCCGAATATCGCCCGCGTGCTGACGTCACTGGGGCACTACATTTATACCGTCCGCCAGGATGCGCTTTTTATTAACCTTTACGTGGGCAACGATGTTGCCATACCGGTTGGAGACGAAACCCTGGCGCTGCGAATTAGCGGTAACTATCCGTGGCATGAACAGGTAAAAATCGACATTACCTCGCCTGTTCCCGTCACGCATACGCTAGCCCTGAGGCTGCCAGACTGGTGTGCCGCGCCTGACGTTTCATTAAATGGAGAAGCGGTAACGGGCGAGATCTCCCGTGGATACCTTTATCTCACCCGCAGCTGGCAGGAGGGTGACGACATTACGCTAACGTTACCTATGCCGGTTCGCCGTGTGTATGGCAACCCACAGGTCCGCCAGCAGGCGGGGAAAGCCGCCCTACAACGCGGACCTCTGGTTTATTGCCTGGAAGAGGCCGATAACGGCGCCAATCTGCATCACCTTTCTCTGCCTGAAAACAGCGAATTCAGGGTCTTTGAAGGGAAAGGGATTTTCGCGCACAAGATGCTAATACAGGCAGAGGGGATTGGGTGTCACGTGGAGGACACGGATGCGCTGTGGCAGTACGATCGCTCGCCGGTACAACGTCAGCCCCGCACGCTGACCTTTATTCCCTGGTTTAGCTGGGCTAACCGGGGAGAAGGAGAAATGCGGATCTGGGTGGATGAAGGTTGAATTTCTGCGGCCTGTTGCCCTCACCCCAACCCTCTCCCACGGGAGAGGGAGTAAACAGGCTTTACCGCATCAGAAACGCCAGGTCAGGCCGGTCATCAGCGCGAAGCTGTCGTCGCGGTCGATCATCGGGCTGTTCTTCACGTCGTCAGGCAACACGGTGTAGACCGCGCTGGCGTTGAGGTACAGCTTCTGGGTTAACTGATATTTAGCCGCCAGGCCAACGTATGGCGTCCAGCTGTCACCAGCGGTGTATTGATCCAGTCCTGAGCGGCGAGACTCGCTGCCGGATACGCCATAATAGTAGTCGTTATAGCTTTCGTCGCTGTAGAACACACCAACAGAAGGCGTCAGGGTCAGGCGCTCCATCCTGATTGGACGGAAGTAAGATACCTCGCCGATCACGCCACCGCTTTCATCCATGGCATCACCAGAGACCGCCACTTTGAGCGAACCCCAGCTCTCATGACGGTAGTACGCGCCGCCGAGGAAGGCAGACGCTTTACGCTCATCCAGCTGCTTCATCTGATGGTCGTCGTTGTCATCAGGATCGAAATGCAGCGGCATCCACGACGCGGTCAGACTGAATTCATTTTTTGCATCTTTCCACAGGATCCATCCGCCAGTGGTCTGACGAACATAGAAACGATCGCCTTCATAGCTAATTAACGGTACTGCGGTAGTATTTTCGTTATAGCCTTTGTAAGGAGACTCATTAAATACAGCCCCCGCTCCAAGTGAAAAGTCACCGGCCATTGCTGAGGATGTTGCAAATAACGTGGCAGCGATGAGTAAATTGTATTTAATAGTCATTACATGTAATCCATTAAAATGCCAAACAAGCGAGGCGCATAATAATGGTTACAAATTTGCCAATGCAACGCTGCGGTTTATATAATATTATATATAAAATCATATAGATGGGTGCGCATGATGAATAAATTACAGCTAAAGCCACGCGAATTAAAAATTATATCCGTCATCGCAGCCACCCACAGCATTGGTGATGCCGCGGCCCTGCTGGGCATGGCGCAGGCCAACGTCAGTAAATATCTGTCTGATTTTGAAACGCGGGTTGGACTGAAGGTGTTTGAGCGCACCACGCGCCAGCTGGCCCTGACCCAGTTTGGTGAAGCGTTACTCCCTTACGTTAATGCCACGCTGGATAAGAACAGTCAACTCGTTAATTTCATTGCTGATTATAAGCATGAAAAGCGCGGAAAGGTCACAATCTATGCCCCCACAGGTATCGTGACCTATCTCGCGCGCCACGTGATCCATCAGATAGAAGACATCGGTGACATTCGCATCTCCCTGAAAACCTACAATCTGGACCGCAATGAATTTTCAGAAGGCGTTTCCTTTCCTGATGACTGCGATATTTTAATTACCTATGCGCAACCGAAAGACGAAAGCCTGGTCGCCAGCGTGTTGACAAAATATTCCGTTACGGCATTCGCAACCGTAGAGTATTTAAATAAACATCCCTTAACGGGACCTGAAGATTTAATTAATCACTCCTGCATTCTTATTGATTCCATGCTGGTCGATGATGCGAACATCTGGCGTTTCCGCGTGCACGGCAGTGATAACGTGCACGACTACCGGGTGACCGGTAATTATATTTGCGACAATACGCAGACGGCCCTGGAGCTGGCAAGAAATAATCTTGGGATTGTTTTTGCACCCAAAGAGAGTCTGAAGAAAGAATTAACGCAGGGGATGCTGGTCCCCTGCTTCCCGCATCAGGAGGAGTGGTGGCTCGATCTGACGGCCATCTTCCGCAAACGTGAATACCAGCCCTGGCGTGTGCAATACGTCCTGGACGGCGTTCTGAACTGCCTGCGCCAGCAAATTGCTCAGGCCGCCCATGGACGGCCTGAGCTGGGCGATTAGAACAGCCCCAGCGGTTTATCGGAGTAGCTGACCAGCAAACATTTCGTCTGCTGGTAATGCTCCAGCATCATCTTGTGGGTTTCACGCCCGATGCCCGACTGCTTATAACCGCCAAAGGCCGCGTGCGCCGGATAGGCGTGGTAGCAGTTGGTCCAGACGCGCCCGGCCTGAATGCCGCGGCCCATTTTATAGGCCAGATTACCGTTGCGGCTCCAGACGCCTGCCCCCAGGCCATATGGCGTGTCGTTGGCAATCTCCAGCGCCTCCTCCATCGTTTTAAAGGTGGTCACGGCCAGCACCGGTCCGAAAATTTCCTCCTGGAAGACGCGCATGTTGTTCTGACCGAAGAGGATCGTCGGCTCAAGGTAATACCCTTCCTGCAGATCTCCTCCCAGCACTTTACGGCGTCCGCCGGTCAGAATATCCGCCCCTTCTTTCTTGCCGATGTCGATATAGTTGAGGATAGTCTCCAGCTGTCCGTGCGAGACCTGCGCGCCCATCTGCGTGACGTTATCGAGCGGATTACCGCTGCGGATAGACTCAACGCGGCGAATGGCCCGCTCCATAAAGCGCTCATAGATGGACTCCTGCACCAGCGCGCGGCTTGGGCAGGTGCAGACTTCGCCCTGGTTAAACGCAAACAGCGCAAACCCTTCCAGGGCTTTATCGAAGAAGGCATCCTCTTCCTCCATCACGTCTGCGAAGAAGATGTTCGGGGATTTCCCGCCCAGCTCCAGGGTCACCGGAATGATGTTTTGCGTAGCGTACTGCATGATCTGCTGGCCCACTTCCGTCGACCCGGTAAACGCCACTTTAGCGATCCGTTTCGAGGTCGCCAGATATTCCCCAATCTCACCGCCAGCACCGTTGACCACGTTAATCACGCCCGGCGGCAGAAGATCGCCAACAATTTCCATCAGCAGCAGCACCGAGAGCGGCGTCAGACGCGCCGGTTTCAGCACAATACAGTTCCCGGCCGCCAGCGCGGGCGCCATTTTCCAGCTCGCCATCAGCAGCGGGAAGTTCCACGGAATAATTTGCCCGACGACGCCTAGCGGCTCGTGGAAGTGATACGCCACGGTGTCGCTGTCTACCTCGCTTATTCCACCCTCCTGAGCGCGAATACAGGAGGCAAAATAGCGGAAGTGGTCGATGGCCAGCGGCACGTCAGCCGCCATCGTTTCCCGGATAGGCTTGCCGTTATCCCAGGTTTCCGCCGTCGCCAGCAGCTCAAGATTTTGCTCCATCCGGTCGGCGATTTTGAACAAAATGGCCGCGCGGTCCTGAACGGAGGTATGAGCCCATTTCTCTTTCGCTTTGTGCGCCGCATCCAGCGCCAGGTCGATATCGCGCTTGCCGGAGCTGGCAATCTCACACAGCGGCTGGCCGGTAACCGGGGTCAGGTTGGAATAGTATTCGCCGTCGACGGGAGCGACCCAGTCGCCGCCAATAAAGTTGTCATAACGGGGCTTCAGCTTGAGGGGAAAACCATACTCGCCGGGCTGGATACGCGATGAGGGAGGATTGTTTGTCATGACCGTCTCCTTGCTGTTGGTGTACAACAAGGGTAGTTCCGGCTGGCGATTTTCTCGCCAGCCGGTAACGGTGTTTACGACGGAGGTCACGGAGTTTCAGGAAATAACAACGAATCTCGCAATAAATGATCGTTACCGCGACGGCGGGTAAAGCCGATGCGGTTGAAATACTCCAGGATCTGAATCGCCAGCTTGCGGCCCACGTTCAGCCGGTCGCGGAAATCGGCCGCGCAGGTGGAGCCCCGCGCCTGATCCAGCTCGCGGATCAGATTGGCAAACGCCACAATACGATCGTTACGGTAATAACGATCTTTTACGATCGCGACTATCAGCCCCTGCTGCGCCGCATGGCGCAATACCTGACGCATCACCTGTTCATCGGTGTTGGTTTCGCGAGCCAGATCGCGAACCCACCACGGCTCATCACCAAACAGCGTGGCGACTTTTTGCCATATCGCCTCTTGCTCTGCGGTGAACCCGGCCTTGTGATCCGGCAGATGCAGCCAGCCGTGGTGGCTTTTAATCACCCCGCTTTCGCGCATGTTTTCAATCAGCAGCAGCACCAGCGCGTCGTCTTCCATCGGCAACGCCATGCGTCGCAGACGCTCACGGCCCGGGCCTGGCTCGTCCTGATGCTGTTCATGGTACGTCGTCAGCGTATTCAGTATCTTACGCTGCCAGTGTGCCGCAACCGGGGCATTAAGCAGACTGTTTCCAGCCTGAATAAAGCCCGGCTGCTGGGTCAGCTGGATTAGGCCTTCCTCGCTCAGCTGGCGTGCCCATGCAAAATCACGCAGACTTACCGCACCGCGATCGAGATGCACCCGCAGCGCGGCGTTATCCTCTCTGGCCTCTGCCAGCGCGGCCAGCCACTGCAGATATTCAGGTTTACGCTTGCCGCGTCGCGGTGGATTCAGCGCGACGACCCGCGCCCCGGCCAGCGTTTCCCGCGCGGAAATATCACGCAGTACCAGACGGTCATTATCTGCAAGCCAGAGCGGGGAATCGAATACCAGTTCGGCAAGGTCGTTTTCCAGCAGCGACACGCGCCCGGTGATATGGCTGGCCGCGTGGTGAATATGCAGCGGCTGCCATTGGGTCAGCGGCATGTGTGTCTGCAGGGAAACAATGACGCGTTCAGACGGTTCCGGTGGGGCATCGGCCAGCAGCCAGTCGCCGCGGTTAAGCTGCTCTTTTTCTGCATCCCCGGCAATGTTCAGCGCGATACGCTGTCCGGCATGGGCACGTTCAGCGGGCTGGTTTTGCGCGTGCAGCCCGCGCACGCGCATCGGTTTGTTCACGCCCGTCAGCCAGAGCGAATCTCCCACGCTGACTTCACCACTCAGCGCCGTACCGGTAACCACCAGACCCGCGCCTTTGACGGTAAACGCCCGGTCAATCGCCAGACGGAAGCGGTGTTGGCTGGCGTGATTGCGCGACGAAAGCTGCTGTAAGTGGTGGCGAAGTTCCTCGATACCCCGCCCTTCTGTCGCCACGGTGACAAAAAGTGGAGCATCGGCAAAACCATATTCCCGCAAGGTCGTCTGTACCGTTTCGCGTACCTCGCTGACGCGTGCGTCATCCACGCGATCGGCTTTGGTCAGCGCCACGGTCAGCTGCGGGTTGCCGGTCAGTTGCAGGATCGCCAGGTGCTCACGGGTTTGCGCCATGACGCCATCATCGCAGGCCACCACCAGCAGGGCATGATCGATGCCTCCCACTCCCGCCAGCATGTTGGACAGAAACTTTTCATGCCCCGGAACATCTATAAAGCCCAGCACGCGGCCATCAGGCTGGGGCCAGTAGGCATAACCAAGATCGATGGTCATGCCGCGCTTTTTCTCTTCCGGCAGGCGGTCGGCGTTAATGCCAGTAATCGCCTGCAGCAACGTGGTTTTTCCGTGGTCGACATGACCGGCGGTGGCAATAATCATTTCAACAACATCTCCAGAAATCGCTCTTCATCTTCAAGGCAGCGCAGATCCAGCCACATTCGGCCGTCGTAAATCCGCCCGATAACCGGCGCAGGCAGGCCACGCCAGCGCGACGACAGGGCGTCAAGATGGCTGCCGCGCCCGTCACGCGGGGTGAACGTGAGTGCTTCACTCGGCAGCCTGTCCACCGGCAGCGAACCGCTGCCAATCTGCGACTGGCAGGGCTCAATGCGAACGTCAAAATCGGGGTAGTGCGGGGCAATGCGCGGCAGCAGCAGTTCGGCCTGGGCGCGAATCGAGGCGGCATCGCGGCTTAACAGGCGCAGCGTGGGCAGGCGGTCGGCCAGTTTTTCCGGATGGAGATAGAGCCGCAGCGTCGCCTCCAGCGCGGCAAGCGTCATTTTATCGGCGCGCAGGGCGCGCTTGAGCGGATGCTGCTGCAGCTGTGCAATCAGCTCGCGCTTGCCGACGATAATCCCGGCCTGCGGCCCGCCAAGCAGCTTGTCACCAGAAAAGCTGACCAGGCTAACGCCCGCCGCAATCATCTCCTGCGGCATCGGCTCTTTCGGCAGCCCGTAAAGACTCAGATCCACCAGCGAGCCGCTGCCAAGATCGGCAATTACCGGGATATCCAGCTCACGCCCTATTTCCGCCAGCTCCGCCTCTTCAACCGTTTTGGTGAAGCCTTCAATATGGTAATTGCTGGTATGGACCTTCATCAGCAGGGCGGTATTTTCATTCACCGCCGCGCGATAATCTTTCGCATGGGTGCGATTGGTGGTGCCCACTTCATGTAGCGTGCAGCCTGCCTGGCGCATCACGTCCGGGATACGAAACGCTCCGCCAATCTCCACCAGCTCGCCGCGGGAAACCACCACCTCTTTGCCGCTGGCGGTGGCCGCCAGCATCAGCAGCACCGCGGCGGCGTTGTTATTCACAATGCAGGCATCTTCCGCGCCGGTCAGCTGGCACAGCAGCTCCGCCAGCGCCCGGTCGCGGTGCCCGCGTCCGGCGCCGTCCAGATCGTACTCCAGCGTCACGGGCGCTCGCATGGCCTGTACAACCGCCTCGACAGCCTCTTCTGCCTGCTGCGCGCGGCCCAGGTTGGTATGCAGTACGGTACCGGTCAGGTTAATCACCGGGCGTAACGCGCTTTGCGCTTTCTCATCCAGCCGGCGTTCAACTTCCTGCTCCCACGCCGTGCACCAGTCGGGCAAGACGTTTTCTGACTGAATAGCGCATCGGGCTTCGTCCTGAAGCAGGCGTAACATCTCCACCGTCGCGGTATGGCCGAAGCGCTCAACAACAGCATGAATGCGGGGCTCGCGAAGGAGACGGTCGATAGCGGGGATCTGGCTGTACAGCGAATGATGAGTAGTCATGAAAGCGCCTGGCGAGTAAATATCTTCCCCCCTCCCGACGGGAGAGGGAGTTAACATGTGGAGGGATTGTACCGCCTCCGACGCCGAAGTGTTATAACCCGCGTCAAGCCTTTGGCGGTTCTGTACGGGCAAAGCTCTCGCGGCTAAACAGCGTGTCTGCAAGCTTCACCAGCAGCGGACGGTCGACGCACCAGCCCGGGGAGACGCGGCGGAAGTTGAGATAGCCGATGGCGCAGGCGATGGCGATGGTCCCCAGGTTCAGGCTGTCGGGGTGAATCTTACCCTCCCGGATAAGCTGCTCGCACCTGTCCAGGCTGCGGCTGATTTTTTCCCGCTGGCGTAACAGTTCCGTTTCCGACTGCTGGGCGGCGGGTCTGGCCTGTTCACGTACGGAGGTTAACGCCGCATCCATAATGCCATCGGCCAGGGCTTCGATTTGCTTCACTGCCAGCGCCGCTTTTGGGTCTGCCGGCAGCATTGCCGGGGCAACGCCCAGCAGCTCGATATACTCGGCAATTATCGGGGAATCGAACCAGTATTCGCCCTCGTCCGTCACCAGCGCCGGGACTTTCCCCAGCGGGTTGTACTGCGCAACGCCGTTTTCCGCGTTGTAGGGCTGTTCATTAATGAATTCAAATTCAATCCCCTTCTCCAGCAGGAGAATCGAGATCTTTCGCACGAAGGGACTGGTGTAGCTACCGATGAGTTTCATTGCCTGATCCTTGATGCTGCAAAAAAGTCAGTATGGATCAAGCGATGAAAAAAGGGCAGGTCTGCGTGTCGCATTCCTGCCCTGGAAGGATTAGTGATCGAGGTAGAGGTAGTGCATCCAGCTGGTCATACGGAGCAGCACTTTACGCATGACCGAGACGTGGGCGAAGTGGTCCGAATAGACCGCCACCTGGGCAAAAATACCGTCTGGCAGCGCATCGACCTCCGCATTGGGGTTCAGCTCAATGATGGCCTGCACACCATCACTACCCGGAGTGACCGTCAGCGACTGCAGCGCGCCCTGCGCCTGATAGGTCCCCCCCGGCACCACCGGCAGAATCGCGGTAAGCTTCCCGGAGAACACCTGGCCCGGCAGCGCGTTAAACACCACTTCCGCTTCATCACCCGGCTTCAGACGCAGCAGCGAGTTCTGACGGAACTGGGCCACAATCTGACGCTTCTGTTCAGGAATAAAGACCATCACCGGGCGCAGAGGCAGCGCGGCGGCATAGGTTCCCGGACGGATCAGCACCTGGGTGATGTAACCATTGCTTGGTGCACGCACCACGGTCTGATCCAGATTGTATTTGGCTTCGGCAAGCTGGGCGCGTAAGGAGGCAATCTGCGACTGTTCACCGTTCACCATGCTGTCTAACTGGCTTTGGATCTGCACCTGTTCAGCCACGGAGCCTTTCACCAGCGCATCCTGCGCCAGATAGTTCTGCCGCGCGTTGTCGATATCGCTTTCAGAGAACGGATTCACCTTCGCCTGGCTGCCTTTCAGGTAGCGCTGATAATCTTTATAGAGGCGATCGCGTTCAGCGGAGACGCGCGTGGTATTGGCAACGGCTTCCGCCAGCTGCGCTTTCAGATTATCGATATTGTGTGTCGCGGTTACCAGGTCGGCCTGAAGTCTGTCGACGCGTGCCTGGTAGCGGCCAGGATCCAGTTTAAATAACACTTCGCCTTTTTTAATTAGCTGGTTATTTTTATCGGTCACTTCGCTGACCACACCGGTCACCTGCGGCGTGATTGGAATAGAAATAACCGCTTTTTGCGCCGTAAAGGTATACGGGTGGTTATAGTTCATTAACAGAATAAGTCCGGCAACAATAAATACGCCGCCTAATGTTGCGGTGGCAAGCGTCCACTGGTTGACCGGAATTCGGAATATTTTAAAGATGGCCCAGGCAAATGCCACGTAGGTCAAAATAATCAACAGATCCATGATTAGCGCTCCAGCGTGTTCTTATCAGCAGCAGGCTTTACCGCGGCCAGCTTTTGTTCGAGTTCCGCCACGCGTTTGGCGAGCGCATCCATGCCCGGGACCTCATCAGGCTTTGTAATGTGGTTTTGCATACCCCAGCCACGATCTTCGCGGTACAGGGTGGCCCAAATCCACAGGAACGGCCAGATGGCATGGAGCGTAAACAGGCTAATCCACCCTGCCGTGTGAATTGCATCGGCATGCGGATGGTTACGCTTTTTGGCCATATTGTAAGGGATGTCATGAATGGCGATGATTCCGTAAAACAGAACCAGAAATACAAAAATCAGTACGCCCAGCGCAAAATAGTTGAGAAACATATTCTCCTCACTTAAACAACGTCAACTCATTAAATTAATAAAACGGTACGCAACCTAATTAATTTTTATAAACACGGGGTTGTGTTCATTATTCCCAGGGCCGGGAAGTATGTATTTTTATAATATCTCCATGCAAGTTTATAAGCGTGTCAAAATATATCCTGAATAATAATAGACTTAACCTTACAATATGAGCGTAATCCACCTTTTAACTTTTCGCCATACCACACATCAAAAGTGGTTTTTTAGCTTATCGTGTCGTGCAATATCATCCTGGCGCTGAATCGCGAATCAGAGTTTGCCGCCGATCACAGCCGGAGAAATCCGCATAAAAATATTTTGTGAAATAAGTCACAATCCAGAAACAAACACATGAAATCAAAACGTGACAAACATCACGAAAATGGGTGGTTTTTGCCGTATTTCTCGCCATCGTATTTTTTTTGCACACCTGTTTTGTGATTAAGATCACCTCATTGATGTCCACACCCCCTACATTTACGTGACATACGTCACACAAATTTTCGCTGTCTGGACAGTTGAACGATTCAGTGCCAGATTTCACAGCATCAGAACAGGGTCCGGCTACCTCTGCCGCCTCATTAACAATAAACCTCGGGCCGCAAGCCTAAGCGTAAACAGAAGAAGGGGTGTTTTATGTCATCCGATTTCAAGATCAAAGTTCAAAGCTTTGGTCGTTTCCTCAGCAACATGGTGATGCCAAATATCGGCGCGTTTATCGCGTGGGGTATCATCACCGCATTGTTCATTCCGACAGGGTGGTTGCCTAACGAAACGCTGGCGAAACTTGTTGGCCCAATGATTACCTATCTCCTGCCGCTGCTCATCGGTTTCACCGGGGGTCGTCTGGTGGGCGGTGACCGTGGTGGCGTCGTGGGTGCTATCACAACCATGGGTGTTATCGTCGGTGCGGATATGCCGATGTTCCTCGGTGCGATGATTGCCGGTCCTCTGGGCGGCTGGGCGATTAAGAAATTCGACGTCTGGGTTGATGGTAAGATCAAATCCGGCTTCGAAATGCTGGTGAACAACTTCTCTGCGGGCATCATCGGGATGATCCTCGCCATTCTGGCGTTCCTCGGCATTGGTCCTGCGGTTGAAGTGCTGTCTAAAATTCTGGCGGCAGGCGTTAACTTCATGGTGGCGCACGAGATGCTGCCGCTGGCGTCTATCTTCGTTGAACCGGCGAAAATCCTGTTCCTTAACAACGCCATCAACCACGGCATCTTCTCGCCGCTGGGTATCCAGCAGTCTCACGATCTCGGCAAGTCTATCTTCTTCCTGATTGAGGCCAACCCGGGCCCAGGTATGGGCGTTCTGCTGGCGTACATCTTCTTTGGCCGTGGCAGCGCTAAACAGTCTGCTGGCGGCGCGGCGATCATCCACTTCCTGGGCGGTATCCACGAAATTTACTTCCCGTACGTGCTGATGAACCCACGTCTGATCCTGGCCGTTATCCTCGGCGGTATGACCGGTGTGTTCACCCTGAGCGTGCTGGGCGGTGGTCTGGTTTCTCCAGCCTCTCCGGGGTCTATCCTGGCGGTACTGGCGATGACGCCAAAAGGGGCTTACTTCGCAAACATCGCGGCGATCTTTGCGGCAATGGCCGTCTCCTTCGTGGTCTCTTCAATCCTGCTGAAAACCAGCAAAGTGAAAGAAGATGATGACATTGAAGCGGCAACCCGCCGTATGCACGACATGAAAGCCGAATCCAAAGGCGCGACGCCACTGGCAGCAGGTGATGTCTCTAACGACCTGAGCCACGTGCGTAAAATCATCGTTGCCTGTGATGCCGGTATGGGTTCCAGCGCAATGGGTGCAGGCGTGCTGCGTAAGAAAGTGCAGGATGCGGGCCTGACCAACATCTCCGTGACCAACAGCGCTATTAACAGCCTGCCGCCGGATGTTGACCTGGTTATCACGCACCGCGATCTGACCGAACGCGCCATGCGTCAGGTACCACAGGCACAGCACATCTCGTTGACCAACTTCCTCGACAGCGGCCTGTACACCAGCCTGACCGAACGTCTGGTTGCCGCGCAGCGTCACGAAGATAACGAAGTGAAAGTGCGCTCCAGCCTGCAGGACAGCTTTGACGAGAGCAACGCCCACCTGTTTAAGCTGGGTGCGGAAAACATCTTCCTCGGTCGTACCGCGGCCACCAAAGAAGACGCGATTCGCTTTGCCGGTGAGCAGCTGGTGAAAGGCGGCTACGTTCAGCCTGAATATGTTGACGCGATGCTGGAACGCGAAAAACTGACGCCAACCTACCTGGGCGAATCCATCGCGGTGCCGCACGGTACGGTTGAAGCGAAAGATCGCGTCCTGAAAACCGGCGTCGTATTCTGTCAGTATCCGCAGGGCGTGCGCTTCGGTGAAGAAGAAGACGACATCGCCCGTCTGGTGATTGGTATCGCCGCTCGCAACAACGAGCACATTCAGGTGATTACCAGCCTGACCAACGCGCTGGATGATGAGTCCGTCATCGAGCGTCTGGCGAATACCACCAGCGTGGAAGAAGTGCTGGCACTGCTGAACAAATAAGTTCTCTTCCCTCTCCCCCCGGGGAGAGGGCTAGGGTGAGGGGAAAACGTTCCTCACCCCAGCCCTCTCGGGTAAAAACATTGATGAAGGTTAACACTATGAAAGCATTACATTTTGGCGCAGGTAATATCGGTCGTGGTTTTATCGGTAAACTGCTGGCAGACGCGGGCATTACCCTGACATTCGCCGATGTGAATCAGGTTGTCCTGGATGCCCTGAATGCCCGTCATAGCTATCAGGTCCATGTGGTCGGTGAAAACGAGCAGGTTGAGACGGTATCTGGCGTCAACGCGGTCAGCAGCATCGGCGACGACGTTATTGACCTTATCGCCAGCGTCGATCTGGTTACCACCGCCGTGGGTCCGGTTGTGCTTGAGCGCATCGCCCCTGCGGTCGCGAAAGGCCTGGCAAAACGTAAAGTGCAGGGTATCAATACCCCGCTGAATATCATCGCCTGTGAAAACATGGTGCGCGGCACCACGCAGCTGAAAGGGCACGTTCTTAACGCTGTAGCAGACGAAGATAAAGCCTGGGTTGAAGCGCACGTCGGCTTTGTGGATTCCGCTGTGGATCGCATCGTTCCGCCGTCCGAATCCGCCACCCACGATCCGCTGGAAGTGACCGTAGAAACCTTCAGCGAGTGGATCGTTGATAAAACCCAGTTTAAAGGCGCCCTGCCGACCATTCCGGGAATGGAATTAACCGATAACCTGATGGCATTTGTCGAACGCAAACTCTTCACGCTGAACACCGGGCATGCTATAACCGCGTACCTCGGAAAATTGGCCGGTCATCAGACCATTCGTGACGCGATCCTCGATGAGAAGATCCGCGCGGTGGTAAAAGGGGCAATGGAAGAGAGCGGCGCGGTGTTGATCAAACGCTACGGTTTTGATGCTGAGAAACACGCAGCATACATCCAGAAAATCCTCGGTCGCTTTGAAAACCCGTATCTGAAAGATGACGTTGAGCGCGTGGGCCGTCAGCCTCTGCGCAAACTGAGCGCGGGCGACCGCCTGATTAAGCCGCTGCTGGGCACGCTGGAATACGGCCTGCCGCACGCCAACCTGGTGAAAGGGATTGCCGCCGCAATGCACTACCGCAGCGAACAGGACCCGCAGGCGCAGGAACTGGCTCAGCTGATTGATACCAAAGGCGCACAGGCTGCGCTGGCGCAGATTTCCGGTCTGGACGCCAACAGCGACGTGGTTGTGGAGGCGGTTAACGCATACAACGCAACCAAATGATGCACAGTGAGGCGCAGGTTAGCCTGCGCCCGGATAACAGATTGTCAGATATGCAGGCAATAATGGAACAAACCCAGGCCTTTGAAAATCGTGTGCTTGAGCGTCTGAATGCTGGCAAAACCGTACGAAGTTTCCTGATTGCCGCCGTCGAGCTGTTAACCGAGGCGGTGAATATCCTGGTGCTTCAGGTGTTTCGCAAAGACGACTACGCGGTAAAATATGCTGTAGAACCGTTACTGGACGGAGACGGACCGCTGGGCGATTTATCCGTGCGTCTGAAGCTGATTTATGGTCTTGGCGTGCTGAACCGACAAGAGTATGAAGATGCGGAGCTGTTAATGGCGCTGCGCGAAGAACTCAATCATGACGGTAACGAGTACACCTTTACCGATGATGAGATCCTGGGGCCCTTCGGCGAGCTGCACTGCGTCACCGCGCTGCCCCCTGCTCCCCATTTTGATAACAGCGACCCTGAGCTCTACGCGATGCAAAAGCTGCGTTATCAACAGGTTGTCCGTTCCACGATGGTTCTCTCCCTGACTGAGCTGATTTCCCGAATCAGCTTAAAAAAAGCGTTTCAGAAGTAAGCCTGCTCACATTGGTGTATCCTTCCCTGTAAATTCCCCGTTTTCAGAGTTATTTGTCATGAAAGAAGTCGAAAAGAACGAAATTAAACGCCTGAGCGACCGCCTGGATCTGATCCGTCACCAGATGGCGGGCCTGTCACTGGTCGATTCCGCCGAGAAGTACGCCGAGCTGGAAAAAGAGGTCGCCACGCTGGAAACAGAAATCGAGCGCCTGCGCGAAGTGAAAGGCCAGAAGCTGAGCAAAGAAGCGCAGAAGCTGATGAACATGCCGCACCGTCGTGCGATCACCAAAAAAGAACAGGCCGACATGGGCAAGCTGAAGAAAAGCGTCCGTGGTCTGGTGGTGGTACACCCGATGACCGAGCTTGGCCGCGAAATGGGCCTGAAAGAGATGACGGGTTTTTGTAAGACCGCGTTCTGATAATTCTCCCTCTCCCCGTGGGAGAGGGCCGGGGTGAGGGCATCAGGCCCCACCCCGCTTCAAATTGGCCCAACCAATCCCCCTTTTCTTTCTTCCCCGGTTCACAATTCCATTATTTCCGCTCACAAAATCATTGCTAACTCATAACATCCAGTTAACCATTCATTGTCATTAACCTTACAACACAACATTGGCAGGACCACTTTTACACAGACTGTGATGCAGAGATGAGCGGAGACTCACCCGCAGCGCAGGCTGTCTGGTCCCCAGGAGACCTGCATGAGCCTCTGGCAACAAAACTACGACCCGGCCGGCAATATCTGGCTGTCGAGCCTGATCGCATCGCTTCCGATCCTGTTCTTCTTCTTTGCGCTGATTAAGCTCAAGCTGAAGGGCTACCTCGCCGCGACGTATACCGTTGCTATCGCCCTGATGGTGGCGCTGTTCTTCTACAAAATGCCGGTCGATCGCGCGCTGGCCTCCGTCGTCTACGGTTTCTTCTACGGCCTGTGGCCGATTGCGTGGATCATCATCGCCGCAGTCTTTGTCTATAAAATCTCGGTGAAAACCGGACAGTTCGACATTATCCGCTCGTCGATTCTCTCCATTACGCCGGACCAGCGCCTGCAGATGCTGATTGTCGGCTTCTCCTTCGGGGCGTTTCTGGAAGGTGCGGCAGGCTTTGGCGCACCGGTGGCGATCACCGCCGCGCTGCTGGTGGGTCTGGGCTTTAACCCGCTGTATGCCGCGGGCCTGTGCCTGATTGTGAACACCGCGCCGGTGGCGTTTGGTGCGATGGGTATTCCGATTCTGGTGGCCGGGCAGGTCACCGGGCTGGACAGCTTCGAGATCGGCCAGATGGTCGGTCGCCAGCTGCCGTTCCTGACCATTATCGTCCTGTTCTGGATCATGGCGATTATGGACGGCTGGCGCGGCGTGAAGGAGACCTGGCCTGCGGTGATGGTGGCGGGCGGTTCGTTCGCTATCGCTCAGTACCTCAGTTCGAACTTCCTCGGCCCGGAGCTGCCGGACATCATCTCTTCGCTGGTGTCGCTGGTCTGCCTGACGCTGTTCCTGAAACGCTGGCAGCCGGTACGTATTTTCCGCTTTGCCGACATGGGCGCCTCGCAGGTTGATCAAACCCTGGCCCGCACAGGCTATACCGCGGGCCAGGTGATCCGCGCCTGGTCGCCGTTCCTGTTCCTGACCGCAACGGTCACCCTGTGGAGCATCCCGCCGTTTAAAGCCCTGTTCGCGCCGGGCGGGGCGCTGTACGACATGGTGATTAATATTTCCGTGCCGTTCCTCGACAAAATGGTCGCCCGTATGCCGCCGGTGGTGCACGCCGCCACGCCGTATGCCGCGGTCTATAAATTCGACTGGTTCTCCGCTACCGGGACCGCCATCCTGTTTGCCGCTATCCTTTCCGTGGTATGGCTGCGCATGAAGCCTGCGGCCGCGGTGCAGACCTTTGCGGCGACCGTTAAAGAGCTGATGCTGCCGATCTACTCCATCGGCATGGTGCTGGCGTTCGCGTTTATCTCGAACTACTCCGGCCTGTCATCGACGCTGGCACTGGCGCTGGCGCATACCAGCCACGCCTTCACCTTCTTCTCGCCGTTCCTCGGCTGGCTGGGGGTGTTCCTGACCGGTTCCGATACCTCGTCGAACGCCCTGTTTGCCGCACTGCAGGCAACGGCAGCCCAGCAGATTGGCGTATCGGACGTCCTGCTGGTGGCCGCGAATACCACCGGCGGCGTGACCGGGAAAATGATCTCGCCACAATCCATCGCCATTGCCTGTGCGGCGGTGGGACTGGTCGGTAAAGAGTCGGACCTGTTCCGCTTTACCGTGAAACACAGCCTGATATTCACCTGCATGGTGGGGGTGATCACCACCCTGCAGGCCTATGTCTTAACCTGGATGATCCCATGATAGTGATGCCCAGACGCCTGTCCGACGAGATTGCCTCTCGCGTGCGGGCGCTGATTGAAGAACAACAGCTGGAAGCGGGCATGAAGTTGCCCGCCGAACGCCAGCTCGCCGCCCAGCTTGGCGTGTCGCGCAATTCACTGCGTGAGGCGCTGGCGACGCTGGTCAGTGAAGGGGTACTGGTGAGCCGTCGCGGCGGCGGCACCTTTGTGCGCTGGCAGCATGACGACTGGTCCGAGCAAAACATCGTTCAGCCGCTGAAGAGGCTGATGGAGAACGATCCGGACTACAGCTTCGACATCCTCGAAGCGCGTCACGCCATCGAAACCAGTACCGCCTGGCACGCGGCCATGCGGGCAACCGACGCCGACAAAGAGAAACTCATCGCCTGCTTTGAGGCCACGCAAAGCAGCGACCCGGATATCGCCTCCCAGGCGGACGTCCGTTTTCACCTGGCGATTGCCGAGGCGTCGCACAACGTGGTGCTGCTCCAGACCATGCGCGGGTTCTTCGACCTGCTGCAATCCTCCGTGAAGCAGAGCCGCCAGCGCATGTATCTGGTTCCGCCGGTGTTTGCCCAGCTGACCGAACAGCACGAGGCGGTGCTCAACGCCATTCTGGCCGGTGATGCCGAGGCCGCACGCAAAGCGATGATGGCGCATCTCGGCTTCGTGCACACCACCATCAAACGATTCGATGAAGACCAGGCCCGACAGGCGCGTATTACCCGTCTGCCTGGCGACAGTGATATTTCCAGGGAGAACAAAGCATGATTATTTCAGCAGCCAGTGACTATCGCGCCGCGGCGCAGCGCATTTTGCCGCCGTTCCTGTTCCACTACATCGACGGCGGGGCGTATGCCGAATACACCCTGCGCCGCAACGTGGAAGATCTGTCGGAGGTGGCTCTGCGCCAGCGCGTGCTGAAGAATATGTCTGACCTGAGCCTTGAGACAAAACTGTTCAACGAAACGCTCTCCATGCCGGTGGCGCTCGCGCCTGTAGGCTTATGCGGGATGTATGCCCGCCGTGGCGAAGTGCAGGCGGCCGCGGCGGCGGATGCCAAAGGCATTCCGTTTACCCTTTCCACCGTGTCCGTCTGCCCGATTGAAGAGGTCGCCCCGACCATCAAGCGGCCGATGTGGTTCCAGCTGTACGTCCTGCGCGATCGCGGCTTTATGCGTAACGCGCTCGAGCGCGCGAAAGCGGCGGGCTGCTCCACGCTGGTCTTTACCGTCGATATGCCGACCCCCGGCGCGCGCTACCGCGATGCGCACTCCGGCATGAGCGGCCCGAATGCTGCGCTCCGTCGTTACTGGCAGGCCGTGACCCACCCCCAGTGGGCGTGGGATGTCGGCCTGAACGGTCGGCCTCACGATCTCGGGAATATCTCGGCTTACCTCGGTAAACCGACCGGGCTGGAGGATTACATCGGCTGGCTGGCGAACAACTTCGATCCGTCGATCTCGTGGAAAGACCTGGAGTGGATCCGCGAGTTCTGGGACGGCCCGATGGTGATCAAGGGGATCCTCGACCCGGAGGATGCCCGCGATGCGGTATGCTTTGGGGCAGACGGGATTGTGGTCTCTAACCACGGCGGACGCCAGCTTGACGGAGTACTCTCTTCCGCACGCGCCCTGCCGGCCATTGCCGATGCGGTGAAAGGCGATATCGCCATCCTGGCCGACAGCGGCATCCGCAACGGGCTGGACGTGGTGCGCATGATTGCGCTGGGCGCCGACAGCGTGCTGCTGGGACGCGCGTATCTGTACGCCCTGGCGACGGCCGGCCAGGCAGGCGTGGCGAATCTGCTTAACCTGATCGAAAAAGAGATGAAGGTGGCGATGACGCTGACCGGTGCGAAAACGATTAGCGAAATCAGTAAGGATTCCCTGGTGCAGGAGTTAAGCAAATTACCGGCAGCGCTGGCTCCCCTTGCTCAGGGAAACGCGGCCTGACCTTCTCCGGTTACTCCCCCCTTTCTCATGCGCCCGAAGTCCCCCTCGGGCGCTTTTTTATGCCAAAAATAACATCCAGATAACATATTGGATAAGAAAATTTGACATCCACCTGTCGCACGCAATTGTATAGACAAGCAAATACAAGAACACAAAAACAACATAAGATCGGAGTGGAGCGTATGGCGTATTCAGGTAAGGTGGATATTCAGCAGGTGATCGACGACAGTCGCTTTTCAGGGTTTCACTGGCTGCTCATTGTGCTGGGCTTTCTGGTTCTGGCGATCGATGGCTTTGATACGGCAGCGATGGGTTACATCGCGCCTACGCTGTCGGCAGAATGGGGGATACACAAACAGGATCTGGGGCCGGTGCTGAGCGCAGCGCTGCTGGGGCTGTCGTTGGGCGCGCTGATCGCAGGTCCGGTATCGGACCGGATGGGGCGCAAGCGGGTGCTGGTCTTTTCGTGTCTGTTCTTCGGCCTGGCAAGCCTGGGCACGGCCTGGGCGCAAAGCCTCAATACCCTGACGCTGTGGCGCTTTCTGACGGGCCTGGGGCTCGGCGCCGCCATGCCGAACGCCATTACGCTGATCTCCGAGTTTGCCCCCCAGCGCTGCCGCGCCATGGCAATTAATACCATGTACTGCGGCTTCCCTCTGGGTGCGGCGGGCGGCGGCGCGATCTCGTCCTGGCTTATCCCCCACCACGGCTGGCGAAGCGTGCTGCTGACCGGCGCGATTGCGCCGCTGATTTTAACGCTGCTGCTGGCGCTGTTTTTACCGGAGTCCGTGAAGTTTCTGGTGCAGCGCGGGAGAGACGTCATGCAGGTCCGCCGCATTGCCAGCCGGTTTGCCCGCGGCACGCTGGAGAGCGTCACGGGCTTTTTCCTGGCGGAGGAGAAAATCGCGTCTAAAAAAGGGAGCGTGTCGCAGCTGTTTTCCATGCCCTGGCTGCCCGGCACCCTGATGCTGTGGGTGACCTACTTTATGGGGCTGGTCATCTACTACGTTCTGCTAAGCTGGATGCCGACGCTGATGCAGGGGATGGGTTATGCGCTGGCGGAATCCGCCTGGCTCACCTCGCTGTTCACCTTCGGCGGCACCGCCGGCATCCTGCTTGCAGGTTGGATGATGGACCGCTGGGAAGCGCACAGGGTGGTTGCGTGTGGTTTCGTGCTAACGATGGGCCTTATTCTTTTGCTCGGCATTGAGCATAACCATATCGCCCTGTTTGGCGGGTTGATTTTCCTGATGGGGATCGCGATGAACGGCGCGCAGTCGGGCATGCAAACCCTGGCCGCCACCTTTTACCCTACCGAGTGCCGCGCGACGGGTATCGCCTGGATGCAGGGGATCGGCCGCTTTGGTGGCGTGGCGGGAACCATGACCAGCGCGCAGCTTCTTTCGATGCAGTGGCAGGCAGACAGTATTTTAATGATCCTCAGCGTGCCCGCCCTGGTGGCCGCTGCGGCAACCGTCTACAAAATGCTGTACAGCCGCTCGCAGGAACCCGGCGTCGCGTAGTTCCTCTCTTTTCTGCTATTCTGCCCCCGCAATTAAGGGGGCAGCATGCTTAACATCGTTTTATTCGAACCAGAAATTCCGCCAAATACCGGCAATATCATCCGCCTGTGTGCCAACACCGGTTTTCGTCTGCACATCATTGAGCCGATGGGCTTTACGTGGGACGACAAACGTCTGCGTCGCGCAGGGCTGGATTATCATGAATTTACCGCCGTCGTTCGCCACCACGATTACGCCGCGTTTCTGGAAGCCGAGCAGCCGCAGCGCATGTTCGCCCTGACTACCAAAGGCACGCCAGCACATAGCGCCGTAAGCTATCAGGCAGGTGACTATCTGATGTTTGGCCCGGAAACCCGCGGCCTGCCGGCCACGATCCTGGATGCCCTGCCCGCCGAGCAGAAAATCCGTATTCCGATGATGCCGGACAGCCGCAGCATGAACCTGTCGAACGCGGTGTCGGTCGTGGTGTATGAAGCATGGCGCCAGCTGGGTTACCCGGGCGCCATTCTCAGAAGTTAAATGCCGTCACCATACTCAAACGTATGGTGAATACCGTTGAAGTGCTGATCCATGTCCATGGACGGCTTATCGCTGTCTGGTTTACCGACGATGCGCGCCGGTACCCCAGCGGCGGTGGTATGCGGTGGCACAGGCTGGAGCACCACGGAGCCTGCGCCGATCTTCGCGCCGCGCCCGACTTCAATATTGCCGAGGATTTTGGCACCCGCGCCAATCATCACCCCTTCACGAATTTTCGGATGGCGATCGCCGCTGGTTTTACCGGTACCGCCCAGGGTAACCGACTGCAGGATCGAGACGTCATCTTCAATCACCGCCGTTTCCCCGACGACAATCCCGGTGGCGTGGTCGAGCATGATCCCGCGGCCAATCTTTGCCGCCGGGTGAATATCGACCTGGAAGGTCACGGAAACCTGGTTTTGCAGGAAGATCGCCAGCGCGCGGCGGCCTTCATTCCACAACCAGTGGCCGATGCGGTAAGCCTGCAGGGCGTGGAAGCCTTTCAGGTACAGCAGCGGCGTAGAATATTTATCGACCGCCGGGTCACGCGTGCGCACGGCCTGAATATCGCAGGCGGCAGAGGCGATCATTTCCGGGTCTGCGGCATAAGCCTCTTCCACCACTTCACGAATGGCGATAGCTGGCATGATCGAGGAAGCCAGCTTGTTGGCGAGCATATAGCTCAGCGCGCTGCCAAGATTTTCGTGCTTGAGTAGCGTTGCGTGGTAGAAACTGGCCAGCATAGGCTCACAGTCGGCCAGCGCCCGGGCTTCGGCTTTAATATTGTTCCAGACGATATCCAGTTCTTCACACGGCATTGCTTACTCCAGACGATAGTTAATGACCAGCCAGTTCTGCGCTGGCTGGGTCATTCAGATGACAACGGTTCCGACTAGTTACTGCTACGCTCGTCCTTGCGCGCACGACCTAATAAGGTCAATGCTGCCTCGCGCGCATTTTTTCCGCAATACAATACCTGATAAATTTCCTCGGTTATTGGCATTTCGACACCGAAACGGTGTGCCAACTCGCGGACTTCTTTGGTATTGCGGTAGCCTTCAACCACCTGACCAATCTTCTCCTGCGCGCCTTTTACATCGCTGCCCTGTCCGAGCATCATGCCAAAGCGGCGGTTACGAGACTGGTTGTCGGTACAGGTCAGCACCAGGTCGCCCAGGCCTGCCATCCCCATAAAGGTGGCCGGATCGGCACCCAGCGCTTCGCCCAGGCGGGACATTTCGGTCAGCCCGCGGGTGATCAGCGCCGTACGCGCATTGGCACCAAAACCTATGCCGTCGGACATCCCGGCGCCAATCGCAATCACGTTCTTCACCGCCCCGCCCAGCTGCACGCCGATAAAATCGGGGTTGCTGTAGACGCGGAAGCTCTTGCCGCAGTGCAGCAATTGCTGGAGATCGTCGGAGAAGGCCTGGTCGGTTGAGGCCAGCGAAATCGCCGTCGGCAGGCCAGCGGCAAGCTCTTTGGCAAAGGTCGGGCCGGAGATGACCGCCAGCGGGATCTCATCACCCAGCGCTTCGCGGGCAACGTCCTGCAGCAGGCGTCCGGTTTCGGCTTCCAGTCCTTTTGTCGCCCAGACAATGCGCGCATCCGGGCGCATCAGCGGCTTAATCTGACGCAGTACGTCGCCAAATACATGGCTCGGAACCACAATCAGAATGTTGCGGCTGGCCGCCAGCGCGGTCGCAAGGTCGCTTTCAAGGTGCAGGGAGTCAGGGAACGGAACGTCCGGGAGAAACGCGACGTTGCAACGATCGCGCTGCAGCGTAGCGATATGTTTTGGGTCGTGGCCCCACAGGACCACGTCGTGACCATTTCTTGCCAGGGTGATGGCAAGAGCGGTGCCGTATGAGCCGGCACCGATCACAGTCATTGACGCATTAACAGTGCTCATCAGGCATCCTGATGTTGTTCAGCACCTTCGCCAGCCTGCTGCTGCAGATAGTTCATGAACAGCGCATCAAAGTTAACTGGCGCAAGGTTCAGTTGCGGGAATGTACCGCGAGAAACCAGGCTGGTGATGCATTCACGTGCATACGGGAACAGAATGTTCGGGCAGTACGCACCCAGGCAATGCGCCATCTGGTTGCCTTCGATACCGCCGATAGAGAAGATGCCGCCCTGCTGTACTTCACACAGGAATGCAGTTTCTTCGCCCAGAGACGCGGTAACGGTCACACGCAGCACGACTTCATACACGTCATCTGCCAGTTGGGTAGATGCAGTATCCAGATCAAGTTTAACCTCTGGCTGCCAATCTTTCTGGAAAACGTGTGGCGCATTTGGCGCTTCGAAAGAGACATCCTTGGTGTAGATACGCTGGATCTGGAAAGTCATTTCGGTGTTGTTTTGTTCTGACATGGAAATACCCTTTTTAATTGTCCTAAAGTCTCTTAGCTCAGCAGCGGATCGAGTCCACCACGGGCGTCGAGCGCATACAAGTCATCACAGCCGCCAATGTGCTGCGCATCAATAAAAATCTGTGGAACCGTCGTACGACCACTACGTTGGATCATCTCTTCGCGTTTAATCGCGTCACCGTCGATCGGCAGTTCCTGGAACGTGACGCCTTTGCTGTTCAGCAGCGCTTTCGCACGATGACAGAACGGGCACGTCGCTTTGGTATAGATCTCAATATGGGCCATGACTGAACTCCTTATTTACCGCGCACCAAAGGAAGATTTTCCCCGCTCCAGCCGGAAATACCTTCTTTCAGCACCGTTACGTTTTCGAAGCCTGCTTTATGAAGCGCGCTGGCAGATTCCTGTGCCTGCATGCCGGTCGCATCCACAACGATAATCGGCTGGGCTTTGTGTTTTTCAAGCTCACCGACGTTGTTCGCTTTGATTTCAGCTGGCAACAGGTTGATTGCGCCCGCAATGTGACCTTTGCGGAAATCGTCACGCTGACGCAGATCGACAACGACGGCATCTTCTTTGTTAATCAGACGCGTCGCTTCACCACGGGTGATAACCTTAATCTTAGACGTCAGGCTCTTAAATGTGGTGAACAGCACAGCAGCCAGCAGGCCAATCCACGCGATGCTCAGAACCGGATGGCGGCTAACGAATTGCATAATTTCTTGCATGGAGGGTAACTACTCCCGACTAAGTGATAAAAAAAACCAGGACAGGAGTATACCTGTGCGTTCTGGCAAATACAGCCAGCGACCCTAACCTAATCCATTTTCTGCGGCATGCCACCTAAAAAAATGCCTCAAAATGGTCTGGTCAGCACCTTGCCCCTGCGCTTTCTTTGATCTTCTGCGGCTATTTGATCGATTCAGCTGTAGTAAAATTACGCAAATTTTGACTCTTGAGCATGAGGTTGTCGCAATGTCGGTTTCTAAAAAACCTATGGTACTGGTGATTCTGGATGGCTATGGCTACCGTGAAGACAGCCAGGATAACGCTATTTTCAACGCCAAAACTCCGGTCATGGATGCCCTGTGGGCAAAACGTCCGCATACGCTGATTGACGCGTCTGGCCTGGAAGTGGGCCTGCCGGACCGCCAGATGGGCAACTCCGAAGTCGGTCACGTTAACCTGGGCGCCGGGCGTATTGTGTATCAGGATCTGACGCGTCTGGATGTTGAAATCAAAGAACGCACCTTCTTCTCCAACCCAACGCTGTCTGGCGCGGTTGATAAAGCCGTTGCCGCTGGCAAGGCCGTTCACATCATGGGCCTGCTCTCTGCAGGCGGCGTTCACAGCCACGAAGATCACATCATGGCGATGGTTGAGCTGGCCGCTGAACGCGGTGCGGAAAAAATCTATCTGCACGCCTTCCTGGACGGTCGCGACACGCCACCACGCAGTGCAGAAGGCTCCCTGAAAGCCTTCGAAGACAAATTCGCCGCGCTGGGTAAAGGCCGCGTTGCCTCCATCATTGGTCGTTACTACGCCATGGACCGCGACAACCGCTGGGATCGCGTTGAACAGGCCTATGACCTGCTGACCCTGGCAAAAGGGGAATTCCAGTTCGCGACCGCCGTTGAGGCCCTGGAAGCGGCTTATGCACGTGATGAAAATGACGAATTCGTGAAAGCGTCCGTAATCCGTGCTGAAGGCCAGGCTGATGCCGCCATGGAAGACGGCGATGCGCTGATCTTCATGAACTTCCGCGCTGACCGCGCGCGCGAAATCACCCGTGCGTTCGTCAACAGCGACTTCGACGGTTTTGCCCGTAAGAAAGTGGTGAAACTCGACTTCATCCAGTTGACCGAATACGCGGCAGACATCAAAGCCCCATGCGCGTATCCACCCGCCTCGCTGGCCAATACCTTCGGCGAGTGGATGGCGAAGAACGACAAAACGCAGCTGCGTATCTCTGAAACCGAGAAGTACGCGCACGTCACCTTCTTCTTTAACGGCGGCGTTGAAGAGCCGTTCAAAGGCGAAGACCGCATTCTGATCAACTCCCCGAAAGTGGCCACCTACGATCTGCAGCCAGAGATGAGCTCTGCAGAATTGACTGAAAAACTGGTTGCGGCCATCAAGAGCGGTAAGTACGACACCATCATCTGTAACTACCCGAACGGTGACATGGTCGGTCATACCGGGGTGATGGAAGCGGCAGTGAAAGCGGTTGAAGCGCTGGACCACTGCGTTGAGCAGGTTGCGAAAGCGGTTGAATCCGTTGGCGGCCAGCTGCTGATCACCGCGGATCACGGAAACGCTGAACAGATGCGCGACCCGGCGACCGGCCAGGCGCACACGGCCCATACCAACCTGCCTGTTCCGCTGATTTATGTGGGTGATAAATCACTGAAAGCAGTGGAAGGCGGCAAGCTTTCTGACATCGCGCCAACCATGTTGTCGCTGATGGGGATGCCGATCCCTGAAGAGATGACTGGTAAGCCGCTGTTCATCGTGGAATAATCGCTCCCCATGAGGGGAAAGGCGATTTTTTCAATCACATGGGTCGTGAAGCCGCTTAGGTTATCAGTCAGACCTCTGTTTTACGCCAGCGCACTCAGCGCTGGCGTATTGCTGTGCGCCGCATCCGCCCATGCGGATGACCGCGACCAGCTGAAATCTATTCAGGCCGATATCGCCGCCAAAGAGCGTGCGGTGCGCCAGCAGCAGCAGCAGCGCTCCACCCTGCTCGCCCAGCTCAAGCAGCAGGAAGAGGCGATCTCCGCCGCCACGCGTAAACTCCGTGAAACGCAAAACACCCTCGCCCAGTTGAATAAACAGATCGACGAGATGAACGCGTCAATTGCCAAACTGGAGCGCCAGCGCGATGCGCAAGAGCGCAATCTTGCCGCACAGCTTGATGCCGCATTCCGCCAGGGTGAACATACCGGACTCCAGCTGATCCTCAGCGGCGAAGAGAGCCAGCGCGGCCAGCGCCTGCAGGCCTACTTTGGCTATCTCAACCAGGCGCGTCAGGAGACGATCGCGCAGCTGAAGCAGACGCGCGAAGAGGTCTCCACACAAAAAGCCGAGCTGGAAGAGAAGCAGAGCCAGCAGCAGACGCTGCTCTACGATCAGCAGGCCCAGCAGGCGAAGCTTGAGCAGGCTCGCAACGAACGTAAGAAAACCCTTTCCGGCCTTGAATCCTCCATTCAGGAAGGTCAAAGCCAGCTAAGCGAAATGCGCGCCAACGAATCCAAACTGCGTAACAGCATCGCCCGGGCAGAAGCGGCGGCGAAAGCGCGCGCCGAAAAAGAGGCTCGCGAGGCGCAGGCCGTTCGCGATAAGCAGCAGGAAGCGTCCCGCAAAGGGACCACCTACAAGCCAAGCGAGAGCGAACGTTCCCTGATGTCGCGTACCGGCGGTTTAGGCTCGCCTCGCGGTCAGGCTTTCTGGCCCGTTCGCGGTTCAATTCTGCATCGCTATGGCGAACAGCTGCAGGGTGAGCTACGTTGGAAAGGGATCGTTATCGGTGCGTCTGAAGGTAGCGAAGTGAAAGCCATTGCCGATGGCCGCGTGATTCTGGCCGACTGGCTGCAGGGTTACGGACTGGTGGTGGTGGTCGAACACGGTAAAGGTGATATGAGTCTTTACGGCTACAACCAGAGCGCGCTGGTCAGCGTCGGCACACAGGTGCGCGCCGGCCAACCCATCGCCCTTGTGGGCAGCAGTGGCGGTCAGGGCCGCCCGTCACTCTATTTCGAAATTCGTCGTCAGGGTCAGGCGGTCAATCCACAGCCGTGGTTGGGAAGATAAGTTTTGCTTCAATTTCGTCGAATCGTTTTCTCCGTCGTCAGCGCGCTGGCGCTGGCTGCACCGGTATACGCAGGTAAACTCGCTATCGTGATTGATGACTTCGGTTATCGTCCACACTATGAAAATCAGGTGCTGGCGATGCCGTCGGCCATCTCTGTCGCCGTCCTTCCGAATGCCCCTCACGCGCGTGAGATGGCGACCAAAGCCCACAGCAGCGGTCATCAGGTTCTCATCCACCTGCCCATGGCACCGCTCAGCAAGCAGCCGCTGGAAAAAGATACCCTGCGCCCGGATATGAGCAGCGAGGAGATCGAGCGCATCATCCGCGACGCCTACAACAAAGTGCCGTATGCCGTTGGTCTGAACAATCACATGGGTAGTGCGATGACCTCCAGCCTGTACGGGATGCTCAAAGTGATGCAGGCGCTGGAGCGTTATAACCTCTACTTCCTCGACAGCATGACCATCGGCAACAGCCAGGCGATGCGCGCCGCTCAGGGAACGGGCGTAAAGGTGATTAAGCGTAAGGTGTTCCTGGACGATACCCAGAACGAAGCTGATATTCGCGTGCAGTTCAATCGCGCGGTACAGCTGGCCCGCCGTTATGGCTCGGCCATTGCCATCGGTCACCCGCACCCGTCGACCGTCCGCGTCCTGCAACAAATGCTGCCGACCTTACCTGCCGATATCACGCTGGTACGCCCGAGCGATCTGCTGAACGAACCGCAGGTGGATACCTCTACGCCAAATTCTGCGCAGCCCGTCCCGACTACACCGCGTAATCCGTTCCGCGGCGTGAAGCGCTGTGTACCGAAGCAGCCGCCTGAACCGGTCTACGCGACCCGCTTCTTCTCCGTTATCGGAGACAGCATCAGTAACAGCACGCTGATGAAATACGTCCAGCAGCAGTGGCAGGGATGGGGTAAGAAAGCCTGACGATAAAAAAGCCACCGTCATGGTGGCTTTTTTATCACTTCAGTTCGAAAGTGCCATCAAGGATCTGGCTATATATTGTCGGCTGGCCGTTGTTTGAAGTACGGTAAGACCCTTTATAAGACAATTTATAGATGCCTATAGGGTCTTCCATAAATTTCTGTTGTAGTTCAAGTGAGAAATGCTCATTCATGCTATTTTTTAGTAAAAAACGATTTTCACCGAGCACAGGCGGAGATAAAATAATCTTTCTTGAGTGGCTATCGTTTTCGAAATAATAACAAAAGATATAATCCATTAAAAAATAATCTATGATTTTATCATGCTTTTGCCAGTATTCTAAAAGTACATTCATTACATTACCGATTAAATAGCCATTTTTCTCGGAAACCAGAAAATATGTTGTCCAGAAACCTTTACTAATAGTCCCAGAGCAATCTGCTGGAGTGAAACGCAAAGAACAAAATGAGTAAC
The DNA here is from genome assembly GCF_055817355.1 of Enterobacter sp. PL_is379. NCBI lineage: Bacteria > Pseudomonadati > Pseudomonadota > Gammaproteobacteria > Enterobacterales > Enterobacteriaceae > Enterobacter > Enterobacter sp. PL_is379. The sequence continues at coordinate 90,732 of NZ_JBVPGT010000025.1, forward strand.
TGGCAAGGTAGGAAGGTAAATCCTGAGCCATAAATATGGTAGAGTCAAGCCACACACCGCCATATTTATACAATAAGCAGCAACGTAATAAATCAGAGAAGTGAGCTTTACCGATCAATCCTGAATTATATTTCTCAATAATCACACCAGGTAGTGTGAGAAAATCCGAAAAATTATTTTCAGTAATAATTATAATCTCATATCCATTTGAGTGTTTATAAACAGAGTCGATACAGCGTTTAACCAACTCAGGCGCGCTATCGAGCCCCTGGAACCAGCAGATCCAGATGATGCGTGATTGTTCCGATTCAGTTAGTTGCGCAGCGTCAGGCTGAACATGCAGTTCATCAATAATGCTAAAAATTGTCTCTTTTTTCTTCCGCTCAAAATGGCTGGCCGCACGCTGAAAAAGAGAAAAACCCGTTTTTTTGTGCCAGCGTCGGGTTTTCTTGATGAGCTTATTCGTTGCATTGAGATTCATCATTTCACCTTAATAAATTCAGAATAGCTCTTTTAGCGTACGACGAAGCAGTTTCATTTTTAACTTAGCGTCTTTTTTACGCCCTCGTAATAAACAATTCATACGAGTCGATTTAAACCCACGAAAAGACATGAGCTGGAACAAGTTATTACTGCGAGTAACTTCAGACATGTACTGTCGATATTTAAAATAGAGCTTACGGTACGCATTGTATTTTTTAACTTGCGACGTAATCCGATCGCTCCCGTGTTCAGCATCTACCATCGCCGTACTGAAACTGTACTTGATACCTGGACCATATTTCAGAATTAATTTAATCCAGACGTCGCGATCTTGCTGTTGTTTAATTTCAGGAGAAAATCCGCCTACCCCTAATAGTTTTTCTTTAGTGGTCAAGACCTGATTGCCCACCACGTTTTCGCACAAAATATCCTGTAGCGCAATTATCCTTTTATCATCAGTATCCGGATAAGTGCGGTGGGTCTTATCCAGCCGGGCGGGGGTATCCGTCACAAAGGCATACTTATCATCATACCGCTTAGCGAGTTTCGTCAGACGTTCTGGCAGGAAATAATCGTCATCATCCAGCCCCGTCACAAACACGCCGTGCGATAGCGCATAACCCCGGTTACGGCTGAAGTTAGAACCGCTGTTCTTTTCGTTACGTTCGTAGATGAAATGCACAAAACGCGCTTCACACTCCGCACGCATACGCTCTATAAGTTGAGCGGTTTGATCATTAGAACAATCATCAACAATAACCAATTCTACCGCAGGGTATGTCTGAGCAATAACTGAACGAATTGCGCGCTCCAGCAACGCCTCTCTGTTGTAGGTGGTGATGATTACTGAAATCAGTTCGTTCATGGCATGCTCGTCTGGTAAAAGGTATTTCTCCATCGGGAGAATACCTTTTTCCCGATGGAGAATCAAAACGATTACTTAATGACCTTATGGTGTTTGTTCTGTTCAAGGAAAACAATCGACATTATCAACGTCAGCATCCAGGCTACAGGGGTTGTTTTTGAATAGAACATCACGCCACCTACTCCGAACATAACAATCGAGACCAGGAAAGCGAAAAGAATAATACTTTTACGGATACGTAATGCATACCAGCCAAGCGATATAACAAACAGAATATAGAGAATAACGCCTGAAGGACCTTTTACAGAAAGGGTTTCAACAATTTCATTATGAAGATGACCACGAATGTGATCCAGTGCACCTGACAGGCTTGGATCTTTATTAACTTCATCAATTATCTTTGCGTTTCGCTCATCAGTAGACTGCCATAAATAACTATTTTTAGATGCAGCTAATCCCACCTTCCACATAGCAAAACGAGCCCCAACAGAAGTGGCACTGTTCGCTTTATCATAGGAAGCGATGTCATTATTAAAGTCATTATAACGCTGTGTCAGACTGTCTTTCATCATAAATGCGCCTGCCAGCAAAGCGATCAGAAAAACAGACACCCCCTTCCACGGAATATGCTTGTCCCGGTACAGCTTAAACACCATCAAGCCGAAGAAAATAATCGGATAGGTCAAAATAGCTGCCCGCGTTTCTGTCGCCACCAGTACCAGGAAGGTAATAAAGAAGTGCGCGAGTATAAACAGCTCTTTCCATCGACTTGAACTGTGTTGTAGCACCAGAATCGTATAGAACGAGATAAACGCAATGGTATAGGCAGCTCCTGTTGCATCAGCTCCACCAGCAAGGGAGAGCGTTACCCTTTGGTTTTCAAGAAACAGGTGTTGGTACCCGGCGTAGACAACAATCATCACCTGCAATGCGATAGCCAGCAGCATATGAATCTTATTGCTACCTACTTTGAGCTGATTACGGTTCACAAACACGAAGATGGAAAATGCTCCGAACAGGCAGATTTTCCCGACTTCAAGATAAGCGCGATATGAGTTGATCGCCGCACTATCAACCTTATACATTCGGTACCAGACCAGATCGCAAATCCCGATGATCAACAGGACCAGACAAAGCCAGAATGCATCATTCTTTCTGAAATTTTTAATATCCAACAAGAAAATAACGAATGCGGTAACACCCGCCAGGCCCAAAATTTTGGCAGATAAATTGGGTGAAACAACTACGCAACCAAAAGCGATAGCACACAGTCCAAAGAGTAATTGCAACAACGCAAACTGGACCTTATCTCGTTCTACATTAATCATCATTATTCCATTTACTAAGAAGGTAAAGCAGGCTAGCACACTGCTAAATGCAAGTTTATCGCACCAGTGTTAACGAATATTACGCCAGTCATAGGACTTCCCGGTCGTGTCCAGCACGGAAACGTTCTTATTGTAACCGGTAAGCCAGGACTGTACCGACTGGACAGGCTCCCCCTGGCGATGGATCCCAAGCCACAGCTCTGCCAGCGTATTAATATCATCAGCTGACCATACGGTATTGTAATCTCCGGTATATTGCTTACCAGAATCCACCTGATGTCCGTACCAGATAAACACCGGGATATGCAGTGCCTCTCGCGGAGGATTAACGTTACCGTGGGAGTAAGCGACTGCACGTTTCGGATCGCGAATGAGGCCATGATCGGAGAAATACATGACGGATGAGCGCGAGTTTTCCAGAAGGCTAAAGACCTTGCCCATCAACGTATCCGTATATCGCACAGAGTTGTCATAACAGTCATCGGCTTCATTATCACCGTGCAAAACCGCCTGGCTGGCAGGGAAGCGTCGACAGGAAGGTTCGTGACTTCCGTACAAATGCAGAACAATTAATTTCTTGCCCGGCGCTTTAAGCGCATTCTGCAACAGCGGCAAAAGGTCTTCGTCGTAGCCCCCGTCAATCCATTCATGCTGTTTCGTGTTCAGAGCAATGCCGGTAATGACGTTATTATGCGCCCCTCCTTTACCCTGACGACTAAACCAGTACGTATCATATCCCGCTTTATTAGCGATATTGATGACGTTATCGCCATACTTACGCGGATCGCGTGCATTCACAGTATCCGCGGTTAACGCCAGCGGTACCGCCATAATCGTGACCGGTGCAGGCGTAACGGCATTGCGGAACAGTAAGAGCTGCGATTTTTGCTTTTCCAGCTCTGGAGTAGTATCTCGTTGATAACCATAGATACTCATATTTGCCGTACGCTCAGACTCACCAATGATCAGCACATAGTTTTCGATGCCGGTATCGGATAACGTGATTTTATAATCAGGAATATTTTTGCCGATATTGGCCACCACGGCATTATCTTCAATGGCCTGCATAAAGACTTTTGATGTGCTAACAGGCGTCGCCTGAACCACGCGCTGTGCCAGGCTTTCGACGCTGCTTTTCCTGAGTTGATGCTGCAAGGCCTGACCATAAAAAGCCAGCAGCGTGACGGCAAGCGCAACGGCGGGCCAGCGACGAAAACGCGGCGCGACAGGCCATTTGCCGGTATTCGCGGTATAAATGAACAACGCGGACAGGGCGATAAAGATCAGGCAATCGCGCCAGTACAAACCGAGCATCGAACTTGCTTCACCCGGTGTCGTATTGAGTACGCTCAGCGCAAAACCATAACTAAACGCAGAATTGAAATTACTCCAGGCGTATAGCTGTAAAGTAATATCTGCTGCAACCGGAATTAATAAAATAATCGCCAGTACATTCCTGATTAATTTATTGTTTATACATTTTAATGTCAGCAATATCAGCGCGAAAACCAACGTGCGGTTAATCACCGCATTATATTTAGCATGTATAATATTAACGCCAATGACTATTAGCAGAGAAATAACGACAGTAAAGAAAGCGGTAAATCGCGAAGGTGTCTCAACCAACTTCTGTGAAAACAGTGTGGACATAATGACCTAATTAGCCTGGCAATATCTTTCCTGACGAAATCATTTTGATTGCAAGAATGAACGTGCGGAGAAGACAGAATGGATGAAATTTCGCCAGAAGTTAACAAGTAACTTCTGGAAAGTCAAACCGCTAAGAAAGAGCGCTGGCACCCGTAAAAGCGATGCCAGCAGACAGGTTACTCCCAGCTCAGGATCACCTTCCCTGACTGGCCGGAACGCATCGCGTCAAAGCCCTGCTGGAACTCATCGATGGAGAAACGGTGAGTAATAATCGGGGACAGATCCAGACCGGACTGAATTAATGCCGCCATCTTGTACCAGGTCTCAAACATCTCGCGGCCATAGATACCCTTGATGAACAGCCCCTTGAAGATCACTTTATTCCAGTCGATAGACATATCTGACGGCGGTATGCCCAGCATCGCGATACGACCGCCGTGGTTCATGGTGTCGAGCATGGTGCGGAACGCCGGCGGTGCACCGGACATCTCCAGGCCCACGTCAAAGCCTTCGGTCATGCCCAGCTCTTCCATCACGTCGGTCAGGCTCTCTTTCGAGACATCCACTGCGCGGGTGACCCCCATTTTGCGCGCCAGAGACAGACGGTATTCGTTCACGTCGGTGATCACAACGTTGCGCGCCCCCACATGCTTCGCCACGGCGGCCGCCATAATGCCGATTGGGCCCGCGCCGGAGACCAGCACGTCTTCACCGACCAGGTCGAAGGAGAGCGCGGTGTGTACCGCGTTGCCGAACGGATCGAAGATGGAGGCCAGATCGTCAGAAATATTGTCCGGGATTTTGAAGGCGTTAAAGGCCGGGATCACCAGGTATTCCGCGAAGCAGCCCGGACGGTTCACGCCCACGCCGATGGTATTACGGCACAGGTGCGTACGTCCGCCGCGGCAGTTACGGCAGTGACCACAGGTAATATGGCCTTCACCGGAGACGCGGTCGCCAATTTTGAAACCTTTTACTTCCTGGCCGATGCCCACCACTTCGCCGACATATTCGTGACCGACAACCATCGGTACCGGAATGGTTTTCTGCGACCACTGGTCCCAGTTGTAGATGTGAACGTCAGTACCGCAGATAGCCGTTTTACGAATTTTGATCAGCAGATCGTTATGACCGACTTCCGGTTCCGGCACGTCGGTCATCCAAATCCCTTCTTCCGCTTTCAGTTTGGATAACGCTTTCATCACACGTCCTCAGGCAATGACGCCCAGCTGTTTGCCGATGCGGGTAAAGGCTTCCACCGCACGTTCAATTTGTTCAGGCGTATGCGCCGCAGACATCTGGGTGCGGATACGCGCCTGACCTTTTGGCACCACCGGGAAGAAGAACCCGGTGACGTAAATACCTTCTTTCTGCAGTTCGCGGGCAAATTGCTGCGCGACGACCGCATCACCCAGCATCACCGGAATGATCGCGTGGTCAGCACCGGCCAGGGTGAAACCTGCGGCGCTCATTTTTTCACGGAACAGACGGGCGTTGGACCACAGACGGTCGCGCAGCTCAGCGCCAGACTCCACCATCTCCAGCACTTTGATGGAGGCGGCAACAATCGCCGGCGCCAGGGAGTTGGAGAACAGATACGGGCGAGAGCGCTGGCGCAGCCACTCAACCACCTCTTTACGCGCGGCGGTATAGCCGCCGGACGCGCCGCCGAGCGCTTTGCCCAGCGTACCGGTGATGATGTCCACGCGGCCCATCACGTCGCAGTACTCGTGGGAACCACGGCCGTTTTCGCCAACAAAGCCGACCGCGTGAGAGTCATCGACCATCACCAGCGCGTCGTATTTGTCTGCCAGGTCGCACACGCCCTTCAGGTTAGCGATCACACCGTCCATGGAGAACACGCCGTCGGTGGCGATCAGCACGTGGCGGGCACCCGCTTCACGAGCCTCTTTCAGGCGTGCTTCCAGCTCAACCATGTCGTTGTTGGCGTAGCGGAAACGCTTCGCTTTACACAGGCGTACGCCGTCGATGATGGAGGCGTGGTTCAGGGCGTCGGAGATAATCGCATCTTCTGCGCCGAGCAGGGTCTCAAACAGACCGCCGTTGGCATCGAAGCAGGAGGAGTACAGAATCGCGTCTTCCATTCCGAGGAAGCTCGCCAGCTTTTGCTCAAGCTGCTTGTGGCTGTCCTGGGTACCGCAGATAAAGCGTACGGAGGCCATGCCGAAACCGTGGGTGTCCATGCCGTTTTTTGCAGCGGCAATCAGCTCAGGATGATTCGCAAGACCTAAGTAGTTGTTCGCACAAAAGTTAATCACATGGCTGCCGTCGGCAACGGTGATGTCCGCCTGCTGGGCAGACGTGATAATACGCTCTTCCTTGAACAACCCTTCCGCACGTGCGGTGTCGAGGTCGCTGTTTAACTGTTTGTAAAAATCACCACGCATTGCAATTCTCCAGACTCGGCAAATTTCGGGACATATTACCCAAACCTATAGTTCATGACGAGATGACACGTCATCTCTTATCGTTTTTGCAGCATAAATCACGCGTACCCCTGCGCTGTGAAGGTGAATGGCTGAAGGGCAGCCATACTAATGATATGATAGAGACATTAGCGTCCGGGATTGTCCCCGGGCTCCACACTTCAAAGGTTACAGTTATGATCATCGTTACCGGCGGCGCAGGCTTTATCGGCAGTAATATTGTTAAGGCTCTCAATGACAAAGGCATCACCGACATCCTGGTGGTTGACAACCTGAAAGATGGCACTAAGTTCGTCAACCTGGTGGATCTGAACATCGCTGACTACATGGATAAAGAAGACTTCCTTATCCAGATTATGGCAGGCGAAGAGTTCGGCGAGATCGAAGCCATCTTCCACGAAGGTGCGTGTTCTTCCACCACCGAGTGGGATGGTAAGTACATGATGGACAACAACTATCAGTACTCTAAAGAGATCCTGCACTACTGCCTGGAGCGTGAGATTCCGTTCCTGTACGCCTCCTCCGCGGCAACCTACGGCGGCCGCACCTCGGACTTCATCGAATCCCGCGAATATGAGCAGCCGCTGAACGTCTACGGTTATTCTAAATTCCTGTTCGACGAGTACGTACGTCAGGTTCTGCCGGAAGCGAACTCGCAGATCGTCGGTTTCCGTTACTTCAACGTCTACGGACCGCGTGAAGGCCACAAAGGCAGCATGGCGAGCGTGGCGTTCCACCTGAACACCCAACTGAATAACGGTGAAAGCCCGAAACTGTTCGAAGGCAGCGACGGTTTTAAGCGCGACTTCGTTTACGTGGGCGACGTGGCGGCCGTAAACCTGTGGTTCTGGGAAAACGGCGTGTCCGGTATCTTCAACCTCGGTACCGGCCGTGCGGAATCCTTCCAGGCAGTGGCTGACGCCACGCTGGCGTATCACAAAAAAGGCAGCATCGAGTACATTCCGTTCCCGGAAAAACTGAAAGGCCGTTATCAGGCGTTCACGCAGGCCGATCTGACCAACCTGCGCGCCGCAGGCTACGACAAGCCGTTCAAGACCGTTGCCGAAGGCGTAACGGAATATATGGCCTGGCTGAACCGCGACGCGTAAGTATGAGAATTCTGGTGATCGGCCCGTCATGGGTGGGCGACATGATGATGTCGCAAAGTCTCTATCGCACGCTCAAGGCGCGTTATCCCCAGGCGATAATCGACGTGATGGCACCCGCATGGTGCCGTCCGCTGTTATCGCGTATGCCGGAAGTGAATGAAGCCATCCCGATGCCACTCGGCCACGGGGCGCTGGAAATCGGCGAACGCCGCAAGCTCGGTCATAGCCTGCGCGAGAAGCGCTACGATCGCGCGTATGTCCTGCCAAACTCCTTTAAATCCGCCCTGGTGCCCTTCTTTGCGGGCATCCCACATCGCACCGGCTGGCGCGGTGAAATGCGCTACGGTCTGCTGAACGATGCGCGGGAGCTGGATAAAGAAGCCTGGCCGCTGATGGTGGAGCGCTATGTGGCGCTGGCCTATGACAAAGGCGTGATGCGCAGCGCGAAAGATCTGCCGCAGCCGCTGCTCTGGCCACAGCTTCAGGTTAACGATGGTGAAAAATCCCAGACCTGTAACGCGTTTGGTCTTTCGTCTGAACGCCCGATGATTGGCTTCTGCCCAGGCGCCGAGTTCGGCCCGGCAAAACGCTGGCCGCACTATCACTATGCGGAGCTGGCGAAACAGCTGATTGACGAAGGCTACCAGATTGTCCTGTTTGGTTCGGCAAAAGATCACGAGGCTGGCAACGAAATTCTCGCGACGCTGAGCAACGAGCAGCAGGCCTGGTGCCGCAATCTGGCAGGAGAAACGCAGCTTGAACAAGCTGTTATCCTGATTGCCGCCTGTAAAGCGGTGGTCACTAACGACTCTGGCCTGATGCACGTCGCCGCTGCGCTCAACCGCCCACTGGTGGCGCTGTATGGCCCAAGTAGCCCGGACTTCACGCCCCCGCTTTCTCATAAAGCGCGCGTCATCCGCCTGATCACCGGCTACCACAAAGTGCGCAAAGGCGATGCCGCAGAAGGCTACCATCAGAGCCTGATCGACATTACGCCAGCGCGCGTTCTCGAAGAGCTTAACGAGCTGCTGTTGAGCGAAGAAGGATAACGAATGCGGGTACTGATCGTTAAAACTTCTTCGATGGGCGATGTTCTGCATACGCTGCCGTCACTGACGGACGCCATGCGGGCCATTCCCGGCATTCGCTTTGACTGGGTGGTGGAGGAAGGCTTCGCGCAGATCCCCACCTGGCATGAAGCGGTTGACCGCGTGATCCCGGTGGCGATTCGCCGCTGGCGCAAAGCGTGGTTCTCCGCGCCGATTAAAGCCGAACGCAAAGCCTTCCGTGAGGCGGTGCAGGCACAGCGTTACGACGCCATCATCGACGCCCAGGGGCTGGTGAAAAGCGCCGCGCTGGTAACGCGTCTGGCACACGGCGTAAAGCACGGGATGGACTGGCACAGCGCCCGCGAACCGCTGGCGAGCCTGTTTTATAACCGTCGTCATCACATCGCAAAGCAACAGCATGCGGTGGAACGTACCCGCGAGCTGTTTGCCAAAAGCCTGGGCTATGCGAAACCGGAAACCCAGGGCGACTATGCAATTTCCCGGCATTTCCTGCACGCCTCATCGCAGAAAAGCGACCCTTATTTGATTTTCCTTCACGCGACAACCCGCGATGACAAGCACTGGCCGGAAGCGTACTGGCGCGAACTGATCGGCCTGCTGGCAAGCGCGGGGCTGCGTATTAAACTCCCGTGGGGCGCACCGCACGAAGAGGCACGGGCCAAACGTCTGGCAGAAGGGTTTGATTACGTGGACGTTCTGCCACGCATGAAACTTGACGGCGTCGCTCAGGCGCTGGCAGGCGCTACGGCTGTGGTCTCCGTGGATACGGGCCTCAGCCACCTGACGGCGGCGCTGGACCGTCCTAACATCACGCTTTACGGCCCAACGGACCCGGGCCTGATCGGCGGCTATGGAAAAAATCAGTATATCTGCCGCCCGGAACACTCATCGCAGCTGAGCGATCTCAGCGCCGCTGCGGTATTTGCGCAATTAGAGCCTTTGCTGGCAGCAGAGAGAGCCTATGTCTGATTTTTTCTCAGCGGAGCGCCCGCCAAAGCGCGTGCTGATTATTAAGCTGCGTCACCACGGTGACGTTCTGCTTACCTCGCCGGTTTTTACCGTGCTGAAAAAGAACTGGCCCAACGTGGAGGTCGACGCGCTGGTCTATGACGACACGCAGGCGATGCTGACCAGCCACCCGCATATCGACCAGGTCCATACTATTGGGCGCAACTGGCGCAAAAAGGGGTGGTTCGAACAATTCCGCCTTTACCGCGCCCTGCTGAATACCCTGAAAGGCCGTCAGTATGACGTGCTGATTAATCTGACCGAACACTGGCACGGCGCGCGCCTGGCGCGTCGCCTGAAACCGCGCGTCTCCGTCGGCTTTAAGCCGGATAAACGCGGGGGCCTGGCGCGTCGTCGCTGGGTGAAGTCGTTCACCACGCTCTACCCGGCGATTCAGGACAACAGCCGCCATATGGTGGAGGTCAATCTTGACGCCCTGCGCCGGATCGGTATTCATCCCCAGTCCGACGAAGACAAGCATACGCTTTTTGTGCCTGGTGACGCGGCAGAAGCCTCTGTGGCCGAAAAACTGGCCGGGTTTGGGCTCACGAGTAAATCCTACATTCTGGTTCACCCGACCTCGCGCTGGATGTTTAAGGCCTGGGATATCAAAAAGCTGGCAGCGACCATTGATAACCTGGCGGCGCGCGGCTTGCCAATTATCCTTTCCGCCGCACCGTCAAAAGAAGAGAAGGCCTACATGGACGAGCTGCGCGCTGCGCTCACCCAGCCGGTCTTTGATTTGAGCGGTCAGTTGAACCTGAAAGAACTGGGCGCGCTCATGAAGCACGCGCGGGTCTATTTCGGTGTGGACTCCATGCCGATGCACCTTGCAAGCGCCGTCGGTACCCCGACCGTCGCCATCTTTGGCCCTACCGGCGCCATCAAGTGGGCACCGTGGGGGGTGAACTATCGCGTAATCGTTGCCGGGTTTACCTGCCAGCCGTGCGGTAAAGCGGGCTGCGGAGACAGCGGTGTCTCAGACTGCATCACAGCCATCACCCCACAGCAGGTGCTGAGCGCCATCGACACGATGCTCCTGGAAAATCCTGCATGAAGCTGGCGATAGTCCGACAAACCTACAACCCCAACGGTGGTGCAGAACGTTTCGTCTCGCGCGCGCTTAACGTGCTGTCGCAGGACACGTCCCTGGACGTGACGCTGATTGCCCGCCAGTGGGAAGACGCCACCGGCTGGAAAACGCTGACGGTCAATCCGCCGTTCCGTAACCGTATCGCCCGTGAATCCGGCTTTGCCACCGAAGCCGCTTCGCATTTTGCGCAGTTTGATATTGTGCAAAGTCACGAGCGCATACCGGGAGCGACCATTTTCCGGGCCGGGGACGGGGTTCACGCCGCCTGGCTTGAGCAATATGGCCGCATCCTCTCGCCACTGGCGCGCTGGGCGCAATCTCTGAGCCGCTATCACCGCTACATTCTGCAGGCTGAGACGCAGATGTTTACCCATCCGCAGCTGCGCAAGGTGATCTGTAATTCGAAGATGGTGCGCGATGATATTGCCCGTCGCTTCGGGCTGTCGGAAGACAAGCTGACGGTGATCTACAACGGCGTAGACACCGTTCAGTTTAGCCCTGAGGTCCGCGCCCTTTCGCAGCGTGATGCACTGGGCATTCCCCGTAACGCACCGGTACTGGCGTATGTTGGGTCAGGTTTCAGCCGTAAAGGTGTTGCCACCGCGCTACGCGCCATTGTGCCGCATTCTGACGTCTGGCTGCTAATTGCCGGACGCGATAAACATGCGCGGAAGTTTGAAAAACTGGCACAGGCTCTGGGGGTTTCCTCACGCGTGAAGTTCCTGGGACCCGTTGCCAACGTGCGCGAAGTCTATGGGACGGCTGATGCTCTGATCCTGCCGACGCTTTACGATCCCTTCCCGAACGTCTGCGTGGAAGCGCTGGCCTGCGGTCTGCCGCTGCTTACCAGCCACGGCTGCGGTGCGGCGGAGTGGATAAACGAGGGTAAAAACGGCTGGGTGCGTGATGCGCTGGACAGCGAAGGCTACCAGCAGGCCATATCTCAATGGCTGAAAGGCCGTGAACAGGGTGTCGATTACTCCGCTGCTGCGCGTGCAACTGCAGAGCCCTTCACCCTGGACAGAATGGCGAAAGAGCTGCAGGCACTTTATCGCGATCTGCTGCGCTGAGCCGCATCGGAGAAGACCTTCTCCATCGCGTCCAGCATACATTCGCGGGTAAAATGTGTACTCAGATAGTCATACCCCTGTTGCGCGAGCGTCTCGCGAAGGGCTGAGTCGTCATAGAGTTTCATTATGGCATCGTGCAATGCGTTTTCGTCGCGCTGCGCGATTAAAATGCCCGTCTGCCCGTTAATCACCGCATCTCCCGTTCCACCGGCGTCCGTCGCAATAGTTGCAATACGGGTGGCTAATGATTGCAGTACGCCCTGTGGAACACCTTCCATATCGTGCGAAGGACTCAGCGCAATATCAAAGGCCGGAAACCAGCGTTCCGGATCGGGTTGATGTCCCGCCATGACCACGCGCTGCTGTAATCCCAGCGCGGCGATTTCCTGTTCCAGCGTCGCCTTGTGCGGGCCTTCGCCGACAATCGCCAGCTTGATGTGTGGATTGTCGATTTTCGCCAGGGCGCGCAACAGTACGCTATGGCCTTTGTTCGGGCGCAAATGCGACACCACGCCCAGCCAGAAATCGTCTCCGGACAGGCCACAATGCGCGCGGGCTTCGTGCTTATCTCCGGGGTGAAAACGCTGAGTATCGACACCGCTTGGCACCGAGGTACTCTGGGACATCGGCACGCCAATATTTGCCACCTGATGACGCAACGCCTCCCCCGTGGTCACGATATGCGCACAGGCCGTGCGGAACAGCCAGCGTGTCGTCCAGTTGTTGCGCGGTACGCCTGACGCATGACGGGTGCGGACCAGCGGCACAGGGTTGGCGAGCGTCAGATTCGCCAGCGCCACCAGCCATGTATCGGCAGAGTTGTGACTGTTGATAACGTCAATCGACTGACGGTTATCCTTCAGCCAGCGACGCAGCAACCGCAGATTTTTTAGGTTCTTGCGCTTCAACGGCATCGTGACAACCGTCAATCCGGCATTGCGCGCCAGCGCATGCAGCGGCGCGGTTTCCGGACAAAGGAGAGTAACCTGATGGCCACGCTGAATCATCCCAAGCGATTCGTTGATAATGCGCAGAGGCTGTCCGCCTTTGCCACCGTCTGCTTCAGTGTGAACAATATGCATACATTTCCTGTTAAGAATCTCGTCCGCGTGACGCTAATTTGCCGCCTGGCAGGATCTTTGTCCCTCCAGGCATATGTTTTTAGTATCCACCAGATATAATACAGCACGAATGGTATCACCATATTGGGTGGCCTGCCCTGAACACAACGGAGAAAGCATGTCCGACACACCTTTATTGAGCCTTGTAGTCGCCGTCTATAACGGTGAAAAATTCCTCAGCGCATTTTTCGACAGTATCAAAGCTCAACATCTGGACAGTCTGGAACTGGTCGTTGTGAACGACGGGTCAAGCGACAACTCCTCGGCCATCATTGCGCAGTACGCCGGAGAATTCCCGTTCTACAAGGTCATTGACCAGGCGAACCAGGGCGTCTCGGCGGCCCGTAATACGGGTCTGGCGCAAGCGACAGGCGAGTACGTCGCGTTCCCGGATATCGACGATGTCATTTATCCGGGCATGTATCCGCGACTGCTTGAAATGGCCAAAAATAACAATCTCGATGTGGCTACCTGCAACGGCACGTATATCTACGATGACGGCAGGCCGTCGAAGAAAATCTTCCCGTCCGACAAACTGCAATCTACAGACGTGCTGGATGGCCCAACGTGGCTACAGCGCGCGCTGGCGTCGCGTAAATTCCTGCACGTTACCTGGCTGAATATTTATCGCCACGCGTTTATTAAAGAGCAGGGTTTCACCTTTGAGCATGGTCTGCGTCATCAGGATATCCCGTGGACCACTGAAGTGCTGCTTACTGCAAAACGCGTGCAGTACACTGACGAAACGTTCTACGACTACCTGATTCATTCCGCCTCCGTCTCGCACACGCCAGGAACGGATGACACGCGTATGCGTAACGCCCGTCACTACATGAAAATCCTGGAAATGCTGGATGTTATCAACCAGCGCTACCCGGAGGCCGTGCGCCGGGTGCCGGCCTGCAGGTGGCAAATTGCAAAAGAGGGGCTGGGCATTCTGCACGCTATTAACAACATCGGCGATCTCAGCAAAAAACGCGAAATCATCCGTGAACTGTTCGACCGCGGTATCTGGGCACTCATCTGGAAAAATGCCCGTGGACTGCGCCAGCACTGGCGGCTGGGTCGCCGTTATTTCCGTTTGAAACGGTATCTGGCATAAGAGATAGCTTTACCTGGCTTAAATGCTTAGAATTTGCCCGCCGAAACTAAAAAAACGGATAATCGCTTGGAATTGTTGTATACCGCTCTGCTCTACATCATTCAGCCACTGGTGTGGCTGAGGCTGTTGCTTCGTAGCCGTAAAGCGCCTGCGTATCGTAAACGCTGGGCTGAACGCTATGGCTTCTGCCGCAATAAAGTCGCTCCGGACGGTATTTTGCTGCATTCCGTTTCTGTCGGTGAAACGCTGGCGGCAATCCCGCTGGTTCGCGCCCTGCGTCACCGCTACCCGTCGCTGCCAATTACCGTCACGACGATGACGCCAACCGGCTCGGAGCGCGCGTTATCCGCTTTTGGCAAAGACGTCCATCACGTCTATCTCCCTTACGATCTGCCCTGCGCCATGAATCGTTTCCTCAACACCGTGCGCCCGAAGCTGGTGATTGTGATGGAAACCGAACTGTGGCCGAACATGATTTCCGCCCTGCATGCCCGCAAAATTCCGCTGGTGATTGCCAACGCGCGCCTGTCAGAGCGCTCGGCGAAAGGTTACGGCAAGCTGGGTAAATTTATGCGCCGCCTGCTGAGCAAGATCACGCTGATCGCCGCGCAGAATGAAGAAGATGCGGCACGCTTTGTCTCTCTGGGCCTCAAACGCAACCAGCTCGCGGTGACGGGCAGCCTGAAATTTGATATTTCGGTTACCCCTGAGCTCGCTGCCCGTGCGATCACGCTGCGTCGCCAGTGGGCTCCGCGTCGTCAGGTCTGGATTGCGACCAGTACCCATGACGGTGAAGAAGAGATCATCTTGCAGGCTCACCGCAAGCTGCTGGAAAGCTTCCCTGATTTACTGCTGATCCTCGTGCCCCGCCATCCGGAGCGTTTCAAAGATGCCCGTGAAATGGTGCAGAAAGGCGGTTTCAGCTTCACGTTGCGCAGCAGCGGTGAGATCCCTTCCGGCAGCACCCAGGTGGTGATTGGCGATACGATGGGCGAGCTGATGCTGCTGTACGGCATTGCTGACCTCGCGTTTGTCGGTGGCAGCCTGGCCGAGCGTGGCGGACATAACCCGCTGGAGCCAGCAGCCCACGCCATTCCGGTGCTGATGGGGCCGCACACGTTTAACTTCAAAGATATCTGCGCGAAATTACAGCAGGCCGATGGTTTAATTACCGTGACCGATGCAGATTCAGTAGTCAAAGAGGTATCGACCCTTCTGACTGACGAAGATTATCGCC
The DNA here is from genome assembly GCF_055817355.1 of Enterobacter sp. PL_is379. Lineage (NCBI taxonomy): Bacteria > Pseudomonadati > Pseudomonadota > Gammaproteobacteria > Enterobacterales > Enterobacteriaceae > Enterobacter > Enterobacter sp. PL_is379. The sequence goes on from NZ_JBVPGT010000025.1 coordinate 106,315, forward strand.
TGTGGTACGGGCGCCATGCGGTCGAAGTGCTGCACCAGAACCAGGGCGCCCTGACCCGTCTGCTGCAACTTCTGCAACCTTACCTGCCCCAGCGGAGCCACTAATGTCAACGCGTCTGTCGGTCGTGATGATCGCCAAAAACGCCGCCGACCTGCTTCCGGACTGCCTGGCCTCCGTTGCCTGGGCTGACGAGATAGTCATTCTTGACTCCGGAAGTACGGACAACACGGTGGACGTTGCCCGGGCAGCGGGTGCAAAAGTCTTTGTCGACGCTGACTGGCAAGGCTATGGCATCCAGCGCCAGCGCGCGCAGGGGTATGCCACCGGTGAGTATGTCCTGATGCTCGATACTGACGAGCGCATTACGCCAGAACTTCAGCAGGCCATTCAGGCGGTACTTTCCTCGCCCCAGCCTGGCGCCGTATACAGCATTGCCCGCCGCAACTACTTCCTTGGCCGTTTTATGCGCCACAGCGGCTGGTATCCTGACCGCGTGATGCGCCTCTACGAGCGCGAGCGCTATCAGTACAACGACAATCTCGTCCATGAATCACTGGCCTGCGACAACGCCCGGATAATCCCCCTGACGGGCGATTTGCTGCACCTGACCTGCCGCGATTTCGCCAGCTTCCAGCGTAAACAGCTCAACTATGCCACCGCATGGGCGCAGGAGCGTCACCAGCGCGGCAAGAAGGCCTCGCTGACGGGTATCTTTACCCACACGCTGGGCGCGTTCCTGAAAACGCTGGTGCTGCGCGGCGGCGTACTGGACGGTAAGCAGGGCTGGTTACTCGCGGTAGTGAATGCCCAGTATACTTTCAACAAATACACCGAGCTGTGGGCGCTCTGCCGCGGCTACTCAGAGAAAACGTGAGCCATGAGCACAAAAGCGATTTATCCGGGTACCTTCGATCCGATCACCAACGGTCATCTCGATATCATTACCCGTGCGGCGTGCATGTTCGACAAGGTGATCCTGGCCATTGCCGCCAGCCCCAGCAAAAAACCGATGTTTGACCTCCACGAGCGCGTGCAGCTTGCCACCGATGCCATTTCGCACCTGCCGAACGTTGAGGTGGTCGGGTTTAGCGACCTGATGGCAAACTTCGCCCGCGCCCAGCAGGCGAATATTCTGATCCGTGGCTTACGCGCGGTGGCAGACTTCGAGTATGAAATGCAGCTGGCGCACATGAACCGCCACCTGATGCCGGAGCTGGAGAGCGTGTTCCTGATGCCCTCCAAAGAGTGGTCGTTTATCTCTTCCACGCTGGTGAAAGAGGTGGCGCGTCATCACGGGGACGTTACCCATTTCCTGCCGGTTAACGTCCACCAGGCGTTGATGGAAAAGCTAAAGTAGCCCTATTTCTGGCACTGACGGCAGTAGAACGTGGCGCGCTGGGCGTGCTTCGTGGCAATAACTGGCGTGCCGCAGACTCTGCACGGTTCGCCCTTACGGCCATACACCTGAAGCTCCTGGGCAAAATAGCCCGGCTTGCCGTCACTTTGCAGGAAGTCCTTCAACGTTGTCCCGCCCTGCTCAATCGAGCGAAGTAATACGGCTTTAATCACCCGGACCAGCAGCTCACACTCCTGCGCCGACAGCGAAGAGGCCAGCCGATCGGGATGGATCCCGGCCGCAAACAGCGATTCGCTGGCATAAATATTCCCAACGCCGACCACCAGCTTGTTATCCATTAGCCAGGGCTTAATCGGGCTTTTCTTCTTCGCGCACTTCGCCTTGAGATATTCCGCGTTAAACGCGTCTGAAAGCGGCTCCGGGCCCAGATGCGCCAGCACGTTATGTCCTTCCAGCTCCTTCGTCCACAGCCACGCGCCAAAGCGCCGTGGGTCGGTGTAACGGAGCACTTTGCCGTTGCTCATCACCAGATCGACGTGGTCGTGCTTTTCAGCAGGCAGTTCTTCGGTAAGGATGCGCAGGCTCCCGGACATCCCCAGGTGGATAATGATCCAGCCGTCGGGCAGCTCCAGCAGCAGATATTTCGCGCGACGCTGCACGCTAAGGACGGGTTGATCGCTCAGGGCATGGATCTCATCGGACACCGGCCAGCGCAGACGTCCGTTGCGGACCACCGCGTGAAGAATCGTCGCGCCGACCAGATGGGGCTCAATGCCGCGACGGCTGGTTTCTACCTCAGGTAATTCAGGCATGGTTCCTCCGTTGAGATACAGAATGCAAAAAACCCCGCAGTTGCGGGGTTTTTCGATACAAGGAGACTAAAATTATTTGATTTTAGCTTCTTTGTACAGTACGTGCTGGCGTACAACTGGATCGAACTTTTTCAGTTCCAGTTTTTCCGGCTTAGTACGTTTGTTCTTCGTGGTGGTGTAGAAGTGACCTGTACCAGCAGAAGAAACCAGCTTGATTTTCTCGCGAATACCTTTAGCCATGATTTATTTCCTCTTTAAGTACTTAGTACTTTTCGCCACGGGCACGCAGTTCGGACAGAACTGTATCGATGCCTTTCTTATCGATTACACGCATACCTTTAGCAGATACGCGCAGGGTGACAAAACGCTTCTCGCTCTCAACCCAGAAACGGTGAGAGTGCAGGTTCGGCAGGAAACGGCGTTTAGTCGCGTTCAGTGCGTGGGAACGGTTGTTACCGGTCACCGGACGCTTGCCAGTAACTTGGCAGACTCGGGACATGTCTATTCTCCAAAAATCAAATTAGCTCGAGCTTCGTATGGGGTATCGGCGCCTCGTCAGGCTTTACAGCCCGGTCATCGCATAGTTCTAAGTGAACTCTCGATTGCCAGGCCCAAATGCCAAACCCGAGATTCTCAAAGGTGGCGTAGTATACGCTGACTCGGCGGTGTGCTCAAGTCCCGAACAGACAAAGATCCCGATGGATCGCGAGAAATAGCCTAAATCCAGCCATGTTCTGCGAAAGAAATGTACTCACCGCGGCCAATTATCAGATGGTCCAGCACACGAATGTCCATGAATTGACAGCATTTGATAATGCGTTCGGTGATTTCTTTGTCCGCTCTGCTCGGTTCTGCACAGCCAGAGGGGTGATTATGCGCGAGGATCACGCCCGCTGCATTCACTTTTATCGCTTCCCGCACAATTTCACGCGGATGCACCTCAACGTGGCTCAATGTGCCCGCAAAGAGACAGCTATGTTTCAGCACCCGATTTCTGTTATCAACAAAGATCACCATAAAGATCTCGCGTTCAATATCGGTTAACTGGCTTTGCAGGAATTCGCGCGTCATCGCGGGCGTCAGGATCGGATCGTCCTTCTCCATGCGGACATTGTAAAAACGACGGGCAAGTTCGGCAATGGCCCGCAGCTGGGCATATTTCGCCACGCCGATCCCCTCAACGTGCGTAAACTGCGCCAGATCGGCGGTCAGTAAACCGTACAGCGAACCGAAACGTGCTATCAGCTCTTTTGCCAGCGTAAATACCGTTTTTCCGGGCGTTCCGGTACGTAAAAAGAGCGCCAGCAGTTCATCATCTTTTAACAGGGTGACGTCATAGCGCAGCAGTTTTTCTCGCGGCAGCAACAGCTCATCCTCTTCTTCCATGCTCTTTCTCCCTTTTTTAGCCGCATGCTGCCACACGCCAATCCGGCGCTCGACGGCCACGTTGCGTTCTTGCGTAGCGCCTCGCAAAGTGGTCGAAGGACAAAATCACCCCGCTTTGGGGATTGTGATAAAATGCCTGCTCTCTGGTGAAACCCAACAGGAAAGAATCATGATGAGCCTGGCCGGTAAAAAAATCGTTCTTGGCGTGAGCGGCGGCATTGCTGCCTACAAAGCGCCAGAGCTGGTGCGTCGTCTGCGCGAGCGCGGGGCAGATGTGCGGGTCGCGATAACCGAAGGCGGTAAAGCCTTTATCACTCCTCTGAGCCTGCAGGCCGTTTCAGGATACCCGGTATCTGACAGCCTGCTCGATCCGGCCGCCGAAGCCGCGATGGGCCATATTGAGCTGGGTAAATGGGCTGACCTGGTTATCCTTGCCCCCGCCACGGCTGATTTAATCGCCCGGGTGGCGGCCGGTATGGCAAACGATCTGGTCTCTACCATTTGTCTGGCCACGCCTGCCCCTGTTGCCGTCGTTCCTGCCATGAACCAGCAGATGTACCGTAACGCGGCCACCCAGCACAATCTGGAGACGCTGGCCTCACGCGGCCTGCTTATCTGGGGTCCGGACAGCGGCAGCCAGGCCTGCGGCGATGTTGGCCCGGGTCGCATGCTTGACCCGCTGACGATTGTTGATATGGCCGCAGCCCATTTTTCGCCTGTCAACGATCTGCAACATCTCAACATCATGATTACCGCGGGCCCCACGCGCGAGCCGCTGGATCCGGTGCGCTACATCACCAACCACAGCTCCGGTAAAATGGGCTTTGCGATTGCCGCCGCCGCTGCGAAGCGTGGCGCGAACGTCACGCTGGTGAGCGGCCCGGTCTCGCTGCCTACCCCTGCGTTTGTGAAGCGAATTGACGTTACTACCGCGCTGGAGATGGAAGCCGCCGTACAGGCTCATGCGCAAAGCCAGCAGATTTTTATCGGCTGTGCTGCCGTCGCAGACTATCGTGCCGAGACGATCGCCGAGGCTAAAATAAAAAAGCAAGGCGATGAATTAACACTAAAAATGGTAAAAAACCCGGACATTGTTGCCGGTGTCGCCGCACTAAAAAGCCACCGTCCATACGTTGTTGGGTTTGCCGCAGAAACGAATAATGTGGAAGAATATGCCCGGCAAAAACGTACCCGCAAAAACCTCGATTTGATTTGCGCGAACGACGTATCGCTGGCCACACAAGGATTTAACAGCGACAGCAACGCACTGCACCTTTTCTGGCAGGATGGAGATAAAGTCTTACCGCTTGAGCGCAAGGAACTCCTGGGCCAACAATTACTCGACGAGATCGTTACCCGTTATGATGAAAAAAATCGACGTTAAGATTCTGGACCCGCGTGTTGGCGAGCAATTCCCGCTGCCAACCTATGCCACCTCCGGCTCTGCCGGTCTTGACCTGCGCGCCTGTCTCGATGACGCCGTAGAACTGGCTCCGGGTGCCACTACCCTGGTTCCAACTGGCCTGGCCATTCACATTGCTGACCCGTCGCTGGCGGCGGTGATCCTGCCGCGTTCTGGCCTGGGCCATAAGCATGGCGTTGTGCTGGGGAACCTGGTCGGCCTGATCGACTCCGACTACCAGGGTCAGCTGATGGTCTCCGTCTGGAACCGTGGTCAGGACAGCTTCACCATTGAACCGGGTGAGCGTATCGCACAGATGGTCTTTGTACCGGTGGTACAGGCAGAATTTAACCTGGTGGCAGACTTTGACGCCACCGACCGCGGCGAAGGCGGCTTCGGCCATTCCGGGCGCAAATAACGGCCCGACAGACACGTATCTCACAGCGTCATAATGCAATAACAAACCGCAAACGCCCGTTTGCGGTCGCTGTGTGGATGCCAGCCTGGCAAGTGCTTATTTTCAGGGGTATTTTGTAACATGGCAGAAAAACAAACCGCGAAAAGGAATCGTCGCGAAGAAATACTTCAATCTCTGGCTCTGATGCTTGAATCCAGCGATGGCAGTCAACGCATCACCACCGCTAAACTGGCCGCCTCTGTGGGCGTGTCTGAGGCGGCGCTGTACCGTCATTTTCCGAGCAAGACCCGGATGTTCGACAGCCTGATCGAGTTTATTGAAGACAGCCTGATCACGCGCATCAACCTGATTCTGAAAGACGAAAAAGACACCACCGCGCGTCTGCGTCTGATTGTGCTGTTAATCCTGGGCTTCGGTGAACGCAATCCGGGCTTAACTCGTATCCTCACCGGCCACGCGCTGATGTTTGAGCAGGACAGACTGCAGGGCCGCATTAACCAGCTTTTCGAACGCATTGAAGCTCAGTTGCGCCAGGTACTGCGCGAAAAGAAAATGCGTGAAGGCGAAGGTTACAGCATTGATGAAACGCTGCTGGCGAGCCAGATTCTGGCGTTTTGTGAAGGGATGCTCTCTCGCTTTGTGCGCAGCGAGTTCAAATACTGTCCAACGGACGATTTTGACGCCCGCTGGCCGTTAGTGGCTGCTCAGTTGCAGTAACACCGTTGCCGGGTGGCGGCTTCGCCTTATCGGGCCTACGAAATGCGCAGGCCCGATAAGCGTAGCGCCACCGGGCAATTTAACTACACCCCGAACGCTTCCCGGTACGCACGTACCGCCGCCAGATGGTCCGCCATCTCAGGCTTCTCTTCCAGATACGCAATCAGGTCTTTCAGAGTGATAATCGACGTCACTTTGCAGCTGTAATCGCGCTCGACTTCCTGAATAGCGGAAATTTCCCCGCGACCACGTTCCTGACGATCCAGAGAAATCAGCACGCCAGCCAGCGTCGCACCGTTGGCCTGAATGATCTCCATCGATTCGCGGATCGCCGTACCCGCGGTGATCACGTCGTCCACCAGCATCACGCGGCCCTGCAGCGTGCTGCCAACCAGATTCCCGCCTTCACCGTGGGTTTTAGCCTCTTTGCGGTTAAAGCAGTACGGCACGTCACGGTCATGGTGTTCCGCCAGCGCTACCGCGGTGGTGGTCGCAATCGGAATGCCTTTATAGGCCGGGCCAAACAGCAGGTCAAAATCAATCCCGGAATCCACCAGCGCTTCGGCATAGAAACGGCCTAACAATGCCAGATCGCGCCCGGTATTAAACAGCCCGGCGTTGAAGAAATAGGGGCTCTTACGCCCGGATTTCAGCGTAAATTCGCCAAACTTAAGTACCTGCTTGTTAAGCGCAAACTCAATAAACTGGCGCTGATACGATTTCATGGATTTGCTCCTTTGGTTTTTCTGTCTTACAGGCAAAAAAAAGGCGACTCATTGGTCGCCTTTAAAATCAATTTTCTAACGCCGCTTTCTGCGTCGTTACAATGGACTCGATTCCCCCTCGGGCCAACGCCAGGAGAGAGAGAAGCTCTTCGTGGGTGAACGGCTCGCCTTCCGCCGTACCCTGTACTTCAATGATGCGACCGTCTTCGGTCATCACCACGTTCATGTCGGTTTCGGCTGCGGAATCTTCAACGTATTCCAGATCGCAAAGCGCTTCGCCGTTAACGATACCGACTGAAACCGCCGCAACCATGCCTTTCATTGGGTTGGTTTTCAGCTTACCGGCCGCAACCAGCTTGTTCAGAGCGTCCGCCAGCGCCACGCAGGCACCGGTAATGGATGCGGTACGCGTACCGCCGTCTGCCTGAATTACGTCGCAATCGAGAGTGATGGTGAATTCGCCGAGGATTTTCAGGTCAACGGCGGCGCGAAGCGCGCGCGCGATTAGACGCTGAATCTCCATGGTACGACCGCCCTGCTTCCCTTTTGCCGCTTCACGGGCATTACGGGTATGGGTCGCACGCGGCAGCATGCCGTATTCTGCGGTGATCCAGCCCTGACCCTGACCTTTCAGGAAGCGCGGAACACCTTCTTCGATGGAGGCAGTGCACAGCACTTTAGTGTCACCAAACTCAACCAGCACGGAGCCTTCAGCGTGTTTTGTATAGTTACGGGTCAGGATGACGGGACGCACCTGGTTGGCGCTACGACCTGATGGACGCATGATGGATTCTCCGGCTTGAAACGAATGTGGCTGCGCATTATACGGATAAAGGACGCTTATTCCTATCCTGAGAAGCCCCCGAAAGCTATAATCCCCCCATCTCTCCTTTAAAAACGGGAATGTCTATGATCCGCAGTATGACCGCCTACGCCCGGCGTGAAATCAAGGGTAGCTGGGGTAGCGCCACATGGGAAATGCGCTCGGTAAACCAGCGTTACCTGGAAACGTATTTCCGTATGCCGGAGCAGTTCCGCAGCCTTGAGCCTGTTGTACGCGAGCGTATTCGTACGCGTCTGACGCGCGGTAAAGTGGAATGTAACCTGCGCTTTGAGCCTGATGCCAGCGCACAGGGCGAGCTGATCCTCAACGAAAAACTGGCGAAACAGCTCGTGAATGCGGCGAACTGGGTCAAAATGCAGAGCGATGAAGGTGAAATCAACCCGGTTGATATTCTGCGCTGGCCTGGCGTCATGGCAGCTGGAGAGCAGGATCTGGATGCCATTGCCGCTGAAATCCTGGCAGCCCTCGACGGCACGCTGGACGACTTTATCGTTGCCCGCGAAACCGAAGGTCAGGCGCTGAAAGCGATGATTGAGCAGCGCCTTGAAGGCGTGAGCACCGAAGTGGCGAAAGTCCGCACCCATATGCCGGAAGTGCTGCAGTGGCAGCGCGAACGCCTTGTCGCCAAACTGGAAGAAGCGGAAGTTCAGCTGGAAAACACCCGTCTGGAACAAGAGCTGGTGCTGATGGCGCAGCGTATCGATGTCGCTGAAGAGCTGGACCGTCTGGAAGCGCACGTTAAAGAGACCTACAACATTCTGAAGAAGAAGGAAGCGGTGGGCCGCCGTCTGGACTTTATGATGCAGGAGTTCAACCGTGAGTCGAACACCCTGGCGTCTAAATCGATCAATGCTGACGTGACGAATTCAGCGATTGAGTTGAAAGTGCTGATTGAGCAGATGCGCGAGCAGATTCAGAACATCGAGTAATGCCTTTCGGGTGGTGTCGACGGCACCACCCATTATTATTTCTAATCCATATCAACATCCGTTTTTACGTTTTACCGCCTATCACCAAGCCTGCTCAAAATAAATTAATAAAATTTTATAGGGCAACCTGACTCGCCTTAGAAAATCTCAATCGTGATCTTGCGCACAAATCGCTAACCTCCCCGCGTTCACACTGGAGGGTCTATGCTGCTTCACATCCTTTATCTCATTGGCATCACCGCAGAAGCCATGACCGGCGCGCTTGCCGCCGGACGTCGCCGTATGGACACCTTCGGCGTAATCATTATTGCTACCGCGACCGCGCTTGGCGGTGGTTCCGTGCGCGATATCCTGCTTGGCCATTACCCGCTCGGCTGGGTTAAACACCCTGAATACGTGATTATTGTGGCGACTGCTGCCGTGTTAACCACCATCGTGGCGCCCGTTATGCCCCATCTTCGCCGCCTGTTCCTGGTGCTTGATGCGCTGGGGCTGATCGTCTTTTCGATCATCGGTGCGCAAATCGCGCTCGATATGGGGGAAGGACCGGTTATCGCCACCATTGCCGCCGTGGTCACGGGCGTATTCGGCGGTGTGCTGCGCGATATGTTCTGCAAGCGCATTCCTCTGGTCTTTCAAAAAGAACTGTATGCCGGCATCTCCTTTGCGGCAGCGGTGCTTTATATCGCCCTGCAGCATTACGTTTCTAACCATGATGTGGTGGTCATCTCGACGCTACTGTTTGGCTTTACGGCCCGCATGCTGGCGCTGCGTCTGAAGCTCGGGCTGCCCGTTTTTCATTACAAACACAGCGCACACTAGTTTCAGAACCCGTTGATGTGCTGTTCAGCGAGCCATTTCGCCAGCACATCAATCTGAGGCACGTGCATCCAGTTAACGATTTGTCGCGCTTTTTCTTCTCCCGTTCCCGGCAGGGCCTGCCAGTCCTTTGCGTTGCGCCCGCTCATCTTCTGCCACGATATGTCTCCCATCGCCTTCAGCGAAGCCTGCGTCATTGGCACACCCAACGCCATGAGCCAGCGGATAAACGGCTTCTCGCGCACCAGATTAAATCGGTGCCAGAGCGCCAGCCCGCGTGCTGAGGAAAACCCCGGTGTAGACTGCAGCTGCGCCTGAGTTAATAACAGCCATGAAAAGAGATGTTCAAAATGATGCGCCTGCCAGAGGGTACGCCAGCCTGACTCGCCTAATCCTTCAATATCAAGCACCTGCTTTGAACTGAGCCAGGTCAGCCGGGCAAAGAACTGCTCCATACACTCCGGGGAAGCGTAGAAACAGCTAAGCGAATGATAACGCGAGGCCGGAGGCTCTGGTTTATGTCTGTCCGTCCCGCGCCAGAGCACTTTATCAAACCGGGGGATACCCTGCCCGGCCAGGCTGATCTGTATCTGATCCCCCGGGGCAATATCCAGTATCTGCCAGCGCCCAACCGAGCCCAGGCTCACCCGCTGCACCTGTTTATCATCCAGTTGCACGGGTTCCAGCGCGGCTACAACGGAAATTTTGCCCGTTCGCCCCACGGAAAAATGAATATTACTCACCTCAGCAACCTGGGCTGTAGGCGCATATTTCCACGCAACGACCCAGTTGCCTTCTCCCGGTAACCAATCTTCGCCAGCAGGTTCATCCTCCGAACGCACCACAATGCCATCCGTGGCAAAGGGTAATGCGGTCACGTGCCAGGCCGCGCGCTGTTTCTCGACGCCATCAACAGATTCGGCGGGAAGCGTATACCGTGCCGACAGCGTAAAACCAGCCTGAGACAGTTCAGCTAAAGAGGTCTGCATATCTTTCGGTCCGTCCGGCCAGGCCCAGATGAATACGCCGATCTTGCTCAATAGCGAGTTATCCTTTTGCCGCATCATCGCCCCCGCCACCTTTGCACGAGCGTTCATTCCGCCCATCTGCTGCTGAATGTGGTTGTCGCGCAACCAGAAGAGTTCGCCCTGTAAGACGCTGTTCGCCAGCTTGCCGGTGAGCTTTTGCGGAACAGACGGGACTAAACGCACCTTCCCGGTCCAGTCTTCCCCTTTCAGGCCATCACCACGACTGATGGCCTGGGTTAACTTCCCGTCACGATAGACCAGCGTCACCGCCACACCGTCAACTTTCGGCTGCAGCCACAGATGTTGCCGCGCACGCATCCACTGTCTCAGTTCCTCTTTGCTGGCCACCTTATGCACGCCCGTGTGGGCAACAGGATGTTTTACGCTCCCCGTCAGCGCGGGGAGTTTCTCTTCTGAAGGCTCACTGCCAAAACAGCGCTGCCACTGCGTTAAACGCCCGTGAAGCTGGTCGTAAACCTCGTCGTTGATCTCGCTCACGCCCTGCTTCCAGTAAGCCTCATCCCAGCGTTTGATTTGCGCGCTTAACGACGCCATCTCTTTCTCTGCTTTTGCCTGCGACCACACCGGACACATCGCCGCGCCATAACCGCACCACAACAGCATTAACCCGCTTATCCATCGCCACATCGCTACCCCTCCTTTGCGTTGCAGGAGGTATACCCGGATGCCTGAAACAACGCTAACGGCAACGTTTCGCATTGCGAGACGCTATCCAGTATTTCTTTTGGTTGCTGAAAACCACAGATAAAACCTGAAAACGGCACGCAAAATTCAATAATCGAGGGGAAAAAGTGTGACAAAGGCTACGTCACACGGCGGTGACGTGTATAATAAGCCCGTATGTAGGACTTCTTCGTTAACACATACAAAAGACTCTCATGGCTCAAGGCACGCTTTATATTGTTTCTGCCCCTAGTGGCGCGGGTAAATCCAGCCTTATTCAGGCACTGTTAAAAACCCAACCGTTGTACGACACACAGGTTTCTGTTTCTCACACCACGCGCCAGCCGCGTCCGGGTGAAGTGCACGGTGAACACTATTTCTTTGTGGATCACGACGAATTCAGAGCGATGATCGGCAGAGACGCGTTTCTTGAACACGCTGAAGTATTTGGTAATTACTACGGTACTTCGCGTGAAACCATTGAGCAGGTTCTGGCCACGGGCGTGAATGTGTTCCTGGATATCGACTGGCAGGGCGCACAGCAAATTCGCAAGAAAATGCCTGACTCGCGCAGTATCTTTATTTTACCGCCATCGAAAGATGAGCTGGATCGCCGTCTGCGTGGTCGCGGTCAGGACAGCGAAGATGTGATCGCAAAGCGTATGGAACAGGCTGTTGCAGAAATGAGCCATTACGCGGAATATGATTACCTTATTGTGAATGATGATTTTGATGCCGCATTGAGCGATCTCAAAACCATTCTTCGTGCAGAACGTCTGCGTATGAGCCGCCAGAAGCAGCGACATGACGCATTAATCACCAAACTGTTGGCAGACTGAACCCACTTTCAGTATCATGCCCAGTCATTTCTTCACCTGTGGAGCATTTTAAGTATGGCACGCGTAACTGTTCAGGACGCTGTAGAGAAAATTGGTAACCGTTTTGACCTGGTGCTGGTCGCCGCGCGTCGCGCTCGTCAGATGCAGGTAGGCGGTAAAGATCCGCTGGTACCGGAAGAAAACGATAAAACCACCGTTATTGCACTTCGCGAAATCGAAGAAGGTCTGATCAACAACCAGATCCTCGACGTGCGTGAGCGCCAGGAGCAGCAAGAGCAGGAAGCCGCAGAACTGCAGGCCGTAACCGCTATTGCTGAAGGTCGTCGTTAATTAAACCTGCGGGTCGCCCTTGTATCTGTTTGAAAGCCTGAATCAACTGATTCAAACCTACCTGCCTGAAGACCAGATTAAACGTCTTCAGCAGGCGTATCTCGTTGCACGTGACGCTCACGAGGGCCAGACACGTTCAAGCGGTGAACCCTATATCACGCACCCGGTAGCGGTGGCCTGTATTCTGGCCGAGATGAAACTCGACTACGAAACGCTGATGGCCGCTCTGCTGCACGACGTGATCGAAGATACCCCTGCCACTTATCAGGACATGGAACAGCTGTTTGGCAAAAGCGTTGCCGAACTGGTGGAAGGGGTCTCTAAGCTTGATAAGCTGAATTTCCGCGACAAGAAAGAGGCGCAAGCCGAAAACTTCCGCAAGATGATTATGGCGATGGTGCAGGATATCCGCGTCATTCTCATCAAACTCGCTGACCGTACCCACAATATGCGCACGCTGGGCTCACTTCGCCCGGATAAACGTCGCCGCATTGCCCGTGAAACCCTCGAAATCTACAGTCCGCTGGCGCACCGTTTAGGTATTCACCACATTAAAACCGAGCTGGAAGAGCTGGGTTTTGAAGCGTTGTACCCGAACCGCTATCGCGTGATTAAAGAGGTGGTGAAAGCCGCACGCGGCAACCGTAAAGAGATGATTCAAAAGATCCTCTCTGAAATCGAAGGGCGCTTACAGGAAGCGGGGATCCCGTGCCGCGTCAGCGGTCGCGAGAAACACCTGTACTCCATCTACTGCAAAATGGTGCTCAAAGAGCAGCGTTTTCACTCGATCATGGATATCTACGCCTTCCGCGTCATTGTCCATGACTCGGACACCTGTTATCGCGTGCTGGGGCAGATGCACAGCCTCTACAAACCGCGTCCGGGGCGCATGAAAGATTACATCGCCATTCCAAAAGCGAACGGCTATCAATCTTTGCACACCTCGATGATTGGTCCGCACGGCGTGCCTGTTGAGGTGCAGATCCGCACCGAAGACATGGACCAGATGGCAGAGATGGGGGTTGCCGCACACTGGGCGTATAAAGAGCACGGTGGCGAAAGCAGCACGACCGCACAAATCCGCGCCCAGCGCTGGATGCAGAGCCTGCTGGAGCTTCAGCAGAGTGCGGGCAGCTCGTTTGAATTTATCGAGAGCGTTAAATCCGATCTCTTCCCGGATGAGATTTACGTTTTCACCCCAGAAGGTCGCATTGTCGAACTGCCTGCGGGCGCAACGCCGGTCGACTTCGCTTACGCCGTGCATACCGATATCGGGCATGCCTGCGTCGGCGCGCGCGTCGACAGACAGCCTTATCCACTGTCTCAGCCGCTCTCCAGCGGCCAGACGGTAGAAATTATTACCGCGCCGGGCGCACGTCCGAACGCGGCCTGGCTGAACTTTGTCGTGAGCTCCAAAGCACGCGCCAAAATTCGCCAGTTGCTGAAAAACCTCAAGCGTGATGATTCCGTCAGCCTGGGTCGTCGTCTTCTCAACCACGCGTTGGGCGGAAGCCGTAAGCTGGCTGAAATTCCGCAGGAGAACGTCCAGCGTGAGCTGGAGCGCATGAAGCTTACGTCGCTTGACGACCTGCTGGCAGAGATTGGCCTCGGCAACGCCATGAGCGTGGTGGTGGCGAAGAACCTGCAGCAAGGCGACACAACAGCGGTGCCGGCAACCACGCAAAGCCACGGACACCTGCCGATTAAAGGCGCGGACGGCGTGCTGATCACCTTCGCAAAATGCTGTCGTCCAATTCCTGGCGATCCGATTATTGCGCACGTCAGCCCGGGCAAAGGGCTGGTTATCCACCACGAATCCTGTCGTAACATTCGCGGCTATCAGAAAGAAGCCGAGAAGTTTATGGCGGTCGAGTGGGATAAAGAGACCGCGCAGGAATTTATCACCGAAATTAAGGTGGATATGTTCAACCATCAGGGTGCCCTGGCGAACCTGACGGCAGCGATCAACACGGCCTCTTCCAACATTCAAAGCCTGAACACAGAAGAGAAAGATGGCCGCGTGTATAGCGCCTTTATTCGTCTGACCGCTCGCGACCGCGTGCATCTGGCGAATATTATGCGCAAGATCCGCGTCATGCCGGACGTGATTAAAGTCACCCGAAACCGAAACTAGGTTTATGAATTCACAACGTTATGCACGTATCTGCGAAATGCTCGCCAGGCGTCAGCCTGACCTGACGGTCTGCATGGAGCAGGTGCATAAACCTCATAACGTCTCTGCTATCGTTCGTACCGCAGATGCCGTCGGTGTGCATGAAGTGCACGCCGTCTGGCCGGATGGCCGTATGCGCAATACGGTCTCGGCGGCAGCAGGCAGCAACAGCTGGGTATCTGTCAAAAATCATCACACCATTGGCGAAGCCGTATCGCACCTGAAAGGGCGCGGGATGCAGATCCTGGCCACTAACCTGTCCGCTAAAGCCGTAGATTTCCGCGAGATCGACTACACCCGCCCGACCTGCATTTTGATGGGTCAGGAGAAAACCGGGATCACCCAGGAAGCGCTGGATCTGGCGGATCGGGACATCATCATTCCGATGATCGGCATGGTCCAGTCTCTTAACGTCTCCGTGGCGTCCGCGCTCATTCTGTATGAAGCGCAGCGCCAGCGTCAGAACGCCGGGATGTACGAGCGCAGCAAAAGCATGCTGCCGGAAGAGGAACAGCAGCGACTGCTGTTTGAAGGTGGTTATCCGGTGCTGGCTCGCGTTGCGAAGCAGAAAAAATTGCCTTACCCCCACGTCAACGCGCAGGGCGAAATTGAAGCCGATGCCGAGTGGTGGGCCACCATGCAGTACGCCGGGTAAGCGATGAAAGGCCGCCTGCTGGATGCCATCCCGCTTAACAGCCTGACGGGCGTGGGCGCGGCGCAAAGCAATAAGCTGGCAAAAATTGGCCTGCACACGGTGCAGGATCTCCTGCTTCACCTCCCCCTGCGTTACGAAGACCGCACCCAGCTATACAAGATTGGCGATCTCCTTCCTGCCATTTACGCCACCGTTGAAGGCGAAGTCCTGAACTGCAACATCACCTTCGGCGGACGCCGGATGATGACCTGCCAGATCAGCGACGGCACCGGCATTCTCACCATGCGTTTTTTCAACTTCAGCGCGGCGATGAAAAACAGCCTGGCGACGGGCCGAAGGGTGCTGGCCTATGGCGAAGCCAAACGCGGGAAATACGGCGCAGAGATGATCCACCCGGAGTACCGCGTGCAGGGCGATCTCAGCACGCCGGAGCTGCAGGAGACGCTCACCCCGGTTTACCCGACGACGGAAGGCATCAAGCAGGCGACGCTGCGTAAGCTCACCGATCAGGCGCTGGAGCTGCTGGATACCTGCGCCATTACCGAGCTGCTGCCGCCCGAGCTGGCGCAGGGTATGATGAGCCTGCCCGAGGCGCTGCGCACCCTGCACCGCCCGCCGCCAACGCTGCAGCTCAGCGACTTAGAAAGCGGCAAACACCCCGCTCAACAGCGTCTTATCCTTGAGGAATTACTGGCCCATAACCTGAGCATGCTGGCGCTCCGCGCAGGCGCGCAGCGTTTCCATGCCCAGCCATTAAGCCCGCGTGATGAGCTCAAAGATAAGCTGCTGGCCTCCTTGCCGTTTAAGCCCACCGGCGCACAGGCGCGCGTCACCGCCGAAATCGAACGCGATATGGCGCTCGACGTGCCGATGATGCGCCTGGTGCAGGGCGACGTGGGGTCCGGTAAAACGCTGGTCGCCGCCCTGGCGGCCCTGCGCGCGATCGCCCACGGTAAACAGGTGGCGCTCATGGCGCCGACCGAGCTGCTGGCCGAGCAGCACGCCAATAATTTCCGCGCCTGGTTTGCGCCGCTGGGGATTGAAGTGGGCTGGCTTGCCGGGAAGCAAAAAGGCAAAGCGCGCCTTGCGCAACAGGAGGCTATTGCCAGCGGGCAGGTGCAGATGATTGTCGGCACGCACGCCATCTTCCAGGAGCAGGTGCAGTTTAACGGCCTTGCGCTGGTGATTATCGACGAGCAGCACCGCTTCGGCGTGCACCAGCGTCTGGCATTATGGGAGAAAGGCCTGCAGCAGGGCTTCCACCCGCATCAGCTGATCATGACCGCTACGCCGATCCCGCGCACCCTGGCGATGACGGCCTACGCCGATCTGGATACCTCCACCATCGACGAACTGCCCCCGGGC
The DNA here is from genome assembly GCF_055817355.1 of Enterobacter sp. PL_is379. Taxonomy (NCBI): domain Bacteria; kingdom Pseudomonadati; phylum Pseudomonadota; class Gammaproteobacteria; order Enterobacterales; family Enterobacteriaceae; genus Enterobacter; species Enterobacter sp. PL_is379. The sequence goes on from NZ_JBVPGT010000025.1 coordinate 122,798, forward strand.
CGTACGCCGGTCACAACGGTCGCCATTCCTGACACGCGCCGCAGCGATATCATTGACCGCGTGCGCAACGCCTGCACCCACGAAGGGCGCCAGGCCTACTGGGTCTGTACGCTGATTGAAGAGTCGGAACTGCTGGAAGCGCAGGCTGCCGAAGCCACGTGGGAAGAGCTTAAGCTGGCACTGCCGGAGCTGAACGTGGGCCTGGTTCATGGACGCATGAAGCCTGCCGAAAAACAGGCGGTGATGCAGTCGTTTAAGCAGGGCGAGCTGCATTTGCTGGTCGCCACGACGGTCATTGAAGTGGGTGTGGACGTCCCGAACTCCAGCCTGATGATTATCGAAAACCCGGAGCGCCTGGGCCTTGCCCAACTCCACCAGCTGCGCGGGCGCGTTGGCCGTGGCGCGGTAGCGTCCCACTGCGTCCTGCTCTACAAAGCCCCGCTCTCAAAAACAGCCCAGATGCGTCTGCAGGTGCTGCGCGACAGCAACGACGGTTTTGTGATTGCGCAAAAAGACCTGGAGATCCGCGGCCCTGGCGAGCTGCTGGGCACGCGTCAGACGGGGAACGCGGAATTCAAAGTGGCGGATTTGCTGCGCGATCAGGCCATGATCCCCGAGGTTCAGCGCCTCGCCCGCCACATTCATGAACGCTACCCCGAACAGGCGGCAGCGTTAATTGAGCGCTGGATGCCGGAAACCGAACGCTATTCAAACGCCTGATTCAGGCAAACATCGGCAGCATCAGGTACAGCTTAATCACCAGCGCGTTGACGATATCAATGAAGAACGCCCCGACCATCGGGACCACCAGAAACGCCATGTGCGAAGGCCCGAAGCGTTCGGTGATCGCCTGCATGTTGGCGATAGCCGTTGGGGTAGCCCCCAGACCAAACCCGCAGTGACCCGCCGCCAGCACCGCCGCATCGTAGTTTTTGCCCATCATCCGCCAGGTCACGAACATGGCATACAGCGCCATAAACAGCGCCTGTACCGCCAGAATCGCCACCATCGGCAGCGCCAGCGAGGCCAGCTCCCACAGCTTGAGGCTCATCAGCGCCATCGCCAGGAACAGCGACAGGCAGACGTTGCCGAGCACCGACACCGCCCGTTCAAACACCCGGTAGAAGCCCATCAGCGCCAGACCGTTGCTCAGGATCACCCCGATAAACAGCACGCAGACAAACGTCGGCAGTTCAAACGCTGAGCCCGCCAGCCATTGCGCAACCACTTTGCCCACGGTCAGGCAGATGGCGATCGTCGCGATGGTTTCAATCAGCACCAGCGAGGTAATGCTGCGCCCGACGTCCGGCTTTTCAAATGCGGTCGGCACCAGCTCATCGTCCGGCCTGCCGTCCGGCGTGGTGGAGTGCTTCACCAGATAGCGCGCCACCGGGCCGCCAATCAGGCCACCCAGCACCAGCCCAAAGGTCGCGCAGGCCATCGCCACCTCCGTCGCGTTTTCAAACCCGTAGCGCTCGATGAACAGCTTGCTCCATGCGGCCCCGGTACCGTGGCCGCCCGAAAGGGTAATTGACCCCGCCAGCAGCCCCATCAGCGGATCCAGTCCCAGCAGCGTCGCCATCCCGATGCCGATAGCGTTTTGCATCAGCAGCAGCCCCACCACCACAATCAGGAATACGCCGAGCACTTTACCGCCCGCCCGCAGGCTCGCCAGATTGGCGTTCAGGCCGATGGTGGCAAAGAAGGCCAGCATCAGCGGGTCCTTCAGGGACATATCAAAATCGATTTCCCAGCCCATGCTTTTTTTCAGCACCAGCAGGGCCAGCGCCACCAGCAGACCACCGGCGACAGGTTCAGGAATGGTGTATTTCTTCAGAAGAGAAACGCTATGTACCAGCTTACGGCCAAGCAGTAAGACCAGCGTTGCGGCAACAAGTGTCGACAACGTATCGAGATGAATCATAAAAGGCTCCTGTTTTGCGCGTGTTCCATACACACGCGGCGTTATCCTGGGCCGGTTTGCGCTCTTCATGAGCTCCCGGCGCGAAAAAGTGTAATTTTTTTTCCCGATACGTTGTAGAAAACCTGCTCACAGCGGCAGATTTTCTTCCCTTTTTTTGCTGGCAATCGTTTGCTTTTACCAGGTGGTCAGATAAAATGCCCGCTTTTCCACCGTGGGATTGCCGCCGATGTCCGTTAACACCATAGAGTCGCCTGATGCGCAACCGATTGCGCAGAAGCAAAATAGCGAACTGATTTACCGCCTTGAAGACCGCCCGCCGCTGCCGCAAACGCTGTTCGCCGCCTGCCAGCATCTTCTGGCGATGTTTGTTGCGGTGATCACCCCGGCGCTGCTGATTTGCCAGGCGCTCGGTTTACCGGCGCAGGACACGCAGCACATTATCAGCATGTCTCTTTTTGCCTCCGGCGTGGCCTCGATTATTCAAATTAAAGCGTGGGGTCCGGTGGGGTCGGGATTATTATCGATTCAGGGCACCAGCTTTAACTTCGTGGCGCCCCTGATCATGGGCGGTACGGCCCTGAAAACCGGCGGTGCAGATGTCCCGACCATGATGGCGGCGCTGTTCGGCACGCTGATGCTGGCCAGCTGTACGGAGATGGTGATCTCCCGCGTTCTGCATCTGGCTCGCCGCGTTATCACCCCGCTGGTTTCCGGCGTCGTCGTGATGATTATCGGCCTGTCGCTGATTCAGGTGGGTCTTACCTCCATCGGCGGCGGCTATGCCGCAATGAGCGACCACACCTTCGGCGCGCCGAAAAACCTGCTGCTGGCAGGCGTCGTGCTGGCGATCATTATTCTGCTTAACCGTCAGCGTAACCCTTACCTGCGCGTGGCCTCGCTGGTGATCGCCATGGCGGCGGGTTACCTGCTGGCGTGGGCGCTGGGCATGCTGCCGGAGAACACCGCGCCGACCAACAGCGCACTGATCACCGTTCCTACGCCGCTGTACTACGGTCTGGGCATTGACTGGGGTCTGCTCCTGCCGCTGATGCTGGTCTTTATGATCACCTCTCTGGAGACCATCGGTGATATCACCGCCACCTCCGACGTCTCCGAGCAGCCGGTGTCCGGCCCGCTGTACATGAAGCGCCTGAAAGGCGGCGTGCTGGCGAATGGCCTGAACTCGTTTGTCTCTGCGGTATTCAACACCTTCCCGAACTCCTGCTTCGGTCAGAACAACGGCGTGATCCAGCTGACCGGCGTGGCCAGCCGCTACGTTGGCTTCGTGGTGGCGCTGATGCTGATCGTCCTCGGCCTGTTCCCGGCGGTGAGCGGCTTTGTGCAGCACATCCCTGAGCCGGTGCTGGGCGGCGCAACGCTGGTGATGTTCGGGACGATCGCGGCCTCCGGCGTGCGTATCGTCTCCCGCGAGCCACTGAACCGCCGCGCGATCATGATTATCGCCCTGTCACTGGCCGTCGGTCTGGGCGTTTCCCAGCAGCCGCTGATCCTGCAGTTTGCACCTGACTGGGTAAAAAACCTGCTCTCTTCCGGCATTGCCGCAGGCGGTATCACCGCTATCGTGTTGAACCTCGTTTTCCCGCCTGAGAAAAATTGATTTCTCTCACGGCAGGCAGTCAATGCCTGCCGTGACATCTAATTACACCATTCCCGCCTTGAGGATTGCGCATAAATCGTGCATAACTCCCTTATGTGCGTTTTGCGGGATGGAAGACCATGAAATTTATTGGAAAGCTCCTCATCTATCTTCTGGTAGCCCTGCTCATTGTGATGCTGGCGCTCTACATTCTGCTCCAGACCCGCTGGGGCGCGTCTCAGGTCAGCAGCTGGGTGACGGTGAATACCGATTACGAACTCAGTTTCGACAAGATGAATCACCGCTTTTCGTCGCCTTCCCACCTCATTCTGGAAAACGTCACCTTCGGTCGGGACGGAAAACCCGCCACCCTGGTTGCCAAAAAAGTGGATATCGGCCTGAGTAGCCGCCAGATAACCGATCCGCTGCACGTGGACACCATCACCCTGTTCGACGGCACGCTTAATCTCTCCCCACAGACCGCGCCGCTGCCTTTCCAGGCCGATCGTCTGCAGTTGAACAACATGGCGTTCAACAGCCCGAATACCGAATGGGACCTGAGCGCGCAGAAGGTGACGGGCGGCGTCAGCCCATGGCAGCCAGAAGCGGGCAACGTGCTGGGTAATCACGCGCAGATCCAGATGAGCGCAGGCTCGCTGACTCTGAACGGCGTACCGGCCACCAACGTGCTGATCGAGGGCCAGCTTAACGGCAAGGAGGTGGTGCTGAACACGATTGGTGCCGATATGGCCCGCGGCTCACTCACCGGCTCCGCCCTGCGCAACGCCGACGGGAGCTGGATTATCGACACCATGCGCCTGAACGAAATCCGCCTGCAGAGCGATAAAATGCTGACCGCGTTCTTCGCGCCGCTGGCCACCATACCCTCTCTGCAGATTGGTCGTCTGGACGTGACCGACGCCCGGCTTCAGGGCCCGGACTGGGCGGTGACCGATCTCGATTTAAGCCTGCGCAACCTGACTCTCAGCAAAGGCGACTGGCAGAGCCAGGAAGGCCGCCTGTCGATGAACGCCAGCGAGTTTATCTACGGCTCGCTGCATCTGTTTGACCCGATCCTGAATGCGGAGTTTTCCCCGCAGGGAATGGCGCTGCGTCAGTTTACCTCCCGCTGGGAAGGCGGCATGGTGCGCACCTCCGGCAACTGGCTGCGCGACGGTAAAGCGCTGGTGCTGGACGATGTCGCCATCGCCGGGCTGGAGTACACCCTGCCGCAGAACTGGAAAACGCTGTGGATGGCGCCTCTGCCGGAATGGCTGAACAGCGTCACGCTGCAAAAATTCGGCCTAAGCCGCAACCTGGTGATCGACATCGATCCTGCCTTCCCGTGGCAGATCACTTCTCTGGACGGTTATGGCGCAAACCTGCAGCTGGTGAAAGATCGCCAGTGGGGCGTCTGGGGCGGCAGCGCGACCCTGAACGGCGCGGCGGCGACCTTTAACCGCGTCGACGTACGTCGTCCGTCGCTGGCGCTGAATGCCAACGCCGCCACGGTGAACATTACCGACCTGAGCGCGTTTACCGAGAAAGGTATTCTGGAAGCAACGGCGACGGTTTCTCAGCTTCCGCAGCGGCAGACTACGGTGAGCCTGAACGGGCGCGGCGTGCCGCTCAACGTACTGCAGCAGTGGGGCTGGCCTGCGCTGCCGATTGCGGGCGACGGCAATATTCAGCTCACCGCCAGCGGCAGCGTGCAGGCCAATGCGCCACTGAAGCCAACGGTGAACGGCAAGCTGAGTGCAGTGAATATGGATAAACAGCAGGTGCAGCAGACGATGGCGGGCGGTGTAGTTTCAACACCGCCCTCACCCCAGCCCTCTCCCTGAAAGGGAGAGGGAGCAAACCATTCCCTCGCCCCTCTGGGGAGAGGGGAATTAAAGGTGAACCACCACCTCATTCCCCTCCGCTTTCACCACCACACCCCACTCGCTGCCCGCGTGTGAGCCGCCTTTCACGCCATTCACCTTCTGCACGTTGCGCAAGCACACCGACCAGTTTTGCGCGTCTCCCGCGCCGGTAAGGGTCACGGTGTCGCCCTGACGCGATGCCTTCAGCGTAAACGCCACCGCGCCGTCCGCCGCAGGCACTTCGCTCACCGCCGTTGCGCCATCGTCCAGGTTAAACAGCTGGAAGGCTGTCCCCTCGTGCCACGCGTAGTCCGGCTTCTGGTTATTGTTGCCCAGCGCCAGCAGCGTATTGTCGCGCACGTAGACCGGCAGGCTCATGAAATCGTGCTGCTGCTTATGCCAGCGGCTGCCCTGAATTTCGTCGTTGTGCCACAGGTGCGTCCAGCGGCCTTCCGGCAGGTAGAACTGCACGTCGCCCGCCTCGGAGAACACCGGTGCCACCATCATTGCATCCCCCAGCATGTACTGACGATCGAGGTAATCGCACGCCGGATCGTCCGGGAACTCCAGCATCATCGCGCGCAGCATCGGCGTGCCGAACTCGCGGGCCAGCGCCGCCTGACGGTACAGGTACGGCATTAGTTGGCACTTCAGCTGCGTGAAGTGGCGCACCACGTCGCAGGACTCGTCATCGTAGGCCCACGGCACGCGGTAGGATTTACTGCCGTGCAGGCGGCTGTGGCTAGAGAACAGCCCGAACGCGCACCAGCGTTTGTAGACGTGCGCCGGGGCGGTGTTTTCGAACCCGCCGATATCGTGGCTCCAGAAACCGAAGCCGGACAGGCCAATCGACAGCCCGCCGCGCAGGCTTTCCGCCATTGATTCATAGTTGGCGTAGCAGTCACCACCCCAGTGCACCGGGAACTGCTGCGCACCCACGGACGCGGAGCGGGCAAACAGCACCGCCTCTTCTTTCCCCACCGTCTCTTTCAGCACGTTCCACACCAGCTCGTTATAGATGTAGGCGTAGTGGTTGTGCATCTTCTGCGGATCGGACCCGTCAAACCACTGCACGTCCGTCGGGATACGCTCGCCGAAATCGGTCTTGAAGCAGTCGACGCCGATATCCACCAGGCCTTTCAGCCTGTCGGCATACCACCGGCACGCGTCCGGGTTGGTAAAGTCATAAATCGCCAGCCCCGGCTGCCATTTGTCCCACTGCCACAGGGAGCCGTCCGGGCGCTTGAGCAGGTAGCCCTTCGCTTTCAGCTCACGGAAGAGCGGGGATTTCTGGCCGATGTACGGGTTAATCCACACGCAGACCTTCAGCCCCTTCTCTTTCAGGCGGCGGATCATGCCTTCCGGATCCGGGAAGGTCACCGGGTCCCACTCAAAGTCGCACCACTGGAAGGCCTTCATCCAGAAGCAGTCGAAGTGGAACACGTGCAGAGGCAGGTCGCGCTCGGCCATGCCGTCGATAAAGCTGTTCACCGTCGCTTCGTCGTAGTTGGTGGTGAACGAGGTGGTGAGCCACAGGCCGAACGACCAGGCAGGCGGCAGCGCCGGACGCCCGGTGAAACGGGTATAGCGGTTTAATACCTCTTTTGGCGTCGGGCCGTCGATCACGAAGTATTCGAGATATTCGCCTTCCACGCTGAACTGCACTTTGGAGACCTTCTCGGAGCCGACTTCAAACGAGACGTTCTCGGGATGATTCACCAGCACGCCGTAGCCGCGGTTGGTCAGGTAGAACGGGATATTTTTGTAGGACTGCTCGGTGCTGGTGCCGCCGTCGCGGTTCCAGGTTTCGACCGTCTGGCCGTTGCGCACCAGCGCGGTAAAGCGCTCGCCCAGACCGTAGACCGTTTCCCCCACGCCCAGATCCAGACGCTCAAAAACGTAATTGCGGTGGGTATTGCTGTCCTGCACGTAGCCGTTATTTTTCAGCTGGCTGCCGGTAATACGCTGGCCGTTGCGCAGGAAGTCCAGCGCCCAGAACTCGCCTTTGGTGACGCGCACGCTGACGCTGCCGCTTTTCAGCTCGGCAAACTCGGCGTTGTTTTCAATCTCTACCTTCACGTCTTTCAGAACGTTCAGCGGATAGTGCGGGCCGTTGTTCAGCGCACCCTGGAAATGCTCGATGCGCACCCCGACAATCCCTTCCTGCGGGGCAAACAGGCGCACCGTGAACATCAACGTGTCGAGCTGCCAGGTGCGTTCACGCACGTCACGCGGGGCAACAAAGACCACCAGGTCATTATCCTGCTGTTCCACGTCGAACACCTGAACCGGACAGGTCACGTTCAGGCCCGGTTGAATAAGCCAGTTTCCATCACTGATTTTCATACTTTCGTCCTCTTAGCTCTGTAATTCTTTGCTGACCGGCAGGTTTTCAAATTCCTGCTGATTGCGGCGCGCGCCCTGCGCCAGCTCGCTCAGGATTTTGGTCAGGAATGGCGTTTTCAGCGTGTAGTAGCGTTTGGCGATAATGGCGCTCAGCACGTAGCAGACCGCCGGGGCCAGGGTAAACAGACCGATAATGATGCTGATGGTCGCGCTGTTCTGGGTTTTGGCCGCCGCGTCGTAGCCTCCGCCTGCCAGCATCCAGCCGATCATCGCCCCACCCAGCGCCAGACCCAGCTTCAGCACGAACAGCGTGCCCGCAAAGCTGATGCCGGTCAGGCGCTTGCCGTTGGTCCATTCACCGTAGTCGACGGTATCGGACATCATTACCCACTGGATCGGCGTCACCAGCTGGTGCAGCACGCCAATGACGAAGATAAAGGCGAACATCACCACGGTGGCATGCATCGGGACGAAGAACATCGCCACGCTGACCACCGCCAGCGCGGCGTTAGTCCACCAGAAGATGCTGACCTTGCACTTCCAGTCGGTGAGCGGTTTCGCCAGCGCGGAGCCAATCAGGTTGCCGACGCAGTAGGTGGTGAGGAACGCGACGAACACTTCCGGCGAGCCCATGATCCAGGTGCAGTAGTACATCATCGCGCCGCCGCGCACGCAGACGGCAAGGATGTTGAGGATGGTCAGCACGCCCACGATGCGCCACTGGTCGTTTTGCCAGATATCGCGCAGGTCTTCGCGCATGGAGGTGGTGCTCGGGGGCACCTGGATACGCTCTTTGGTGGTGAAGAAGCAGAACGCCAGCATCAGTAACGCGACCACCGACAGCACGGCGATGCCGCCCTGGAAGCCGAACGCCTTATCGTCGCCGCCAATCAGCTTCACCAGCGGCATCATCAGCACCGTGGAGAGCATGCCGCCCGCGGTCGCCAGCACAAAGCGCCAGGACTGAAGGGAGATACGCTGCGTCGGGTCGTTAGTGATTACGCCGCCGAGCGCACAGTAGGGGATGTTGACCACGGTATAGAGCAGGGTCAGCAGGGTGTAAGTAATGGCGGCATACACCATTTTGCCGTTGAGGCTGAGGTCCGGCGTGGTATAGGCCAGCACGCAGACGATACCGAACGGGATGGCGCCAAACAAAATCCACGGTCGGAACTTGCCCCAACGGCTGCGGGTACGGTCGGCAATCAGCCCCATGCACGGGTCGGAGATCGCATCCAGCGCGCGCGCCAGCAGGAACATGGTGCCGACAAATCCGGCGGGAATGCCGAAAATATCGGTATAGAAAAACATCATGTACAACATGACGTTATCAAAAATGATGTGGCTGGCGGCGTCTCCCATGCCGTAGCCAATCTTCTCTTTTACTGACAAAACTTCGCTCATCTTTTTTTATCCTTCACGCTGTAGGGGGCGCTGAGACCGGTTACATTGGTTTTAAACCATTGTTTCAAAGGCGGGTATTGCGATTTCTGGTTAGCAGATTACGTTTCTTGTTTTTTGTGATCGCGGTAAATGTTGGGAAGCAGAAAGGCTAACATGAGGATTTTCTTAGGAATTACCTGAAACAGGGGGGTACAGGTCAAAAGAGAGGTGAAAAAAGTGGTGTGGGGTATGTGGTAAATGCCTGAAAGTAGCTATAATGCGCCCCGCCTCCATGTAGCAATCGAGGCGCGGAAGATCGTCATCTCCGGTGAGGTGGCTGGACTTCAAATCCAGTTGGGGACGCCAGCGTTCCCGGGCAGGTTCGACTCCTGTGATCTTCCGCCAAAATCATTCCTTTTTATACAAACTTTCTAGTGCTGCCAATAAGTCCCTTAATCCACTGTTAAAATCATTTCTAAAATCTGCGTATTTTTTTGTTTTTAACAACTCAGGTATTTTGCAATCTTTCAAAAGTAAAGGAAGCACATGAATACAATTGTGTTGAATTACATTCCAATATTTTGTTTGCCATTCTCTTTCTACCCATTTTGATGAAACCACATTTTCAGAAAGAATAACAATTACAAAATCAGCTTCTTCTAGTCCGTCTGAAATTAGCTCGGTAATACTTTCCCCCACTTTTATGTCCCATTCATCCAACCAAGGAGCATACCCATTTGCTTCAAGGTCCATACATAACATTTTTGCAAACGGTTTATCTAATGATGAATGAGAGATGAAAATTTTTGCCCCGTTAGGTTTATTCATATAGCGCTGCTCCACAATTTGGTCCAGAAGAGTAGTTTCAATGTAATGTAATTCTGAAAAATAACTGCACAATTTCTTATATGATATTTTATTGTATGGAGAGCACAGTTTAGTGAGTTCAGCTTTACGATTTATTACGAGACAGGCAAACCAAACTCGAGCAGTTCCTGCAATTTAACGACCGGACGTTTTAGAAGGGGCAGGCAAGATCAGCAAGAAAGTGGCTGATGAAAAGGCGTGCTCAGAATACATTGAGTTTGAAAAAAAGCAGCGCCTGCTGAAAGAAGCCGAGGGTGAGAAAGATATCGTCGGCTTATTAAAATGGGATAAGCAGGCTAAGCGCTAATCCCGGTCCCCCGGCTCGCATCATCCACAAACAGCATTTCAATGCGGTTTCATCCATGCCTAAAAAGCCGTGAATAACGCCTGCGTCATCCAGGGCTGAGCGCGACGATTAACTCCGTGTAACTGCCGGTGGGCAGCAGGACAGGGCTGATATTCAGCCCTGTGACAGTTATTTTCAGCGACATCTTTCAGATATTACGCTCTGAGATCTCTGCTTTTATTAAGCTGTATAGCTTATCTGATAACTCATTAAGGGTATTGTTTTCAGCTTGCAGCATTTTGCCGTTATTTTGCAATATTAAGTCGTTAAAGGAACCAGCCCCTCTGAAAATAGACCTAATACCTAACACGACCTGGTCATAATCAGAATCCAGGTGCTCACGATAATAAATTAGTCTTTTTGACCAAACACCTTCATCACAAGAGACAAGTAATTCAATGATTTGATTAAGTAACGTATGTATTTCTGATTTCATTTCAATCCCCCAAAATTAACCGTCTCTACGCCTGGAATATTCCAAGGTGCAGGGATTACGACTTGCTCAGTACCTCCAGGGAAAATATCAGACTGGTAGCCCACCTCTCCGACATATACCTTCGATCCTGCAGGAATTTTTATCTCATAAAAACTATCGATCACAGATTCAGAACCGTCAGGCCATTTTGGTAACACAGCCTTATCGACACGCGTCTGTAGTACTCCTAAAGGTCGTTCATAACTGAAAAATCGACCCAACTCTGTGCCGCTTTGACCACCTCTAAAAAATGTGGTGTCCTGGGACAATGTTATTTCCTTGTAAGCTCCGCCTGAGAATGTTTCGGCAAAGCGCTCATTTAATGGTCCGGGCTTTATCATCGAGTATTCACCCTCGACTTTTCCCAGAACATGGAGATTGTTAAGCTCACTCGCCGCCCCCAGTCTGCCAAGGCCAAGACCCGCAGCAACAGAAGCGCCAGCAATAACCAGCCCTTTATTGTCCATAACCTGATTGTAACCCGCTGGCGCATCGCCACCGAGCTGCTGCGCGGTCTGATGGAATCCCTCGATATTGCCATTATAGATCCCGCCCGCGGCCAACAAGCGACCAGCAGTTTTGCTGTTGATGATTTTTGCAGCCTGAGCATGTTGCGCAGGTGCCGCCGGGCGAACGTGATATCCCGGGCGTTTCAGTTGCCGGGACAGGAGATGGCTGAGCCGGGTATGAAGGAACAGCGGCAGATCATTGCGAAGGTCACCGGATGTCGTCAGCACTCCCGAAATAGCATGCCCGGTTATGTCTTTTCTCAGCAGAACGAGCTTCCCAGATTTGATGTCGGCAAGAGTGTCACGGTATGCCATCCACGGATGCTGCCAGTGAAACGGTTGATAACGGCTGACAAACCGGGTGTAGCCCTGTGGTAAATTCCACTCCTGAATTATGCGGTTGGGCAGTGCAGTTTCTGCGAGATCTCCTGCCGCAGTGTCCGGATGGATAATGTGAGGAATGTCCTCAAGGTAGATGTCGTCCAGTGACATTGCCTGACTGTGATGAAGCATAGTGTCCCTTTTACGCTGCCGTTATACGCCCAATTATTGCGCATTCCAGGCAACAGGCAAAGACCCCTAATGCCCCGCGGTTGATTGACCACATACCCTGCCTGGGTTATGTCTGACCGGAGATGGACCAGAAAACGTCCGCTACGAGCGAGGAACTGAAGTTCGCAGTTACTCTCAAAGTCGATGAAGAAATTGCCAGCATTACTGTGTATTAATCAATGGGGAGCAGGTCAAGGGCGTTAAGCCTGTCCACCCAACCGCATATGCAACAGCGGAAACGGATTCCCCTGCCCGTCCAGTTCCGAGCGTCCGACCTGCTCAAACCCCATATGGCGATAAAATCCCACGCCCTGCGGGTTCTGCTCATTCACGTCCACTTCGTTCGCGCCGAACGCTGCGATGGCGTGTTGCAGCAGAAATTTCCCGACGCCCTTCCCCCGGCTCGCGTCATCAACAAACAGCATTTCAATACGGTTTTCATCCACGCCTAAAAAGCCGTGAATAACGCCTGCATCATCGCGGGCCATCACGACCTTGAGGTTAGGCAGATAGGCGTTAAGCAATAACGGGCGCAGCGCCGCAATATCGCTTTCCTGCAAAAAATGATGGGTGGCGCGGACGGAGGATTCCCAGATCGCGACCAGACGTTCGAAGTGTGAGGGGAGTGCGGTTTCTATTTTCATGGGGGGATCATGTTTGGAAAACCGAATTATTTCAAGCCACGCTTTGCGGTCTGTTCCCCCCTCACCCTAACCCTCTCCCTCAGGGAGAGGGAACTGACCGTGCGATTTTTCATCCCCTACCCTAATCTCCATCACCGCGTACACCCCATCCTTCGGCACGACGACGGTGACGTTTTCCACCGGCACACCCGCCGCGAGGTGGATATCCTGCAGCTGCTGTAACGATCTCGGATAAATATCCTCCCAGCCGATACCCCGCAGCACAAAGTCAATGTGCGGGCTACTGGTGAGCATGTTCGACACAATCACCGCCCCGCCGGGCTTGACCAGCCGCAGCGCGCGCTGGAGGAAAGTCACCGCATCGGTATCGTTGAAGTATTCGAAGATCCCCAGCGCGTCGACCAGTTCGGCCTGATGCTCGCCCAGCTCCAGCAGCAGGTCCTCGTTACGCACCAGCGTATGGAGCAGGTTGCGCCTGAGCAGCGTCAGCTGTTCACCCACCACAATGCCTTCCTGCGCCGCCATGGTTTCGGCCCAGCTGAGCGCCACCGGGTCTTTGTCCACCAGCGTGAGATAGACCTGCTGGCCGTCGAGCTTTGCTTCACGCAGCGCCTCCAGCACCGGAATGGCGGCACCGCTCGCGAGGCTGACCCAGTTGTTCTCGCTCTCATTGTGAATGTACTTATCCACCAGCGCGGCCAGCACCCTGGCGCGGGAACGCACGCCAACCGCATCGTTAGCGTGGATAAACCACTGGCGGCTGTCGCTGTCCATTTTAGTGCCGTCGGGCAGGCGATCTTCCAGCGGGTTTTGCACCACAAACAGCGCCAGCGCGGAGGGCACCAGCCGGGTGCGCCACGCGGTGAGCGCCGGGCGGTTGCGGAAGGCCTGTTCGGAATAGCGGTTCTGCGGGACAAGCACGGCCTGCCCGCCCTCGTCGTATTCCACCCTCGGCGGCCGGAGCGCTGGCTCGGCTTTCAGGGCGCGGTCAAGGGAGGCGATCTCACGGGCAGCATCGTCTTTCATCGGCCACTGGTCGCTGACGTCGGGAAATGACGCGCTGAAAATCGTCATATTTTCCGGCGCATCGCCGCGAAAAGGCTGCCAGTTCATGTCGACTTCCCTCCGTTAGGCTTTTAACGGAAGTCTATCCAGGCGAGCCAGTAATGCCCCAGGAAGAAAGCACGATTTTTATTGCTTCACCCACACCAGCTGGTCAACCCGGAAGCCCAGACTGCGCGCGATGTTCAGGTAATCCTGCTTCACCGCATCCGGGATCGTTGGCGTGCGCGACAGGATCCACAGGTAATCGCGGTTCGGGCCGCTGACCAGCGCGTACTGGTACTTATCGTCGAGCTTGATCACGTTATAGCCGCCGTAGAATGGGCCGAAGAAGGAGACCTTCAGCGCGGCCGTGGTCGGTTCGCCGGTAAAGTACGCTTTCCCCTCGCTCTCATTCCATTTGTTCTTCACCGGATCGTAACCCCGGTTGAGCACGCTGATGCCGCCGTCGCTGCGCTTGCCGTAGGTGGCGGTTACCTGCTCCAGCCCGCGTTCAAAGCGGTTTTCCAGACGGGCGACCTCATACCATTTTCCGAGATAGCGGTTGGCGTCAAAACCGGAAATAGGCTGCACGCCCTTCGGCGGCGTGGGGGATTTACAGGCGACCAGCGTCAGCGCAATGGCAACACCGGTCACAACAGGCCATAGCTTCATGAGAATTCCTTTCATTTGCACGGTTGGACGTTAAGTGTAGTGCACCGTTTCGGCGCTTCATCCCGTTCGGGAAAATTCGTAGTATATTGAGAGTATTCCTCCACTCTGGACACGGACATGGCTTACTCCATCGGCGAATTCGCCCGACTCAGCGGCATCACCGCCACCACCCTGCGGGCGTGGCAGCGTCGCTATGGTTTACTCAAGCCACAGCGCACGGAAGGCGGCCATCGCCAGTACAGCGATGAGGACGTCCAGCAGGCGCTCAAAATCCTCGACTGGGTAAAAAAAGGTGTTCCGATTGGCCAGGTCAAACCGCTGCTGGAACGCCCGACGCCGGGACGGACCAACAACTGGCAAACCCTGCAGCAGAACATGCTGCAACGCCTGCAGGACGGCAAAGTCGAATCCCTGCGCCAGATGATTTACGACGCCGGACGCGAGTACCCAAGGCCGGAGCTGGTCGCGAACGTGCTGCGCCCGCTGCGCAGCCAGGTTTCGGCCAACGTCGCCGCCGCCATGACCCTGCGCGCGATCCTCGACGGCATCATCATCGCCTACACCTCGTTTTGCCTCGAAGGCGATAAAAAAGCGCCGGGCGATAATATTCTGCTCAGCGGCTGGCACCTCAACGACCCGTGCGAGATCTGGCTCGAAGCCCTAACGCGCACCGGACAGGGCCATCGGATCGACATCCTGCCGGTTCCGCCTGACGCGCTGGCACCGGAAATTTTCCCGGAGCGCAAATGGCTGCTGGTCACCAGCAGCAAACTCACCGCCGGGCGGAAAAAGCAGCTGGAGCAGTGGCAGCAGCAGGTATCGCTTGAAGTGATTATCCTCTAATCATTTTCTCCTGCGGGAATCTTCACGAAAAGTTGAATATTTTCCCGCGCCGCAGATGCTAACGTTTTCCAGTGACGAATAACCCCACAGGAAAACACCATGAAAAAAACTGCCCCTCTGCTGATCCTGGCCTCGATGGCCTTTGCCCCTGCTGCCTTTAGCGCCCCTGCCGGCACGCTGAGTGTCCACATTCTCGACCAGCAAACCGGGATGCCGCCGTCAGACGTGACCGTCACGCTGGAGAAGCAGCAGCAGGACAAATGGACCCCCATTGCCAGCGGCAAAACCGACCACGACGGACGCATCAAATCGCTCTATCCGCAGGATCAGGACATGCAGCCTGGCGTGTATAAAGTGACCTTCAAAACCGCAGATTACTTCCACGGCAAAAAGCTCGACTCCTTCTTCCCGGAGATCCCGGTGCTGTTTACCGTGACCCGCACAAACGAGAAACTGCACATCCCGCTTCTGCTGAGTCAGTACGGTTACTCGACCTACAAGGGCAGCTAAGACGCATTGATTCTAAAGGAATAAAAAAAATAGTTCCGCGAATACTTGGACAAATTAGTCATGTTGTGTAAGTTTTAATTATATGAACGGGAGGACCACACCATGACGACAAAACCAGTGCTGGGTATTAGCGGATGTTTGACCGGATCCGCCGTTCGCTTTGACGGCGGACACAAGCGTATGGGCTTCGTCATGGATGAGCTCGCCCAGTGGGTGAATTTCAGGCCCGTCTGCCCGGAAATGGCCATCGGCCTGCCGACCCCTCGCCCGGCGCTGCGTCTGATCGTGACGGAACACGGTGAAACACAGATGCGTTTTAGCCATGCACCTCACGAAGACGTTACGCAGAAAATGGCGGACTTTACGGCAGATTTTTTGCCGAAAATTGGCGATCTCGCTGGTTTTATCGTCTGTGCTAAATCCCCAAGCTGCGGCATGGAACGCGTGCGGCTGTATGATGAAAACGGCAACCGGGGCCGCAAGGAGGGGGTCGGGCTGTTCACCGCCGCCCTCCTTGAAACCTGGCCGTGGCTGCCCGTGGAAGAGGATGGACGCCTGCACGATCCGGTGCTGCGGGAAAACTTTGTCGAACGTGTTTTTGCCCTGCACGAACTCAACACGCTGCGTAAAAATGGCCTCACGCGCCGCGCGCTGCTGGACTTCCACAGCCGTTACAAACTCCAGCTGCTGGCGCACCATCAGGCGGGTTACCGTGAAATCGGCCCGTTCGTTGCCTCGCTGCACGAGTGGGAAGATCTGGACGCTTTCTTCGTGGCGTACCGGGAAAAGCTGATGACCATCCTGAAAAAACCCGCTTCGCGGAAGAATCACACCAACGTGCTGATGCATATTCAGGGGTATTTTCGTAACCAGCTGAACACCCGCCAGCGCGGCGAGCTGCGCGACGTGATCCTGCACTATCGCAACGGACAGTTGCCTATCCTCGCCCCGATCACGCTGCTGAAGCACTACCTGGCCGAATACCCCGACCGGTATCTGATGACGCAAAACTACTTTGATCCCTATCCTGATGATTTGGGTCTGCGTCTGGCAGTCAAGTGATCATAAAAATGCGAAGGCCCCATTGACCCGTAGAGGCCCAAAGCAGTACCCCGTTTAGACGACATCCTCACTGTCGTCTCTTTTTTGCATTTCATCCAAAAGCCTGTGATTATATACAGGCTTATTCTGCGAAAGGGGCCTGCCTGTGATCCACACCCTGCACATTCAAAACTACCGCTCCATCCGCGAGATGTCGCTGGAGCTGGAGCAGCTCAATATCGTCTTCGGGCCGAACGGGACCGGAAAATCAAATATCTACAAGGCGATACACCTGATGCACAGCGCCGCGCAGGGGCAGTTTTCCCAGGCGCTGGCGAACGAGGGCGGCATTCTGAAGGTGTTCTGGGCAGGCAAAACCCGTAGCGACCAGCTGCGGCGGATGAACCTCGCGGTGGAAACAGAGAGCTACGAATACGAGCTGCAGGTCGGGTTTGTGGAGAAGCTGCCCTATCCCTCGCAGTTTCAGCTCGACCCGGTGATCAAAGAGGAGTCCATCTGGCTGAGCGGCCAGCACCGTCGACCTTCGTCACAGCTGATGAAGCGTAAGAACCAGGCGGTGTTTCTGAACAACGTGCATCACGAGAAGGTGACCCACAGCGGCACGCTGTACGAGAACGAATCGGTATTCGGCCAGCTCGGCGAACCGCACCTTTACCCGGAAGTGTCGCAGATGCGCGAGTCCCTGCGTAACTGGCGCTTTTATCATGAGTTTTCTGTATCAATCGGCTCGGCGATGCGCGCCCCGCAGGTCGGTTTCCGCTCCCCGGTGCTGGCCAGCGACGGCGCTAACCTGGCGGCGGCGTTTCAGACCATTGTCGAGATTGGCGACGAGCTGCTGCTGATGCGCATCCTTGACCAGGCCTTCCCCGGCTGCGTGTTTTACAGCGACAACACCGGCGGACGTTTTCGCATGATGATGCAGCGCGAGGGATTGAGCAGGCCGCTGGAACCGGCAGAGTTCTCCGACGGCACCCTGCGCTTTCTGTGCCTGGCGGTGGCGCTGTTAAGCCCGCGTCCGCCTGCGTTTATCGCGTTGAACGAACCGGAAAACAGCCTGCACCCGCAGATGCTGCCCGCGCTGGCGAGCTTAATCGCCGAGGCCAGCCGCTACTCGCAGATCTGGCTCACCAGCCACTCGCCGGAGCTGGCGACGTTGATTGAGAAGCAGCGATCGTTTTCGCTGTATCAGCTGTCGATGGTTGAGGGGGAGACGCGGGTGGAGAGGCTGGGGTAGTCTCAATGGGCACGGAGGCTGTTTTTTCGCATCTCGCTTCAGTGAAGCATGCCAATAAAGAACCCCAGATACCCGGCCCTGCTTAACCATATAAAGGGGCTGGTAAGGCCGGAGCGCCGGATATTAATCAACTCTCTCATGGGGGCCAGGCCATCATTTTTGATAACGACATTTTTTGCACAATAGCGGCAATGCATAATCAGAAATAAAATTCCGGCGATCGCAAAACCAAAATAACTTTCGCGACTTCCCCAAAAATGAGTGCTTAATTTTAAATAAGTTAATCCCCAGATACTGACTAGAAAGACGATAAATGAAGATGCTGCGATGTTCATGTCTCGCTTACTACCCAGACCAAAAAAAAGCGCATCAAAGAAAAACATCGTGGTAAGAGGTGACTGAACGCTTCTTCCCGTCACTTTACTAAAACGGACAAACACGACAGTTCCGATGAAAAATGCGAACAGCGCAATTCCTAACAGCAGATAAATCATTTGATTAGTCCTTTTTGAAGGGCCAGGATATGAGGTCGGGACTGTTAGAGCCGTTAAGTTTGGAGAGAAATGGCTCAGCAAACACTGTAAAAAACTTTCTTCAATCCTGCTTAGGGCGCGATTTTATACTAACCAACATCCACTAAACGATTGTTTTTGCTCATCTGCGTCCAGATTTTTCAGTTAAGACAGAAGCTGATATATCTCGGCCTCAGCCTTCTCACTTGCGTATTTTGCAGTGAAGGTTGTGATGTACTTATCACCCAAAAACTGATTCTCAACAACAACCAAATCCTATGATTTGTATTTTTTCATTTTTAAGAATAAATTCACAAAAAACATGAGCGTACCAAAAATAACCCCATTGAAAAGGCTAAAGTTAAAGTCGTCAAGGAAATTAGCAATCGAATAAGAAGGCCAATGTCCTTCTATCAGTAAAGCAGGGAATCTGTTAAACACCCAAACTAAAACACATCCGGCTAAAAGGGTGATGAAGCCGATAAGTAAAAAAAGAAGAAATGAAAAAAGTATTTTTTTCATTTCAGTTTTCCCCTGGCAAAATCTTCGCCTGCTATTACTGGTAATTGGTTTACGGTACCACACCGCTATCTAGTCCCGAGCCGAAGTGCATCGGTTGGAAATAGTGGTTGCAAAATCATACTTTCATTAAAAATGAATATTTTTGGTGACAATGCCGCGACATCATAAATATTTTCAAGCACTAATCTCAAATTTGTTCTGAATATAGGTATATTTGCATCATCTGCAATGACATAAACATTTTCATTTTTTAGCCAGGATTGACAGAGTAACTCATCACTTGTTTCAAAGTCTCTAAAGCTTATTTCAGACCAAGATATGTTTCCGCTAACAAAGGGATACCCTTCCAGAATAGTAGTTACTCGCTCTTCTTCTTTATCAATGATAGTGAAATCAGCACTAAGAGCTTCTTTACACTCTTCGAATAAACTCATGAGATCTACCTGTTCATTTATTTAAGCCTTAATGGTTTTTCCATTACCTCAAATAGTATTACTTGCTTAACACCATTTCCTGCCCCTTTGTAGGATCTCTATCATTCATATGGATACCTTTTACAGGATCATAATCGACTCGCCGCGCAGAGCCCACCGAAAATATTCCAATTATATTTCTCGGACAGAGTTCTTCAGAAGATTCGCGCTAACATTAATATGTAATTTTAGCCGATTATAAGCACTGGATACCGCGACTATCCCTCGCCAGATTCAAGACAGACTGCCATTTCTTTATCGAAAGTTTTTTCCTCATTTCAGCTTAAAAACTTACTCTCAGCAACAACTAATATTTTTTAAAAGAAATATACCAGCAACCTACACCAACAATAACCCCACCCAACGATGCGCCCTTAATAATCCTCACTAACTCAAAAAGACTTATCTCAACAGGGATATTACGAATGAAATAGAGATAGGCTTTTGCAAAAAAATAAGTTAGCAAAGCAATAATATCCATTGTTAAGATCAGCGTCAGCAAAATCAAAATAAAAGATATTAGCCATCTTTTTTCGTTCATTTTGCTGCTCCATTCTTGTTATTAGCAGGAGTAGATGGGTCTACCACCACATTAAATACTTCATCTGCAACGCCGCCGCCTGCAGCTCCAACAATCCCAGGCACTGGACTCAATCGATAAGGCTGAGATATACCATATCCCATATCCTCCCACTGTAAAGATTTCCACATGGGGTTAACAACCTCACCCAATATCTGTTCTATTAATTTATTACCTACTCCATAACCAATTGCTCCACCCAAACCACCGATAGTTCCGTAAAGGAATGGATTTTTTCCATCCAGGTAGCTTACGATGGCGCTGCTACCAGTATTGATAAGAACTGTTGATTCAAATCCAGTATAACGGGTTAAAGCACCGCTCCAGTAGGCAGCAATAACGTTTTTAGGATCAACGGAACCATTCATTGCATAATCAACACCACACACAGCTCCGGCGCTGATTACACCAGAAATCACTATTGCTTCAGGAAGAATGCCTCCGTACAACACTGTTCCCATAGCCGCTATCGCCATCTGGCAGGATACCGGTGTGCCTCCGCTGCCGGCTTCTTTAATCGCGGCCTGCTGCTCTGCCTGCCATTTTTCTTTCGTTCCCGGTTTTACAGCATTTGCAGCTGCCAGAACGCTGGCAAGGTTGTTATTCTCAACAACAACTCTTTCCGGTGCGAACTCAGCCACCGCAACCACTTTTCCTTTTTCTTTCAGTTGGTTACAACTACTTTTCCCTGTTGTATTTTATGTCCAGGATTTTTGCGCTGTTAAGCGTTTTGGGGCCACAGACGCTACCGCCCTGCCGTGACACAAGGTCTATCGCGCCACCATCATATAAGCAAACTACAGCATCACTACGGACGCCGAAATCTTGGATTTATATTTCAATTAAGAAGTTCCTTTGATACATTGCCAGTATCGAAGAACTCCCTAAAGATCCTGACAACAAGATCATAATTTTTTGTAAGCTGACTTGCTGGCCAGTAATCTCCGAAAATTAACACTTTTTCATCTGGTTGTGTTAAATCAGTAATTGACATAACCTCATCATCTTCGTTCAAAAACGTAACCAGATAGAAACCTTTTTCCATTCTTACTTGTACTTCTGAGATTAAATAACCTTCGCAGTCTAATCTGTCGACGGTTACACAACCACTAAATAAACGAACTTTGGCTAATAAGTTAACAATATCTTCCCAGCAATCAGGCTTCTTCGTACCACCTTTTTGTGATATCGACCATGAAACAAGCAACCTATTCATCATTAGCTCCTTTTACGCGGAAGCCCTTTGTTCCTGACTGCCAATATAAGGTCCTACCAGTAGTTTCTTCAAATAATGTTAACGACTTAAGCCCTGATCTTTCAGCCATAATTTTTATATCGCTAAGACAGTATGAGCAAACTTTCTCCCCACTTACCGACATAAGCATATCTTTGCCGTTAGTCATTCCTTTTTCATAAGCTTGCTGAATTACACCTACCTCTGCATGAGCTGTTCCCATATTCCCATTGGGAAGGTTTTTATCCGGCCGCTTGTCTATCTTGGCCTGCACAACATCATTGATAAGCGTCGGTTTATTGAAATCAGCTAACTGTGAAGGTCTTATACCTTGGTTGGTGTCAGAAAACTTCACTCCATCCACATTTCCCCTGGCTACGACTTTTAGATTGGCATCAACAACTTTACTTAATTGTTTTGCCGCAGCAGAACCCAAAATTGGTGTTACCGAAGCCGCAATGATCTCCAGACCCTGCTTCGTTTCGGTGTAGCTTTCTGCGGTCTGACGATCAACCCCTTTGGTGACCATGAAATAGTTAATCATGGCATCTTTCACCTGCTGCTGATTCTGTGCATCAACACTAGTGATATCAAGGAGATTGACTATCTGCCCATACGCATCAGCGTACTGTTGGCTATATTTCGAGTTATAAGGGCCATCTTCATATCCCTCTTTTGTCGCAATGACTTTTAGTCTTGCACCTGCACACGCTGAGCTACCCGCATTACCATTACCGCAGGCATCAATAACGTCTTTATCGCTGGAAATATCTTTTTCAATCAACGCATCATATTTCTGCTGCGCCTTTTCGCGCTCTGCCGGATCTTTACTGTTTTTAAGCGTCTGTTTTGCTATCTCAAGCTCTGTCTTTTCAGACACGCTAAGATAGTTATTCTCCACCGCATTCTTCCCTGCACTGGCCCCTGTCGCCGCACCAGCCGTATTTCCCCCGGCAATCCCGCCAGCTATGCCCGCTGAAACAGATGCCAGCGTACTCACGGTCTGCTTCTGCTCTTCCGTCAGCTTCGACGGGTCTGTGTCCGGATAGAACTGTCTGGCGATAGCTGTCGCAATCAGTTCGCCGGATGCGGCTCCCACAGCGCCCGCTGCGGCACTGTTGCCCTGAAGGGCTGCGGTTACGCCGCCGAGGATGGCATGGGCAATCGCTTTTGCCGCCGTATCGTCATCAATGCCTGCATGATGGCCGATGATGTTCGCCAACTCCGGCGCTGATGCCCCCGCCAGCGCACCCGCAATATTGCCGCCCGCCAGTCCCTGCAGCGCTGCTGTGGCCGCCTGGATGCCGCGCTGCATGGCGCTGCCGGTTCCGTAGGTCACCATCACGTTTTTGTATGCCTGGGTATCACGCAGTTTCGCAAGATAGTTCTGGCGCTCTTTTTCTGTCGCATTTGCGGGGAGTGTTGCGCCGGTTTCTTTCTGGGCCGCCTTCAGCCCGTTAAGATCACCCTGCGTCCTGGCAATATCCGCCACCTGGCTGCCAATTTCGCTGATCATTCCAACTGCGTTCAGGCGGTTCTGCTCTTTCTCCTTGTCGAAGATCGGGCTGATGCTGTCGTTGGCATGTTCGGTGTCGCGGCTCAGATCGGCCACGTCCTGCTTCTGGTTTGCCTTGTCGCGGATGGTGAGGGAGCCCTCCGCCACAGCGGCCTGCGTGGTGCCCTCCTTATGGCCTTTATTACCCGCAGCGGAGATCATGCCGCCCGGCAGGTTGCCCTGGAATTTATCCCCGAAGCTGCCGCCGCCGCTCAGGCTGATACCGGAGTGCGAGGTTTTAAAGTCCGCTTCGTTGTGGATATCGCTGAAGCCCAGCGTCCCGGTATCGACGCTGTTTTTGTCCGGTGTGGCGGTAGAGGCGATAACCGCGCCATCAAGCTGGGTGTGATGCCCCACGGTGATATCGAAGCCGCCGTCCCCGGCATACAGCCCGGTTTGTTCGGCCACGGAATCAAAGCGGCTCTTCATCTTGTCCTGGCTGGCGTTGATATAGCCTGAACCGGACATGGTGCCGAAGGTGAAGCTGCCCCCCGCAGCAACGCTGGTCTGCTTGCTGTCGTAGTCGCTGTTGTTCTGCTGGCTGCGCATCAGCAGGTCGTGACCAACATCTGCCACGATTTTATTGCCGTTAACCTGAGCGCCATCAAGCACGGTGTCGTGCCCGCTTTTTAGGATGACGTTTTTGCCGCTGTCGATGGTGGTTTCGGTCCAGTCGGTACCGTTACCTTTATCCTTGCCGTGCGCGGCGTTGACGTTGGCAAACACGCTGATACCCGCACCGTTGCCGCCGGCACCGATGCTCACGCCAATGCCGCCACCGCTGCTGCTGTTCTTGCCGCTGGTTTTTTGGGTATTCGCCGCGCCGGACAGCAGAATGTCGTTCTGTGCATCCAGCGTGGTGTCGCCCCCGGCTTTCAGCTGGCTGCCCGCAATCACGATGTCGCCGCTGTTCGCGCCTTTGTTTTTACCGTTCGCGGTGATGGCAAGATTGTTGCCTGCGTTCAGCGTGCTGCCTGCCACCGCATCACTCTCAGCATGCTGCTGTGATTTCGACTTCTGGGTCGTCAGCGAGAGGCTCACACCCATTGCGTTCGGGTCACCGGTGGTTGCCGCCATATCCGCTGCCTGCCCGGCCTGCACGCCGGACAGCACCGTTTTGGTGGCCTGAAGGGCTTTCAGACGGCCATCACTTTGCTCTTTGGTCTCCTGCGCCGCGCTCACGGCATTGTTAATAGCGCTACCGACGGTGCCGGAGAGCGCCACGGTGAGTCCGCTTTTCTTCTGCTCGAAGGTTTCATCCCGGGTGCGCTTGTCGTGCCCCGGCTCGATGATGACGCTGTCGCCGCTGAGGCTTAAATCTTTCCCGGCGATAAGATCCGCGCCGCCGATGTGGGCCTGGTTTCCTGCAGAAATCGCGACGTTACCCCCCGTCGAGCCCACCGTACTGAAGCTCTGACTCTGGGTGGTGCCCTTCTCACGGAGATCGTGCGTGCTTTTGCTGCTGCCGATGGTGAAACCAATCCCGCCCGAGCCCATCAGGCCGGATTTTTTCTCTTCCTTAAAGCGCCAGGAGGTATCGCTGTTCGTGGCCGCCACAATATCGACGTTGTTGCCCGCCTTAAGCTTCACGTCGCCATCGCCCGCCACGGCGGATCCGTTCACCAGCAGGTTATTGCCCGCAACGACCTGCACGTTATCGCCGCTCAGCAATGAGCCGGATTCACGCGTCGCGCTGTTCTCCTCGATGGTGTGGGTGGTTTTCTTGCTGAGGAAACCTTTTTTGGTTTTGGCCTGCTCTTTGTAGTGATAATCGCTTTCGGTTGCGGTATTGAGAGTGACGTCGCGGCCCGCCGCCACGCCGATATCGCCCTTCGCCGTCACCTGCGCGGCTTCGGTGGTGACATCGCGCCCCGCGAGGATCTGGGTATTCGCCCCGCTGGCGATCTCGGTTCCCTGCTGGCGTACCGATTCGTTGATGACGGTTTTCTTGCCTGACTTATAGCTATCGCCCTGCGTGGTCTCTTCCGCAGCCAGATTCACGTCGCGACCCGCCTGCAGCCCGACGCTTTTCTCCGCCGCCAGCGCGGCGGCCTGCGCGTTGATATCCTGCCCGGCCTTCAGCACCAGGTTATCGCCTGCGGAAATCGTGGTGCGAGCGAGTCTGGTGCTGTGGGATTCGCTTTTCCCTTTACGGCTGCTTTCGCTGATCTGTACCGCGTTCATATTGAGATCGTTGCCCGCGTTCAGCAGCATATCGCCGCCGGAGGTCAGGTTTGCCCCGGTAACGGTGATGTTTTTCCACGCCTCAAGCGACAGGCTATCCTGTGCGGTAATGGACGCCGTGTTGCCCAGCTGGGTGTCTTTCAGGCCGATCGTGCCGTACTTCCCTCCGGCGTTGATATCAATCTGTTCAACCTGGGTCAGGTTGTTGATGCTGCCGTCCAGGCTCTCCAGCGCGACCGTTTTGCCGCTGATGGTGGAGCTGATGTTATTGATATCGCCGATGGCGCTCAGGTTCAGGTCGCCGCCCGCTTTCATCAGGCCGTTGTTGAGGTTGCTGATGCTGTTCTGGCTGTCGAGCGTCAGGCTGTTTTTCGCCAGCAGCGAGCTGCCGCTGTTGGTGATGTCGCCGCCCTTCAGGGTGACGTTGTTGCCCGCGATTACGCTGCCGTTATTGACGGTAACGTCCTTCGGCGACAGGTAGAGTTTCGGCACCATCACGGTTTCGCCGTTGACGGTGGCTTTCTCCCACCACAGCAGGCTGTGGTCGAGCGCGGCAATCTGATCGGCGGTCAGCGAGACGCCAAACTGCAGGCCCAGCGACTGCTGCGCCGCCGCCGCGTTATCCATCAGATAGCGCATCTGATCCAGATCGGAACCGATGCCGTTCAGGTAGCGGTTACCGGTCTGGTTGAGCACCACGTTGGAGACATAGCGAGTATCGAACGCCGCATCACCGAGGAAGCGGTAATCGTAATCCGGGTTCAGGTTGAGACGGCCGAGCATGTAAGACGAGCCGAGGAACTGCTTCTCGTCGGTAAACGCCAGCCGCGTCTCCTGTGGCACCGTGGACGACGGTTTGACCCCGAGCATTGCGTTCAGGTCGGCAAACAGGGCGGGATCAAGCTGTCCGAGACCGTTCAGTTTCGGGTTGATGCTGATCAGGTACGGGCTTTTCGGGTTATCGGAGAAGACGAAATAGCCGTTGTTGCCCGAGGGAAGCGGGTAAGCGCTGGTATCGACGCGCTGGCCCTGATAATGCCCGACGGCGCCGCCCTGA
Source organism: Enterobacter sp. PL_is379 (assembly GCF_055817355.1). Taxonomy (NCBI): domain Bacteria; kingdom Pseudomonadati; phylum Pseudomonadota; class Gammaproteobacteria; order Enterobacterales; family Enterobacteriaceae; genus Enterobacter; species Enterobacter sp. PL_is379. The sequence goes on from NZ_JBVPGT010000025.1 coordinate 148,788, forward strand.
GCGGTTCTGAGATCGGCGGTGGTGACCCCGGCGTTCGCCAGTGCGCCCAGCTGGCCGAGGTTCGCGTTGCCTTTCTGCGTGGTGCCAATGTTGCTGAGAGGCGTGCCGGACGCGCCGCCGTTTTCCAGCGCGCCGCCGCCGTTAAGCTGCTGCAGCGCACCCTGGAGCTGATCGTTCCACTGCGGCGAGTTCACCGCCACGGTGCCGGTATTGCTCAGCCCCTGTTTTTGTACGCCGCTGCCGACGCTCTGGTTGCTGAGGGTGTTCAGCGACGGTGTGGAGATAACGTTGCTGACGCCACCTGCATTGGCGGTGGTATTAGTGTTGCTGATATTGCTGGTAAAGTTTGCATTAACGTTACCGCCGGCTTGTATAACAGCGCGGTAAACAGGGCCATCAGGAATAGAACCTGAAGAACTCTTAGGCCTGTAAACAACCGTAGGGAAATCACCATCGGAGCCTGACATAGTGGATAATTGGTAAACAATTTCACTGGAGCTTTTACCAGACTGGTAACTTTGATTATTTAACTGATTTCCGGAAATATTGATATTGCCAGTTGCTAGCATATTACTGGCCTGATTAATAAGCTCATTGCTGGAAATATTCAAATCTTTTCCTGCAGAAAGTCTCCCTGCGGTACCTTGCGTGTGTATAGTTACATTTTCTTCCGGTCCGTTACTGAGTACAACTTCATCGGGTATAAGATCAATATGCATCTTAACTTCAATGTAAGGACCTTTACTGTCCTCCCCGAAATGGGCATTGGAAGGTAATTGTTTATTTAAGTCCCCTGAATTAGTCGGACTACTGCTTTCTGTTTTTACATCAAAAACTTCGTAATGATTAAAAAAACGATTAGTTTTAATTGTAATATCGCCATTCTGCGTCTCAATATTCCCAGACGTATTCACCACCTGGCTGTTCGCATTCCCTGCCGCATCTCGCTGCATCCACAGGTTATTCCCCGCCATGATGTCGCCGCGCTGGTTGGTGATGCTGTCGGCAAACAGCGCCAGATTATTCGCCGCGTACAGCAGCGCGGTGTTGACGATGGCGCCCGGCGCGCTCAGGGTCAGCGAGCCGCGCGTGCCGGTGAAGCCGTCCACGGTAATATTGCTCCGGCTGGCCACGGTGATGTCACCTCCGCCCTGCACCGAGCCCGCGGCGTTCAGCGCCACGCTGCTGCCGGAGAGTGTACTCGCGCCGCCGCCAGTGGTGATTTGTCCGTTGTTGCTGAGCTGCCCGCCCGCATTCAGGTTGACCGCCTGCCCCTGCAACACGCTGCGGTTATCGATATCGCCGCCGCTGTTGATGGTCAGGGTTCTGCCTGCCGCCACGGCGGTCCGGCTGGTAAACGCGTTCGTCAGCTGCAGCGTTAAGTCCCCCAGGGACACCAGCTGGCCGGTAAGGTCCAGCCCCCGGCTCTGCAGCCACAGGTTGCCGCCGCTCAGCAGCTTGCCGCCCGCGCTCTGGGTTACCTGGTCCGCGCCAATATTCAGCTGCGTGTTGCCGAGCAGCGTGCCGCTGTTGTTCAGCTGGCTGTAGTTAACCGTTAGCTGTCCCGCCTGGGTGGTGCCCTGGCTGGCGAAATTGGTGCCGGTCAGGGTGGCGCGATCGGCCACCCACGTGCCGCCGTTGGTAGAGTTTGCCGCATTCAGGATCAGGTCGGTGGCCTGCAGCCAGCCGGTGCCCGTGAACTGCGGCGTGCCGAGCGTCAGGCGCGCGCCGGAAAGCAGCCTGCCGTCGTTACGCGCCTGCGAGGAGGCGGTCACGCGCGTCTCGCCGCCGCCCTGGATAAGGCCGTAGTTAAACAGCGCGGGCGTGGTCAGCGTCAGCGCATCGCGGCTGACGATTTCGCCTCCGCTGTTGTTGGTCAGCGTCCCGCTGAGGGCCAGCGTCGCGCCGTTATCGCCCTGCAGACGTCCGTTGTTGGTGAGCGCCCCGGTGGTGATGCCGAGCGTGCCCCCCTGCACTTTGCCGTCGCTGGTGACGGAGGCCGCCGTGATGTTCAGCGCCCCGCCGGACAGCAGGGTGCCGCCAGACTGCTGGCTGACCGCGCCGGTCTGGCTAAGGGTCAGGCCATTCACGCCGCTGATGGCGCCGCTGTTGCTGAGCGTGCCGCCGGTCAGCGTCAGGTTTTTCGCCGCCCACTGGCCCTGGTTCGTCAGCGTGGCGGCCTGCAGCGTTGCCGCACCCAGCGCGGTAATCTTACTGCCCGTAGTCCCGGTGAGCGTGTCGGCCAGCGTCATCTGCAGCGCACCGGCGCTCTGCACCGCGCCGCTGTTGGTGAGCGACCGGGCGTTAAGCAGGATGTTCTGTGCCTGCCAGCTGCCGGCGTTGGTCACCGCGCCGGACGCTATCGTCAGCGCGCCCTGGGTGAGAAGCTTGCCGCCTGCGCCGTTAATCAGCTCCTGCTGCGGCACGGCCATCGCCATGCGCGCCATCAGCCGCTGCTGCCCCTGAACGGTCAGGCTCTGCAGACCGGTTAAGGTGCCCTGGTTGTTAATGCTGTTCTGATGCAGCGCGAGGGTGTTCCCCTGCACGGTGCCGCTGTTTTTAAGCGTGCTGCCGCCGAGCGTCACATCGCCCTCGCTGAGGAGCTGCCCGCGGTTATCCAGCGTCTGTGCGGTGATATCCGCCCGGCCCTGACTCATCAGCGAGCCGGTTGAGGTCAGCGTGCCGCCGGTCGTGGCCGTCAGCGTTCCCTGGCTGAGCAGAGACCCGCCGTGCGTCCAGTCGCTGGCGCGGATGTCCGCGCCGTTCCCCTGCAGCGTGCCCTGCGTGGTCAGCTGGCCTGCATCCAGCGTCAGCATGCCGCCGGAGAGGGTGCGCGAGGTCGCGCCCGTGGTCAGCGTGGTGCCGGTGAGCGCCAGGCCGTTCGTTCCCTGCATCAGCCCGCCGTTGTTCATATCGCGGGCAGTGAGGGACAGCGTACCGCCCGTGATGCGCCCCGGGTTCTCCAGGGTATCCGCGGTGAAGGCGGTCGCGCCGCCGCTCTGCAATAGTCCGGTATTCGTTAACGTCCCGCTGAGCGTGCCGCCGAGTCCCGTCTGCCCGTTCACCGTGCCGCTGTTGGTGAGGGCGGTGCCGGTCATGCCCAGCATGGCGCCCTGCAGCGTACCGGCGTTGGTCAGCTGTCCGCCCGTCAGCGTGAAGCCGCCGCCGGAGAGCCATTTACCGTTCAGCTCGTTGATAAAGCGGTCGGCGGTGGCGTTAACCGCGTTGCTGCCCTGCATCAGGCCGCTGTTGCGCAGCTCAGTACCGCCTGCGGTCAGCGTTTTGCCCGCCACCGTGCCGCTGCTGGTCAGCGTCGTCGCGTTAAGCGTGGCATCGCCGGTGGCAACGATGTTCCCCGTACTGGTCAGGGCATTGCTCAGGCCCAAATCCAGGCTCTGCGCCTGAATATCGCCCCGGTTCGTCAGGTCGCTGCCCCGCAGGGTGAACCCGCCGTTCACCAGCAGCAGACCGGCGTTATCGAGCGTGTCGAGGGATACGTCCAGAGAACTGCCGCTCACCAGCTGCCCGGTGGCGCCGTTGCTCAGCGCGCGGGTGGTCAGCGCCAGCGTGTCGTTGCCCTGAAGAATCCCGGTGTTGTTCAGCTGCGCGGCCTTCACCGTGAGCGCTTTCCCGGCCAGCTGGCCGTCGTTGAACAGCTGCGCCGCCGTCAGCGTGAACAGGTTCTGGCTGAGCAGGGCGCCCGTGTTATCCAGCCTGCCGGTCGTGGAAAGGGTCAGGCCGTCCAGCGCCTGAACGCTGCCCTGGTTATTCAGGCTCCCGGCCTCAAGCGTCGCGCTGCGCCCCTGAAGGCTGCCCGCGTTGCTGAGGGTTTGTCCGCTCAGGGTCAGGGTCTCGCCGCCCGTCACCTGGCCCTGAGGCTGGTTCGTGAAGGTGTTCCCGGACCAGGCCAGCGTGCTGCTCCCCTGAAGCAGGCCGCTGTTCTGCAGGTCACCCCGCAGGGTCAGCACTTTTGCCAGCAGCTGGCCCCGGTTATCGGTCCTGCCGGCCTGGACGTCCGCCGCCTGCTGGCTGAGCACCTTGCCGCTGTTGGTCAACGCGCCCGTCACCGCCGCAGTGATACCCGCTTCACCCAGCGCATTGCCGGTGTTGATCCACTCGCCGGTGGCCAGGTTCAGGGTGTTGCCCTGCAGCAGCCCGGCGTTGTTCAGGGTGGTGTGGTGCAGGTCGAGCGCGCCGCCGGAGAGCAGCATGCCCGCCTGCTGGTTGCTGAGCTGTGCCCCGGTCGCCGTGAGGGAATGTGTCCCCTGCAGCGTGCCGCCGTTGGTCACCGACGCGCTGTTAAACTGCGCGTCGGTACCGGCCATCAGCCCGCTGTTCGTCAGGCTGGCGGCGGTCAGCGTCAGGCCGTTCCGGGCAATCACCCGCCCGCCGGCATCGTTGCTGGCCTGGCGGGTCAGGTTCAGCAGCAGCGCGGTGGCGCTGAGCTCGCCGCTGTTGGCCAGCGTGTCGCCGTTAAGCGTCAGCGTTCCGCTGCTGCGCAGCGCGCCACGGTTAGTGAGGTCTGCCACGCCGAGCGTCAGCGCCGAGTCCCCCTCAACGGTGCCCTGGTTCTGCAGGCTGTCCGCCGTGATGTGCAGGTCGCTGGCCGCTATATTGCCCGCGTTAGAAAACGCAGTGCCGTTCAGGGTGAGCCGGTCGTCCGCCAGCAGGCGTCCGGTATCGGTGTTGGTCAGGCTGAGATAGTCGCTGCTCAGGCTGACGCCGTTGATTTCGCCCAGGTTTGTCAGCGTGTCGCCTTTCATGCGCAGCGTGCCGTCGGTGGTGATAAGCCCGCTGTTAGACAGTACCGGAACGTTCAGCGTTAAATCCTGCGTGCTGTAGACCGACCCGCCCGCGAGGTTCGTGAGTGACCCGGTCTTCAGGCCGAGCAGGGTGGTCCCCTGCAGCAGTCCGCTGTTCTCCACCGAGGCAGCGTCCAGCGCCAGCGTACCGGCAACCAGCGTACCGCTGCTGGTGATGCGCCCGGGGGCCGTCAGGGTCATGCGGTCCGCTTTTGCGACGCCGGACTGGAGGATGTTCTGTCCGCCGAGCGCGATGGCGCTGGCGGTAAGCTCTCCGCCGCTGGTCAGGTCGCCGGTCGCGTTAAAACTCAGCGTGTCACCGGTGGATTTCCCGGCGTGCGCAATCGTGCCCGCCGTCACCGACAGGGCCCCCTTCGCCGCCTGCGTGCCGTTCAGCGCGGCATTCTGCGCCTGCAGAGAGAGCCCCTGCCCGCTCTGCAGATGCGCATCCTGGCCGGTGGTCAGGTCGCCGGTGCTGACGGTTAAGGCCCCCGCCGCGTCCGTCTGCCCGTTCAGGCTGGCGCTGCGGGTCGCGGTAAGCTGTACATTGCCCTGGCTGGTGGTGCGGGACGCCTGACCGCTGGTCAGGGTGCCGGCCTGCGCCGTCAGCGCCGTCGCGCCGGACAGGGTGCCGTTCTGCTCAAGCGAGCCTGCGGTCACGCTCATCGCGCCGTCAGCCAGCAGGCTGCCGCCGTTACGCAGGGTCTGCTGCGCCGTGACGTTTGCATTGCCCTTCGCGCTCAGCGTGCCCCGCTGCTCCAGGGTACCGGCGCTTAACGCCAGGTTACCGGCGCTCTGCAGGGTGCCGTTATTGGTCACCGTCTGCCCCCTGAGGGTGACGTCGCTGCCCTGCGCCGTGCCGCCGTTCGTCAGGTCTCCTGCGTTCACGTCAAGGTGGCCTTTCGCCGCCAGCTGACCACCGTTGGACACCCTGTCGCCGGAGAGCGCAACGTCGCGCCCCGCATTCACCTGGCCCTGGTTACTGACGGTGCTGCCCGTCAGGCGGATATCGCCCGTGGCATCGGCCCGGCTCTGGCCGTCCAGCACCAGCTGCCCGCCGCTCAGGGCCAGACTCTCCCCTGCCGAGACCGCACTGCCCGTGGATGTCAGCGTACCGCCGCTGCTGAGGGTCGCGCGGGCATCGCTACCGCTGCGGGTATTCGTCAGCGTGATATCTTTTCCGGCCGCCACGCTGAGCGCGCCCTTGCTGGTGACGCTGCCGCCGCGCTGCGTCAGGCTGCCACCGGTGGACAGCGTGGTGTCGGCCTGACCCGTCAGCGTCGCATCCGCAAGCGCCATTCCCTGACTGCTCGTGACGGTCAGCGCCCCGCCCTGTGCCGACACGCCGCCGCCGCTGACGGTCAGGGTATCTTTACTGTCCAGCGTCGCCGCGCCGCGGGAGACCAGGGAGGTATTGCTGAGCGTCATCCCCTGCCCGCTGCTCACCGCAAGCGCCCCCGCGCTGTTTGTCCCGCCACCCGTCGTCTGCACTTTCCCCGCAGCGGAAAGGCGCATATCGCCCTGGCTGGCGAGCGTGCTGTTATTGAGTTCCACATCCTGCGAGCTGGTCACATTCAGCGCGCCCCCGGCCTGATGGCTGCCGTTGAGGACCACTCCCGCGCCATTCGCGGTAATCGAGCCGCTGGCCAGGCTGTTCGTGACCGTCAGTTTCCCGCCCGCATCCAGCTGAATATCGCCCTGGCGCGCGGTGAGGTTGCCGAGGTTCACCCCCACGCCCGTCTCGCTGGAGACCAGGCGGATACGGTTGGCATACATCCCGCCGAGCGCGCCGGTATCCACGGCCACCACGGGCGCGGCGCCCTCACCGGCAATCGGCCTGACGCTGCCGTCTGCGCCCACGCGGTTCGCCCCTGCCGTTACCGTCAGGTCGTTCGCATGTATCGCGGCGTTCACTTCCGTCGCGCGCGCAATGATCGACAGCGCGTCGCTCTTGCTGGCATCCAGCCCCTGGCCTTCAACCGTGATGGCGCCTTTCGTCACCTCCAGCGCCTGCAGGTTACCGCTGGCGTCGAACTGCGGTTTCCCCGTGGTCAGGGTGACGTTCGGGGTGTTGATAAATCCGCACCCGTTACAGGTAATGCCGTACGGGTTGGCCACCATAACGTTTGCTGCTTTACCGGCGACTTCCGTGTAGCCCTGCAGCTGCGAGCGGTTGGCGCCCGTGACTTCGTTGATAATGCCTTTCGCTTCCCGCCCGGCCTGCAGGTTGGGGTTGTTCTGGATAAGCCCGCCCAGCTGGGTCCGGGTTAAACGGTCCGTGCCGTTATTGAGGATAAGCCCCTCTTTGCCGACGTTATACTCACCGAACTGGTTATGCGAGATACCCGCCCCGTTGGGCGTGGCGATGTTGACGACCGGCACCCCGTTCCCCGCCCGATCGACCGTGGTCTGCCCGGTCGGCGTCAGCGCCGCCGCGACGGCAGGTGCCATCGGCTGCCAGACCATTAAGCCGCAGACAATCCAGCTGATCAGACGCTGCGAGAAACGAACGGGTGGGTGACGGGTATCCATAGTCGTAGAGTCTCTTAAAGCATGAAGGCAATGCGCCAGTTAACGCTCACATGATCCGGGCCGAGCCAGTCGGGGTAGTGCAAAGGCGTACCGACCGAAATCTGGCTGCTGTACCAGCGCCCTGCGCTGCTCAGCCCCACCGCGCCACCCCATAACGTGCCGGAGGCAAAGCGGTCCTGACGGTCTTTTTCCAGCCAGCCGCCGTCAACGGCGACCGTTGCGCTCACCGCGCCAATCACCGGAAGGGTGAAGAGGGAGTACCCCAGCTCGTTACGCCAGTAGCCGCCGTTATCCCCGGACAGGTACTGCTCTTTAAAACCGCGCACGGAGCTTTCGCCGCCGAGCGTCAGGCGCTCGGAACCGTACAGCCGATCGGGCGACCACTGGCCATAGGCGCTGGTCAGCCACCAGGCATTACGGGTAATCGGCCGCTGGAAGCTGGCGTTCAGACTCCATTTGCGGAATTCCGCGCGCGGCATATCCCCGGACTTATCTTCGTCGGTTTCGGCATTGAACCAAGGCATGCCGTGGCTCCAGGTCGGGTTGAAGGTCGCCACGCCGCCCAGCATTTTTTGCGTGTGCGTAATGCCCAGAATCAGGCTGGAGAGGTTGCGCGTGCTGCTCTGAAGCGGCGCGTCGTTGAGCCAGTTGCGACTGGAGCGCTGAACCACGCCAGCCGCAATGCCGGTTTTCACCTCCCCGTTGCGGAAGACCACCCAGGACGCGTTAACGCGGTGGGTTTTGGTATCGCCCGTGGAGAGCCAGTTGAATCCCTGGTTATTGATGGTGGTCCGGTAGTTACTCCAGGCGTAGCTGTAGTCCAGTAATCCGTAGCCAAACGGCACGCTGACGCCCGCCTGGAAATTCTGCGCATCGTACGCGCTGGCAAAATCGCTGCTGCGCCCGCCGCTGACAAACCATTTATCCGCCAGCCCCAGCATATTATTGGCGGTGAGCACGCCACTCAGCTGATCTTCGCCGGTACTCTTCTGCCCGCTATTATCCAGGCTTACGGATACACTTAAGGGAAATTCCGGTTTTGCCGTGAGATTAACGATGGAATATCCGGCCTGCGTTCCCGGAAGAATTTCAATCTGAACCGGGTCGGTACGCAAACGGTTAATTTGCTCCATGCCCTGTTCAATATCGCGTAAATTAAGGATGCCGCCCACCCGTCCCGGAAACGCCATTTTCAGCATACGCGGCGTTTCGCCTTCCAGACGGATCGCTTCCAGTCTGCCTTCCAGCACAACAATATTCAGCTGACCGCCGGAGAGATCCTGCTCGGTAAGAAAAGCGCGGCTGGTGATATATCCCCGGCTGATATACCAGTCAGAAATATGGGCGAGAAGCTCCGTTATTTTCGCCATATCCAGACAGCGGCCCTGCCACGGCGCGACAAGGGCCTGCCGATTTTTCGGGGAGATTAAGGTCGCACCGGAAAGGGTAATGGTATGAATAGTGAAACAGGGCCCGGAGCCGGTAACAGGCAGCGGTCTGGCGGGCGCAGGGCGAGGAATACTCCGCTCCAGCTCTTCACGCTGTTGCTGGTTCTGTAATAAAAGCTGCTGCTGTTGCTGTTGAATGGAATCGCGATCGGCTGGCGACAGCGGCGCAGCATTGGCGCGCGCTAAAAAAAAGACAGCCAATAAGATAGCAGCAGCATAATTTACTAATGAAATTATTCTATTTTTTATTTTGGAGCTATTCATCCATGCCACAAAAACGTCCGCAATGATTATTTTTGTAATATAAGAGCATTCTTAAGGCGAGTATATCTAATTTGCATTAGGGCACCTAAAATTAATAGTTCTTTCAGAAAAGTGAAAAGGATATTAAGAGAAAATAAGAAATTGTTTAACTCACCCTTAAATCTTGAGTTAGTCGTAATACACTAGGCATGAAGCCGAAACGTTTTTCGCCATTCTGCGGGGCTCACCCCAAAACGTGCTTTAAACTGTTGTCGCCAGGTGACGGCGGAATTAAATCCCACCAGCTCAGCCACGCGTTCAATCGGCATATTTCCGGCTTCAAGCAGGATCTGGCTGCGCCGCAGGCGCTCGGCGGTAAGCCAGTCGGCGACGCTCAATCCCGTGGCTTTAATAAAATGACGGGTCAGGGTGCGGCGGCTCATCGAAACCACCTCCGCCAGGGAGTCCAGGCTATGCGGTTCGGTGATGTGCTGCTGCAGGTAGTCAATCAGGCAGTTAATGCGTCCGTCGCGGGTATCTTTGGGTACCGGCTGGGCGATGAACTGCGCCTGCCCGCCCTCGCGGTGGGGCGGAACAATCATCCGGCGGGCAATCTGGTTGGCGACCACGCTGCCAAAGCGCTGGCGAATGATATACAGGCAGCAGTCGAGGGCAGCGGCAGTACCGGCGGAGGTGATGATATTGCCGTCATCCACGTAAAGGGCATTAATATCCAGCTGAACGTGCGGGAAGAGCGACTGAAACTGACGTTCGAACTCCCAGTGGGTGGCCGCACGTTTGCCGTCGAGGATCCCCGCCCAGGCCAGCACAAACGATCCCAGACACAGCCCGACGATTTCTGCACCGTGGTCTCTCGCCTGCACCAGGCTGTCGAGCAGCACCTGCGGCGGGCGTTCCAGAACGTGCTGCCAGTAGGGAACGACAACAATATCGGCCTGCCCAATGGCGGTAAAATCCTGCGTGGCGTTGAGAGCAAATCCGTCTTTTGAGGTAAGTAACCCCGGCGTTTCGGCGCAAATCGTCACGTTAAAGCGCTTTTCGCCGGAGACCGAATCGCCAAACAGAATGCAGGGAACGGAGTAGTGAAACGGGCTGAACCCGTCTACCGCGACAATCGCGACGTTGATTAGCGACATCTGTCTCTCCTTTCCCTTTAACGCACTCAGAATATAACGGTTTCGCCATCCTGGGGAATGCTCACTGCGTCACTCACCTGATTAGCTTCAACGTACTCACGCAGCGCGCTGCGGGTCAACAGGCAGTGGTTAATGGCCTCCATATGGCTCGCCACAATGTTGGCCTGCGGCAGCAGGAAATGAACGTTGAGCACGTCCTCCTGCCCCATAATAATGGGCCCAAAACCAATGACGTGGGCATAGCCGGCGTTCAGTACCACCACGTCCGGCTGGTGTTTTTGCAGATCGGCCGCTACCTCGTCACGCCAGACGGTATCCCCTGCAAGATAGAGCGTCTTCTCATCAGGATGACGCAGCACCACGCCACAGGCCTCGCCCAGCCGTTCTGCCAGCTCCGGCACGGCATAAGCGCGATCGGTCCCGTGCTGGCCGCCGCGGGTTTTCGTAATCTGAATATCGCCGAAGGTGGTCGCGTCGGTCATGACCGTCAGGTTGTTAAATCCCTGACTGCGTAGCAGCGCGGCGTCACGGTCGTTTTGCACGTAGATCGGTTTGTCTTTGGCGATCAGCTCCGCCGCGGCGCGATCCCAGTGATCGTCATGGGTATGGGTGACGATCACTGCGTCGGCGTCCAGCAGCGTGTTGACGTCAACGGGGAGTTCGACCGTCGGGTTACGGCGTTCGGCATACGCCGTGCCGGGGAAGCCCGGATAAGCGCCCTTTTGGGCCAGCATCGGGTCGATTAAAAGACGTTTTCCGGCGTAGGAAATAAGCTGGGTGGCGTTGCGAATGTGGGTAATGTTCATGGGCTATCCTCCTGTTGGGGTGATAAGGAGGATAGCCAGCCGTCGCAATTGACGCTGTGGGCTAAAGGGCGATTACCGATGGAATCGGGCCAAGAGAAGCAACCTGTTTTCTGTCACATCGTTTACCAGCCCGGCACTGCCCCGCCGTTAAAGATCGTCTCAGCCGCTTTTGCCACTTCAGGTGACTGATACGACTCGATAAACGCCTTCACATTCTCCGCGTCCTTGTTGTCTTCGCGCGTCACCACGATGTTCACGTACGGCGAGTTTTTGTCTTCAATAAAGACGCTGTCATGCACCGGTGACAGCCCGGTTTGCTGGATATAGGTGGTACTGATGATGGCGACATCCACTTTCGGGTCGTCCAGCACGCGCGGCAGCTGCGCCCCTTCCAGCTCCATGATTTTCAGCTGCTTAGGGTTGGCGGTAATATCCAGCGCCGTGGGCAGCAGCCCGGTGTCCGGCTTCAGGGTAATAAGTTTCTCTTTTTGCAACAGCAACAGCGCACGGCCAAGGTTGGTCGGGTCGTTTGGAATGGCAATGGTTGCCCCGTCCTTCAGGTCAGACACGGATTTGATTTTGCGGGAATAGCCGGCCATCGGGAAAACAAAGGTGTTCGCCACGGCCACCAGCTTATAGCCATGCGCCTTGTTATCTTCTTCAAGGAACGGGCGATGCTGGAAGACGTTGGCATCCAGTTCCCCCTGGTTGGTGGCATCGTTAGGCAACAGCGAGCCGCTGAAGCCCACCAGCTCCACGTCCAGGCCATATTTCTCTTTTGCCACCTTTTTGGCGACTTCCGCCACGTCCTGTTCAGCGCCGTTGATGACGCCGACTTTAATGTGTTTGGCATCGCTGCCACTTTGATCGCACCCTGCCAGCAGCAGGCCAGCCAGTACCAGAGCACCCAATCGACGTTTCACAAGACAGTTCCTTTTGCTGAATGTTTTAGTGACTATATCGACAACGAGGCGGGGAAATAAAAACCGAAAAAGAATCAATAAGAAGGATCGGTTATATGCGGGTATGGCCGGGTGGCGCTGCGCTTACCCGGCCTACGGATTCAGGGCTTAAAGGGCTTTCGCCAGATAATGCCGCTGCATGCCCGGGTACGGATAATCCTGCAAAGACATCTGCAGCTGATACCCCTGCTTTTCATAGAACGGACGCGCCTGGAAGCTGGCGGTATCGACCAGCGCGTGCTTGCAGCCTTTGCGCCTGGCTTCTTCTTCGGCCGTTTTGATGAGCTGGCTGCCGACGCCAGTTCCCCGTACGGTGTCGCTCACCCAGAGAAAGTCGATATTCAGCCAGTCGCCTTTGCGCACCCCAATGAGCCCGCCAAGCATGACGCCTTTATCGTCGCGCACGTAAACGCCAATGTCGCCGCTAAAGTTTGTCAGATCGAGAAACTGTCCGTTATACGCTCTCAGGCCGACGAGCAACTCTTCTTTTTCGGGCGCCGTAACCGCATGAGTAATACTCAGGTGCATATTTTTCTCCTTGTTATCTGTGCCGTTTCACTATCTCACACACGCATCGTGGAGAAAATTCATACTTTCGACTGGAGTCGCTACACTGAATGTAACGATATATTTCATGGGAAGCCTGTGACTTCTAAAGGGGGTTATTGATGAAAGCTGCGCACCTGGTCTGCCTGCTGGTTTGTCTGCTGTTCGCCGCGTTTGTCCATGCTCAGGAAAAGGACGATCCGGCGAAAGAGGCGCAGATTAAGCAACAGGTCCTGAAAGATATTAAGAAAACCTGTACGCCACAGAAAAAGCAGAGCGATAAGGCCTGGCAGGCGATGATTTTGTCCTCCGAGGCCAATCAGTTGCTGATCAAAAATGCCGTTACCGCCGTGAAGCGCGACAACCTGGATGCCTACTGGGCGGCGGTTGGTCAGGTGGATTGTATGGAAGATTACTGAGGGCTGGAAACGTGCTTCTCGCCGGGTGGCGGCTGCGCCTTTCCCGGCCTACACAACATGTTTAACGCTTACGCACGTCTGGAATGATCAAATCCCCGCGCAGCACATACGAACCCAGCATCTGCGTTTTCTCCGTCAGCCAGCTCACGATACGCGCCGCCATGGCATCCATAGAATATTCAATCGCCGGGATCACCGGAATACCCGGCAGGTGCAGCGATCCGGCCAGGCTAAAGACCATAATGTCGTCCGGCACGGATTTATTAAACGCCTGCAGCTGCGGGATCACCCGCTGGGCTTCCTGCTCGTCCGCCACCAGCAGAGCGTTGAAGTTCAGCGTGCTGGCGTTATTCAGCAGCTCCTGTAGCGCAACGGACGACGAGGTCGCGTCCATGAACACAAGGTTGCGATTAAAGGGCAGGAAATTTTTCTCCAGCGCGTGCTTGTAGCCGAGCAGCACCTGGTCAGCAAAACCGCTGCCGTGCGGATGGATCAGGGCAATCTGGCGTCGCCCCTGGCTGGTCAGGTAGTTACAGGCGGTTTCGGCGGCAAAGGCGTGATCGAACTGGATGCTGTTGGAATTATCAGACTCCATGCAGTCCACCAGAATGACGTTGTCCATGTCGACGTCCAGCGGGAAACGCGCGCCAATCACCAGGATGTCATCGCAAAGCCCGCAGGAGAGTTCCTCAAGAGCGTGCATCACTTCCGCTTTGCTGTGCGCGAAACGCAGCAGCAGGTGTTTTTGATGCTGGCTGAGCTGTTTTTCCAGCGCGTAGAGATAACCGGTGGTCTGGTTAATGTTTTCCTGGGCGCAAATCACCCCGATACAGCCCGTAGACTGGCTCAGCAGCGACTGGGCAATCACATTAGGCCGGTAGTTAAGCTCATCCACTGCCTTCAGAACGGCCTGACGGCTGGCTTCCTTGACGCCACGCGACCCACTCAACACTCGCGATACCGTGGCTTTAGACACCCCGGCAAGACGTGATACATCATTGATTGTCGACATCTCTTTCCCCTGGCAGGCTTACCTCGCGCCTGCAAATTCCATGACCGCTTCGGCTCACATTATAGCCAGAGCGGAGTATATCCGTTTCCGTTTTCTATGGAAACCGATTTTCCGTTTCCACTCCAAATGATGTCAAAACAGCCAAATTATGTGACCTGCATCCGGTTAATTAGCCTCATAAGTATTGGATCTTGATGGTTGTCACAGTTCTGTCTTTTATGAATGGAAACCGGTTTCCGTATCATGTCCAATCATCCTCGCAATAACTTTTTACATTTAGAGGATGGTTGTCGATGTTCAAGATTATGCTGTGCTGCTCTGCCGGGATGTCCACCAGCCTGTTGGTCAGCAAAATGGTCGATGTCGCGAAAGAACGTGGTTTGTCGGTGAAGATTGATGCGTACGGTGTTTCCGAATTTGATACGCAGTTTCCGCAATACCAGGTGGTACTTCTCGGACCGCAAGTGAAATACATGTTACAGACACTCTCAGACAAGGCGGCGACGCATGGCATTCCGGTGCAGCCCATCGACATGATGGACTACGGCATGCAGCGTGGCGATAAAGTACTGGACTTTGCTCTGTCGCTCATCGAAGCGGCACACTAAAAGGTGTTCACATGAGTTCGTTATATCAATCCATGGTTGCGGTGATTGAGCAGTCAATTACCCCGCTGGCCGCGAAGCTCGGTCAGCAAAAGTACGTGATTGCCATCCGCGACGGCTTTACCGCCGCGCTGCCGTTTATGATCATCGGCTCGTTTATGCTGGTGTTCATCTTCCCGCCGTTCTCGGCGGATACCACTAACAGCTTCGCCCGCGGCTGGCTGGATTTTTCCCAAACCTACCGCGAACAGCTGATGCTGCCGTTTAACCTCAGCATGGGCGTGATGACCTTCTTCATCTCGGTAGGGATTGGGGCGAGCCTGGGGCGTCAGTTTAACCTCGACCCGGTGATGTCCGGCCTGCTGGCCTTTATGGCCTTCCTGCTAGTCGCCGCGCCGTATGCCGACGGCAAAATCTCAACCCAGTACCTCTCCGGCCAGGGCATCTTCACCGCGCTGATCGCCGCCATTTACTCAACCCGCGTGTACGCCTGGCTGAAGCAGAACAACGTCACCATCCGCCTGCCAAAGGAAGTGCCCACCGGCGTGGCGCGTTCGTTTGAGATCCTGATCCCGGTGATGGTGGTGATCGGCACGCTGCACCCGCTGAACCTGTTCATTGAAGCGCAGACCGGGATGATTATCCCGCAGGCGATCATGCACCTGCTGGAGCCGCTGGTGTCCGCGTCTGACTCCCTGCCTGCCATTCTGCTCTCCGTGCTGCTGTGCCAGATCTTCTGGTTCGCGGGTATCCACGGCTCGCTGATTGTTACCGGCATCATGAACCCGTTCTGGATGGCGAACCTCTCGGCAAACCAGGCGGCACTGGCCGCAGGCGCGGCGCTGCCGCACGTTTATCTGCAAGGTTTCTGGGATCACTACCTGCTGATTGGCGGCGTCGGTTCCACCCTGCCGCTGGCCTTCCTGCTGCTGCGCAGCCGCGTTACCCACCTGCGCACCATCGGCAAAATGGGCGTGGTGCCAAGCTTCTTTAACATCAACGAGCCGATTCTGTTCGGCGCGCCGATCATCATGAACCCGATGCTGTTTATCCCGTTCGTGTTCGTTCCGCTGGTCAACGCCTGCCTGGCGTACGGCGCCACGAAGCTCGGCTGGCTGGCACAGGTGGTCTCGTTAACCCCGTGGACTACGCCCGCGCCGATTGGCGCCTCGTGGGCGGCGAACTGGGCGCTGAGCCCGGTGGTGATGTGCCTCGTCTGCATGGTGATGTCGGCGCTGATGTACCTGCCGTTCCTGCGCGCCTATGAGCGTACGCTGATTAAAAACGAAGAGCAGAAAGCCCAGGCTGCAGCCGTGGGTGCCGCTGAAGCCACAAGTAATTAAGTCAAAGAGGAAGGGTCATGAAATACGCATTTCCCGATAACTTCTGGTGGGGCAGCGCAAGCTCCGCTCTCCAGACGGAAGGGACACGAGAGGGTGAAACCACGTGGGACTACTGGTTTGCCCGCGAGCCGAACCGTTTTCACAACGGCGTGGGGCCGCAGCACACCTCCACGTTTTATCAGCACTGGAAAACGGACATTCAGCTGTTAAAACAGCTGAACCACAACAGCTTTCGTACCTCGATTAGCTGGGCGCGCCTGATCCCCGACGGTATCGGTGAAGTGAACCCGGACGCGGTCGATTTTTATAATCAGGTCATTGATGAGCTGAATGAACAGGGCATCACGCCGTTTATCACCCTGTTCCATTTCGACATGCCGATGGCGATGCAGGAAATTGGCGGCTGGGAAAACCGTGACGTAGTGGACGCGTACGCCCGCTATGCGCAGATTTGCTTCGAGCTGTTCGGCGACCGCGTGCTGCACTGGTTTACCTTCAACGAGCCGATCGTGCCGGTGGAAGGCGGTTATCTGTACGACTTCCACTACCCCAACGTAGTGGATTTCCGCCGGGCGGCCACCGTGGCTTATCACACGGTGCTGGCCCATGCGAAGGCGGTTCAGGCCTACCGCGCCGGGCACTACGCGGGGGAGATCGGCATCGTGTTGAACCTGACGCCGTCGTATCCGCGTTCGCAGAACCCGGCAGACGTGAAGGCGGCGCACGTTGCGGATCTGATGTTTAACCGCAGCTTCCTGGATCCGGTCCTGCGCGGCGAATACCCGGCCGATCTGGTGGCGCTGCTGAAATCTTACGACCAGCTGCCCGCCTGCAAGCCGGAAGACGGTTTCCTGATTGCGGAAGGGAAAATCGACCTGCTCGGCATTAACTACTATCAGCCGCGTCGCGTGAAGTGTCGCGACAGCGCGGTGAACCCGCAGTCGCCGTTTATGCCGGAATGGTTCTTTGATAGCTACGAGATGCCGGGCCGCAAGATGAACCCCTACCGCGGCTGGGAAATCTACGCGCCGGGTATTTACGATATTCTGATTAACCTGCGCGACAATTACGGCAACCCCCGCTGCTTTATTTCTGAAAACGGCATGGGCGTCGAAAACGAGCAACGTTTTATTGAAAATGGCCAGATTAACGATCAATACCGCATTGATTTTATATCTGAGCATTTAACGTGGCTGCATAAAGGCATAAGCGAAGAGTGTAATTGTCTTGGCTACCATATGTGGACATTTATTGATAACTGGTCGTGGTGTAATGCCTATAAAAATCGCTACGGATTTATCCAGCTCGATTTGGAGACGCAGCAGCGCACCATTAAGAAAAGCGGGGAGTGGTTTGCCGCCACCGCCTTAAATAATAGCTTTGATAAAGAGTAATGATGATGATCGCACTAGAAGAAGCCGTAATGGAAATTATCGTCAACGCCGGGCAGTCCCGCAGCCTGTGCTTTGAAGCGCTGCACGCGGCGCGCCAGGGCAACATTGACGAAGCCAAAAGCCTGCTGCGCGAAGCCGACGGCTACGCGCGTCAGGCGCACAAGATGCAGACCAAACTGATTGAGCAGGACGCGGGCGAAGCCCGCCAGCCGATGACCTTAATTATGGTGCACGCGCAGGATCATTTAATGAACTCCTTATTAGCGCGTGAATTATCCGAAGAAATTATTCATTTATATCAGAGATAGTCTATGGCGAAATAAATTACTGTAATACCTCTGTACCTAAAACTAGAAATCCACTTGTTCTGATGATAGCGACATATTCTGTCAGATCGGAGCGGGATGGTTATTGTCTGAATAAAATTAAACTATATTGAGATAACCATGAATACGATTAAAAAACTTCCATTAACTATGGCGGTTATCGCCGCGCTTTGCCCAATTTCCGTGCTCGCCCAGGAATTCACGCAGGAGCAAATCGACGCCATTGTGGCGAAAGCGGTGGATAAAGCCCTGGCCGAACGTCAGGCCAAAATGGATGCCGCCGTCGCGAAAAAAGCGGACGTGGTGACCGAGCCGCAGAGCGCGGCGCAATCCCCGGACATGGCGATTCCGTTCGGGATTAAATTTACCGGCTACGCCCGCTATGGCGCGCACTTCCAGGCCGCCGATCAGAAATATGTGGCGGTCGATGGCTCCTACAACGGCGCGTCCGCAATTGGTCGTCTGGGTAACGAAGGCAACGGCGGCGAGTTCCAGCTCTCTAAAGCCTTCAAGGGCGAAAACGGCGCCATCTGGGACATCAACGTGATGATCGACCACTGGGGCGACGAAGTTAACCTGAAAAAGGCCTACGCGGGGGTGACCAATATTATGGCCTCCAACCCGAATGCCTATTTCTGGGCCGGTCGCGACTTCCACCAGCGTCCGCAGCAGGGCATCAACGATTACTTCTGGATGAACCACGACGGCCAGGGCGCCGGGGTGAAGAACTTCGATATCGGCGGCGTGCAGTTTGACGTCGCTGCCGTGGCGGCAGTGGAATCCTGTAGCCCGGAAGTGATGGAAGACGAAGCGAACCCGTCACGCATCACCTGTACCGGCGGGTCCGGCACGGGCGACAAAGGTAACTACGCGGCCACCTCTAAAATCCACGGTATGAAGCTCGGTCCGCTGGATCTGGAGCTGTACGCCAACTACGGCTTTGATTCAAAAGCGGTGGAGAGCGATGAGCGTCTGAACGCCTGGCAGGGCGGCGTGGTGCTGAGCCACACCAACGACAGCGGCGTGAACAAGGTGATTGCCCGCTACTCCGATAACTCGGACAACAGCGTGTTCAATAAAACCGAAGACCTGACCACGGTCTACGCCAGCTTCGAAGGGCTGTACAAATTCACCCAGGCCACGCAGGTGGAGTACATCCTCGCCTTCCACGACTACGACAACAGCCGTGATAAGACCGACAACCGTAAGAACTACAACGCCATCGTGCGTCCGATGCACTGGTGGAACGACGTTCACTCCACCTGGCTGGAAGCGGGCTGGCAGCACGTGGATTACGACAACGGCGGCGATAATAAGGGCTGGAAGCTGACCCTGTCGCAGAACATGTCTATCGCCATGGGGCCAGAGTTCCGTCCGATGCTGCGCTTCTACGTGACCGGCGGCAAGGTGGATAACGCACGCACCGCGCGCGTGAATAACACCAAAGACGAGACGCTCGACGACTTCAACGTCGGCGCGATGTGGGAGGCGTGGTTCTAGTAGAGCGCCGTTTGTTTCGCCCGGCGGCGCTGCGCTTGCACGGGCCTACAAGGTTTTGTAGGCCGGGTAAGCGTAGCGCCACCCGGCAAGATCCCATGTTATGCTACAAAAAAACCAACATAACAGGGGAGAAAATGGGTTCCACACGTAAAGGGATGCTGAACGTTCTGATCGCCGCCGTTTTATGGGGCAGTTCCGGCGTTTGCGCGCAGTACATCATGGAGAAAAGCCACATTTCTTCGCCTTACCTGACCATGGTTCGCCTGCTGTTTACCGGCGTGATCCTGCTGACGCTCTCCTTCGTTCACGGCGACAAGATTTTCTCGGTCATCAAACATCGCAAAGACGCCCTCAGCCTGCTGATATTTTCACTTGTCGGCGCGCTCACCGTGCAGCTCACCTTCCTGCTGACGATTGAAAAATCCAACGCAGCGACCGCTACCGTGCTGCAGTTTCTGTCACCGACCATCATTGTGGCGTGGTTTGCCCTGGCGCGGAAAAAGCGTCCCGGCGTGTTTGTGCTGTCGGCCATCATGACGTCGCTTGTTGGCACCTTCCTGTTGGTGACCCACGGCGACCCAACCTCGCTCTCCATCTCGCCTGCCGCACTGTTCTTCGGCATCGCCTCGGCGTTTGCCGCCGCGTTTTACACCACCTATCCGTCAACGCTGATTGCCCGCTACGGCACATTGCCGATTGTCGGCTGGAGTATGTTAATTGCCGGGTTAATGCTGACGCCGTTCTACGCCGGACGCGGGACAACCTTCGTAATTGACGGCAGCCTGCTGCTGGCGTTTTTCTACCTGGTGGTGATTGGCACGGCGCTGACGTTCAGTCTGTACCTGAAAGGCGCACAGATGATCGGCGGGCCGAAGGCGAGCATTCTGAGCTGCGCCGAACCGCTGAGCAGCGCGTTGCTGTCGGTGATGTTGCTGGGCGTGGCGTTCACCCTGCCGGACTGGCTGGGAACGCTGCTGATTGTGTCGTCGGTGGTGCTGATTTCGATGGATTCAAGAAGACGGGTGAGGACATCGGCGTAGCCTGAAGTCCCCTCACCCCGGCCCTCTCCCCAAAGGGGCGAGGGTGAAAATACCGCACCGAGTAGTCCCCTCTCCCCTATGGGGAGAGTGTTAGGGTGAGGGGAAAATTGACTACTTCGCCTTCACCTTCCCCGCCACCAGCAGTGCCGTCAGCAGCATCAGCGTGCCGGAAATCACCAGCGGTGACGTCAGCCCCAGATGGTCGAGCGCCACGCCGCCAATGGCCGCGCCGCAGGTGTTCGCCAGCTGGATCACCGCCACCTGAATCGACCCGGCTTTTTCCGCCTGATCGGCAAGCGAGCGGGTGATCCACGTCGACCATCCCACCGGCACCAGCGCAAAGGCAAAGCCCCAGATAATCGCAATGGCTGACGCAACCCACTTATCGCTGCCCCACAGCACCAGCACCGTGGCGCTCACTGCCAGCACCAGCGGCGCACCCGCCAGCGCCACCTTCAGTGAGCGCTTCAGGAACTGTGACGACAGCGACGTGCCGACAAAGCTGGCGATACCGAAGCTCAGGAGCACCAGCGTCAGGCCGTCGACGTCAAAGCCCGCCATGGTCATATACACCGGGCGTATATAGGTGAAGAAGGCAAACTGCCCGGCAAAGGACATAAAGATCGCGGTCATCCCTGCCAGCACGCCGGGGCGCTTCAGCAGGCTGAACATGTTCTGCTTATGATGCGCCGCTTCGCCCGGCAGGGACGGCAGCGCCTTCCACACCCAGATAATGCAGAGCAGGCCCATCACTGCCGCCGCGTTGAAGACGTTACGCCAGCCGATAATCCCGCCCAGGAAACTGCCCAGCGGCGCGGCAATCACCAGCGCGATAGAAACCGCACCGAAGATAACGGAAAGCGCTTTTGGCACCGTACGCGCGGGCACCAGGCGCATGGTGAGCGAGGCCGACATCGCCCAGAAGCCGCCTAATCCCAGCCCCAGACAGGCGCGCCCGAGCAGCAGCAGGGTGAAGCTTTCCGCGAAGGAGACCAGCAGGCAGGAGAGCGTCAGTAGCACGCTGAACAGGATGACCACTTTACGGCGGTCGATGGTGCCAATCACCTGGGTGATAAACAGGCTGGCGAACATCGCCACGAAGGCGGTGACGGTAACGGACTGACCCGCCACGCCCTCGGAAATGCCCAGATCCTGCGCCATCGGCGTCAGGAGGCTGACCGGCAGAAACTCAACGGTAATCAGGCAGGCGACGCAGAACGCCACGGCGAAGACGGCCGACCAGTTGGGGCGTGAAACCTCGTTGGTCTGCGGTCTGGTCGTGGGCTGGATATGTTCTGTCATGGCATCACCTGAAGATAAAAACGTGCGGAAAAGTCGCGCAGTTTATCATCAAAAGTGTGACGAATTTAACGTTTAGACAACTTTTGTCGTTTTTACAGGGGATCAGTGCAGATAAAACACGCCCTCTTCCGGCAGGAAGAGCTGGTTATAGCGCAGCTGGAAGGCGTTCAGCTCCTGCGGATCGGGTTCCATCTCGCGCATAAAGCCAAGCGCGAGACGAATTTGTGCATCGGTGATAGGCGCAGCCAGGCGGGCTTTACGCAGCAGGCGGTGCCACGTGTGCAGGTTCTCTTCACTACCGTCGACAATGCAGACCTGCCAGATGAGCAGCACCTGCGCCGCGTTTTGCAGATGCGCTTCGTCCGGGCGCTCAAGGTAGCGGATAAACTCATTGCCCGACGTTTTACCAAACTGATCGATCATCGACTCGACCGGCATCGGGGTGATGCCCAGACGCTCGCTTAAACGTTTGATGGCGCGGCGGGAATCTGAGGTCAGGACGCGAAATCCCACCACAAACACCACGGCAAGCGTTGCCAGCATTATCCAGACCATGCGTTCTCCTTAGACTAGCCGCTCATCATAGCGGGAAACGCACGGCGTCGACAGCGGGTAGAAGCATAATAGTGAATGGAAAAGTGCTGGAAAAACGGCAGGAAAGTCGTTTTAGTTTTTATGGGGACGATTATATATACACGGTGTATGGTCAATGCCTGGCGGTAACGAATCTTCACTTCAGGGAAAGAGCGAACATGTCCATAACAATCAGTGTCCTGCTGGAGAACAGACCTAATCCCGGCGCTAAAAATTTACTGCGAGCTAAAGCAGGACTCAGCCTGTTTATACAGGATGAAAATGATTCCATTCTGTTTGATACCGGTCCGGATGATAGCTTCATACATAACGCAGCTCTGATGGGAGTCGATTTGACCTGCCTGACCGCAGCTGTACTTTCTCACGGGCACTATGACCATTGCGGCGGCGTTCCGTGGTTACCGGATAATTGCCGGATCGTCTGCCATCCCCACGTGGCCTGCGAGCGCTACTCGGCAATACAGTTTTCAGGGTATACCGCCAGATTAAAAAAGTTGTCGCTGAAAAATGATTATTCACACTATCGCATGGAATACAGCAGCACCCCGCTCCAGATTGGGAAGCGCTTTATATGGTCAGGGGAGATCCCTGTCGCCAAACCGCACGCATACGGTGTTATCGGTAGTAAAAATGCGGATGTGGATTATGTGAAAGATGAAGGGGTTCTAATTTATAAATCTGACCGTGGCCTGGTCATTTTTATCGGCTG
Source organism: Enterobacter sp. PL_is379 (assembly GCF_055817355.1). NCBI lineage: Bacteria > Pseudomonadati > Pseudomonadota > Gammaproteobacteria > Enterobacterales > Enterobacteriaceae > Enterobacter > Enterobacter sp. PL_is379. Next base: position 171,528 of record NZ_JBVPGT010000025.1, read on the forward strand.
TGGGCACCGAGGTCTGATCGATATTGTGCGTCACTGTCAGAGAATAACCGGCATCAACCATATTCATGCAATTTTCGGTGGTTTCCATCTTCGCTGTGCGTCACCGCGTAAGCTCTGGGCACTCAGGCAGTTTCTGCACGGCCTACAACCCGACAAAATAATGGGCTGCCATTGTACGGGTAAATGGGGCAATTTGTGGTTGCCGGACGCGGTTACCCCGGCAACAGGGGATATTTTTGTTCTGGGGTAGGTCTTAACTCAGCTAATAAAAAAGCCCGGCATCACACACCGGGCAAAGAAGTTACCTGCACACTCAGGCTGTTTTTAATTTCTGCGCACGATTCTCACGGCGAATTTTACGTTCTTCCAGCACCGCGACCATCGCCATCAGGACGATACAGCCAATCGCTGCTGCATCCAGCGCCGCGAAGGTGCCCGCCCAGCCGGTGAGGCCGAAAATCGGCGTGCCGTCAGCAATCATCCCCAGACCCAGCTTGGCGAAGCTGTCGCCGATCAGGTAGGCGAAGGTGCCCTTAATCCCATCGGCGGCGCCGATCGCTTTTTTCGGGACGAAGCCCACTGCTGCCACGCCAATCAGCAGCTGCGGACCAAACACCAGGAAGCCGAGCGCGAACAGTGACGCCAGGTAAACGTACTGGTTGCTGGCGTGCTGGTAGACGCCGAGCGTGGCGATAATCAGTGCCAGCGCGACGCAGGCCACCAGCGCGCGACGGCCGTTGGCGAGGTCGGAGAGCCAGCCCCACAGCAGGGTACCAACCAGCGCGCCCACTTCGAACAGGGTGAAGCCCTGAATCGCCGCCTCTTTAGAGAGCTTCAGCTCCTGGAAGGCGTACACGGTGGACCACTGGTCGATGCCGATGCGCACCACGTAGAGGAAGATGTTCGAGAAGCACAGCAGCCAGATCACTTTGTTTTTCAGCACATACTCAACAAAGATCTGCCATTTGGACATCTCGTTTTCTTCGGTCTCTTTGTCCTCTTCGCTGATCTCCTCGCCAAACAGCTCTTCGGCTTTGCCGAGGCCGTACGATTCCGGGGAGTCACTACCGTAGCGCAGGCCGATAAAGCCGACAATCAGGGCGATAATCGACGGGAAGATAAACATGCCGATCACGTGGCCGTCGAACAGGTAGTTCGCGCCAAACAGCGCCACGCCAGCCGCACCGGCACCGCCGAGGTTGTGGGAGATGTTCCACATGCCGAGGTACGAACCACGCTTGCGGCGCGGGGTCCATTTGGTGATGGTGGAGTAGCTGCACGACCCGCCGGTACTCTGGAAGAAACCGCTCAGGGCGTAGAAGGCGATCATCAGGAACAGGCTAACGGACCCTGCGCCCATGCTGGCGCTGAAGCCAAGCATACAGATGGCGGAGAGGATCAGCATAAACGGCAGGAACTGCTTGGTGTTTTTGCCATCCGCGTAGTAGGACACGACGGTTTTACCCACGCCGTAGGTGATGGAGAAGCCCAGGCCAATCATCCCCAGCTGCGTCATGCTCAGTCCGTAGGTGGAGATCATGTCGTTCTGCGCGATGTTAAAGTTTTTGCGGATCAGGTACATGGTCAGGTAGCCGATGAAGACCACCAGATAAGACTGCATGAACGGTTTGAACCACATTTTGCGCCGCACGTCGAGCGGCAGATCCAGGGTCGGCTTGCGCACCTGATTTAAGAAGGCCAGCATGACTGAGTTACTCCTGAGCTGATTTTTGCAGCATTGTAAAAACCAGCCGGGAGAGATGCCTGAGACAGCGTCCAGGTGAAACCGGGAAAATTTCTTAGTTTTGCGCCACTCGGCAGCAAAAGGTGAGGCGCGTCACGCTTCGCGCGGCGCCTGCGCGTTCAAAAACGGCAGCAGCAGCAGGGCGGAGATCCCCGCCGCGATGGCGATCACCGCGAAGAATCCGCTCCAGTGCCAGATGTCGATCACCCGCGCCAGCGGCCAGCCGGAGAGCGATGCGCCAAGGTAAGCAAACAGCCCGACAAAGCCCGTCGCCGCGCCTGCCGCCTCTTTGTGCGAGCACTCTGCCGCCGCCATGCCGATCAGCATCTGCGGGCCGAACACGAAGAAGCCGGTGGTGAAGAAGCACGCCGCCTGCATCACGTAGCTGGCAAACGGCATCAGCCACAGCGAGCCAACGGAGAGCAAAATCCCGGCGGCGAATATCAGGTTCATCGGGCCGCGGTTGCCGTTGAACAGCTTGTCCGAGCCCCAGCCCGCCACCAGCGCGCCGATAAACCCGCCCAGTTCGAACATCGTCACCGCCGAGTTGGCGGTCACCAGGTCCACGCCGAGCGTCTCGGACATGTACAGATTGCCCCAGTCGTTGATGGCCGCACGCACCACGTACACCAGTACGTAGCAGAGCGACAGCAGCCAGATATACGGGTTTTTCAGCACATATTTGGTGAGGATCTCTTTGCGCGTCAGCCCCGCCCCCTCCTGCTGTTGCGCCATTTCCATCTCGTCGTGCCGCCAGTCGCCCACCGCGGGCAAGCCAACGGTTTGCGGCCTGTCGCGCAGGCGCCAGCAGAGGAACAGCCCGGCGACAATCGCGAGGCCGCCGGCAATCATCATCCCCGCGCGCCAGCCGTAGTGCAGCGCTGCGGCACCCACCACCATCGGGATCAGCGCCCCGCCGACATTATGCGCGGTGTTCCAGATTGCCCACCAGCCGCCGCGCTCGTTGCGCGAATACCAGGCGGTGAGCAGGCGGGCGCAGACCGGCGCGCCCCAGCCCTGGAAAAAGGCGTTCAGTGCCCACAGCAGGGCGAAGGCCCAGAGCGAAGTGGAGAAGCCAAACAGAATGTTGACCACGCCGGTGGCGATCAGCCCAACGCCCATAAAATAGCGCGCGTTAGAGCGGTCGCTGACGATGCCGGAGAAGAACTTCGACAGGCCGTAGGTGATGTAAAACAGCGTCGCCAGCAGGCCGATATCGGTGCGCGTCATCACGCCGCTGGCGAGGATCTCCGGCGCGGCGGCGTTGAAGCTTTTGCGGGTAAAGTAGAAAAGCGCGTAGCCGAGCCAGATAGCGATCAGAATATGGCGACGCCAGTAGCGGTAGCGGGCGTCGATTTCCGCTTTGTTACCTATCGGTGCGGCGTTCGCGGGGGTCTTAAACATGGTGGCTCCTTAGCGGCAGGCTGACGCTGACGCGCGTCCCGTGGGTGCAGGAGAGGTTCAGCGTGCCGCCGAGCGCCTTCACGCGCTCGCGCATGCCCGCCAGGCCAAAGCCCTGCTGGCCGGAGCCCGGCGGCAGGCCGCAGCCGTCGTCTTCAATTACCAGCATCAGGCGTTCGTCCTGCTCCCAGCCCTGGATCGTGACCGCGCTGGCACTGGCGTGTTTGACGATATTGTTCAGCCCCTCCTGACAGACGCGGAACAGCGTCACGCGCTGGCCTTCGCTCAGGACAGATTCGTTAATTCGCCAGTCGAGATGGCTGACAATGCCGCGGCTTTCCAGCTCCATCTCGCGCATCAGGGAACGCACCGCCTGCTCCAGCGACAGGTCGTCGAGCTGGCGCGGACGCAGCCTGCCGAGGAGGCGTCGCACCGAGTCATACACGCCCAGCGAAAGCTGCTCGATATGCGCTCCGCCCTGCTTCACGCCCGCGTTTTCCGCCGCCAGACGCTGGACAATGCCCGCCTGGGTGCGGATGGCGGTAATCGTCTGGCCGATATCATCGTGCAGCTCGCGGGCGACCTCCTGCCGCACGCTCTCTTCGGTCTCCAGCAGGCGTTCAGCCAGACGCCGGTTGCGCGCCAGCTCGGTTTGCAGGGACTGGTTCAGCTCGCGCAGACGCTGGATACCCGCCCCGAGCAGCAGCCCGGTCAGGCTCTGGGCCAGCAGGGAAAGCAGCAGGTCCACAGGATGGTCGTGCCAGGTCTGGCTGGCGATCAGCGCGATGGCGTTCATTAGGGTGGCGATCAGCGCTCCCTGCCAACCGTAGTGCCAGGCCAGGGCAATAATCGGCAGCGCAAGGCAAAACGGGGTAAAGCGTGAAAGCTCGGCAGGTAGACCCAGCTGAAGCCACAGGCTCACCACGAACAGCAGCAGATACCAGATGAGGTGCCGGGCGCGCCAGTTCACCGGTTGGGAAACCAGCGCCGGGCCGAGCGGCTGCCAGACGGTACTGGTGAGGTAATGCCAGATGACGAGGCAGGTCGGCGCGAGGGTCAGGCCGCCGGTGAGGGTCAGCAGCAGCGCGTTGAGCATCTCCTTATCACCCGCCCACGGCAGGGACTGCAGCAGCGCGGCGGCAATCAGCGCCGCCCCCTGCCGCAGCAACGTGCGCCAGTCGCGCTGGTGACGGTAGCGGGAAATGAGGGCAACAGGGAGCAGCGTGAGCAGGCTTCCGGTCATCAATAATGGCAGGTGCACCAGAGCGACTTCCTGCGCCAGCCAGACCAGCAGCAGCCACTCTGCGCCCAGCAAAACCGGCCAGTATCCGCGCGGGCACTGGAGCATGAGCCCCAGTCGCAGGCCGAAGGGAAACAGCAGCACCGCCAGCTCGGGGCGTTCCACCAGGTGCAGGCTGATGCTCCATAAGCAGAACCACGCGGCGGAGAAGATAAAGAAGCTGGCAACGACGGCGATCAGCCGCGAAAAGACGGGACTCATTGCCAGCTGTCGAACATGCGGCGCGCCAGCTCGACGTCGTTGCTGACGTTAAGTTTTTCCATCAGGTTGGCGCGGTGAACGTGTACGGTTTTCGGGGACAGTTCCAGCTCGGCGGCAATCTCTTTTACCGACATCCCCTGCGCGAGCTTCTCAGCCACCTGACGTTCGCGTCTGGTGAGCGGATCCTGACGTCCGGCCGCCAGCTTGATGGCGATATCCGGCGTTAAATAGCAGCCGCCGGTGGAGACGGTGCGCACCGCGGCGATCAGTTCGTCCGGGCTACAGCGTTTGGAGAGAAACCCGCGCGCCCCCGCGTTGAGCGCCTGCTCGACCAGCGCCGGGCTGTCGTGGACCGAGAGCATAATCGTCGACATCCCTTTCGGCAGCTGGCTTAACAGCTCCAGCCCGGAGAGATCCGGCATCGAAATGTCGCAGATACAGACCTGCACCCCGCGCCCCGGCAGGCCCGCCAGCGCCTCGCGACCGGAGCCAAACTCGGCCACGACCTGGAAATCTGGTTCGAGGTTGAGAAGCTGGGCAAAGCCAGAGCGGACGATAAGGTGGTCGTCGATAAGGGCGATGGTGGTCATGTGTCTTCCTGCGGTCTGAAAACGCCGGATGGCGCTGCGCTTATCCGGCCTACAAGAGCGAAAGACGCTTACCTTAAGCGATCTATTCGAAAAACACCGCAATTTTGTTAAACATGGTGGGATCGGACTGGTTACGCGCCACGTTGGTGACATCTTCCAGCTTGTCGATCTGCGCCATCATCTGCTCCAGACGCTGGTCATCGTTGACCAGTAGCCAGATGCGGCTGTGCTCGCTGCCCTGAATCGGCAGACAGAGAATGCCTTCCACGTTAAACGCCCGGCGGGCAAACAGCCCGCAGACGTGGGTCATGACGCCAGGGTGGTTGCGGACGGTGAGTTCCAGAATGACGTTATCATGTTGTTTCTGCATGGCTTATTCTCCCACCATCTCAGTATTTGCCGCACCCGGCGGCACCATCGGATACACTTTTTGTTCAGGGTCGATACGCACGTGGATCAGCGCCGGGCCGGGACGAGAAATCGCCGCCTGCAGCGCCGCCTGCGCGTCTTCTTCGGCGTTCAGATCGCAGGTGTGCAGGCCAAAACCGGCGGCAATCTGCATAAAGTTAATCATTCCCGGGTAGGTCGCCGCAAATACGCCCTGCTTGTAGAACAGGCTCTGCTGCTGATGCACCAGCCCCAGCGCCTCGTTGTTCATCAGGATGATTTTCACGTCTAACTGGTTTTCGGCCGCGGTCGCCATCTCCTGAATGTTCATCATCAGGCTGCCGTCGCCGGAGAAGCAGATGACCTTGCGGTCCGGGTTGGCGAGCGCTGCACCAACTGCTGCAGGCAGACCAAAGCCCATAGTGCCCAGACCGCCGGAGGTCAGCCACTGGCGCGGACGGTTCAGCGGGTAGGCCTGAGCGGTCCACATCTGATGCTGGCCCACGTCGGTGGTGATAATCGCGCTGTCGTCCACGCAGGCAGCAACGGCGTTGATAAGACCATAGTGGCTCAGCGGGTCGCCTTCGGTTGGGATGGCGCCCGGGAACTCGCGCTGCAGATCGGCCACCAGCTTACGCCAGTCGGCGCGGTCGGTTGCGTCCGTCTGCGGGATCAGCTCCGCCAGCACTTCGGCAACATCGCCCTGAATCGCCACGTGCGGCTGCTTGATTTTACCCAGCTCGGCGCGGTCGATATCCACGTGAATGATCTTCGCGTTCGGGCAGAACTGCTCGGTTTTGCCGATCGCCCGGTCATCAAAACGCGCGCCCATAACAATCAGCAAATCAGCCTCTTGCAGGATGTAGTTGGTGCTGCGCGCGCCGTGCATGCCCAGCATCCCCAGGGACAGCGGGTGCGCTTTTGGCAGCATGCCCAGCGCCATCAGGGTCATGGTGGTCGGCAGGTTGGCTTTTTCCGCAAACTCACGGATTTCATCCGCAGCATTAATCGCCCCGCCGCCCAGATAGAGCACCGGACGTTTGGCGGCGTTGATCATGGCTGCGGCATCGCGCACGCTCTCAGCGCTGAATGCTGGCGCGGGGGCACGGTCGCCCGGCTCCGGCAGCACGTCGATCTCGATCTCTGCGGTCTGGACATCCTTAGGAATGTCTATCCACACCGGGCCCGGGCGGCCGGACTGGGCAATGCGGAACGCATCACTGATAACCTGAGGAAGTTCGCTGATATCGCGAACTAAATAGTTATGTTTGGTGATGGGGATAGAGATGCCGTAGGTATCCACTTCCTGGAACGCATCGGTGCCGATCATCGAGGACGGCACCTGGCCAGTAATGCAGATCAGCGGAATGGAGTCGAGGCGCGCGTCGGCGATGGCGGTCACCAGGTTGGTTGCGCCCGGCCCGCTGCAGGCCATACAGACCGCCGGTTTACCCTGGGTACGCGCCATGCCCTGAGCGATAAAGCCTGCCCCCTGCTCGTGGCGTGCCAGGACGTGGCGGATCTGCGTGCTTTGGCTTAACGCATCGTACAGCGGCAGCACCGTGCCGCCGGGGATGCCCGCAACCGTGGTGATGCCCTGTCGCTCCAGCAGATGAACGATCAGCTGCGCGCCAGTAAAACGCGTCTTGTTGGATGTTGTGCCCGAACTTGCCATGCTCCAGTCCTTTTCTTCTGGGCCGACTTTCCGGGGAGGCTCTTAAACGAAAAACCCCGCCCGGTTTGCGCCGGCGGGGTTTTGGATTCGTGTGTTGATCCAGTCCCTACGGCGCATTGCCGACGACGACCACCACACGCACGACGACCACTGCGGCTGGTTGCGCAGTTTTTAGTAGAGTCGAAGTGAAGATGGATGAAGTCATTGGGGACCTGTGTTTGGAATCATTAATTGAATTTATACAAACACAGGTTTTCGGGCGTGACAATGGAAAAATTTTCATCTGCGCAAAAATGCGTCAGGGATCACGTTTCGTTTGTTGGGTGGTGACACTCAAAAAGTCGACTTTGACTCACTCAATAAACAGCGCAGGTGATACCCCAAATCTGGCCGCCAGCTTTTTAATATGGTTCAGCGTAAGCTGTCTCTGACCATTCAGAACCCGTGAAACCATCGATTTACTGCCAATTTCATCCTGAAAATCCGATATCGTCAGGTTGTACTGATCCATTAAGGTTCTTAAAACCGCAACACCGACGGGAACGGACTCCATCTCCTTGCGTAATGCGACTATCTCTGGCCGGTTGGCTTCGTAACGGCTAATCCTGGCGCACACAATATCCAGCAAGGGGCTATCGGGCTCGTTCATGAGCAGATACTCAACCAGCTCAAGCGCATCTTTATAATCTTTCTCGCTCGGCTGTTCACCCAGTAAAGGAACAGCCGCAACAAGGGCATGCGTAGCTTTCATTGCATCAGCGACGATCATCATTTCTTCCCCTTAGTGCGATGTTTCTCCGTAAAACGGTCATATTCCTTATGAGTAAAAACATGGCGCACATAAAACTTTTGGCTTTCAAAGAAGATGAGAGCCACTACTCTGAGATTGTTGTTTGCAATATCAATAACATAATGCTTATCCAGATACTTAAAGTTATCCAGCGTCGGAAACAGTTTTTTCAGCGCAGCAGGTGTCGGGCAATGGCTCTTTTCGATGGTGCGGCCTAAAAACAGGAGCTCTTCCTTGTGCTGCGGAAACTGAGTTACCGCATCATAAATTGCCTTCATAGAGATTAAATGCATACTGCATGCCTGCCGCGTCCGTTGCCATTATGGCAACAATACCATGCATTGCCAATGTGTCAACAAACATCGTTGCGCCATCTAACATCTGAAAACAAAAAACCCCGCCGGAGCGAGGTTTTTATCAGGGTTTTGCGGTTGGTTGCCGCAGAACACACTGTGTTACGTCAACGCAAAAAGTATACGCGATCGAAGACGAACGCGCAATTCCGGCACGGATTTTGACGTTTTTGAGTATGGATCGCCTTTCGATTTTTGTCCAAAAAACACTGTTCATACATACAGTATTTATCTATACTGAGGGTGTTCGCAGTGAGCGAGGGGGCCGCAGTTCTACCGGCGCAACGAAGTCCTGGCTGAAACGGGTGGTGCCGTCAGTGCCTTAACCCCTGAAGTGAGCACACTGTGTTACGTCAATCCAGGTGCTGGCAACAGGCGGCGGAAAGGTACGCCAGCATCGTGCTCCTTTTAACCAAAAGGAGACGCGTATGAGCGTAGTGGATATGGTGATACTTATCCTTAAACTCATTGTTGCTGTACTGCAACTGCTTGATGCTGTCCTGAAATTCACTCGCTGATTCAGGTTCAAGTCGCACCTGAGAGGGGCGGGCAACCGCCCCTCTTTAATAACGAGGGAATGCTATGTCGCGTCTGTTAATTGAGCCTGTCACACCGGATGAGCCGGGGTACATCGCCCTGAAGGCGGAAAGTCTCGCATTGAATTTCAACATGCTGCGCAGGCTGGAAGAGAACTGGCAGCGCGGTGAGAACCGCTTTAACGCACCGGGTGAAAAGCTGCTGGGTGCGTTTCTCAACGGCAAGCTGGTGGGTGTGTGTGGTCTCAATCGCGATCCGTTCAGCCAGCAGCCGCGCGCCGGACGTATTCGCCATCTTTACGTCAGCGAGAAGTGCCGCGGGCTGGGCATTGGCAAACAGCTTTTGACCGTGGTCATGGCCGATGCCAGCATCTGGTTTGATTTCCTGAATACCCACGCGCCGGACAGTGCCTGCGGGTTTTATAATCGGGCGGGTTTTACGATGGTCTCAGACGAACCGCGGGTGACGCATCGCCTTTTTTGTGCGGTGTAACCGGCTGGCAGCATCAGGATGTGAATGTTACAGTTGAGTGACAATTCATCACCCGATACGCCATGACCATAACCGTTTTTTGCATTTTGCTCTTCGCCGCGCTGCTGCATGCCAGCTGGAACGCCATCGTCAAAGCCGGAACGGACAAGCTCTATTCCGCCATAAGCGTCAGCGGCTCCGCCACGGTTATCGCTCTGGTCTTACTGCCGTTTTCCCCGCAGCCCTCTGCCGCAAGCTGGCCGTTTTTGATTGTTTCCTGCGCCTTACAGGTGGTGTACACCGTGCTGGTAGCGAAAACCTATCAGGTCTCCGACATGAGCCAGACCTACCCGCTGATGCGCGGCACCGCCCCGCTGCTGGTGGCGCTGATCAGCGTGCTGGCGCTCGGCGATAGCCTTTCGTGGCTCGCCTGGTCCGGGATCGGAGTAATTTGCCTGTCGATTCTGGCGATGGCGATGAACGGGCGCATGCAGTCACGCAAAGGGATCTGGCTGGCGCTGCTGAACGCCTGTTTTATTGCCGGATATACGCTGGTGGACGGCACCGGCGTGCGGCTGTCGGACACCGCGCTGGGCTATACGCTATGGACCTTCTTTATGAACGGCTTCTGCCTGCTGTGCTGGGCGATGGTCGCGCGTCGGCGCGAGGCGTCCGGCTACCTGCGTCTGCACTGGAAAAAGGGGTTGCTCGGCGGCGTTGGCACGATGGGCTCATATGGTCTGGCGCTGTGGGCAATGACGCAGGCACCGCTGGCGGTGGTCGCGGCTCTGCGGGAAACCTCCATACTCTTTGGCGCGCTGATCGCTTTTTTGCTTTTAAAAGAGAAGGTTGCGGGCCTGCGCATCGCGGCGGCGCTGGGCATTGCCGGCGGCGCCATTCTGCTGCGCCTGGCGTAAAGCACTGGCAACATTAGTTGCCGTTCTTGTTTACAAATCCTGCCTTTGCCGGTTTTTTCATTCACCAAGACAATGCTTAAATTGTCATCTCTCTGTGGTAGATTCCTCGCGCATTTATGGGAATGCGCAGTCACTTATTCTTCATTTTTCTCTTTTGGCAAAAGTATTCAGCGACATGAAAAAGCAACGGAACGTTAACTTATTGTTGATGCTGGTGTTACTGGTGGCCGTCGGTCAGATGGCGCAAACCATCTACATTCCGGCGATTGCCGACATGGCAAAGGAATTAAACGTCCGCGAGGGCGCGGTACAGAGCGTAATGGCAGCCTACCTGCTGACCTATGGCGTTTCGCAGCTCTTCTATGGCCCGCTGTCCGACCGCGTCGGGCGTCGCCCGGTGATCCTGGTGGGCATGAGCATTTTCATGGTGGCGACGGTAATTGCCATTACCACCCACAGCCTGACCGTATTGATTGCCGCCAGCGCCCTGCAGGGCGTCGGGACCGGCGTCGGCGGGGTAATGGCGCGTACCTTACCGCGCGATATGTATCAGGGCACCCAGCTTCGTCATGCCAACAGCCTGTTGAACATGGGTATTCTGGTCAGCCCGCTGCTGGCCCCGCTGATCGGCGGCCTGCTGGACACGGTGTGGTCCTGGCGCGCCTGCTACGCCTTCCTGCTGGTGCTCTGCGTGATTGTCACCTTCAGCATGGCGCGCTGGATGCCAGAAACGCGCCCGCAGGACGCGCCGCGCACGAAGCTTATCACCAGCTATAAAACGCTGTTCGGCAACGGCGCGTTTACCTGCTATCTGCTGATGCTGATCGGCGGCCTGGCGGGCATTGCGGTGTTCGAAGCCTGCTCCGGCGTGCTGCTGGGCGCGGGGCTGGGCCTGAGCAGCATGGTGGTGAGTATTCTGTTTATTCTGCCGATCCCGGCGGCGTTCTTCGGCGCGTGGTTTGCCGGGCGACCAAACAAGCGCTTCTCCACCCTGATGTGGCAGTCGGTGATCAGCTGTCTGCTGGCGGGTCTGATGATGTGGATCCCGGGGCTGTTTGACGTGATGTCGGTCTGGACGCTGCTCATCCCGGCAGCGCTGTTCTTCTTCGGCGCGGGGATGCTGTTCCCGCTCGCCACCAGCGGCGCGATGGAGCCGTTCCCATTCCTTGCAGGTACGGCTGGCGCACTGGTGGGCGGCTTGCAGAATATCGGCTCCGGCGCGCTGGCCTGGCTCTCGGCGATGATGCCGCAGACCGGGCAGGCTAGTTTGGGCCTGCTGATGACGCTGATGGGGCTGCTGATTTTACTGTGCTGGCTGCCGCTGGCGTCGCGTGTCCCGCATCACGAGCAGCCGGTTTAACCGCATGATGGCCCGGCTTCTCGCCGGGCTTTTCACAGACAGGGGCGATCATCGCCTGCAATAACGGCTCTGGCGCTGGCCGCCAGGCGCCCTCTTCTCCGTCGTAAAACTGGAAATCCGCGTTAAGCGCATACGGGATTTTCGCCTTTTGCAGCTCGCAGGCCATAAAGGTGGCGAAGGCCAGCTGCGAAGCGGTTGGCGTAAAGCGGCTTGATTCTCCCACGCCCCAGCCCCCGACCCAGCTAACGTGCCCGGTTTTTTGCTGCCAGTGCAGCGCGGCGTTGATGCGGTTATGGATAGCCGCTTTCTCCGCCGCCGTGCCGGACGTCCACGGGTATTTACCGCTATTTTTCAGCGGCCCCCACGGGAAAATATGCCACTCCGCCAGCAGGTAGTTCTGGCTGTGCGCAGGCAGCTTCAGGCTGGATAAATCCTCCGGCGCGGCACGCAGGCGCGGCGCAATAAAGATCATGCGCTGCGGGTCCATGTCGTGGATCGCTTTAATGGTTTTTTCATACACGCGGTTTAGCGACGCGAGGTTGTGGTTAAGCTTGTCGGCTGGCTCATAAATGAGATCAAAACCCAGCAGCGGGTAGCTCTGACCGAAATAGTGCGCAACGGCAATCCACCAGTTGATCGTCTCTATTTCGTTATCGGCTTTTGGGTCGTTTTTATATTCATCAGCCTGATAAGCGATTATCGGGATCACGCCATACTGCTCGCAGGCTTCCACCAGCTTGCGCAGGTGAATCAGCCGCGCTTCCGTCGGCTCATCGGCCACGCGGATGCGCACGTGAGTAATGCCTTTTGCACGAAAATCGCGGACCACCAGCGGGTCGAATTCGCGTATGCCGCGCTCGGTTCGCGCCCAGTCCACATCCATCCCGACGCCAAGCTGCTGCGCATAATGGGCAGCCGTCAGCGGCGGCTCAGCGGCAATCGCCCAGCCGGAAGAGATCAGTAATGCAGAGACAATAAAAGGCTTTAACACGGTTTACCCTGGATAAATCGAAAGCATTACCTGTATTTAGCACGCTTTTTCATATTTGGTGTAGAGCGAAAGCGTAATAATTCTTCAACCTGCCAGTTCTCTCAGCCAGCCGATAAAGGCGTCAATTTTCGGCCACTGACGGCCAGAAAGCGTCGAAATATAGTAGTGCTGATGGCATTTCAGGGTCTTTTCGCCAAACGGGGCGATCAGCTCGCCTCGTTCCAGCCGTTTCTGCACAAGCCGCTTTCTCCCCATCGCGACGCCGACGTGGTTGATGGCCGCAATAATCGCCAAATCAGAACGATCGAAACCAATACCAGACGATGGCGGCATGTTCACCGCAAAGTGCTGCGCCCAGCTCAGCCACTCATCCGTACCGGAATCATTGCTCCAGGCCTGACGGTCATGCAGCAGCGTGCAGTGGCTGAGGTTATCGGGGTTTTTCAACAGTTCATGCTCACGGGCATATTGTGGTGAACAGACGGGCAAAATTTCCTCGTCCATCAGGAAGTGATGAGAAAGGTGGTTAGGCGGCGTATCGTCGAAATAAAGCGCCAGATCGATACCCGTTCGCTGCATATTGACGTAATCATTGCCGGTCAGGATGGTGAGCGAAATCGATGGATAGCGGCGGGTAAAATCACCCAGCATGGGTACCAGCCAGCACTGGGCGATCGACGGCCGGGAGTAGACCGTCAGCGTGCCGGAGAGCGCCTGGTTTTTGATATCCAGGATCTCCTGATTCAGGGTGTCGAGGGATGATTTTAGCGTCCAGTAGACGCGCTTTCCCTCCTGCGTCAGCTCAACTTTACGGTGCGAGCGGACGAACAGCTGAATGCCCAACTCTTCTTCCAGCAGGTTGATGCGGTGGCTCACCGCGCTGGGGCTAAGCGACAGTTCCTCCGCCGCCAGAGCGAAGGACTCATGCCGGGCGGCCACTTCAAAAGTGTACATTTTCGACAGCTGCCAGCCGTTTAACAGCCGGTTTCTGGCTTCATTTGCATCGGTCATCACAATTCTCACGCGTGGTTTCTGCGCTCAGCATACCGTTTAAGGGTGAATTTATGTGAACCTAATACGAATTAAGTGCGCTTTTTAGAGCGCAGTCACTCAGTTGATCCAATCTGGCTCATCTGAACGCCAATTTATATCGTTTGTCAGCCCACGCCGATTTTTCGTCCAATACCCTCAGATGACATAAGGGTGAGGTGAGATATGGGATCTCAGGTCTGGGTTGTGGCAACGCTGCTGGTCAGCATTGTGTTGATTGTTTTAACCATCGTAAAACTGAAGTTTCACCCGTTCCTCGCGCTGCTGTTGGCGAGCTTTTTCGTCGGCGCGATGATGGGGATGAGCCCGCTGGATATGGTGAACGCCATTGAGAGCGGGATTGGCGGCACGCTGGGCTTCCTGGCGGCGGTGATCGGTCTGGGCACCATTCTCGGCAAGATGATGGAAGTCTCCGGCGCGGCCGAGCGCATCGGGATCGCACTGCAGCGCTGCCGCTGGCTGTCAGCAGACGTGATTATGGTGCTGGTGGGCCTGATCTGCGGTATCACGCTGTTCGTGGAAGTGGGCGTGGTCCTGCTCATCCCGCTGGCGTTTTCCATCGCCAAAAAGACCCACACGTCGCTGCTCAAGCTGGCTATTCCGCTCTGTACCGCGCTGATGGCGGTGCACTGCGTGGTGCCGCCGCATCCTGCTGCCCTGTTTGTGACCAATAAATTAGGTGCGGACGTCGGGACGGTCATTGTCTACGGTTTGATGGTAGGCCTGATGGCCTCGCTGGTCGGCGGCCCGCTGTTCCTGAAACTGCTCGGCAATCGTCTGCCGTTTAAACCGGTTCCGGCAGAATTTTCAGACCTGAAGGTACGGGAAGAGCACACCCTGCCGTCGCTGGGCGCCACGCTGTTCACGGTGCTGCTGCCGATTGCCCTGATGCTGGTGAAGACCATCGCCGAACTGAATATGGCAAAAGAAGGCACGCTGTATACGCTGCTGGAGTTTATCGGCAACCCGATCACCGCCATGTTTATCGCCGTGTTTGTCGCTTATTACCTGCTGGGGATCCGCCAGCACATGGGCATGGGCGCGATGCTGACGCACACCGAGCACGGCTTCGGCTCTATCGCCAACATTTTGCTGATTATCGGCGCGGGCGGCGCGTTCAACGCCATCCTGAAAACCAGCGGACTGGCGGACTCACTGGCGCATATTCTCTCGAACCTGCACATGCACCCTATCCTGCTCGCCTGGCTGGTGGCGCTGGTGCTGCATGCCGCCGTTGGCTCCGCGACGGTGGCGATGATGGGGGCGACGGCGATCGTCGCGCCGATGCTGCCGCTCTACCCGAACGTCAGCCCGGAGATCATCACCATTGCCATCGGTTCCGGCGCCATTGGCTGCACGATCGTGACCGATTCCCTCTTCTGGCTGGTGAAGCAGTACTGCGGCGCGACCCTGAATGAGACCTTCAAATACTATACGACGGCGACGTTTATCGCCTCGGTGCTTGCACTTGGCGGCACATTCCTGCTTTCCTTCATTATCTGAGCGCGAAGAGACGTATTATGGAAAACGCAACTATCACTACTTTAACCGCACAGTTTCCTCTGGTTGAGGATCTGATTGCCCTGAAAGAAACCACCTGGCTTAACCCGCGTACCACCACGCTGGCGGAAGGGCTGCCCTATGTCGGGCTGACCAAAGCCGATGTGGACGACGCGCACGCTCGCCTGAAACGCTTCGCGCCGTATCTGGCGAAAGCCTTCCCGGAGACGGCGGCAACGGGCGGAATTATCGAATCCGAGCTGGTCGCCATTCCGGCAATGCAGGCGCGGCTGGAGAAAGAGTCTGGCAAATCCGTTCCCGGCACGCTGCTGCTAAAAAAAGACAGCCATCTACCGATTTCCGGCTCGATTAAAGCGCGCGGCGGTATCTATGAGGTGCTGACCCACGCGGAAAAACTGGCGCTGGAGGCCGGATTGCTGAGCGTTGAAGACGACTACAGCGTTCTGCTGGAGCCGCGCTTTAAGGACTTCTTCAGCCAGTACAGCATTGCGGTCGGCTCAACCGGCAACCTCGGGATGTCCATCGGCATTATGAGCGCCCGCATCGGCTTTAAGGTGACGGTGCATATGTCTGCCGACGCCCGCGAGTGGAAGAAAGCCAAACTACGCAGCCACGGCGTGATCGTCGTGGAATATGAGCAGGATTACGGCGTGGCGGTGGAGCAGGGACGCAAGGCGGCAGAAAGCGATCCTAACTGTTTCTTCATTGACGATGAAAACTCCCGCACCCTGTTCCTGGGCTACGCGGTGGCAGGCGAGCGGCTAAAGGCGCAGTTTGCCGCACAGGGCCGCGTGGTGGATGCGGATCATCCGCTGTTCGTCTATCTGCCGTGCGGCGTCGGCGGCGGCCCTGGCGGCGTGGCGTTTGGCCTGAAGCTGGCCTTTGGTGACAACGTCCACTGCTTCTTCGCGGAGCCCACGCACTCCCCGTGCATGCTGCTGGGCGTCTACACCGGCCTGCACGACGAGATTGCCGTACAGGACCTGGGCATTGATAACGTAACGGCAGCGGACGGGCTGGCGGTAGGACGCGCGTCTGGCTTCGTGGGCCGCGCCATGGAGCGCCTGCTTGACGGGTTCTATACGCTTTCCGATCAAAGCATGTACGACATGCTCGGCTGGCTGGCGCAGGAGGAAGGCATTCGGCTGGAACCGTCCGCGCTGGCGGGCATGGCCGGACCGCTGCGCGTGCCTTCAGATGCCAGCGTTACCCACCTGGTGTGGGCGACCGGCGGCGGCATGGTGCCGGAAGACGAGATGGCGAAGTATCTGGCGAAAGGGAAGTAATTATGCCGGGTGGCGGCTGCGCCTTACCCGGCCTACGGTTCGCGGCAGTTGTAGGCCCGGTAAGGCGTAGCCGCCACCGGGCTTATAAGCTCACAATTTGCTGAATGTGAGTCACTGCGAAGAGTAAAGACAGAGACAGCACGGCCAGGGCGATCAGGAACTTATCCCTCACCGCCTTCGGCTGCACAAAATCGTTCTGCGCCACGTCCATCAGGTTTCGACTGCGGGTATAGCGCCATAAAATAATCGCCACCAGCGCCAGCACGACAAGCGAGATCCAGAACGGCACCCCGGTGCGGTGCCAGTTGTGCTTAATCGCGAGGGCAATCAGCGCGCCATACCCCAGAAGCGTGCGCAGCCAGGCGAGTGACGTCCGCTCCGGCTGCAGGCCGGGGTCCGCTTCGCGTCGCGCTTTGCGGCTATCCGCCATAGAACACCAGCACCATCACTACGCCCGCCACCGCCAGCAGAATCGCGCTGATGATAAGCAGCCCGCGGGTATAGGGCAGATCCTGCTTCAGACGCATCGCCTTCTCATTGCGCAGCCAGCGCAGGTAGCCGTAAATCGCCAGCACGCCCGCGAACAGGCACAGCAGCAGCGCCAGCACCTCGCGGATCAGCGGCGTGGCGAAATCGGGCGCGAGCTGATCGAGCCCCACCCCGGCGGCAAGGAATCCCAGCGCGGTGCGGATCCACGCTAAAAACGTGCGTTCATTAGCCAGCGAGAAGCGGTAGTCCGGCGCTTCGCCGAGGCGGGAAATTTTCATGAAGGTTCCTTGTCGTGCTACGGGCAGGCTTCAGCATAGCGTAAATCGACAAGGACAAGGAGACCGGCATCGGGCGATGCCGGTCAGGACGATCAGTGCAGCTCTGGCCAGTAATCCTTGTTGGCCTCGATCAGGTCATCCAGAATCGCCTTCGCGACGGACGCGCTCGGCACGGTTTTCGACAGGGTGATCGCCTGCCAGAGTTTCTGGTACGAGCGCTGCTCCCAGGCATCCACCACCAGTTTTTCCACCGCCACCTGCTGGCTCATCAGCCCTTTCTGGAAGTGCGGAATATCGCCCACCGTGAGCGGCTCCGGCCCGTTATGGCCCACCAGGCACGGGATCTCCACCATCGCGTCGGCATCAAAGTTATGGATGGCCCCGTTGTTTGGCACAATCAGCAGCATCCGCTCCTGGGTGTTAAAGGCAATGGCGGTCGCCAGATCGACAATGTACGACGCATGTTCGTCGATTTCCAATTCACCGGCAGAGGATTTTCCCGCCTCGATAATCGCCCGGCAGGAACTGAACACGTGCTTCTCACGGTGATCCATGACCTCATTGGCGCGGGTGCGTTCCGGGTTGGAATGCGCGACCACGTAGTCCGGGAACAGGTAATACTTCAGGTAGGTGTTCGGCATGGTGTCCGGATCCAGCGCCTGCACGTCTTTTGCTTTAGCGAACGTATCGTTCCAGCTCGCTTCGGTATGCGCATCTTCTGAAGGCGGAACATAGCCCTTTTTCGCCACGTATTCGCGCAGTTTCGGCATCAAATCGTTGCCGTTCAGATCTTCAATCGACGTCCACCAGCCGAAGTGGTTCAGGCCGTAGTAGCGCACGCGCATCTCTTTGCGGTCCTTCAGGCCGACGATCTGCGCCATGCGCCCTTCGATCCCGATCGGCATATCGCAGATGTTGAGGATTTTGGCGTTCGGACGCAGGCGCCGCGTGGCTTCCGCGACAATCGCCGCCGGGTTGGAGTAGTTCAGCATCCACGCGTTCGGAGAGTACTGCTCCATATAATCCACCAGCTCCAGCACGCCGCCGATAGAGCGCATGCCGTAGGAAATCCCACCCGGGCCGCAGGTTTCCTGACCCAGCACGCCGTGGCGCAGCGGGATTTTTTCATCTTTTTCGCGCATCGGGTATTTACCCACGCGGATATGTGCCATCACGAAATCGACATCGCTAAAGGCTGCTTTCGGGTCGGTGGTGTAGCTGAACTCAATCTCCGGAGCCTGTTCCTTAAGGATAATTTTGCACGCTTCAGCGATGGTCTCCTGACGCGCGCCGTCGTTGTCATAGAACTTCAGGGCGCGCAGCGGGAAACGGTCACGGTTGGCTAACAGCATCAGGACGATACCAGGCGTAAAGGTGCTGCCGCCGCCTGCAATGACAACTGAGAATTTTTTCATGATATAGCCTCTGTCAGGGTGGTTTGTTCATTCGTTAAGGGGGTTTTCATCAGCGATTCCAGCTGGTCGCGCACCTGAGGAACGTGCAGGCCGACAATCACCTGAATGCCGTTGCCGCGTCGCACCACGCCGTGGGCGCCGAGGGCTTTGAAGACGTCATCGCTTTGCGTTTTCGCCATATCGACCAGGGCGATGCGCAGGCGGGTGGCGCAGTTGTTGATGCTTTCGATGTTGGCCGCACCGCCCAGCGCCTGCAGGAATCCGGCGGCCTGCCCGACCTGCTGGCTGGCCGCAGCCGGAGCTGTAGTTTGCCCACGCGCCGCCTTATAGTCGGCCTTGCTGTAGAGCTTGATTTCGCTCTCCTCCCGGCCCGGGGTTTTCAGGTTCAGACGTGCAATCAGCGTTTTGAAGACCACGAAGTAAATTCCGGTGAAGCAGACGCCAATGCCGATCTGGGTGAAGACCGTCGCGGCGTGGTTATGGAACATCGGGATCCAGTTTTGCGGCAGAAACTGGTCCAGCAGGCCGCCCCCCATGTTCCCGACCACGCCAAAGGTGTACATCACCGTCGCCATGGTCGCCGCCAGCACGGCGTGAACGGCAAACAGCAGCGGCGAGATAAACAGGAAGGTGAATTCGAGCGGTTCGGTAATGCCCACCAGCACCGCGGTAAGCGTGGCCGGGACCAGCAGCCCCACGACCTTGACGCGGTTTTCCGGCGACGCGGTGTACCAGATCGCCAGCGCAATCCCGACCGAACCAAACACTTTTGAGTTACCGTGCAGGGCGAAGCCGCCTTCCGGGAAGAGAGTTTTCAGCGGCAGGGTGCTCTGACTGAATTCCTGCAGGTGCTGCGCCCAGTAGACCTGAATCCCCCCCTCAACCGCCGCCGGGCCGAAGATAAACGGACCGTAGACGAAGTGGTGCAATCCGGTTGGGATCAGAATGCGTTCCAGGAAGGTATAGACCCACACGCCCAGCGCCCCGGCAGAGCGCAGGAACGCCTGTAGGGACTCAATGCCCATCTGCACTTTCGGCCAGCCCAGCAGCGTCAGCCAGGCGCAGGGGATCATGACGAAGAATGCGAGGATAACGACAAACGAGCTGCCCTGGAAAATCCCCAGAAATACCGGCAGCGGCTTGTCAAAATAGCGGTTGTGGATGGCGGTGACGATGCCTGAAATCACGATAGCGCCGATGATGCTGGTATCGAGCGTTTTGATGCCGGCAATCATCGCCAGCCCGCTTCCCGCCGTCGGTTCGGCGGAGAAGTCGACGCCGAAGAAGTGGCCCCAGGTCATCCCCATCGCGTTGATGAAGTAGTTCCAGGTCAGGAAGCTAATCAGCACCGCCAGACAGGCGCGGCCCTGGGCCTGCTTCGCCAGGCCAATCGGCAGGCCGACGGCAAAAATCAGCGGCATATTGCGAAACACCGCCCAGCCGCCCTCTTCAATGATGTGAACAATCTGCGCGAAAAGATGATCGGGGGCGGTTAAGGCTTCGCCGACAAACAACGGGTTGCGAAGCATGATGGCGATTCCCACCACGATCCCGGCGAACGGAAACAGCAACACCGGGGTAAACATGGCACCGCCAAAACGTTGTATTTGACTGAGCATTTTTAAATCCTCATGAAACAACCTGTAGGGGTAGAGGCCTTTATGATTTTTTGCTGGCCTGAGGTGAGCATAAGAACTTACTGATGCGCGAACATGGCGTGCCGCTGCGATTCGTGATCGCATTCATGGTTTTATTTTGACCAATCAGGTCTACTTTTTGCGGTAAATATGGACATGTCAGGACGCCATCCACGCCCTGATAAGGGCAGAGAGGTCTACTGGTGATCTACAAATCTATTGCCGACAGATTGCGGCTGCGGCTGAATTCGTCGGACTACAACATCGGCAGCCCGCTGCCCGGCGAAAAAGCGCTGGCGCAGGAGTTCGGTGTGGCGCGAATGACCATCCGCAAGGCGCTGGATCTGCTGGTGAGCTGGGGGCTGGTTGAGCGGCGGCACGGCAGCGGCACGTTTGTGTCGCGTAAAGACGTTCACCACGAAACCACCAACCTGACCGGGCTGGTGGAGGTGCTGCGCCAGCAGGGAAAAGAGGTGCAGAGCAAGGTGCTGCAGTTCGAAGTGATGCCCGCCCCACCCGCCATCGCCAGCCAGCTGCGGATTCAGGTGGATGAGCGGATCTACTTTTCCCGACGGGTGCGCTACGTGGACGGGAAGCCGCTGATGCTGGAGGACAGCTTTATGCCGGTGAAGCTGTTCCGCAATCTGTCGCTGGCGCATCTTGAGGGGTCTAAGTTTGATTACATCGAGAAGGAGTGCGGGATCACCATCAGCGGGAACTACGAGAGCCTGACGCCGGTGCTGGCAGATAAAACGCTGGCCGGCTATATGAACCTCCCGGAACAGACGCCGCTGCTGCGCATTACGTCCCTTTCCTACAGCGACAGCGGCGAGTTTCTCAATTATTCCGTGATGTTCCGAAATACCAGCGATTACCAGGTGGACTACCATCTGCGGCGCATCCACCCGGACGACCTGCTAGCCCATCCCCCAGAACAGCACCGCCAGTAGCTGCGGCGTAATGATGCGCAGGAACATCACCAGCGGGTAGACGGTGGCATAGGAGAGCGCGGCCGCGCCGCTGGTGGCGTGCAGGTTGTTGGCAAAGGCCAGCGCGGGCGGATCGGTCATGGAGCCCGCCAGCATGCCGCACAGCGTCAGGTAGTTCATTTTGGCGAACATCCGCGCCAGTATGCCCACCGTCAGCAGAGGAATAGCCGTGATAAAGATGCCGTAGCCGACCCAGCTCATCCCTTCGCCCTTGATCAGCGTATCGACAAAATCCCCGCCGGACTTCAGCCCGACCACCGCCAGGAACAGCACGATGCCCAGCTCGCGCAGCGCCAGGTTGGCGCTCGGCGGCATAAACCAGTAGAGCTTACCGATGCAGCCGATACGCCCGAGGATCAGCGCCATAATCAGCGGCCCGCCCGCCAGGCCCAGCTTGAGCGCCACCGGGAAGCCCGGCACGTACAGCGGGATCGAGCCAAGGAGTACGCCAAGCCCGATACCGATGAACACCGGCAGCATCTGCACCTGCTGCAGTTTTTGCTGGGCGTTACCCACCATATCCGCCACGGCGTCGATGGACGACGGTCGCCCAACCAGGTTGAGGATATCCCCGAACTGCAGGCTGGCCTCCGGGCTGGCGACCAGTTCAACGCCCGCACGGTTGAGGCGGGAGATCACCACGTCATAGCGTTCTTTTACCTGCAGATCGCGTATTTTTTTGCCAAGAACATGCTCGTTAGTCACCACAACGCGTTCCACGCGCATATCGGTGCCACGGGTTGAGAGAGAGGTATCCACTTCCTGACCAATCACCAGCCGCGCGTTGTTTAAATCGCCGGGCTGGCCGACCAGATGCAGCAGATCGCCCTGCTGAATGATGGTGCCAGGCGCGGGCACCATCAGCATATCGTCGCGCTTAAGGCGCGAGCAGATGATATTGGCGCTGTTCAGGATCGGTACGTCCTGAATCGCCATATTGTTCAGGTTGGGGTTATCAACCCGAATGTTGATGGTTTTAATCGGCATATGGCCGTTGGTGAGCGTGGTTTCGTGGTCTTTCGCCTCTTTATCAACGTTAATGCGAAACAGGACGCGGACCAGCCACATGGAGAGCAGAATGCCGCAAATGCCAAACGGATAGGCCATGGCGTAGCTCATCCCCATCTGGTCGACGATGCCGGGTTCGATGCCCAAATCGCGCAGGATTTGCTGTCCGGCACCGAGCGCGGGCGTGTTGGTGACCGCTCCGGAGAAAATGCCCAGCACCACGGGCAGCGGGATAGCAAAGATTTTATGCAGAATGGCGGTGACCAGCCCGCCCATCACCACAATGCCGAGGGCAAACAGGTTGAGCCGCAATCCGGAAACCCGAAGTGAGGCGAAAAACCCCGGCCCCACCTGAATCCCGATGGTATAGACGAAGAGGATCAGGCCGAACTCCTGAGTAAAGTGGAGCATCTCGGCGCTGAGGACCAGCCCGAGCTGGTCTGCAAAGTGGCCGACAAAAATGCCGCCAAACAGCACCCCGCCTATCCCAAACCCGACGCCGCGGATTTTGATATTCCCTATCCACAGGCCAACAACAGCGACCAGGGCCAACACGCTGACGGTTAACGCGATATCACTCATGATCCACTTCCTTGGCATAACCTTAGTTATGCTAAGGATTCTCTCAGAGCCGTGGGCGGTTGTATGGGCGATGGCGCACAAAAAAGCCCTGACGGGGCAGGGCTTTATCTTTTCACCCTCTCCCTGTGGGAGAGGGCCGGGGTGAGGGCACCAGCCCGCACACTGTTAACTGTTTAACGCCGGCCGGTCGCTAATGGCGATACGCTGCGGCGGAATGGTTTCCGGCACGTTGCGGGTCAGGTCAATATGCAGCAGCCCGTTGGTAAACGTGGCGCCGGACACCTCCATATGGTCTGCCAGGGTAAAGCTCAGGCTAAACGGCTGATTAACCAGCCCCTGATGCAACCATTTGGTCTCGGTCTCTTGTTTCTCCGGCGTACCTTTCACGGTCAGACGCGTGCCTTCAAGCTGGATATCCAGATCCTCCTGACGGAAGCCGGCCAGCGCCAGGGTGATGCGATAGTGGTTATCGTCGCTTTTTTCGATGTTGTACGGCGGAAACGTCTGTTGCTCAGCGGTGTTTTGCAGGGCATTAGCCAGTTTGTCAAAACCAATCCACTGACGCAGCAGGGGGGATAAATCGTAGTTACGCATACTAAATCTCCTTCTGAGAAGCGAGTTCGGCACAGTTTAATTTTGTGCGCAGTTGTTCCTGCAAATCCTGATGGATTCGCATATGCTCCCGTTACGGCAAGCAATTCTGGGTGGGCCGCTCGCGCGACCCGCATAATTAGTTAATTTCGATACGACGCGGTTTTTTCTCTTCCGGAATCACACGTTCCAGTTCAATAAACAGCAGGCCGTTGACCAGGTTCGCGCCTTTAACGTGAATGTTCTCGGCTAACTGGAACTTGCGTTCAAAGTTGCGCTCGGCGATGCCCTGGTAAAGGTAAGTACGCTCTTTCTGCTCGGCCGTATGGGAACCTTTCACCACCAGCAGGTTGTCCTGCGCGGTGATCTCCAGTTCGTTTTCTGCAAAACCGGCGACGGCAATGGCAATGCGGTAGTGGTTTTCGTCAACCAGCTCAACATTGTATGGAGGGTAGCCGTTGCTCTGGCTTTGGTTATTTTCTAAATGGTTAAACAGGCGGTCAAAACCAATTGCAGAACGGTATAGCGGAGAAAGATCGAAGTTACGCATAAATAAAACTCCTGAAATCAGCGAGAAAATGTAGCCTTCCACCATGGACAGGCCTTTGCGCCCCCCGAACACCCATCAGGCGAGTTCGTTATCGGGTCGTATTCTTAAAATGGGTCTACAACCGGGCTTTTCAAGCGCGACGACTGCACTTTTTTTTGCACTTTCCTGCATCTCGCTTAGACTGGGACAACAGCACAAAGGGTTAAATTGCGATGGCTGCCACAGTGCGGGGTTATCGGGCTATCCATTTTGGTTAAGGCTCGTTATAACCCTGAGTTGCAGGTCTATGCAGTGCCATTAACGATGACTGAGTGATGATGAAAAATGTTCTGATAAAGCTGACGACGTTCAGCGGGGTAGTTTTACTTTGCGGGTGTTCGAGCGTAATGTCTCACACCGGCGGTAAAGAAGGAACATATCCGGGGACGCGCGCCAGCGCGGCGATGATCTCCGATGACGATACAAACTGGGGCACCAAATCCCTGGTTATCCTGGATATGCCGTTTACGGCTGTGGCGGATACGCTTTTGCTGCCGTGGGATATGTTTCGTAAGGACAACTCCGTGCGCTCACGGGTAGAAAAAAGCGAGCAGGAGAATCTGGCAACAAACGCCGTTATCCCGCCCGCAGAGATGCCTCCACGCTAGTTCTGCGCGGTTTCCGTTAACCAAAGTTGACGGAAACCCCCTGTCTCTTCCATCCACGCAATAAAGCGCCCGTCCGGGGAAAACACGACGGCATCAGCAGACGGCGGATTGCCGTGATCGGACGTCAAAAACGTCACCTCTCCGGTCTGCGCGTCGCAGCAGGCGATCCGGTTTTCGAGCACAAACCCCAGTCGGTCACCCGCCGGATGCCAGTTAAACGCAGACTGAATACCGCTCCCGTTACGCGTCAGCTGGCGCGGCTCGCCGCCCTCAGGCGAGATCAGCCACAGCTGCACAATGCCGTTATCGTCGCGCATCAGAAACGCGATCTGCGTCCCCTGCGGGTTGCTGCGAACCCAGTGGCGCGGCACGTTCACCAGGCCCGGATAGGCCCTCTGATGCGTAAAGGTCAGACGACGCTGCATTACCCCGGCAGGCGGGGCCGGCAGGGTCTCTGCCGTGCCCTGCAGCGGCGCATCGCCCGCACGCTTCCAGCCCTGCTCGTCTTCCGGCAGGTCGACGATAAACAGTTCCGGGACTTTTTCGCCCTGCGCAGAGAGGGTATCGCCGATAAACGCCAGCCTGGTGTTGCCCACCCAGCCCTCTTCATAGGCGCGGTTAATCTCGTCGCTGCCCGGCTGCGGGTTGGGCGTCGTGCGGCTGACCAGCACGCTCCAGAAGGTTCCCGAATATTCACGGGGATGATTCCCCTGCGGGTTCACCGGGCCGTAAGGCGCAGCCACCCCGACGTTGCGTAAATCACGTTTAGGATCGCGCACGTGCAGCACGTGGTCGTTATAGGTAAAGCTGACGAGCTGGCCGTTCGGGCTGAAGACATGGACGTGGCTGCCGCCGCGCAGCGCGCCCGGGGTGTACGGCGAAGTGATATCCATCGCGTCCAGGTTGCTCACCTGACCGTTTTGCGCGATCACCCCCTGACGATGATGAAAATCGTAGTGCCAGTCTGCATCCGGGTTTCTCGGGCCGTGGATAAAGACGTATTTCTCCTGCGCGGGATGAACGGTCACCACGCCGACGTGCGCGCCGTCAGTTGCACGATAGATCACCTCCACCTCACCCGTAGCGACATTGACCCGCTCAATGGTTTCACCGGTGAACGATGCACCGGAAGGGCGCACGTCATAGACCAGCCACTGGCTGTCCGGCGTCCAGGTATTGATGTTGGTCAGCTGGTGGTTGCGGGAAGCGAAGGTGATTTGTTTCATGAGGATACCCTGATGCACGGTGAGTGCATCAGGGTAAAACATCCGCAGGGATTAGCCTACTCGTTTCACATCACCCACCAGCAGGATGTAGGAGAGCGCACCGATCAGCGCCACGGCGGAGATGTACACCAGCGCCGGGCCGAAGCCGTAGTCCTGCGCCAGGTAGCCGATGACCAGCGGTACGGTGATCCCGCCAAGCCCGCCGACAAAGTTGAACACGCCGCCGGTCAGGCCAATCAGCCGCATCGGCGCGAGAGACGACACCAGCGACCAGGTGATAGAGGCGAAACCGTTACCGAAGAACGCCACCGCCATCAGGGCCATAATCCACACCGGATCGTTGGTGTAGTTGGCGCCCATGATGCAGGTGGAGATCAGCAAGCCGCAGATAATCGGCGTTTTACGCGCCACACCCAGCGAATAGCCTTTTTTCACCAGCTTATCGGCCAGCCAGCCGGAGAGCAGTACGCCGAAAAACGCCGCGAGGAACGGCACGGTGGTCATAAAGCCCGCCTTTAGTGCCGTGATGCCCTTTTCCTGGGTCAGATAGTTCGGGAACCAGGTCAGGAAGAACCACAGCGTGGAGGTCACCGCGAACTGGCCCAGATAAACGCCCACCAGCTTACGGTGGAAGACCAGCTTCCAGTCCGCTTTGGTCAGCGGCTGGCGCGCCTCTTTTTTCACCGGCGCATCACCGTCCACCAGGCCACCGCCGTCGCGGATGTAGTCCAGCTCGGCTTTGGTGATGCTTTTGGTCAGACGCGGCGGCTGGTAGACCTTGAACCAGATCAGCGACCAGATAATGCCAATCCCCCCTGTGACGATGAACACCCAGTGCCAGCTCAACAGCTCCTGAATCCAAATCAGCAGCGGCGTCAGGAACGCCAGGCCGACAAACTGCCCGGAGGTGTAAAAGCCAACGGCGGAAGCGCGTTCATGTTCCGGGAACCAGCTGGTCACCATGCGGTTATTGGTCGGAAACGCGGGCGCTTCGAAAACTCCGGTAATGGCACGCAGGCCAATCAGCGACATCAGCCCGGTCGCGAAGCCCTGGAAAAGGGTCGCCACGGACCAGCCGAAAATGGCGATAAAGTAGGTCAGACGTGAACCCACGCGGTCAAGGAACCAGCCGCCGGGGATCTGGCAGAGCGTATACAGCCAGGCAAACGCCGAGAAGACGTAACCCATTTCCGCTTTGGTGATGCCAAACTCTTCCTGAATATGGGCCGATGCCACGGCAAGGTTGGCGCGGTCGACATAGCAAATGACCACGGTAATAAAGATCATAATCAGCGTCAGGTAGCGGCGACGCCCGGTTTTTGTAGCGGTAACTGGAATATCCATCGCAATCTGTCTCCAGATTTTGGGCATAGCGAAGCCGCTCACCATGCCCTGTAATTTACAGAGGGTTATATTTTTGTAGGTACGTTTTTTTGGCCGATGGCGCTGCGCTTACCGGCGATTTACCACTCGGCTACGGAACCGTCTTCATGACGCCACAGTGGATTACGCCAGTCCGGCGCTTGTTTACTTAGCTCAATGACTTTGGCTTCGTCAATCTCTACGCCAAGGCCCGGCTTCGTTAACGGTTTAAAGAAACCGCCTTCCATGCTGAAGTCTTCTTTATTTTTCACAAAATCGAGCAGTTCCGCGCCCTTGTTATAGTGAATCCCCATGCTCTGTTCCTGGAACACCGCGTTGCGGGAGACAAAGTCGACATGCAGACAGGCCGCCAGCGCGATCGGTCCGAGCGGGCAGTGCGGCGCCAGCGCCACATCGTAGGCTTCGGCCATCCCGGCAATTTTGTAGCATTCGGTGATGCCGCCCGCGTGAGAGAGGTCCGGCTGCAGGATGGCAATGCCGCTCGCTTCCAGCACGCGTTTAAACTCGAAGCGCGAGAACATGCGTTCACCCGCCGCGATGGGAATGTGCGTCTGTTCAGCCAGTTTCGGATAGTACTCGGCCTGTTCGGCCAGTACCGGCTCTTCGATAAACAGCGGACGATACGGCTCCAGCTCTTTGATCAGTACTTTGGCCATCGGCGCGCTAACGCGGCCATGAAAGTCCAGGCCAAATTCGATCTCGTTGCCGAAGGCTTCACGGATTTGCGCGACAGTATTCACCGCGCGATCCACCGCGCGCGAGTTGTCGATAACGCCCATCTCTTCGCAGCCGTTGAGTTTGAAGGTGTCAAAACCGATGTTGCGCAGCTGCGTAATGCCATCGATCACTTCCGCAGGACGGTCGCCGCCGACCCAGCTGTAGGCTTTAATTTTGTCGCGCACCAGGCCGCCCATCAGCTGCCAGACCGGCGCGTTCAGCACTTTGCCTTTGATATCCCACAGCGCCTGGTCGATACCGGCGATGGCGCTCATCAGGATCGGCCCCCCGCGGTAGAAGCCCGCGCGGTACATCACCTGCCACAGGTCGTTGATGCGAGCCGGATCCTGGCCAATCAGGTATTCCCCCAGCTCGTGCACCGCCGCTTCTACGGTGCGCGCACGTCCTTCAATTACCGGTTCGCCCCAGCCCACGACCCCTTCATCGGTTTCGATTTTCAGGAACATCCAGCGCGGGGGTAAACGGTACGTGGTGAGTTTGGTTATTTTCATTTCACTGCCTCTCGATACGCTTTCACAAATGCTGCCGCCTGCTGTGCGGTACGTTCCACGGACTGACCGGCGCGATACAGATCGCTGCCCAGCCCCGCGCCCACACAGCCCGCGCTCATCCACTGGCCCAGGTTTTCTGGCGTTACGCCGCCCACAGCAAAGACCGGCACGCTGGCAGGTAATACCGCTTTCAGCGCTTTGATGTAGTCCGGTCCAAAAGCTGATGACGGGAAAATTTTGAGCGACTGTGCGCCCGCGTCCAGAGCAGTAAAGGCTTCCGTGGCGGTGGCGCATCCAGGGCAGACGGTCATGCCGTAACCCACCGCGCGGCGGATCACCTCAGGCTGAATGTTGGGCGTGACGATAAGCTTACAGCCCATCTTTGCCAGCCGATCTACCTGCTCAGGCCGTAACACGGTGCCTGCGCCAATCAGCGCCCTATCGCCGAAGGCCTCCACCACGGCCGGAATGCTTTTTTCCCACTCCGGAGAGTTAAGCGGGATTTCCACCGCGTCGAACCCGGCGTCGATAACCGCGCCGACGTGGGCTAACGCCTCGTCGGGCGTGATGCCGCGCAAAATCGCGATAAGGGGAAGATCAGTTTGCCACTGCATGAGCGATGCTCCTTATTCCTGCCTGAAATGCCGTGTCGCCGGATACCGTTGAAACGTTACGTCCAACGGCGCGAAACGCCTGCTCATAGCGCGACGTTAGCGATGTGCCAGCGACAAGGGTGATGGCCTGCTCGTGCGCGACGAAATCACGCATGCTGGCGACCTCTGCGCCAATCAGCAGGCCGGAGAGAAATTCGCTGACCAGCTCGCGCGGGAGATTTCCCAGCACGTGCGAGGCGCGAACCTCAAAAAGCTGCGGCAAAACATCAGGAGAAGCGATCCCACGTTCAAGCCCGGCAGCAAACGCCTCTGACGAGGCTTCCTGCTCCGGCAAACCGGCTCCCACCAGTGAATGATTGAGCAGCAAATGGTGCAGCTCGCCGGTCATCACGGTGCGAAAATCGTGGATTTGCTCAGCGTCGGCCTGGACCCACTTGCAGTGCGTTCCGGGCATGACGTAGACAGAAGAAGGAGAAAGCGTGCGCGCGCCAAGCAGCTGCGTCTCTTCGCCGCGCATCACGTTGTGGTTATCGCCGCGAGAGATGCACAAACCGGGAATTATCCAGATATTGTCGCCAACGGACGTTAACTGCTCGCCAATCGCGGAGAAATGGGCAGGAACCGGTAGATAAGGCGCCATCTTCCAGCCAACGTTGCTGCCGACCATTCCCGCCATGACCACCGGCGTGGCGCTGTCGCGCCAGTTTTGTGTGACCTCTGCTAACACCGCCTCGGGGGATTTACCGTTCAGGCGCGTCACGCCTGCTTCTGATTGCCTGCTCTCCAGGCACTGTTCGCCCTGGTACAGCCAGGCGCGCAGATTGGTCGATCCCCAGTCAATTGCGATGTAGCGAGATGTCATGTGATTTCCTTCAGCCTTCGTGTCGAGCTGGCAATCATGGTAAGCGCCGCCTGCTCTGCCGCATCGCCGTCCTGATGCCGTATCGCATCGAACAGCGCTTTATGTTCCTGGAGCGTTTTCGGCATGTTGGCCTCATCGCCCATCCAGGTACGTTCAAATACTGCTCGCTGTAGCGAGCTGATCGCCACGCTAAGCTGCTGTAATACCGGGTTATGCACCGACTGCAGCACCGCTTCGTGGTAGCGAATATCCGCCTCGTTAAACGCCTCCCGGTTCTGGTTATTGGCGATCATGTCGTTTAAAGCCGACTCAATCTGCGCCAAATCGCCGGAGGTTGCGCGCTCCGCCGCCCAGCGGGCGATAGCCGGTTCCACCAGGTTTCGGACTTCGCTCATCGCGCCGATAAGCCGCGGGTCGTAATCGTTTTCCAGCACCCACTGCAGTACGTCAGTATCGAGGTAGTTCCACTGGTTGCGCGGGGCAACAAACGCGCCGCGATAGCGCTTCATTTCAATCAGCCGCTTCGCCATCAGCGAGCGGAAGACTTCCCGGATGATGTTGCGCGAGGTTTCAAACTCCTCACACAGTTCGGCCTCTGCAGGCAGCGGCGAACCGGGAACGTATTTGCCACCCACAATCTGGGTGCCCAGCGTAATGACGATGCGATCGGTTTTATTGAGAGTCATGGAGAGTCCTTGTGCTCTGTATGTCCATCACTACTTTACCGCGACCGCTGAATTTCACCTCACTTTTGCAGTACAAACGTGAGGGCGTTCGACTTTGCTGTGGTGACAATGTAGTACAATCAATAAATGTTGTACTACAATCAAGATCACAAAAAGAACAATTCGATAAATTCAGCGCAAAAAAAAGCCCCGGTTGATAACCGAGGCCGATGATTAGAAATAAGCGTTACTGCAGCACAAACTTCTCGATCGCGTAGGCAACGCCGTCTTCCAGGTTGGATTTGGTCACGAAGTTGGCCACTTCTTTCACCGACGGAATGGCGTTATCCATCGCCACGCCCATGCCCGCGAATTCAATCATCGCGATGTCGTTTTCCTGGTCGCCCAGCGCCATGATCTCTTCCTGTTTAATCCCCAGCGCATCAGCGAGCGATTTCACACCGGTGCCTTTATTGACGCGTTTATCAAGGATTTCGAGGAAGTACGGCGCACTTTTCAGCACGGTGTATTTCTCTTTCACCTCGGCCGGAATGCGTGCAATCGCTTTATCCAGGATCTCCGGCTCGTCGATCATCATCACTTTCAGGAACTGGGTGGCAGGGTCCATTTTCTCCGCTTCACAGAACACCAGCGGAATGGTCGCAACGTAGGATTCATGCACCGTGTAGTAGCTGATATCACGGTTGGCGGTGTAAAGCGTATTGCGATCGAGGGCGTGGAAGTGGGATCCCACTTCCCGGGACAGTTTTTCCAGGAACCGGTAGTCATCGTAGCTCAGCGCGGTTTGCGCAACCGTACTGCCATCCGCGGCTTTCTGCACCAGCGCGCCGTTATAGGTGATGCAGTAGTCGCCAGGCTGATTCATGTGCAGCTCTTTCAGGTAACTGTGCACGCCCGCATACGGACGCCCCGTGGTCAGGACCACATTCACGCCCTTTGCGCGTGCCGCGGCGATCGCGTTCTTAACGGCTGGAGAAATAGTGTGGTCTGGCAGCAACAGCGTGCCGTCCATATCGATTGCAATAAGTTTGATAGCCATGAGTTCCCCGGGATAAATGAGTGCTGCCTCATGCTAACGCGATTAAGCACACAAAAATAGAGCTATATTGCGCAACAAAAGCCCCCTTTTACGCTTCTCCCGGGGAATAAAGACCTACTCGCGAGTGAGAACGATTTTACCAAACGCACCGCGATCCAGATGCTCAAGAGCCTGTTCAAGCTCGTTAAAACGGTAGCGATGCTCAATCATGGGTTTCAGGCCGGTGACATCAACAGCGCGGACGAAATCTTCCAGCGCCCGGCGGTGCCCCACGCCGATCCCCTGAATGACGGGAGATTTCAGCAACAGTTCGCCAGCCGAGAGCGAAATGTCAGACCCGGCCAGCACGCCAATGACCGAGATACGTCCATGAACGGCAACGGCGCGCAGGGAGTGCTTCAGGTTCTCGCCCCCCACGGTTTCAATAATATGGTCGATGCCGCGATCCTGCGTGAGCGCCAGCGTATTTTCAGCCCAGTCGCCTTTCAGGCGGTTGATGCCCTGGCTGGCCCCCAGTTTTTTGGCCAGCGCCAGCTTTTCATCGCTCCCGGACGTGACAAATACCTCTGCACCGTGCGCTTTTGCAATTTGCAGGGCGAAAATCGCCACCCCGCCCGTGCCCTGCACCAGCACCGATTGCCCGGCGCGCAGCTGTCCGCGTTCCACCAGCGCAAACCAGGCGGTAAGCCCTGCGCAGGGTAAGGTACTGGCCTCGGCGTCATCCAGGGTCTCCGGGGAGGCCACCAGCGCGTCTTCCTTCACAATCACATACTCGGCCAGCATCCCCTGGAAGTATCCACCGGACGTTTTATAGGGCAAATTGCGCGCGTCCGCCTGCGGTTTACCGTCGATCCACTCCGGGAAGAAGGTTGAGATAACGCGAGCGCCGGGCTGGAAGCGCGTGACGCCTTCACCCACGCTGTCTACGACGCCCGCCATGTCAGACGCCGGGGTAAACGGGAAGGAAAGTGGGATTGGCATTGTGCCTTCAACAACCATTTTATCGCGATAGTTGAGCGCAACGGCCTTCACCCGTACGCGCACTTCACCCGGGCCGGGCTGTGGAACGGGTGCCTGAGTCAGCTTGAGGTTCTCGCGCCCGAGGGCGTCCATGGACCAGCGTTGCATTGTCTCTGTCATTTTATTTCTCCTGCCATCAGATGAGCTTTAGTCCTGACAGTCTACCGTTGACTTAAGGTCACCAGTGGCGATAAGTTTTCTCTTTATTGACGCCATAATCGATACAATCCATGACCGATACGCTGAAGGATATTCCTGTTTTTGTGGCCGCCGTTGAGGCGGGAAGTTTCGCTCAGGCCGCAATTCGCCTGCATTTGTCACGCTCGGCGGTAGGGAAAAGCATCGCTCGCCTTGAAGAGCGGCTGGGGGTACGTCTTTTTCACCGCACCACCCGTAGCCAGAGGCTGACCGATAACGGCGCTCTTTTTTATGAACGCTGCCTGCGCGCGCTGGAGGAGATTCGGGGCGCGGAATCGCTGCTTGAAACAGGGAAACAGCAGGTCAGTGGCCGCCTGCGCGTTGCCATGCCGGTGCTGTTTGGTCGCCAGTGCGTCGCCCCGCTGCTGATAGCGCTGGCGCAGGAACACCCCGGGCTTGAACTGGAAATGTCATTCAGTGACCGGGTGGTGGATCTCGTCGAGGAAGGGTTTGATATGGCGGTGCGTAACGGCACGCTTCAGGACAGCAGCGTGCTGGTCGCCAGAAGGCTGGGAGAACACCGCATGGTGCTATGCGCCGCGCCGGATTATCTGCAGAAGAAAGGCCAACCGCAAAGCGTGGCTGATTTACCCCAGCATACGGCGATTAACTATCTGCGCGCAGGCAGAGTGCTGTCCTGGCAGCTGATGGATAACGAAGGAACGTCGCACACCTTTACTCCCCGGTCATCACTTAATATGGATGATTTGCAGGCGATCTGCGACGCTGCGCTGGCCGGACACGGCATTGCATGGCTGCCCTGCTGGATGGTCGTTAAAGATATTCACAAGGGTAAACTCGTCCCGCTCCTGAAGCAGGCACCGGATGTGCATTTCGACGTTCATGCGGTGTGGCAGCAGACGCCGCACCTGCCGCTGAGGGTCAGAATTGCGATAGATACGCTGGCGAGCCGTTTACCGTCCGCAATGTCGCTGGATATGCCTGCGCCCATAAAAAAGCCGCGCTAAAAGCGCGGCCAGTTATCGTGCGGTTTCAAACCGATTAAATATCGATATTTGCCGCTTTCAGGGCGTTCTCTTCGATGAAGGCACGACGTGGTTCAACCGCATCACCCATCAGGGTCGTGAACAGCTGGTCTGCAGCAATCGCGTCTTTAACGGTAACGCGCAGCATGCGGCGGCTTTCCGGATCCATGGTGGTTTCCCACAGCTGCTCCGGGTTCATTTCGCCCAGACCTTTATAGCGCTGGATCGCGAGGCCACGACGGGACTCTTTCACCAGCCAGTCCAGCGCCTGCTCGAAGCTGGCTACCGGCTGACGACGTTCGCCACGTTCGATGAACGCATCGTCTTCGATCAGGCCGCGCAGCGTCTCGCCGAGCGTGCAGATACGACGGTATTCCGGACCGGTGACAAACTCGTGCTCCAGCGGGTAGTCGGTATCAACGCCGTGGGTGCGCACGCGAATAATAGGCTCGAACTGCTTATCGGCGTTCTGCTGAACATCGCATTTCCACTGGCTGCCGTGCTGCTCTTTCTCGTTCAGATCGGTCACCAGGGCGTTCACCCAGCGGGTGACGGTCTGCTCGTCGCTCAGATCGGCTTCGGTCAGGGTTGGCTGATAAACCAGCTCCTTCAGCAGCGTTTTCGGATAACGGCGTTCCATACGCGTAATCATTTTCTGCGTGGCGTTGAACTCGGACACCAGACGCTCCAGCGGCTCACCGGCCAGTGCAGGAGCGTGCGAGTTCGCGTGCAGGGTTGCACCATCAAGTGCGATCGCGATTTGGTACTGATCCATCGCTTCGTCATCTTTGATGTACTGTTCCTGCTTGCCTTTCTTCACTTTGTACAGCGGCGGCTGGGCAATATAGACGTGGCCACGTTCAACGATTTCAGGCATCTGACGATAGAAGAAGGTCAACAGCAGCGTACGAATGTGCGAGCCGTCGACGTCCGCATCGGTCATGATGATGATGCTGTGATAGCGCAGTTTGTCCGGGTTGTACTCGTCACGGCCGATGCCGCAGCCCAGCGCGGTGATGAGCGTCGCCACTTCCTGAGAAGAGAGCATCTTGTCGAAGCGGGCTTTCTCAACGTTGAGGATTTTACCCTTCAGCGGCAGGATAGCCTGGTTCTTACGGTTACGGCCCTGCTTCGCAGAGCCGCCCGCGGAGTCCCCTTCCACGAGGTACAGTTCGGACAGCGCCGGGTCGCGTTCCTGGCAGTCAGCCAGCTTGCCCGGCAGGCCAGCTAAGTCCAGCGCGCCTTTACGACGGGTCATTTCACGGGCTTTACGCGCCGCTTCACGGGCACGCGCCGCATCGATAATTTTACCCACCACGATTTTCGCGTCGGACGGGTTTTCCAGCAGGTATTCGCTCAGCAGTTCATTCATCTGCTGCTCAACCGCTGATTTCACCTCAGAAGAGACCAGCTTGTCTTTGGTCTGTGAGGAGAACTTCGGATCCGGCACCTTCACAGAGACAACGGCAATCAGGCCTTCACGGGCATCGTCACCGGTGGCGCTGACTTTCGCTTTCTTGCTGTAGCCTTCTTTGTCCATGTAAGCGTTCAGGGTACGGGTCATCGCCGCACGGAAGCCTGCAAGGTGAGTACCACCGTCACGCTGTGGAATGTTGTTGGTGAAGCAGTAGATGTTTTCCTGGAAACCGTCGTTCCACTGCAGCGCCACTTCCACGCCGATACCGTCTTTTTCGGTGGAGAAGTAGAAGATATTCGGGTGAATTGGCGTTTTGTTCTTGTTCAGATACTCAACAAACGCCTTGATACCGCCTTCGTAGTGGAAGTGGTCTTCTTTGTTGTCACGCTTGTCGCGCAGGCGAATCGAGACGCCGGAGTTCAGGAACGACAGTTCACGCAGGCGTTTCGCCAGGATGTCGTACTCGAACTCGGTGACGTTGGTGAAGGTTTCGAGGCTCGGCCAGAAACGCACCATGGTACCGGTTTTGTCGGTGTCGCCTGTAACGGCCAGCGGTGCCTGCGGCACGCCGTGCGTATAGAGCTGACGGTGGATTTTGCCTTCGCGCTGGATAACCAGCTCCAGCTTCTGCGACAGGGCGTTTACTACCGAAACACCTACGCCGTGCAGGCCGCCGGAAACTTTATAGGAGTTATCGTCGAACTTACCGCCTGCGTGCAGGACGGTCATGATCACTTCCGCCGCAGAGACGCCCTCTTCCGGGTGAATACCGGTTGGGATGCCACGACCGTCATCGGTGACGGAGACGGAGTTATCCGCATGGATGGTGACCACGATGTCTTTACAGTGACCCGCGAGCGCTTCGTCGATAGCGTTATCTACCACCTCGAATACCATGTGGTGCAGACCGGTGCCGTCATCCGTGTCGCCGATATACATACCCGGGCGCTTACGCACCGCATCCAGCCCTTTCAGGACTTTGATACTGGAGGAGTCATAAGAATTCGACATCAACGTTTCTCGCTCATTTCAACTTGGGTTAATCCGTTATTTTACCCTTTTCCACGGTAAACATCTTCGAATTTTCGTCCGACATGTCTATAACGTGTTCAGCGCTAATGGCGCTGACGAAAACCTGCGACTGCGTGGCTTTTAAGCGGCTGGCAAGCAGCCCGCGCCGCGCGTCGTCAAGTTCCGAGGCAAAATCATCTATCAGGTACAGGCAACGCCGCCCGCTCTCGCGGGTGAGAAACTCCCCCTGTGCCAGACGTAGCGCACACATCAGGAGCTTGAGCTGCCCGCGCGACAGCGTGTCTTCCACCGGCGCGCCGTCGGCACGAATGCGGAAATCCGCCTTGTGCGGGCCGTGCGCGGTGTAGGTCAACATGCGGTCGCGCTCGAAGTTTCTCTCTAACACCTCGGCATAATCCGTCTCTTTCTCCCAGCCGCGCTGGAAGGAGAAGGTGAGAGAGAATTCGGGTAAAAACTGTTTGCAGGTGTCGGCCATGTCTTCGGCGATACCTGCGCTGTATTCGGCACGCCAGCGGCTGATCTGTTCCGCAAGAGGAATTAACTCCATGTCCCACGGACGCAGCTGAGCGTAGCGCGTCACCTGGCGCAGCGCGGCGTTACGCTGCTTGAGCAGACGCTTCAGGTTGCTCCAGGCGTTAAAAAATCCGGCTTCGTTGTGAAAGCATCCCCAGTCGAGGAACGCTCTTCTGTATTTGGGGCCGCCGTTGAGTAAAGTAAACCCCTCCGGCGTTATCAGCTGCATCGGCATCAGCAGCGCCAGCTCCGCCACCTTGTGGCCGTCGGTACCGTCGATGCGCACCTTGCTGTCGCCCTGCTTGTCTTTGGTCAGGCCGATGGCGGTCTCCCGCTCTGCCCCCTGCAAACGCCCGTGCAGAACAAAAGATTCCTGTTCGTGGCGGATGACGCGACCAATCTGCAAACTGCGAAACGCCCGGCCGTGGCCGAGCGTATAGATGGCCTCAAGCACGCTGGTTTTGCCGCTGCCGTTAGCGCCAACCAGGAAGTTAAAGCCAGGGGATAAAGCGAGATCCGCGCTTTCGATATTGCGAAAGTCGCGGATCAACAGACGGGTGAGCGACATTACAGTCTCATTGGCATGACAACATAGGCAGCCGACTGTGATGCGGCATCTTCAATCTGTACGCTCGAAACGGAGTCGGTCAGCAGGATGCGCACGTTCTCGCATTTCAGCGCGTTCAGCACATCCAGCACGTAGCTGACGTTGAAGCCGATTTCCATCTCAGCCCCGGCGTAGGTGACGTCCAGAATCTCTTCTGCCTCTTCCTGCTCCGGGTTGTTAGCGGTGATTTTGATCTGGTTTTCACTCACGTACAGTCGCACGCCGCGGAATTTCTCGTTAGAGAGGATCGCGGCACGGGCAAAGGCCTGCTTGAGGCTGTCGCAGCCTGCTTCCAGCGTTTTGTCCGGGTTCTTCGGCAATACGCGGCGATAATCCGGGAAACGACCGTCAACCAGCTTCGATGTGAAGACAAAATCGCCCACGTGGGCGCGGATGTTATTGCTGCCGATCTGCACGCGCAGCGGCGTGTCGCCACCGTCGAGCATACGCATCAGCTCAATCACCCCTTTACGCGGCACGATCACCGAATGGTTTGGTAGTGAGTCGCCAATCGGCATAGAACAGACCGCCAGACGGTGGCCGTCGGTGGCCACGGTACGCAGCTCTTCACCTTCGGTTTCGAACAGCATGCCGTTTAAGTAGTAACGAACGTCCTGATGCGCCATGGAGAACTGCGTGGCTTCAATCAGACGCTTCATCGTCGCCTGTGGCAGGGTGAATTCAACTTCGCTCTGCCAGTCGTCCAGGTTCGGGAAGTCCGCAGCAGGCAGCGTGGAGAGCGAGAAACGGCTGCGGCCAGAGCGCACCAGCATACGGTCGCCTTCCAGCTGCACGGCGATTTCAGCGCCTTCCGGCAGCCCGCGGCAGATATCAAAGAATTTACGTGCCGGAACCGTGGTCGCGCCCGCGTCGTGCGGCTGCGTCAGCGTAACGCGCGCGATCATTTCCATTTCCAGATCTGTGCCGGTCAGCGACAGCGTACCGTCCGCGACCTGAAGCAGCAGGTTTCCGAGAATAGGCAGCGTTGGGCGGCCACCTAATGGGCCACTCACCTGTTGCAGCGGTTTTAATAAATGTTCACGTTCAACGGTAAATTTCATAGCGTCACGATGATAATGTTCTGATTAGATTGGAAAAATCTTCTTTTATGTCGTGGCTTTCTTCGCGTAACTGCTCAATCTTGCGACAAGCGTGCAGCACGGTCGTATGGTCACGGCCACCAAACGCATCCCCGATTTCCGGCAGACTGTGGTTGGTTAACTCCTTTGCCAGCGCCATCGCCATCTGACGCGGACGCGCCACCGAGCGGGAACGACGTTTAGACAGTAAATCTGCCACTTTGATCTTGTAGTACTCAGCCACCGTCTTTTGAATATTGTCGATAGTGACCAGTTTTTCCTGCAATGCCAGCAAATCGCGCAGCGCTTCACGCACAAAATCGATGGTGATCGCACGACCGGTGAAGTTGGCATTGGCGATAACGCGGTTCAGTGCCCCCTCCAGCTCACGCACGTTGGAGCGCAGACGCTTGGCAATGAAGAACGCCACTTCGCCCGGCAGGCGAATGTCGTTTTCATCGGCTTTCTTCATCAGGATCGCGACGCGGGTTTCCAGCTCCGGTGGCTCGATCGCCACGGTCAGGCCCCAGCCGAAGCGGGATTTCAGACGATCTTCAACGCCGTTGATCTCTTTTGGATAGCGATCCGAGGTCAAAATGATCTGCTGATTACCTTCCAGCAGGGCATTGAAGGTATGGAAAAATTCTTCCTGCGATCGTTCTTTATTGGCAAAGAACTGAATGTCATCGATCAGCAGCGCGTCAACAGATCGATAGTAGCGTTTAAACTCTTCGATCGCATTGTTTTGCAGGGCTTTTACCATGTCCTGAACGAAGCGCTCAGAGTGCATATAAACCACTTTGGCATTGGGCTTGCGCGCCATAATGCCGTTGCCCACCGCATGCAGCAGGTGCGTTTTACCCAGACCCGTGCCGCCATACAGGAACAGCGGGTTGTAGGCTCCACCGGGGTTATCAGCAACCTGGCGAGCCGCCGCGCGCGCCAGCTGGTTCGACTTACCTTCAACGAAGTTATCGAACGTGTGTTTCACGTTAACGTTAGAGCGGTAGGTTGGCTCAGCCGGTGCGGGAACATTATCCCAGCCCTGACGAGCGGGGGCGACGCGAGGGGCCGGAGCAGGAGCGGCCTGAGCAGGCGCTGCGACGTTCACGGTTTCACGAACGGTTTGGGTGACCGGCTTTGTACCCACTTCAAAGCGCAGCTGTGGGGCATCTGACCCGCAGAAATCGTTCAGCAGTCCATTGATGTTATTAAGGTACTTGTCCCTTACCCAATCGAGCACAAAACGGTTTGGCGCATACAAAGCCAGCGTGTTATCGCTCAGTTCCGCCTGCAACGGGCGGATCCACATACTGAATTCTGTGGCTGGTAACTCATCCTGCAATCGGGCAAGACACTGCTGCCAAAGCGAAAGTGACACGGCGGACTCCACTCGAACAATAAAAGAAAACTATTGAATATTCATGATTGTTGGCGCACATCGGCATGACCCTGTGTAAAGGGGGACGTGCGAATTGCTATCTGCAATTTATCCTGACCAGGATCCTGGGATCCCGATCGGGACCGCGGATCATAGCCTAAACTGAGCCAGAGATCTTCTGTTTCTCACAGATTCTTCCCGATTTATCCACAGGAAGATCCGAAACCGGGTAAGTGTAAACGATCCTGACGGGAGTGCCCCACGATTTAGTCCGCATATTGGAAAAATTAATGAGCACAGACAATTTTTTGCTTAAATGATCTAACGAAGATCCGGGACGATCCTTGCGCTTTATCGTTGAGCCCGTATAATCCTCGACCCGGCGCGTGATGCTCATCTTCCTGCGTCGTCCGTTGCTCATTTTCCACGCGAAAACGTGCGGAAATACGCGGGAAATAAGGAAAGAGAATTGACTCCGGAGTGTACAATTATTACAATCCGGCCTCTTTAATCACCCACGCTGAGGCGTTAGTCGTTCGAAACTCGTTCGGGTATACGCAAAAGTCAGTGAATTTATTCAAGTTTAGGTAGAAATCGCCATGAAACGCACTTTTCAACCGTCTGTACTGAAGCGCAACCGTTCTCACGGCTTCCGTGCTCGTATGGCTACTAAAAATGGTCGTCAGGTTCTGGCACGTCGTCGTGCTAAAGGCCGCGCTCGTCTGACCGTTTCCAAGTAATAAAGCTAACCCCTGAGTGGTTAAGCTAGCATTTCCCAGGGAGTTACGTTTGTTAACTCCCGCTCATTTCACTTTCGTCTTCCAGCAGCCACTACGGGCTGGCACGCCGCAAATCACCATCCTCGGCCGCCAAAATTCGCTGGGGCATCCCCGTATCGGTCTCACAGTCGCCAAGAAAAATGTTAAGCGTGCGCATGAACGCAATCGGATTAAACGTCTGACGCGTGAAAGCTTCCGTTTACGTCAGCACGAACTGCCTTCAATGGATTTCGTGGTGGTGGCGAAGAAAGGGGTTGCCGACCTCGATAACCGTGCTCTCTCGGAAGCGTTGGAAAAATTATGGCGCCGCCACTGTCGCCTGGCTCACGGGTCCTGATAGCCCTCATTCGGGTCTATCAACGCCTGATTAGTCCGCTACTCGGGCCGCACTGCCGTTTCACACCAACATGCTCAAGCTACGGAATTGAGGCATTGCGCAGGTTTGGAGTGATAAAAGGCAGTTGGTTGACGGTGAAACGCGTATTAAAATGCCACCCTTTACACCCAGGTGGAGACGACCCCGTCCCCCCAGGACCCTTTGATACCAGAGAACACTAACGATGGATTCGCAACGCAATCTTCTTATCATCGCTTTGTTGTTCGTGTCTTTCATGATCTGGCAGGCGTGGGAGCAGGATAAAAATCCTCAACCACAACAGCAGGTCACGCAGACAACGACCACCGCAGCGGGTAGCGCCGCCGACCAGGGCGTACCGGCCAGTGGCCAGGGGAAACAGATTACGGTTAAGACCGATGTGCTTGAGCTGACTATCAACACCCGTGGTGGTGATGTTGAGCAGGCGCTGCTGTTAACCTACCCGAAAGAGCTGAAGTCTAACGAACCGTTCCAGTTACTGGAAACCACGCCTGAGTTTATCTACCAGGCGCAGAGCGGCCTGACCGGTCGTGACGGCCCGGATAACCCGGCTAACGGTGCGCGTCCACTGTATACCGTCGAGAACGACACCTTTGTGCTGGCTGATGGTCAGAACGAACTCGCGATCCCGATGACGTACACCGACGCCGCAGGCAACACCTTCACCAAAACCTTCACCCTGAAACGCGGTGAATATGCGGTGAACGTAGGCTACAGCGTACAGAACGCCAGTGCGAAACCGCTGGAGCTGTCGACCTTTGGCCAGCTGAAGCAGTCCATCAATCTGCCGTCTCACCGAGACACCGGAAGCAGCAACTTTGCGCTGCATACCTTCCGTGGCGCGGCGTACTCCACGCCAGACGCGAAGTATGAGAAATACAAATTCGACACCATTGCCGATAATGAAAACCTGAACATCAGCGCTAAAGGCGGTTGGGTGGCAATGCTGCAGCAGTATTTCGCTACTGCGTGGGTGCCAAATAACGACGGTACCAACAACTTCTATACCGCGAACCTGGGTAACGGTCTTGCAGCCATCGGCTACAAATCTCAGCCGGTTCTGGTTCAGCCGGGTCAAACCGGTAAGCTGGCAAGCACCCTGTGGGTCGGCCCGGAAATTCAGGACAAAATGGCCGCTGTTGCGCCGCACCTGGATCTGACCGTGGATTACGGCTGGTTGTGGTTCATCTCTCAGCCGCTGTTTAAGCTGCTGAAGTTCATCCACAGCTTCCTGGGTAACTGGGGCTTCTCCATCATCGTTATCACCTTCATCGTTCGTGGCATCATGTACCCGCTGACTAAAGCGCAGTACACCTCCATGGCGAAGATGCGCATGCTGCAGCCGAAGATTCAGGCAATGCGTGAGCGTCTGGGCGATGACAAACAGCGTCAGAGCCAGGAAATGATGGCCCTGTACAAAGCAGAGAAAGTGAACCCACTGGGTGGTTGCTTCCCGCTGCTGATTCAGATGCCAATCTTCCTTGCGCTGTACTACATGCTGATGGGTTCCGTTGAGCTGCGTCACGCGCCGTTCGCCCTGTGGATCCATGACCTGTCCGCACAGGACCCGTACTACATCCTGCCGATCCTGATGGGCGTGACGATGTTCTTCATCCAGAAGATGTCGCCGACCACCGTGACCGACCCGATGCAGCAGAAGATCATGACCTTTATGCCGGTCATCTTCACCGTGTTCTTCCTGTGGTTCCCGTCAGGTCTGGTGCTGTACTATATCGTCAGCAACCTGGTGACCATCATCCAGCAGCAGCTGATTTACCGTGGTCTGGAAAAACGTGGCCTGCATAGCCGCGAAAAGAAAAAGTCCTGATTCGGTAAGTTAACGCTAAAATAAGGGCGGTCGATTGACCGCCTTTTTTATTTGTATTGAACGAGAGCAACCATGAGCCATAACGACACTATCGTCGCCCAGGCAACCCCACCGGGACGCGGTGGTGTAGGCATTCTGCGTATCTCCGGCCTGAAGGCGCGCGAGGTGGCCGAAGCGGTGCTGGGTAAACTGCCAAAGCCGCGCTACGCTGATTACCTGCCGTTTAAGGACACCGACGGCACGCCGCTGGACCAGGGCATTGCGCTGTGGTTCCCCGGCCCGAACTCCTTTACCGGTGAAGACGTGCTGGAGCTTCAGGGCCACGGCGGGCCGGTTATCCTCGACCTGCTGTTAAAACGTATTCTGACCCTGCCGGGCCTGCGCATTGCGAAGCCGGGCGAGTTCTCCGAGCGTGCCTTCCTCAACGACAAGCTCGACCTGGCGCAAGCGGAGGCCATTGCAGACCTGATCGATGCCAGTTCCGAACAGGCGGCCCGCTCCGCCCTGAACTCGCTGCAGGGGGCATTCTCCGCGCGTGTGAATCACCTTGTGGAAGCACTTACTCACCTGCGCATCTACGTGGAAGCGGCTATCGACTTCCCGGATGAGGAGATCGACTTCCTCTCTGACGGCAAAATCGAAGCCCAGCTCAACCAGGTGATGGCCGATCTCGACGCCGTCCGTGCCGAAGCGCGCCAGGGCAGCCTGCTGCGCGAAGGGATGAAGGTGGTGATTGCCGGACGCCCTAACGCCGGGAAATCGAGCCTGCTGAATGCCCTGGCGGGCCGTGAAGCGGCGATCGTAACCGACATTGCCGGGACCACCCGCGAC
This sequence comes from Enterobacter sp. PL_is379, assembly GCF_055817355.1. Taxonomy (NCBI): domain Bacteria; kingdom Pseudomonadati; phylum Pseudomonadota; class Gammaproteobacteria; order Enterobacterales; family Enterobacteriaceae; genus Enterobacter; species Enterobacter sp. PL_is379. Next base: position 215,374 of record NZ_JBVPGT010000025.1, read on the forward strand.
GTGCTGCGCGAGCATATCCATATCGACGGGATGCCGCTGCACATCATTGATACCGCCGGTCTGCGCGATGCCAGCGACGAAGTGGAGCGCATCGGTATCGAGCGCGCCTGGCAGGAGATCGAGCAGGCCGACCGCGTGCTGTTTATGGTGGACGGCACCACCACCGACGCCGTTGACCCGGCTGAGATCTGGCCAGACTTTATCGCCCGTCTGCCGGCGAAACTGCCAATCACCGTAGTGCGTAACAAAGCGGACGTCACCGGCGAAACGCTGGGTATCAGCGATGTGAACGGTCACTCACTGATTCGCCTGTCGGCGCGGACCGGTGAGGGCGTGGACGACCTGCGTAACCATCTCAAGCAGAGCATGGGCTTTGACACCAGCATGGAAGGCGGCTTCCTGGCGCGTCGTCGTCACCTGCAGGCGCTGGAAGAGGCGGCAAATCACCTTGTTCAGGGTAAAGCACAGCTGATCGGCGCGTGGGCGGGTGAACTGCTGGCGGAAGAGCTGCGCCTGGCGCAGCAGAATCTGAGCGAGATCACCGGGGAGTTTACGTCGGACGATCTGCTGGGAAGGATCTTCTCGAGCTTCTGTATTGGTAAGTAATGCCCGCTAATTAATGGTGATTTCCTCCTGGGAAATCACCATTGTCCAAATGGCAACTCGCCTAATCCCTTTTCACCCCCTATCCTGCATGCCTGCATCTATGGGGGGTTTATGGCGCGTTTTCTGTTTTGTAGTTTCGCATTAGTTCTGCTTTATCCGTCTGGTATTGATATGTATCTGGTGGGATTACCGCACATCGCCCGCGATCTGGGTGCCAGCGAAGCGCAGCTGCACATCGCGTTTTCGGCCTACCTCGCGGGGATGGCGTCGTCGATGGTCTTTGCCGGGAAGATCGCGGATAAGGCAGGCCGTCAGCCAGTCGCGATAACCGGTGCCATCATTTTTGCCCTGGCCTCTCTGCTCTGCTCACAGGCGCAAAACAGCACCGTGTTCCTGACCGGACGGTTTATCCAGGGTATTGGCGCTGGCGGTTGCTACGTGGTGGCGTTTGCCATTTTGCGCGACACCCTAAGCGCCCAGCGTCGCGCTAAGGTGCTCTCGATGCTGAACGGTATTACCTGCATCATCCCGGTGCTGGCCCCGGTCGTGGGATATCTGATCATGCTGAAATTCCCGTGGCAGAGCCTGTTCTGGACCATGGCGGCCATGGGCGCGCTGGTGTTTACCTTATCCATCGCCGTGCTGAAAGAGACCCACCCGGGCTCGCAGAATACCGGCCATACCGCCACCATTCACCCGGCAGAGAAGCTTCTCAACCGCTTTTTCCTCAGCCGTCTGGCCGTGACCACGTTAAGCGTGGCGGTGATCCTGACCTATGTAAACGTTTCCCCGGTTTTACTGATGGAAACCATGGGCTTCGATCGCGGTGAGTATTCAACGGTGATGGCATTAACCGCCATGGTCAGTATGGCGGTCTCGTTCTCCACCCCGTTTGCGCTAAATGTTTTCAGCCAGCGCACGCTGATGCTGACCTCACAGGTTTTATTCCTCACGGCAGGCGCGATCCTGGCGACCACCAGCTCACATGCGGTGATGCTGGTGGGTATTACCCTTATTTGCGCCGGGTTCTCGGTTGGCTTTGGCGTGGCGATGAGCCAGGCGCTTGGCCCCTTCTCGCTGCGGGCAGGCGTGGCAAGCTCGGTGCTGGGGATCGCGCAGGTCTGCGGCTCGTCGCTGTGGATTTGGCTGGCGGCGGTCATCGGGCTCAACGCGCTGAATATGCTGATCGGGGTTCTGATTGGCTGTAGCATACTGTGCATTACCTTACTTATGGTCATCCGGCCCGCGGCGCACTATGAAGAAGCCCATCAGCAGTCTCGATCTTAACCTGTTGCTGTGCCTGCAGCTTTTGCTGCAGGAGCGCAGCGTCACCAAAGCGGCGAAGCGGATGAACGTGACGCCGTCGGCGGTGAGCAAATCGCTGGCCAAGCTGCGCGACTGGTTTGACGACCCGCTGTTTGTCAAAACGCCGCTAGGGCTGCTGCCGACACCACTGACGGTAAGTCTTGAGCAGGATCTGGCTGACTGGATGCAAATCGGCAACCAAATCCTCGATAAATTCCACCATGACTCTCCGGGCGGGCTGACGTTCGTGCTGGCCGCGGAAACGCCGCTGATGCTGATCCGCTTCAATACTCTGCTGGAGCAGGTGAACCAGCGCTATCCGCAGGCTACGGTGAAAATGCGTCAGTGGGATTACGACTCGCTGGACGCGATTACGCGTGGCGAGGTTGATTTGGGCTTCACCGGGCGTGAAACGCATCCGCGATCCCGCGAACTGCTTAAGCTGATGCCGTGGTTTATCGACTACGAAATTCTGTTCAGCGATCACCCCTGCGTCTATCTGCGCGAGGATCATCCGGCGCTTCAGCAAGAGTGGAATCTGGAGACCTTCCTGCGCTATCCCCATATCAGCATCTTCTGGGAACGCAGCGACACCTGGGCGCTTGATGAGGTGCTAAAGGAGATGGGACGCGAGCGCACGATCGCCATGAGCCTGCCGGGCTTTGAACAGGCGATGTTTATGGCGGCGCAGCCCAACCATAACTATATCGCCACGGCTCCGCACTACTGCCATCACTACAATGAACTCCACCAGCGGAAGCTGATCGCGCTTCCTATTCCCATTGATGAAGCGCAGGCTGAAAAGCTTACCGTTCCCTTCACGCTGATCTGGCATAAACGGAACAGTCATAATCCGAAAATCCTGTGGCTGCGGGAGACCATCAAGGCGCTGTACGGTGCGAGCGATCCAATTTTTGCCTAAGAAAATGTAAAGTTCGGTCCTAAGGCTTCTCTTACTCCCATTTACTGATTAAAACAGGAGTCAAGTTAAGCGATAATCATGTAACCGTTTAACCGATTACGACCATTATCAAGGAGCGAAAAATGGCTACGCACTTTGCAAGAGGGATACTTACGGAAGGACGTCTCGTATCGGCAAGAATTTCTTCAGCCTGTCACACTGAAGCACTCACTCTCCCGGAACACCGCAGGACGCGGTTTTTAGCGTCCAGAGCGCTTCTCGCAGAACTGCTGTTTATGCTGTACGGCACCAGCGAGCTGCCGGATATCATTACCCAACCCGAAGGCCGTCCGGTCTTTGCCGACCCGGATCTCCCTCGTTTTTCGATTGCCTACGCGGGCAATATCATTGGCGTCGCACTGACCACCGAAGGGGATTGTGGGCTCGATATGGAACTTCAGCGCGCGACGCGCAGCTTCCATGGCGGTAATGCGCATGAAGACTATCCGCTCTCCAGCAATGAGAAGCTATGGGTCCGCAACCAGAACGATCCTGTCGAAGCCAGAGCCCAGCTCATTACCTTACGCCAGAGCATTCGCAAGCTCTGTGGATGCGCCTCAGACGACGCCAGCCTGCTGCAGCTGCTGCCAGGCTCCGGACGTCTTCGTGCCACTCAGGCCACGCTGGTAGAGGCGCTCAGTGACGCAGAAGATGTGCTTATTTGGTCCATTGCGGTTACCCCCGCCATCGAACGCATGAAAATCTGGGAATTTGACAGCCAACAGGGATGGCGTAGCCTTCCTGATGTGCCCGAGCGCGCCAACGAGCCCGCCGCACGCCTGATGCGTTTAACCAGTTTACCGGCAGAAAAAGCATTCACCCTTAGCTGATCCAATCAGGGTCATCATGATGAAACAGGAGTAATCATGTCTGATACGTTGAAAGTCGTTACTTTACTGGGAAGCCTGCGCAAAGGTTCATTTAACGGGATGGTAGCCCGCACGCTGCCACAGCTGGCGCCTGCAGGTATGGAAATTAGCGCCCTGCCGTCTATTGGCGATATTCCGCTGTATGATGCGGATGTCCAGCAGGAAGAAGGGTTCCCGCAGAGCGTTGAGGTGCTGGCAGAGCAGATCCGCCAGGCCGACGGCGTGGTCATCGTCACGCCAGAGTATAACTACTCGGTTCCGGGTGGCCTGAAGAATGCCATCGACTGGCTGTCCCGTTTACCTGAGCAGCCGCTGTCAGGCAAACCGGTGCTGATCCAGACCAGCTCCATGGGCGCGATTGGCGGCGCGCGCTGCCAGTATCACCTGCGCCAGATCCTGGTATTCCTCGATGCGATGGTGATGAACAAGCCGGAATTTATGGGCGGAGTGATTCAGAACAAGGTCGACCCGCAAACGGGTGAGGTGGTCGATCAGAGCACGCGCGACCATCTCTCTGGCCAGCTGACGGCGTTCGGGGATTATATTAAGCGAGTGAAGGCGTAAGATCATTGCGGCCTGATGCCCTCACCCTGACCCTCTCCCACGGGGAGAGGGAACAAACACTAAAGCCCTTTTCGAAGAAAAGGGCTTACTGTTTATTTGGCGTCAATAAACACAATCTTCAGCACAAACAGCAGCGCCACAACGATGACGCACGGGCTGAGGTCGCGGAAGCGGCCGGTACCGATCTTCATTACGCAGTAAGAGATAAAGCCCAGCGCGATACCTTCGGTAATCGAGAAGCTGAACGGCATCATCACGGCGGTAATAAACGCCGGCACCGCTTCGGTTAAATCATCCCACTTCACGCGTGACAGGCTGGAGGTCATCAGCACCCCCACGTAGATAAGCGCACCCGCCGCCGCGTACGGAGGCACCATGCCCGCCAGCGGAGAGAGGAAGATCACCAGCAGGAACAGAATACCCACGACCACCGCCGTCAGGCCGGTACGGCCGCCCACGGATACGCCGGAAGAAGATTCAATGTACGCGGTAACAGACGAGGTTCCGATAAACGCACCGGTCACAGAGGAGACGCTGTCCACAAACAGCGCCTGCTTCATGCGCGGGAATTTCCCTTTTTCATCCGCCAGACCCGCTTTATCGGTCACGCCAATCAGCGTGCCGGAGGAGTCGAACAGGTTCACCAGCATGAAGGAGAAAATCACGCCCGCCAGGCCCAGGTTCAGGGAGCCAGCCAGATCGACGTGACCAACAACGGTAGAGATGCTCGGTGGCGCGGAAACGATGCCGTTATAGTGAACGTCGCCCAGCATCCAGCCCAGCAGGGTGGTGACCACGATAGACACCAGCACCGCCGCGTGAATATTGCGGGAAGCCAGGATCGCGATGATAAAGAAGCCCAGTACGCCCAGCAGCACGTTATGAGAGGTCAGGTGGCCGATGCTCACCAGCGTATCCGGGTTCGCCACGATAACGCCGGCGTTTTTCAGCCCCATCATACCGATGAACAGACCGATACCGCTGGTGATGCCCACGCGCAGGCTCACAGGAATGTTCGCAATCATCCAGTAACGCACGCGGAAAATGGTCAGCAGCAGCAGACCAACCGCACCCCAGAAGATGGCGCCCATGCCAACCTGCCACGGCAGACCCATCGCCTGCACGACCACGAATGCGAAGAACGCATTCAGGCCCATCGCCGGTGCCAGCGCAACCGGCAGGTTAGCGAACACACCCATCAGAATGCTGCCAAGGGCGGCGATCAGGCAGGTGGTTACAAAGACGGCGCTGGTATCCATGCCAGCAACGCCCAGAATTTGAGGGTTCACAAAAACGATATAGACCATCGTCAGGAAGGTGGTGAAACCCGCGATCACTTCGGTGCGTGCCGTTGTGCCATGCTCGCGCAGTTTGAAAACGCGCTCAAGCAGACCCTGACCAGACGTCTGGGTAGTGTGTTGTTGACTCATCATCAATTTCCGAACAAGGAGGGAAAATTCGTCGCTATCCTATACCAAAATGCGACAATAGTGGCGGTTACGTGATACTTTTTTCATTGAATTTGCTTATACGGCAACGATTGCGTTTCGGCGAACTGCCGTACGTAAACGTTAAACTGGCTAAAAGGGAAAGGCATGTCCGGAATTGAAGCGGTATTTTTCGACTGCGACGGTACGCTGGTCGACAGTGAGGTCATTTGTTCCCGCGCGTATGTGGCCATGTTCCAGGAATTTGGCATTACGCTGGAACTCGAAGAGGTGTTTAAACGCTTTAAGGGCGTGAAGCTCTACGAGATCATCGACATCATTAACGAAGAACACGGCGTCGTTCTGGAGAAAGCGGCTCTGGAACCGGTGTACCGCGCCGAGGTTGCACGCCTGTTCGATTCGGAGCTGGAGGTGATTCCGGGCGCAAACGCGCTGCTGGATGCCATGACGGTGCCGATCTGCGTGGTCTCCAACGGCCCGGTCAGCAAAATGCAGCACTCGCTGGGCAAGCTTGAGATGCTGCACCATTTCCCGGAAAAACTGTTCAGTGGCTACGATATCCAACGCTGGAAGCCGGACCCGGCACTGATGTTCCATGCGGCGAAAGCGATGGGCGTCAACGTAGAGAACTGCATTCTGGTGGATGACTCATCTGCTGGCGCGCAGTCGGGGATTGATGCGGGAATGGAGGTGTTTTACTTCTGCGCCGACCCGCACAACAAGCCGATCGATCATCCAAAAGTCACGACCTTCACCGATCTGGCGCAGTTGCCCGCGCTGTGGAAGGCGCGCGGATGGGATATTACTCGCTGAAAAAACAAAGCCGGATGGCGCTAACGCTTATCCGGCCTACAGGGCTAGTAGGGCGGGTAAGCGCTAGTGCCACCCGCCACAAACATTACTCTTTCGGATCTTTACCCGCCAGCAGCTTATCCAGCTCGTCGCCGCCCACGTGACGGAAGTCCTGACCCTTCACGAAGTAGAAAATGTATTCGCAAATGTTCTGGCAGCGGTCGCCGATACGCTCGATGGAGCGCGCGCAGAACAGGGCAGTCAGTACGCTTGGGATCGTACGGGAATCTTCCATCATATAGGTCATCAGCTGACGCACGATGCCTTCATACTCCTGGTCGACCTTCTTGTCTTCACGGTAGATACGCACCGCTTCGTCCAGATCCATACGCGCAAAGGCATCCAGCACGTCGTGCAGCATCTGCACGGTGTGGCGGCCCAGCGACTCCAGGCTCACCAGCAGCGGCTGGTGCTGCTGAGAGAACTTCTCCAGCGCGGTGCGGCAGATTTTATCCGCCACGTCACCAATACGCTCCAGCTCGGCGATGGTTTTGATGATCGCCATCACCAGACGCAGGTCGCTCGCCGTCGGCTGACGTTTCGCGATAATGCGCACGCAGGCCTCGTCGATAGCGACTTCCATCATGTTGACGTTTTTGTCGCCTTCAATGACGCGCTTCGCCAGCTCGCTGTCCTGGTTGTGCATTGCCGTAATTGCATCAGAAAGCTGCTGCTCAACCATGCCACCCATGGTCATCACCTGCGTGCGGATGCTTTCCAGCTCTGCGTTGAACTGGCCTGAAATATGTTTATTAAGATTGAGGTTGTCCATGGTTTCTCCACATGCACTAAGGCAAATCAACCGTAGCGGCCAGTAATATAATCTTCGGTTTGTTTCTTCGCGGGCTTAGTGAACAGATCGTCCGTGTTGCTGAACTCAATCAATTCACCCAGGTACATAAACGCCGTGTGATCGGAGCAACGTGCAGCCTGCTGCATGTTATGGGTCACGATAACCACGGTGTAATCCTGCTTCAGTTCGGTGATCAGCTCTTCAATGCGGCCGGTTGAGATCGGGTCCAGCGCTGAACACGGCTCATCCAGCAGCAACACTTCAGGGCGAATCGCAATACCGCGCGCAATGCACAGACGCTGCTGCTGACCACCGGAGAGAGAGTAACCGCTCTGGTGCAACTTATCTTTGGTTTCGTTCCATAATGCGGCCTTGGTCAAAGCCCACTGCACGCGCTCGTCCATATCGGCACGGGAGAGCTTTTCAAACAGACGCACACCAAACGCAATGTTGTCATAAATAGACATCGGGAACGGCGTGGGTTTCTGGAACACCATCCCCACTTTCGCACGCAGCAGGGCAATATCCTGAGCCTGGGTCAGAATGTTTTCACCATCGAGGATGATTTCCCCTTCAGCGCGCTGCTCCGGATAGAGCGAATACATTTTGTTAAAGGTACGCAGCAGCGTGGATTTCCCACAGCCGGACGGACCGATAAATGCCGTGACCTGGTTCTTTGCGATATCCAGGTTGATGTTCTTCAGGGCATGGAATTTGCCGTAGTAGAAGTTCAAATCACGAACCTGAATCTTACCCGGGGCAGTATCAACCATACTCATTGACTCATTTCCTCATTCGGCGCCGCGATCTGCCGCGCCGTAAAAAATTAACCGTGTTTCTTCTTCGCGAAAATGACGCGCGCCAGAATGTTCAGCAACAGTACGCAAAGGGTAATGATCAGCACCCCGGCCCAGGCCAGCTGCTGCCATTCCGCGAAGGGGCTCATCGCAAATTTAAAGATCGTCACCGGCAGGTTGGCGATCGGCTGCATCATGTCCGTGCTCCAGAACTGGTTGGAGAGGGACGTAAACAGCAGCGGTGCCGTTTCACCCGCGATACGCGCCACCGCCAGCAGGATACCGGTCATGATCCCGGAGACCGACGCCTTCAGCGTAATCGCAGAGATCATCTTCCATTTCGGCGTACCCAGCGCGTAAGCCGCTTCACGCAGGCTGTCCGGCACCAGTTTCAGCATGTTCTCGGTGGTTCGAATCACAATCGGCACCTGCAGCAGCGCCAGCGCAATGACGCCCGCCCAGCCGGAGAAGTGTTCCATCTGCGCCACCACCACGGTGTAAACGAACAGACCCACGACGATAGACGGGGCTGACAGCAAAATGTCGTTAATGAAGCGAATCACTTCCGCTAGCCAGGATTTACGGCCGTATTCTGCCAGGTAGATGCCCGCCATGATGCCCAGCGGCGTGCCGAAGACCGTCGCCCAGAGGATCAGCAATCCGCTGCCCGCCAGGGCATTCGCCAGGCCACCACCCGCCGTGTTCGGCGGCGGCGTCATTTCGGTGAACAGCGACAGTGACATTCCGTCAATCCCGCGAACGACCGTCGAGAAGAGGATCCAGACCAGCCAGAACAGGCCGAATGCCATCGTCGCCATAGAGAGCGTCAGGGCAATGCGGTTTTTCATGCGGCGTCTGGCCTGCATTTTGCGGCGGGATTCCGCCAGTTCAGCAGTTGCTTGCATTTCGAGAGTGGCCATTAGCGTGCTCCCTCATTTTTAGCGAGACGCATAATCATCAGCTTGGAAATCGCCAGAACAATGAAGGTAATAACGAACAGAATCAGACCCAGCTCCATCAGCGCCGCGACGTGCAGACCCGATTCCGCTTCCGCAAATTCATTCGCCAGCGCAGAGGTAATACTGTTACCCGGCATATAGAGCGACGCGCTGTCGAGCTGGTAGGTGTTACCGATGATAAAGGTGACCGCCATGGTTTCACCCAGCGCACGACCTAAGCCCAGCATCACGCCCCCGATCACCCCATTTTTGGTGAACGGAAGGACGATGCGCCAGATCACTTCCCAGGTGGTGCAGCCGATACCGTAGGCCGACTCTTTCATCATCACCGGCGTTTGTTCGAAGACATCGCGCATAACCGCCGCAATGTACGGAATAATCATGATGGCGAGGATCACGCCAGCCGCCAGAATGCCGATACCGAAAGCCGGGCCAGAGAACAGGGCCCCCACAAACGGAATGGCAGAGAGGACATTACCCACCGGTTCCTGGAAGTACGTGGCAAACAGCGGCGCAAAGATGAACAGGCCCCACATGCCGTAGACGATACTCGGAATAGCTGCCAGCAGTTCGATGGCGATCCCCAGCGGACGACGCAGCCAGCCCGGCGCCAGCTCCGTCAGGAACAGGGCAATACCAAAGCTTACCGGAACCGCAATCAGCAGGGCGATGAACGAGGTCACCAGCGTGCCGTAAATTGGCACCAGGGCACCGTAGATGTCGTTCGGCGCGTCCCACTCTTTGGTCCACAGGAAGGAGAAACCGAATTTCTGGATGCTCGGCCAGGAGGAGAAAATCAGAGACACGATAATGCCGCCCAGCAGCAATAGCACAATCAGCGCAGCCAGTTTGACCAGCGCGCTGAAAATCATGTCACCTTTTTTACCCGGAGGGTTAAATACAGGCTTGGTTGCAGCCATAAATTACTCTTCTGTTAAACGCGTTTACGAAATCGCCGGGTGGCGCTTGCGCTTACCCGGCCTACAGTCGGAACCGTAGGGCGGGTAAGCGCAAGCGCCACCCGCCATTTTCGTCAGAATGCTAAATTAATACAATGCTTTACCGCTGCTGTCTTTTACGTTGGTTTTCCATGCAGCGCGAATCTGCTCAACCACGTTGTCTGGCAGGGTGGCGTAATCCAGAGCGTTAGCCTGTTTGCCGCCGTTTTTGTATGCCCAGTCGAAGAACTTCAGCACTTCAGCGCCCTGCTCAGGTTTCTTCTGCTCTTTGTGCACCAGGATGAAGGTGGTAGAGGTGATTGGCCATGCACCTTCGCCCTTCTGGTTAGTCAGATCCTGCGCGAAGGATTTGCTCCAGTCAGCGCCTTTGGCAGCGTTAGCAAAGTTCTCTTCGGTCGGGCTAACCGGCTTGCCGTCGGCAGAAACCAGTTTGGTGTAAGACAGGTTGTTCTGCTTCGCGTACGCATACTCTACGTAGCCGATGGAGCCAGGCAGACGCTGTACGAACGCGGCGATACCGTCGTTACCTTTACCGCCCAGACCGGTAGGCCAGTTAACGGTAGAACCGGAGCCGACTTTAGATTTCCACTCTTCGTTCACTTTCGCCAGGTAGCTGGTGAACACGAAAGAGGTACCGGAACCATCCGCGCGGCGAACCACGGCGATGTTCTGAGAAGGCAGCTTCAGGCCTGGGTTGAGCTTAGCGATCGCTTCGTCATCCCATTTTTTGATGTTGCCCAGGTAGATGTCACCCAGCGTTTTGCCGTCCAGCACCAGCTCGCCCGACTTCACGCCCGGCAGGTTGATGGCCAGAACCACGCCACCGATCACGGTAGGGAACTGGAACAGGCCTTCCTGAGCCAGTTTGTCATCTGACAGCGGAGCGTCAGACGCGCCGAAATCAACCGTGTTCGCGGTAATTTGTTTCACGCCACCGGAGGAGCCGATACCCTGATAGTTAACCTTGTTACCGGTTTCTTTCTGGTAGGTATCCGCCCATTTGGCATACACCGGCGCAGGGAAGGTTGCACCAGCGCCAGTCAGGCTTGCTTCTGCAAATACAGAGAACGCGCTCAGAGATAAGGTCGCGGCGACAACAGTTGCGACAGTGGTACGCATAACTTTCATAATGTCTCCTGCAAGATTTTCGTAAATCGTTGTTTAGTGGCTACGATGAGCAAAATAGGACAAACAGGTGACAGATAAATGTACGAATTATGACAGTTTTATGACAATGAAAATTTAACTTAAAATTAAACAAAACAAAGCTTAATTTTCATCGAGTTAGCCACTTTTATGACAGGTTGTTTTCAGAAATATTTTCTTTATGTGACACTGAAAAAAGTAGCTGAAGATGACAAATTGTCATTATTAAAAATGAGAAAGGATTGATGAAAAACAAACCAGGCAGGATAAAAAAGCTCCACCCGAAGGTGGAGCCTGAAGGGTTTATTCTACAGTGACCGATTTCGCCAGGTTACGCGGCTGGTCGACGTCGGTGCCTTTGATCAGCGCCACGTGGTAAGCCAGCAGCTGCAGCGGAACGGTGTAGAAGATCGGTGCAATCACCTCTTCCACATGCGGCATCTCGATGATGTGCATGTTGTCGCTGCTGGCGAAACCGGCATCTTTGTCGGCGAAGACGTACAGGACACCGCCGCGGGCGCGCACTTCTTCGATGTTAGATTTCAGTTTTTCCAGCAGTTCGTTGTTGGGTGCCACAACGATGACCGGCATATCGGCGTCAATCAGCGCCAGCGGGCCGTGTTTCAGTTCGCCTGCCGCATAGGCTTCAGCGTGAATATAGGAGATCTCTTTCAGCTTCAGCGCGCCTTCCAGCGCAATCGGATACTGATCGCCACGACCCAGGAACAGGGCGTGATGCTTGTCAGAGAAATCTTCCGCCAGGGCTTCAATGCGTTTGTCCTGAGACAGCATCTGCTCAATACGGCTCGGCAGCGCCTGCAGACCATGAACGATGTCATGCTCAACGGAAGCATCTTCGCCTTTCAGACGCGCCAGCTTCGCCACCAGCATCAGCAGAACGGTCAGCTGAGTGGTAAACGCTTTAGTGGAGGCCACGCCGATTTCGGTACCCGCTTTGGTCATTAGCGCCAGATCGGATTCACGCACCAGGGAAGAGCCCGGGACGTTACAGATGGCCAGAGAGCCCAGGTAACCCAGCTCTTTAGACAGTCGCAGCGCAGCCAGGGTATCCGCCGTTTCACCAGACTGGGAAAGGGTGATCATCAGGCTGTTACGACGCACCGCAGATTTGCGATAGCGGAATTCAGAGGCAATTTCCACATCACACGGCACGCCCGCCAGGGATTCAAACCAGTAGCGAGAGACCATACCGGAGTTGTAGGAGGTGCCGCAGGCCACGATCTGAATGTGCTCAACCTTGCCGAGCAGTTCGTTCGCGTTTGCACCCAGCTCGCTCAGATCCACTTCACCGTGGCTGATGCGCCCGGTCAGGGTGTTTTTGATGGCGTTTGGCTGCTCGTAAATCTCTTTCTGCATGTAGTGACGGTAAGCGCCTTTGTCGCCCGCGTCGTACTGCAGGTTAGATTCGATCTCCTGGCGCTTCACCTGCTCGCCTTTGGTATCGAACACGGTCACGCTGCGGCGAGTCACTTCGGCGATATCCCCCTCTTCCAGGAAGATAAAGCGGCGGGTGACCGGCAGGAGCGCCAGCTGGTCAGAGGCGATAAAGTTTTCACCCATGCCCAGACCGATAACCATTGGGCTACCGGAACGCGCGGCCAGCAGCGTGGACGGATCGCGGGAATCCATGATCACCGTACCGTACGCACCGCGCAGCTGAGGGATAGCACGCAGCACCGCATCACGCAGTGTACCGCCCTGCTCCAGCTCCCAGTGCACCAGGTGAGCAATCACTTCGGTGTCGGTTTCAGAGACGAAGGTGTAGCCGCGCGCTTTCAGTGCTTCGCGCAGTGGTTCGTGGTTTTCGATAATGCCGTTGTGCACAACCACGATGTGTTCAGACACATGCGGGTGCGCGTTGCCTTCAGACGGTTCGCCGTGCGTCGCCCAGCGGGTATGCGCAATACCGGTTCCCCCGTGCAGCGGATGTTCTTCCGCGGCCTGGGCCAGCATCTGCACTTTACCGAGACGACGCAGACGGGTCATGTGACCTTCTGCATCGACGACAGCCAGACCGGCAGAGTCGTAACCACGGTATTCCAGACGACGTAAACCTTCGAGAAGGATTTCAGCAATATCACGCTGCGCAACTGCGCCAACAATTCCACACATAATTTATATTCCGAATTTAGGCATTATGCCTGCGTTGTCGCTGACCTGTATTTGCCCTTTCCGGGCGCCCCGAGCCTTGTAGAGAGTGGGGTTATTTTTATGGGTACTGCTTGTGGGGGGAGATATATATTTATCTCCTCTCCCGGGTTTGCCTGATGACGGCTACGCCTTATCAGGCCTACTCAATCGTAGGGCGGGTAAGCGTAGCGCCACCCGCCTTGTTGTTACTTTTTCTTCACCGGGCGTTTCCAGCCCTGCTTGCTGACCTGCGGAACGCGGCTTAATACCAGCTCGTTCTCGGCCACATCGCGCGTTACGGTTGTTCCAGCGGCAATAGTCACCCCGTTACCCACGGTAACCGGTGCCACCAACTGCGTATCGGAGCCAACGAACACGTCATCACCAATGATCGTTTTAAACTTATTGGCGCCGTCATAGTTACAGGTAATCGTCCCTGCACCAATATTCACGTTATTGCCAATTTCCGCGTCGCCCAGATAGGTCAGATGACCGGCTTTAGAGCCTTTACCCAGACGCGCTTTTTTCATCTCCACGAAGTTACCCACGTGAGCGCCTTCCAGCAGCTCAGCACCCGGGCGCAGGCGCGCAAACGGGCCGATAGTACAGGCCACGTCCAGACGGGCATCTTCCACCACGCTGTACGGGCTGATTTCGCAGTCGTCACCGATGATGCTGTTTTTGATCACGCAGCCTGCGCCAATTTTGACGCGGTTGCCCAGCGTCACGTTACCCTCGAGGATAACGTTAGTATCAATTTCAACGTCACGCCCGTGAGATAACGTGCCACGCAGATCGAAACGCGCCGGATCGCGCAGCATCACGCCTGCCAGCAGCAGTTTTTCAGCCTGTTCGGACTGATAAACACGCTCAAGGCGAGAAAGTTGAAGACGGTTATTCACCCCTTCGGTTTCGCTGATGCGTGCCGGATGGACAGCCGCAATCTCGCGCCCTTCGTGGTACGCCATCGCAATAATGTCGGTGATGTAGTATTCACCCTGCGCATTGTTGTTGTTGAGCTTCGACAGCCAGCGCTTCATATCCGCGCCATTGGCAATCAGGATACCGGTGTTGATCTCCTGAATCTGACGCTGCGCCTCACTGGCATCTTTATGCTCAACAATACCCGTAACGTTGCCGTTTTCACGGGTGATACGACCATAACCGGTTGGATCGTCCAGCACGACGGTTAATAAACCGAGGCCGCCCTGCGGTTTGGCTTCACGCAGGCGAGTCAGTGTTTCAACAGAGATCAGCGGGACATCGCCGTAGAGCATCAAAATGTCTTCGTCATCCGCAAAGAAGGGCGCTGCCTGCTGCATGGCATGGCCTGTACCCAACTGTTCAGCCTGAAGCACCCAGTTGAGCTTGTCGTCGCTCAGCGTCTTTTTAAGCAGATCGCCGCCGTGGCCGTAGACCAGGTGAACCTGATTAGCACCCAGTTCATTCGCTGCATCAATGACATGCTGCACCATTGGCTTTCCTGCAAGCGTGTGAAGCACTTTAGGCAGGTCGGAATACATGCGGGTCCCTTTGCCTGCGGCAAGGATCACCACGCTCATCGCACTGTTTGACATACGCATCCTGACGGTAGTTTGAGTGAGAAGTAAAAACGTTTGATGCTTAAAATTCTACATCTTTTTCAGCATGAATTAAGGCCGAAAAAAAAAGCCAGCCTGGTATCCAGACTGGCTTTTGTGCTTTTCAAGCCGGTGTTACATCGCTTTTTTGGTCAACTCGATAACGCGCAGTTTCGCGATCGCTTTGGCCAGCTCCGCAGACGCCTGAGCGTAATCCACGTCACCATGAGAGCTGTTAATGTGCTCTTCAGCCTTACGCTTCGACTCCAGGGCTCGCGCTTCGTCGAGATCCTGGCCACGAATAGCGGTATCGGCCAGAACGGTCACACTGCCAGGCTGCACTTCAAGAATGCCGCCGGACAGATAGATAAACTCTTCGTGACCGAACTGTTTAACGATGCGGATCATACCAGGCTTAATGGCGGTGAGCAGCGGTGCGTGACCCGGGAAAATACCCAGTTCACCTTCACTACCCGTTACCTGGATTTTCTCGACCAGACCAGAGAACATTTGTTGCTCTGCGCTGACGACGTCCAGGTGGTAAGTCATTGCCATATCACCCTCCGATTAAGGCGTTAAAGTTTTTTGGCTTTTTCCACAGCTTCTTCGATGGAACCAACCATGTAGAACGCCTGCTCTGGCAGGTGATCGTATTCGCCTTCCATGATGCCTTTAAAGCCACGGATGGTGTCTTTCAGGGAAACGTATTTACCCGGAGAACCGGTGAATACTTCCGCAACGAAGAACGGCTGGGACAGGAAGCGCTGGATCTTACGCGCACGTGCTACCACCAGTTTGTCTTCTTCAGACAGTTCATCCATACCCAGGATGGCGATGATGTCTTTCAGTTCCTGGTAACGCTGCAGCAGGGACTGTACGCCACGCGCGGTGTCGTAGTGTTCCTGACCAACAACCAGTGGATCCAGCTGACGGCTGGTGGAGTCCAGCGGGTCAACGGCCGGGTAGATACCCAGAGACGCGATCTGACGGCTCAGTACCACGGTTGCATCTAAGTGCGCAAAGGTGGTGGCTGGTGATGGGTCAGTCAAGTCATCCGCAGGTACGTATACCGCCTGAACGGAGGTGATAGAACCGGTTTTGGTAGAGGTGATACGTTCCTGAAGAACACCCATCTCTTCCGCCAGCGTAGGCTGATAACCTACCGCTGAAGGCATACGACCCAGCAGTGCAGATACTTCAGTACCGGCCAGGGTGTAACGATAGATGTTATCAACGAACAGCAGAACGTCACGGCCTTCGTCACGGAACTTCTCAGCCATCGTCAGGCCGGTCAGCGCAACGCGCAGACGGTTTCCAGGTGGCTCGTTCATCTGGCCGTAAACCAGGGATACTTTGTCCAGAACGTTGGAGTCGGTCATTTCGTGGTAGAAGTCGTTACCCTCACGAGTACGTTCACCTACGCCCGCAAACACAGAGTAACCGGAGTGCTCGATCGCGATGTTACGGATCAGCTCCATCATGTTTACGGTTTTACCTACACCCGCACCACCGAACAGACCAACTTTACCGCCCTTCGCAAACGGACACATCAGGTCGATAACTTTGATACCGGTTTCCAGCAGTTCCTGAGAGCTGGACAGCTCTTCGTAGGAAGGTGCCGCGCGGTGGATAGCCCAACGCTCTTCTTCACCGATGTCGCCTTTCATGTCGATTGGCTGACCCAATACGTTCATGATACGACCCAGTGTTGCTTTACCTACCGGGACTTCGATCGGGTGCTCAAGGTCTTTTACTTCCAGACCACGACGCAGACCGTCGGAAGAACCCATCGCGATGGTACGCACGATACCGCCGCCGAGCTGCTGCTGAACTTCCAGCACCAGGCTCTCGTTACCATTCTGTACCTCAAGCGCGTCGTACACGCGTGGTACGGCGTCCTGAGGGAACTCGACGTCCACCACGGCGCCGATTACCTGGACAATCTTTCCAGTAGCCATCTTGAATCCTCTACGTAATTCGTAAACCTGGTTAAACCGCGGCGGCCCCCGAGACGATCTCGGTGAGTTCCTGAGTAATGCTGGCCTGACGAGCTTTGTTGTAAACCAACTGCAGCTCTTTAATCAGGCTGCCGCCATTATCGGTCGCGGCTTTCATCGCCACCATTCGTGCGGCCTGCTCGCTGGCCAGGTTTTCTACAACGCCCTGATAAACCTGAGATTCAACGTAACGACGCAGCAGGGTATCCAGCAGCGGTTTCGGATCGGGTTCATACAGGTAATCCCAGGTTTTTTGCTTCAGCTCGCCATCTTCTGATGCCGGTAACGGCAGCATCTGCGTGAGCGTTGGAACCTGAGACATGGTGTTAATGAATTTGTTGCTGACAACGTACAGTCTGTCCAGACGGCCTTCATCATAAGCCTGCAACATCACTTTAACCGGGCCGATCAGTTCGGACAGGGACGGGTTATCACCCATACCGGTCACCTGAGCGACAATGTTGCCACCAACGGAGTTAAAGAAAGAGACGCCTTTAGAGCCGATCATTGCGATATCGCACTGAACGCCTTTTTCAGACCATGCTTTCATATCCGCCAGCAGTTTTTTGAACAGGTTAATGTTCAAGCCGCCACACAGACCACGGTCGGTCGACACCACCAGGTAGCCCACGCGCTTAACGTCGCGTTCTTCCAGGTAAGGGTGCTTATATTCCAGATTACCGTTTGCAAGGTGACCAATCACTTTGCGCATGGTTTCTGCATAAGGACGGCTGGCCGCCATGCGATCCTGCGATTTACGCATTTTGGAAGCGGCGACCATCTCCATCGCTTTAGTGATCTTTTGCGTGTTCTGGACGCTTGCGATCTTACTACGTATCTCTTTTGCGCCGGCCATGAGCTTCTCCTCAATGCCAGGCGGCTTGTCCTGAGACAAGCCGCCGGACGATTACCAGGATTGGGTTGCTTTGAAGGAATCGAGGATAGCTTTCAGCTTGCCTTCGATTTCGTCGTTATAGCCACCGGTCTGGTTGATCTCTTGCATCAGCGGAGCGTGATCACGGTCGACGTAAGCCAGCAGAGCGGCTTCGAAGCTACCGATTTTCGCCAGTTCCACATCTTCGAGGTAACCGCGTTCAGCCGCGAACAGTACCAGGCCCTGCTGAGCAACAGACATTGGTGCATACTGTTTCTGCTTCAGCAGCTCGGTCACTTTCTGACCGTGGCTCAGCTGTTTACGGGTTGCTTCGTCCAGATCGGATGCGAACTGAGAGAACGCAGCCAGTTCACGATACTGTGCCAGCGCGGTACGGATACCACCGGACAGTTTCTTGATGATCTTGGTCTGAGCAGCACCACCAACACGGGATACGGAGATACCCGGGTTAACTGCCGGACGAATACCGGAGTTAAACAGGTTGGTTTCCAGGAAGATCTGACCATCGGTAATGGAGATTACGTTGGTCGGAACGAACGCAGAAACGTCACCCGCCTGGGTTTCAATGATCGGCAGAGCGGTCAGAGAGCCCGTTTTACCCTTCACTTCACCTTTGGTGAAGTTCTCGACGTATTCCGCGTTAACGCGGGAAGCACGCTCCAGCAGACGAGAGTGGAGGTAGAATACGTCGCCAGGGAACGCTTCACGTCCAGGTGGACGACGGAGCAGCAGGGAAACCTGACGATAAGCAACAGCCTGTTTAGACAGGTCATCGTATACGATCAGTGCATCTTCACCGCGGTCACGGAAGTATTCGCCCATTGCGCAACCGGCGTATGGCGCCAGGTATTGCAGTGCAGCAGATTCAGACGCAGTTGCTACCACAACGATGGTGTTAGACAGTGCGCCGTGTTCTTCCAGTTTACGAACCACGTTAGAAATGGTGGACGCTTTCTGGCCGATGGCCACGTACACGCATTTGATGCCGGAGTCACGCTGGTTGATAATGGCGTCGATAGCCATCGCGGTTTTACCGGTCTGACGGTCACCGATGATCAGTTCACGCTGACCACGACCGATTGGAATCATGGCATCAACGGACTTATAACCTGTCTGAACAGGCTGATCTACGGACTGACGGTCGATAACGCCTGGTGCGATAACTTCGATTGGGGAGAAGCCATCGTGCTCAACCGGACCTCTACCGTCGATTGGCGCACCCAGGGTGTTAACAACGCGACCCAGCAGGCCACGGCCAACCGGTACTTCCAGAATACGGCCAGTACACTTAACCTTCATGCCTTCGGCGAGGTCAGCGTATGGACCCATCACAACTGCACCAACGGAGTCGCGCTCCAGGTTCAGTGCGATAGCGTAACGGTTACCCGGCAGGGAAATCATTTCACCCTGCATACAATCGGCCAAGCCGTGGATGCGGATAACACCGTCACTTACAGAAACAATAGTACCTTCGTTGTGAGCTTCACTCACAACACTGAACTGAGCAATGCGCTGCTTGATCAGTTCGCTGATTTCGGTGGAATTCAGTTGCATGCTCCAGTCCCCTTAAGACTGCAAGACGTCTGCAAGGCGTTCAAGACGGCCGCGTACGCTGCCATCAATGACCATATCACCCGAGCGGATGATTACGCCTGCCATTACAGACTTATCGATTTTGCAATTCAGCTTAACTTTGCGTGACAGACGTTTTTCCATCGCGGCGGTGATTTTCGCAAGCTGTTCGTTACTCAGTTCAGTCGCAGAAGTTACTTCAACTTCAGCGGTTGCTTCACTAAGGGCACGTAAGTGCTCAAACTGCTCGAGAACATCCGGGAGCACACGGAGACGACCATTTTCTGCCATCACCTTAATCAGGTTCTGGCCGTTGGCATCCAGTTGCTCTCCGCACACGGCGATAAACGACGCGGCGAGAGTTTCAGGTGCTAACGCACCGGAAAGCAACTCAGCCATTTGTTCGTTTTTCGTCACCTCAGCGGCAAACGCCAGCATATCCTGCCAGCGATCGACATTGTGGTGTTCGACAGCAAAGTCAAAAGCTGCTTTGGCGTAGGGGCGAGCTACCGTAACAAATTCAGACATCAGCCCCTCCCTCCTTACAGTTCAGCGACAAGTTTGTCCACGATGTCGCTGTTAGCAGCTTCATCCACGGAACGTTCGATGATCTTCTCGGCGCCAGCAACAGCCAGAATCGCAACCTGCTTACGCAGTTCTTCACGAGCACGTTTACGCTCAGCATCAATTTCTGCCTGAGCCTGTGTCACGATCTTAGTACGTTCCTGTTCTGCTTCAGCTTTGGCTTCGTCCAGGATCTGCGAACGGCGTTTGTTAGCCTGTTCGATGATTACCTGAGCTTCCGCTTTCGCTTTTTTCAGCTGGTCTGTCGCGTTGGCCTGTGCAAGGTCCAAATCTTTCTTAGCGCGTTCTGCAGAAGCCAGACCGTCAGCAATTTCTTTCTGACGTTTTTCGATGGCAGCCATTAAAGGCGGCCATACATACTTCATGCAGAACCAGACAAAGAGAATAAACGCGATGGCCTGGCCGAGGATTGTTGCGTTCATGTTCACAGCACAATACCTCTTTAATTTCTGTGGCTTAGGGTTTTAAAACTACTACTACGCGACAGCAAACATCACGTACAGACCCAGACCTACAGCGATCATTGGGATAGCATCCACCAGACCCATAACGATAAAGAACTGAGTACGCAGCAGAGGAATCAGATCAGGTTGACGCGCTGCGCCTTCCAGGAATTTGCCCCCGAGGATGCCGATACCGATCGCAGCACCGATAGCCGCCAGACCCATCATCACAGCGGCAGCCATGTACAGCAGATCCATATTCAGGTTTTCCATGACAGTCTCCAGTTTGTTTCAATTAAAACGTAGTAGTGTTGGTAAAAAATCAGTGCTCTTCAGACGCCATCGACAGATAGACGATCGTCAGAACCATGAAGATAAAGGCTTGCAGCGTAATGATCAGGATGTGGAAAATGGCCCACGGCACATTCAGAACCCACTGTGACCACCACGGCAGAAGACCCGCGATCAGAATGAAAATCAGCTCACCCGCATACATGTTGCCGAACAGTCGCAGACCCAGTGAAACAGGTTTGGACAGCAGGCTAACGCCTTCCAGGATCAGGTTGACCGGAATAAACGCCCAGTGGTTGAACGGCTGCAAGGTAAGCTCTTTCACAAAGCCGCTTACGCCTTTCATTTTGATGCTGTAGAAAAGAATCAGGATAAACACGCCCAGCGCCATCGACAGGGTGATGTTCACGTCCGCAGACGGTACAACACGCAGTGCAGGCAGGCCGAAGATGTGCTCGCCGATAAACGGCAGCAGATCGATTGGCAGCAGGTCCATCAGGTTCATCAGGAAGACCCAAACGAACACGGTCAGCGCCAGCGGAGCAATCAGCTTGCTCTTACCATGGTACATGTCTTTGACGCTGCCATGGACGAAGCCGATGATCATTTCGATGAAGGTCTGGAATTTCCCTGGTACACCGCTGGTCGCTCGTTTAGCAACACCGCGGAACATGGCCAGGAACAGAAGACCCAAAACCACCGAGAAAAACATGGAGTCGATGTTGATCGTCCAGAAGGTGGCCGGGGGGTTATGTGGATCCACCAGCGAGAATGTACGCAGGTCCAGCTGAAGGTTATTCAGATGGTGACCTATGTAATCCTGCGGCGTCATATTTTCTGAAGCCATGATGCCTTTTACCCTTTGTTATTGATTACAGCTGGAGCCAGAACTTGTACCACCAGCACCAAAACCCACGTTGCTATCAGCGGCATGAAGACCACTTTCAAAACCGCCAGCGCCATCACCAGTAGAGCAAAGGTCAGCAACACCTTACACACTTCGCCGAGGGCGAAGGACCAGGCCACGCGGCCTTTGGCGGGTGTATGCGCCTGATGACGCCAGGCAAAAATCATAAACAACACGTTTGGCAGCACAACCGCCAAACCCCCGCACACGGCGGAGATGCCCCAGAAGGGGTCTTTGAGGCTAAACAGCAGTCCACTTGCTATCACAGCCAGAAACTGAACGAACAGAAGCTTACGAGCAACGTTTCTACTCAAGAGCGACACAGACATCACGTTTTTACTCCTGCTCCCTTCGAGGTATGCCGCGTGTCGTATAAAACGTCCTTTAAGGCTCAGAGTCAAGCATCAAAAAGCGGTCAAATTATACGGTGCGCACCCGTGATTTCAAACATTAAGTAGCGAAAAGGTGAATAAATGTTTAAATATTTTTCCCCACCGCTATTTTTTAACTTTCGCTGAAAGCGTCAACCTTCGACCAAAACTGCAAACAGCGCGAAAACGTTGTCGATAAAGCGTGCACGAGATCACAAAACACACATTTGCGATAAGGTTGTATTTATCAAAGGCGCAAATCGCGAAAATTTATCTTTATGAAATTAAACACAAAATGTCGCAACTATTTTCAAAACAGCCCAGTACACAATAAAAACCTTTTATTGACATTCTTAATAAATAATTAACATTGCGTTCTGGTTACTGCCTTCCACTTTTAGCAGACTTATATTTTCACAGATGACTATCTTCTCGGTGAATAATAGGCGCTACGTTAACCGGAAGAAAAACCTTAGTGAAGCAGAGGTTAAAAGCTCCCCGATAAAACCCCGGTAGTTGTGCTGTTTTTTAACATGATAAGAACAGCACGAATTCCACATTTTTTATTAATTTTTTAAAAATTGTTTGGCTTAATTATCACCAGATGACGTTCACCTTCGAGCTGAGGAATCTGTAATTTCTCAATAGACTCGACAGCAAAACCGTCTGGAAGCTGTTCAATCTCATCGCCTGGCAACTGCCCTTTCAGCGCATAAAAGCGGCCGTTCTCCGCAGGCAAGTGCTTGCACCAGCTCACCATGTCATTGAGCGAAGCAAACGCGCGGCTGATAACCCCATCAAACGGCGGCTCTGCCGGGAACTCCTCTACCCTGCTCTGCACGGGCGTAATGTTCTCAAGCTTCAGCTCATGCTGTACCTGACGTAAAAAGCGCACGCGCTTGCCGAGGCTGTCCAGCAGCGTGAAATGGCTCTCAGGGCGAACAATCGACAGCGGAACGCCCGGTAAACCTGGACCCGTACCCACGTCGATAAAGCGCTCACCTTTCAACCATGGGGCAACCACGATGCTATCGAGTATATGGCGGACGAGCATCTCGTTGGGGTCGCGAACAGACGTCAGGTTGTACGCTTTGTTCCATTTGTTCAGCATATCGACATAGGCCACCAGCTGATTTTTCTGGTGATCGGTGAGCGAAATACCTGCCTGATCCAGCAGACGAGAGAGTTTGTTGAGCACGGTGAATACCTGTTTAGAGATTTTTCGCCCGGTGGCGCTGCCGCTTACCGGGCCTACGAATAAGTAGGGCGGGTAAGCGAAGCGCCACCCGCCAAAAGCAATGTCAATTACGCGCTGCGGCGCAGCATACCTTGCTTTTTCAGCCAGACCAGCAGGATCGAAATCGCCGCAGGGGTAACCCCCGAGATGCGGGACGCCTGACCGATCGACACCGGTTTGTGATCGTTCAGCTTGGCGATCACTTCGTTAGAAAGACCCGTCACCTGGCGGTAGTCCAGCATTTCCGGCAGCAGCGTGTTTTCGTTGCGTTGCTGTTTTTCGATCTCATCCTGCTGACGCGCGATGTAACCTTCGTACTTCACCTGGATCTCAACCTGCTCTGCCGCTTCAGCGTCTTCCAGGCCCGGCGCGAACGCGGTCAGTTTGACCAGGTTCTCGTAGGTGACTTCAGGACGGCGCAGCAGATCTTCCCCGCTGGCCTCGCGCGACAGCGGCGCTGTTAAGTGAGCGTTTACTTCGGCAGCAGTTTCCGCCTGCGGATTCACCCAGGTGGTTTTCAGGCGCTGACGTTCCTGTTCAATGCGTTCCAGCTTCTCGTTGAAGCGCGCCCAGCGTTCGTCATCGACCAGACCGAGTTCACGGCCCATTTCGGTCAGACGCAGGTCGGCGTTATCTTCACGCAGCATCAGGCGATATTCCGCGCGAGAGGTAAACATACGGTACGGTTCTTTGGTACCCAGCGTGCAGAGATCGTCAACCAGCACGCCCAGATACGCCTGAGAACGGCCTGGTGCCCAGCCCTCTTTCTCAGCAGAGAAGCGCGCGGCGTTCAGACCGGCAAGCAGACCCTGTGCAGCCGCTTCTTCATAGCCGGTGGTGCCGTTAATCTGACCCGCGAAGAACAGACCGTGGATGAATTTGCTTTCCAGGGTTGGCTTCAGGTCACGCGGATCGAAGAAATCGTACTCAATAGCGTAGCCAGGGCGAACGATTTTCGCATTCTCCATCCCCTGCATTGAGCGAACAATTTGCATCTGCACATCAAACGGCAGGCTGGTGGAGATGCCGTTCGGGTAAATTTCGTTCGAGGTCAGCCCTTCCGGCTCCAGGAAGATCTGGTGCTGGTTACGATCGGCAAAGCGCATCACTTTGTCTTCGATCGACGGACAGTAGCGTGGACCGATCCCTTCGATCACGCCAGCATACATGGGGCTACGATCGAGGTTATTGCGGATCACGTCATGGGTTTTCTCGTTGGTATGCGTGATGTAGCACGGTACCTGCTGCGGATGCTGTGCCGCATTGCCCATGAACGAGAAGACCGGCATTGGGTTATCACCGTGCTGTTGCGCCAGCAGGCTGAAATCAATGGTGCGCGCATCAATACGCGGCGGCGTGCCTGTTTTCAGGCGGCTAACGCGCAGCGGCAGTTCGCGCAGACGACGAGACAGTGGAATAGACGGCGGATCGCCAGCACGGCCACCGCTGTAGTTATCCAGACCGATATGAATTTTACCGTCCAGGAATGTACCCACGGTCAGCACCACGGCTTTCGCGCGGAATTTGAGGCCCATCTGGGTCACGGCACCCACGACGCGATCGTTCTCAACGATAAGATCTTCAACCGCCTGCTGGAAGATCATCAGGTTCGGCTGGTTCTCCAGGGCGGTACGCACCGCCTGACGGTAAAGTACGCGGTCTGCCTGAGCACGGGTCGCACGGACAGCGGGGCCTTTACTCGCGTTTAGTATCCTAAACTGGATGCCAGCCCGATCGATCGCTTTCGCCATCAGGCCGCCAAGTGCATCCACTTCTTTTACCAGGTGTCCTTTCCCAATGCCGCCAATCGCCGGATTACAGGACATTTGTCCCAGCGTGTCGATATTGTGTGTCAAAAGCAGGGTCTGCTGACCCATTCGCGCTGCGGCCATTGCGGCCTCAGTGCCTGCGTGACCCCCGCCAATGATGATGACGTCAAAAGGATCCTGATAAAACATGGTGGTCTGCCTCGCGTAAAGCGGTATGAAAATGGATTGAAGCCCGGGCCGTGGATTCTACTCAACTTTAGTCTTTCGAGAAAGCATTGGGATCCTGGGCTATTAAAAAGAAGATCTTTTTATTTAGAGATCTGTTCTATTGTGATCTCTTATTAGGATCGCGAACCTGTGTGGATAAGTCCGATCTCATAAAGAAGATCATGCAGTTAGAAAGGATCGTTTGCTGTGAATGATCGGTGATCCTGGACCGTATAAGCTGGGATCAGATCGCGACTTTATGCACAGGCCAAAAACGACGCTACGGTTGTTCTTTGGATAACTACGGGTTAATACGAGCTTTTAACCAGAGTTATCCACATCTGTTCGCGCGATCTTTAATCGTTTTTGAGTAAATTTTTCCATTCCGCGAGCCAGATCTCGGCTGGATCCTCCGGAATGTCATGATCGAGGATGTTGATCTTGAGCGTTTCACCCAGCTGTTTTGCTCCGCAGGAGGTGACAGCGGCTTCGACTTTCTCTATTGCCCCGCAAAAGGTGTCATATTCGCGACTGCCGATCCCCACTGCACCAAAACGGACGTCTGACAGGTCGGGCTGCTGTTCCAGCAGTTCGTCATATAAAGGTTGCAGGTTATCCGGCAGATCGCCCGCGCCGTGCGTGGAGGTGATCAGCAGCCAGACCCCGTCAGTCGGGAGATCTTCCAGCAACGGGCCGTGCAGGGTTTCTGTGGAAAAGCCCGCATCTTCCAGCTTTTCAGCCAGATGTTCCGCTACGTATTCCGCACCACCAAGGGTGCTGCCGCTGATAAGGGTAATGTCCGCCATTGATCGCTCGCCTGGATAAAGAGACGGCCATTGTACGCTGTGAACGAGCTGGGATCTACCTGTGGAAAATGTGGGAATGAATTTGCCCGATCACGGGCGGATGGTACGCATGATCGGGTTTTGCAGGGAGATCAGGGTCTCGGTGGACTGAATTTCATCGATTGTTTGGATCTTGTTGATAAGTACCTGCTGAAGGGCGTCGATGGATCGGCACATGACTTTAATAAAGATGCTGTAGTGCCCGGTGGTGTAATACGCCTCGGTGACTTCATCCAGCGCGTTTAGCCTCGCCAGGGCGGAAGGATAGTCTTTGGCGCTTTTAAGAATGATGCCGATGAAGCAGCAGACGTCATAACCCAGATGTTTAGGACTGACGTCAATGCGTGCGCCGGTAATGATCCCCGCCTGCTTCATCTTCTCTACGCGAACGTGAATGGTTCCCGGGCTGACGCCAAACTGTTTCGCCAGTTCGGCGTAGGCGGTACGGGCATTGGCCATTAACGCCTCCAGAATGCCGCGGTCGAGATTGTCGATCTGATAATTTTCCATAGCTTTTTCTTATGAAGATTAATGAATCACTCTATTCTAGCGTTTAATTTTATCGAATCAAAAGTGAAGGTGGCTTTTTGTTGATGAGTTATTGAATGTGATGCCATTTCTGTTGCTTAATCAATATCAACAGGACGCAGGAGTATAAATAATGAAAACCGCTTACATCGCAAAACAACGCCAGATCAGTTTCGTTAAATCCCATTTTTCCCGCCAGCTGGAAGATAAACTTGGGCTAATTGAAGTCCAGGCGCCGATTCTAAGCCGCGTGGGTGACGGGACCCAGGATAACTTGTCTGGATGCGAAAAAGCGGTACAGGTGAAAGTGAAAACACTGCCAGACGCCCAGTTCGAAGTGGTTCATTCACTGGCGAAGTGGAAGCGTCAAACCCTGGGACAACACGACTTCAGCGCGGGCGAAGGGCTCTACACGCACATGAAAGCCCTTCGCCCCGATGAAGACCGCCTCACCCCAATTCACTCTGTCTATGTTGACCAGTGGGACTGGGAGCGCGTAATGGGTGACGGTGAGCGCCACGTCGGCACGCTGAAATCCACCGTTGAGGCGATCTACGCCGGGATCAAAGCGACCGAAGCAGCCGTAAGCAAAGAGTTTGGTCTGGTAACGTTCCTGCCGGATACGATCCACTTTGTGCACAGCCAGGAATTGCTGGCCCGCTTCCCGGATCTGGATGCCAAAGGCCGTGAACGTGCGATTGCTAAAGAGCTGGGCGCGGTATTTCTGATTGGGATCGGCGGCAAACTGTCTGATGGCAAACGCCACGACGTTCGCGCGCCGGATTATGATGACTGGAGCACTGCGGGTGAGGGCGAGTTTACCGGGCTGAACGGCGATATTCTGGTCTGGAACCCGGTACTGGAAGACGCATTCGAGCTTTCTTCTATGGGGATCCGCGTGGATGCTGACGCGCTGAAGCGCCAACTGGCGGTCACCGGAGATGAAGATCGTCTCAAGCTCGAGTGGCACCAGGCGCTGCTGCGCGGTGAAATGCCGCAGACGATTGGCGGCGGTATCGGCCAGTCCCGTCTGACCATGCTGCTGCTGCAATTACCCCATATCGGTCAGGTTCAGTGTGGCGTCTGGCCGCAGCAGGTACGTGAAAGCGTCGGCTCTCTTCTGTAATTAACGCTGCCAGCGTCTGAGCAGGCGGCTACGCAGCCCGGTATCAAAGCGCCAGATATGATCGAAGATGCGCATGATGCCGGGTTTTCCATGGGCGGACATTGCCACCGCATGAAAACGGTGCTGATGCACCCGCTGTAACTCCTTCACCTTATTCACCACGTCATCCGGCAGCCGCTGGGCAATAAAATCGGAAATCACCACCGCGTCGGCGTCGTACCAGTCGCCGCCCTGCATACGCTCCACAATGCTGCGAAAGCAGCTGGCCAAATCCGTGCCGCCGCGAAAACGCTGGCTCAGGAAGCGGATTGCCTGCTCGATCCCCTGCTGGTTCGTCAGCTCATACCCTACGACTTCACTGGAGAACAGCATGATGAAGCAACGACGGCGATCGGCGAGCGCCACGCGCATCAGCGCCAGACAAAAGGCTTTTGCACACTGCTCGTTAAACCCGCCCATCGATCCGGACGTATCCACGCAAACGATGAAGGGCCCGCGCGGCTGTTCA
Source organism: Enterobacter sp. PL_is379 (assembly GCF_055817355.1). NCBI lineage: Bacteria > Pseudomonadati > Pseudomonadota > Gammaproteobacteria > Enterobacterales > Enterobacteriaceae > Enterobacter > Enterobacter sp. PL_is379. The sequence goes on from NZ_JBVPGT010000025.1 coordinate 243,645, forward strand.
TCAAAATCCTGATGAACGACCGGCCGCTGGCTGATTTTCTCTCGCCAGGCTTCGCCGTGCAGCCGGTAGGTGAGAAGCTGTTTTTCCACCAGCCGACGGTAAAACTCATACTCCAGCTCGGTCATCCCCAGCGTGCTCAGCTCCGTGGGCAGCAGACGCAAAATATCATCGCTCTGCTGGAGCCCGTCGACCTGCTCCGGTACGGTGGCCGGTTCACGCACCAGGGTGCGGAAGGTTTCCATCGGGGCGTCTTTCTTTGGAACCGACTTTGCCTCTCTTGAGCGTCCCAGCTGTTCTGCAAGCTTCATCAGCTCGGGCTGCTGCGTCAGAAAATCGCCGTACTTGACGATCAGCTGATAGTCCCCGCGCCTGAGCTGGCCTGCGCTCATATCCCAGAGACGCCCAGCGGCGTTTTCATTCTCCACCAGCACCTGTTCTAACTGGCCGCTCAGGGTCATTCGTTCCTGAACTTCACTAAGCAGCTGTTCGCGCTCTTCATCCAGCAGCTGCTGGTTTAGCGTCGTGGCCTGCACCACCAGGCTGAGGCGCCAGCGCTGTAAGAAGAGGGTGTGCAGCGCCGGGGTAAAAGTGGCGTTATCCGTGACCAGCGCCCGCGCCTGGCTGGCAAACGGGGAGTGGACCTTGTCGAGCAACGTCAAGGTTTGCGGAAGATGGACGATAAACTGCGGCGTGGTAAGCCGCTGGCACTGCTGATAGCAGGCCACCTCTTCCGTTAACTCAGGCGGAACTTCGGTCTCCCTGAACCGCTGACGCAAATTTTCGCGCCAGCGCGGAAGATCGTCCGTCATCGCCTTTTTGAGCTTCGGAAATTTTTCAAAGAAGGCTGCCAGCTGCGGTGACGCCAGAAGTGTTATGACCACCTCTTCGATCAACCCCTCCTCGCTGACGGCCAGCATAACGTTAAGCGTGTCCAGGGTTAGCATTGACGCGCCTGTTTGATCTGCGCGCTGACATCCTGCAGGCTGGCTTCGATGCGACCTAACCAGTCGCTATGAATAAAGAGGCATTTTTGCTGCTCGCTAAAGCGGGTATGCTGCTGGTGCCATTCCGTATCCAGCGCTTCCAGCTGCTGCTTAATCTCTTCCGGTACGCTGTCCGAGGCGGTGCCCGGCAGCGCCAGACGCGAGCCCTGCAGGCTGACGTCGCGGATCACCAGATGCTGGCTGCTGTCCACTTCCATATTCAGCGGTTGCGCGAAGCCGATGCCGTTGAGCTTGCCGCGGATCTCTCCCCCCTTATCCAGCCACTGCGCCAGCGCCTCGCGCTCAATCGTAATGTGTACCACCTGCATATCATGCAGTTTGAGCGGCTGCTGGAGCAGCAGCGTGAGCGTTGTACCAGTCAGATCGGCAGGAAGCTCATAGTGCGGCTTGCGGGCGAACATGCCTCCAAGGCGATTCACTTTCAGCGCGGTTTTATCACTTTGCTGCTGCTGGAGCTGGATGCGCCGCTGGGCAATCGCCCCCAGCTGGTTGAGCATCGCCTGCTGCCCCCAGGCGTGTCCGGTCATCAAAACGTCAAGCTGCTGCTGCATCAGATTCATGCCTTCCGCGTCGTGCCAGAGGCAATCTTTCAGCAGGATCAGATCGATGGGGGCAACGGCATCGCGGCCGCTAAACAGGGCGCTGGCCTGCAGGAGGCGGATCGCTTTTTTCCAGCGACGATCGGAGACATAGGGTGCAGAAGGGAGGAGATCAAGCTGCTGACGCAGCAGATAGATCAGCTCGAATACGGCGTCAGGCAGTTTGACTTTGCTGATATCCTGCTGCCACTGGTAATACTCCTCATCCGTCACCTGCAGCGAAGCGGATACCGGGTTTTCACTCTCATCCTGCTGACTCACCAGCATGGAGCGGAAGTTTGATTTGTCCTGCACTTTGTCCAGCCACAGGCGGATGAGCATACGGTCATACAGCGCTTCCAGACTGCTGTCGGCCTCGGGCAGTTCGTTAGAGGCGGCCACCAGCAGGCGCATCGGGATTTTCTCTTCACTGGCGCCGTTGCGGAACCGACGTTCGTTTATCGCCGTGAGCAGGGTGTTAAGAATGGCCGGTCCCGCTTTCCAGATCTCATCGAGAAAGACAATCTCAGCCTCAGGCAGATACCCCGCCGTCAAACGCTCATAGCGCCCTTCGTCTTTCAGCGCCTGAATTGAGAGGGGGCCAAACACTTCTTCCGGGGTGGAAAACCGGGTCATGAGATATTCGAAGGCGCGAGCATTCTGAAAAGCAAATTTTAGCCTGCGGGCAATCAGGCTTTTGGCAATGCCCGGCGGTCCCAGCAAAAACACGCTTTCACCGCTCAGCGCCGCCAGTAAACAGAGGCGAATGGCGTGGCTACGCTCGAAAAGGCCTTTCTCCAGCGCGCTGCTGAGGCGGGAAATTCTTTCTGCTAATAAATGTGAGTGAGCCATAATAGTTTTGCATCCTTTCGCCGTCGTGGCGGCCAATTGAAGCGAGTATAGACGTTTCAGTCAGGGCTGGTAATAGACTGAAGTGCGGCGCAATTTTCTTTGCGCTACATTAATGCGGTTGCATTTAGGGGTACGATTTTGCAATGAATCGTGCATACTGTGCGCTTTTTGTGGGCCAAGGGACCAGGAACACATTTGTTATTTAAACGAAAAGACTAGTCTATGAGCACTGATAATAAGCAATCATTACCCGCAATAACGCTTGCGGCGATCGGGGTTGTCTACGGTGATATTGGCACCAGCCCGCTTTATACGCTTCGTGAATGTCTGTCCGGCCAGTTTGGCTTTGGTGTTGAACGCGATGCCGTGTTTGGCTTCCTGTCCCTCATTTTCTGGCTGCTGATCCTGGTGGTTTCCGTTAAGTATCTCTCCTTCGTTATGCGTGCTGATAACGCAGGTGAAGGTGGGATCCTGACCCTGATGTCTCTTGCCGGACGCAATACCTCGGCCAGAATGACCTCTGTGCTGGTCATTATCGGCCTGATTGGGGGCAGTTTCTTCTACGGAGAGGTGGTTATCACGCCCGCTATTTCGGTCCTCTCGGCGATAGAGGGGCTGGAGATTATCGCTCCACAACTTGATTCATGGGTGGTTCCGCTGGCCATTATTGTCCTGACGCTGCTGTTCATGATCCAGAAGCACGGTACCGGGCTGGTGGGCAAACTGTTTGCACCGATTATGCTGGCCTGGTTCCTGATCCTGGCGGCGCTTGGTTTGCGCAGCATTATCGCGAACCCGGAAGTGCTGCAGGCGCTGAATCCCTACTGGGCCGTGCATTTCTTCCTCGAATACAAAGTGGTTTCCTTTGTGGCGCTGGGTGCCGTGGTGCTCTCCATCACCGGTGTGGAAGCGCTGTATGCTGACATGGGTCACTTCGGGAAACTGCCTATCCGCGTGGCATGGTTTATTGTGGTGCTCCCGTCGCTGGTGCTGAACTATTTCGGTCAGGGGGCGCTGCTGCTTAAAAACCCGGAAGCGATCAAGAACCCGTTCTTCCTGCTGGCGCCTGACTGGGCGCTGGTACCGATGCTGATCCTGGCGACGCTGGCGACCGTCATTGCCTCTCAGGCGGTGATTTCCGGCGTGTTTTCTCTGACGCGCCAGGCCGTGCGTCTGGGTTATCTCTCACCGATGCGCATCATCCATACCTCAGAGATGGAGTCGGGTCAGATCTACATCCCGTTCATTAACTGGCTGCTCTATTTCGCTGTGGTCATTGTTATCGTCAGCTTCGAGCACTCCAGTAACCTGGCGGCGGCGTACGGTATTGCGGTAACCGGTACGATGGTGCTGACGTCGCTTCTCTCCACCACGGTGGCGTACCGAAACTGGCACTGGAATAAATTCCTCGTGGCGATGATTCTGGTGGGCTTCCTGTGCATTGACGTGCCGCTGTTCTCTGCGAACCTCGACAAGATTGTCTCCGGTGGCTGGCTGCCGCTGACGCTGGGTCTGGTGATGTTTATTGTCATGACCACCTGGAAAAGCGAGCGTTTCCGCCTGCTGCGCCGCATGCACGAGCATGGGAATTCTCTGGAGGCGATGATCGCTTCTCTGGAGAAATCTCCGCCGGTCCGCGTGCCGGGTACCGCGGTATACATGTCTCGCGCGCTGAATGTTATTCCGTTCGCGCTGATGCATAACCTCAAGCACAACAAAGTGCTGCACGAGCGCGTGATCCTGCTGACGCTGCGCACCGAAGATGCGCCGTATGTTCACAATGTGCGTCGTGTGCAAATAGAGCAACTGTCGCCGACCTTCTGGCGCGTGGTGGCAAGCTACGGCTGGCGTGAAACGCCAAACGTGGAAGAGGTGTTCCACCGCTGCGGCCTGGAAGGGCTGAGCTGTAGGATGATGGAAACGTCGTTCTTTATGTCGCACGAGTCGCTGATTATCGGCAAGCGCCCGTGGTATCTGCGCCTGCGCGGCAAGCTATACCTCATCCTGCAGCGTAATGCCCTGCGTGCGCCTGACCAGTTTGAGATCCCGCCTAACCGCGTGATTGAGCTGGGAACGCAGGTCGAGATTTAAGTCTTTGTGCGGCCTGATGCCCTCACCCCGGCCTCTCCCACAGGGAGAGGGCGCAAACATAAAAAACGGTAACCAGGGGGTTACCGTTTTGCATTTACCTCCACGCCATTTCACTTAGCGAAACGTTTCGACGTCGATCACAAATCTGTTACGTCATGATGGTTTTCTGAACATTTCTGGGGCTACACTACTTTTAGCGAAACGTTTCGCTAGTGGAGCAAGAAAATGAAGAAAGGCACTGTACTCAACTCAGAAATCTCATCGGTTATTTCCCGTCTTGGGCATACCGATACGCTGGTGGTTTGCGATGCAGGCTTACCGGTTCCGCGCAGCACAACCCGTATCGATATGGCGTTAACGCAGGGCGTACCTTCGTTTATGCAGGTACTGGACGTGGTGACCGCGGAGATGCAGGTTGAGGCGGTCATTCTCGCGGCGGAAATCAAACAACATAATCCGCAACTCCACGAAACGTTGCTCAGCCACCTTGAGCAGCTGCAACAACACCAGGGAAATACCATAGAAATTCGTTACACAACGCACGAACAATTCAAACAACAAACCGCAGACAGTCAGGCGGTGATTCGCAGCGGGGAGTGTTCCCCGTATGCGAATATCATTCTCTGTGCTGGCGTCACCTTCTGAGGCCATCATGGACGCATTACTGCAACTTAAAGGGATCGATAAGTCGTTCCCGGGCGTAAAAGCTCTCTCCGGCGCGGCGCTGAACGTCTACCCCGGGCGCGTCATGGCGCTGGTGGGCGAAAACGGCGCCGGTAAATCCACCATGATGAAGGTGCTGACCGGTATCTATCAACGCGATGCCGGTTCGCTCCTTTGGTTGGGTAAAGAGACCACCTTCAATGGCCCGAAATCCTCTCAGGAAGCGGGCATCGGTATTATTCACCAGGAGCTGAACCTCATCCCTCAGCTCACCATTGCGGAAAATATCTTCCTCGGCCGCGAGTTCGTGAACCGCTTCGGTAAGATCGACTGGAAAACCATGTATGCCGAAGCGGACAAGCTGCTGGCGAAGCTGAACCTGCGTTTTAAGAGCGACCGCCTGGTGGGCGATCTCTCCATTGGCGATCAGCAGATGGTGGAAATCGCGAAGGTGCTGAGCTTTGAGTCGAAGGTCATCATTATGGATGAACCGACCGACGCCCTGACCGATACCGAAACCGAATCCCTGTTCCGCGTTATCCGCGAGCTGAAATCGCAGGGGCGCGGGATTGTCTATATCTCTCACCGTATGAAAGAGATCTTCGAAATCTGCGATGACGTCACCGTTTTCCGCGACGGGCAGTTTATTGCCGAGCGCGAAGTGGCGACGCTGACCGAAGATACGCTCATCGAAATGATGGTGGGACGTAAGCTGGAAGATCAGTATCCGCATCTGGATAAAGCGCCGGGTGAGATCCGCCTGAAGGTGGACAACCTCTGCGGTCCGGGTGTGAACGACGTGACCTTCACCCTGCGCCAGGGCGAGATCCTGGGCGTAGCGGGCCTGATGGGTGCCGGACGTACCGAGCTGATGAAAGTGTTGTACGGCGCACTGCCGCGCACCAGCGGTTATGTCACTCTTGACGGCCATGAAGTGGTCACCCGCTCACCGCAGGATGGTCTGGCGAACGGCATCGTCTATATCTCCGAAGACCGCAAACGCGACGGCCTGGTGCTGGGGATGTCGGTAAAAGAGAACATGTCCCTGACCGCGCTGCGCTATTTCAGCCACAGCGGCGGCAGCCTGAAGCATAAAGATGAACAGCAGGCGGTGAGCGATTTTATCCGCCTCTTTAACGTCAAAACCCCGTCGATGGAGCAGGCGATTGGCCTGTTGTCCGGCGGGAATCAGCAGAAAGTGGCGATTGCGCGCGGGCTGATGACGCGTCCGAAAGTGTTGATCCTCGACGAGCCAACCCGCGGCGTAGACGTGGGCGCGAAGAAAGAGATCTATCAGCTGATTAACCAGTTTAAGGCCGACGGTCTGAGCATCATTCTGGTCTCTTCCGAGATGCCAGAAGTATTAGGCATGAGCGATCGCATTATCGTCATGCATGAAGGGCATCTCGGCGGTGAATTCACTCGCGAGCAGGCCACCCAGGAAGTTCTGATGGCTGCCGCTGTGGGCAAGCTTAATCGCGTGAATCAGGAGTAAGAAGATGACTACCCAGGCTGTTTCTGGTCGCCGCTATTTCACAAAGGCATGGCTGATGGAGCAAAAATCGCTGATTGCCCTGCTGGTGCTGATCGCGATTGTGTCGACCATGAGCCCGAATTTCTTCACCGTTAATAACCTGTTCAATATTCTGCAGCAGACGTCGGTGAACGCCATTATGGCGGTCGGCATGACGCTGGTGATTCTGACCTCAGGTATCGATCTGTCCGTCGGTTCCCTGCTGGCGCTCACCGGCGCGATCGCCGCTTCGATTGTCGGCATTGAAGTCAACGCGCTGGTGGCCGTGGCCGCTGCCCTGGCGGCAGGTGCGGCGATAGGCGCCGTCACCGGCGTGATTGTGGCAAAAGGCCGCGTTCAGGCGTTCATCGCGACGCTGGTGATGATGCTGCTGCTGCGCGGGGTGACCATGGTTTATACCAACGGCAGCCCGGTCAATACCGGCTTTACCGATAACGCCGATCTGTTTGGCTGGTTCGGTATCGGTCGCCCGCTGGGTGTCCCGACCCCGGTATGGATCATGGCTATCGTCTTCCTGGCGGCGTGGTACATGCTGCATCACACTCGTCTGGGCCGTTATATCTATGCGCTGGGCGGTAACGAAGCGGCAACGCGCCTGTCCGGTATCAGCGTTAATAAAGTCAAAATTATCGTTTACTCCCTGTGCGGTCTGCTGGCGTCACTGGCAGGCATTATCGAAGTGGCGCGCCTCTCCTCCGCGCAGCCAACGGCGGGTACGGGGTATGAGTTGGATGCCATTGCGGCAGTGGTTCTGGGCGGTACGAGTCTTGCGGGCGGTAAAGGTCGCATTGTTGGGACATTGATCGGCGCACTGATCCTCGGTTTCCTGAATAATGGTTTGAATTTGTTAGGTGTTTCCTCCTATTACCAGATGATCGTTAAGGCAGTGGTGATTTTGCTGGCGGTACTGGTAGACAACAAAAAACAGTAACTGACGACACTACAGGACATCTTAGATATGAACATGAAAAAACTGGCTACCCTGGTTTCTGCTGTCGCGCTGAGCGCAACCGTAAGTGCTAACGCCATGGCGAAAGACACCATCGCGCTGGTTGTCTCTACCCTGAACAACCCGTTCTTCGTCTCTCTGAAGGATGGCGCGCAGAAAGAAGCGGACAAACTGGGCTACAACCTGGTGGTTCTGGATTCACAGAACAACCCGGCGAAAGAGCTGGCTAACGTTCAGGACTTAACCGTTCGCGGCACCAAAATTCTGCTGATCAACCCAACCGATTCTGATGCCGTAGGCAACGCCGTGAAGATGGCAAACCAGGCGAAGATCCCGGTAATCACCCTGGACCGTCAGGCAACCAAAGGCGAAGTTGTGAGCCATATTGCGTCTGATAACGTGCTGGGCGGTAAAATCGCGGGTGATTACATCGCGAAGAAAGCCGGTGAAGGCGCGAAAGTTATCGAACTGCAGGGGATTGCCGGGACGTCTGCCGCCCGCGAGCGTGGCGAAGGCTTCCAGCAGGCGGTTGCAGCGCATAAATTCAACGTACTGGCCAGCCAGCCGGCAGACTTCGACCGTACTAAAGGTCTGAACGTCATGCAGAACCTGCTGACCGCGCACCCTGACGTGCAGGCAGTATTCGCGCAGAACGACGAAATGGCGCTGGGCGCGCTGCGTGCCCTGCAGACCGCTGGTAAATCTGATGTGATGGTTGTCGGATTTGACGGCACGCCGGATGGTGAAAAAGCAGTAAACGATGGCAAACTGGCTGCGACCATCGCTCAGCTGCCTGAGCAGATTGGCGCCACTGGCGTTGAAACTGCCGACAAAGTGCTGAAGGGCGAAAAAGTTCAGGCCAAATACCCGGTTGACCTGAAGCTGGTCATCAAGCAGTAAAGGCGAATCAGGCCGTCACGGCGGCCTGAGGGACACCAATAAAGAAAAGTGTGGCATACGCCACCGGGTAACACCGGTGGCGCTCTCTGATGGACAATCCAACCATGAAAACCGCAGGTAACCTCGTCGTCCTTGGCAGTATCAATGCCGATCACATTCTTAACCTTGAATCGTTCCCGACACCGGGCGAAACCGTCACGGGTAACCAGTATCAGGTGGCATTTGGCGGTAAAGGTGCAAACCAGGCCGTTGCTGCCGGTCGCAGCGGGGCAAATATTGCGTTTATCGCCTGCACGGGTGATGACGATACCGGTGAGCGCGTACGCAAGCAGCTGGCGAGCGACAATATCGATATCGCACCGGTCAGCGTTGTTGCAGGGGAATCTACCGGCGTGGCGCTGATTTTCGTCAACGCAGAAGGTGAGAATGTCATCGGTATTCATGCTGGCGCTAACGCGGCGCTGACGACGGAACGCGTAGAAGCGCAACGTGCACTCATCGGCGGAGCGGAAGCCCTGCTGATGCAGCTGGAGTCGCCGGTTGAAAGCGTGCTGGCCGCCGCCAAAATTGCGCATGAAAATCATACCACTGTCGTACTTAATCCGGCCCCTGCCCGTGTATTATCAGACGAGCTGCTGGCGCTGGTGGACATCATCACGCCGAACGAAACCGAAGCCGAAAAGCTGACGGGCATTCGCGTTGAAAACGATGATGATGCCGCGCGAGCCGCGCGTGCACTGCACGACAAAGGCATCGGCACCGTGATCATCACCCTGGGTAGCCGTGGGGTGTGGGCAAGCGTCAATGGCGAAGGCCGTCGCGTGCCGGGCTTTAAGGTGAAGGCGATTGATACCATTGCAGCGGGAGACACCTTCAATGGTGCACTGGTGACCGCGCTGCTGGAAGGCATGAGAATGGATGACGCTATCCGCTTCGCACACGCTGCCGCCGCGATTGCGGTGACGCGCAAGGGCGCCCAGCCTTCCGTTCCGTGGCGTAAAGAGATCGATGAATTCTTAAGTCAGCAGGGGTAACGCTTGGCCACAATGAAAGATGTCGCCCGCATGGCGGGCGTTTCTACCTCGACGGTCTCTCACGTTATAAACAACGATCGCTTCGTCAGCGAGGCGATTCGGGAGAAAGTCGAAGCGGCGGTAAAAGATCTCAACTATGCGCCGTCTGCGCTGGCGCGCAGCCTTAAGCTCAACCAGACGCGCACCATCGGTATGCTGATCACCGCGAGTACCAACCCCTTTTATTCAGAACTGGTTCGCGGCGTGGAGCGCAGCTGCTTCGAGCGTGGCTACAGCCTGGTGCTGTGCAATACCGAAGGTGACGAGCAGCGCATGAATCGTAACCTGGAAACGCTGATGCAAAAACGCGTCGACGGGCTACTGCTGCTCTGTACCGAAACGCACCAGCCCTCGAAAGAGATTATCCAGCGCTACCCCTCCATTCCCACGGTGATGATGGACTGGGCACCGTTCGACGGCACCAGCGATCTTATTCAGGATAACTCCCTGCTGGGGGGCGATATGGCCACCCAGTATCTGATCGATAAAGGCTATACCCGCATCGCCTGTATTACCGGCCCGCTGGATAAAACCCCGGCGCGTTTGCGTCTGGAAGGGTATCTCGCCGCGATGGCGCGGGCGGGCCTTTCCGTGCCGGAAGGGTACCGTATTACCGGCGATTTTGAGTTTCACGGTGGTTTTGAAGCGATGCAGACGCTGCTGGCGCAACCTCAGCGTCCACAGGCGGTGTTTATCGGCAACGATGCCATGGCGTTTGGCGCCTATCAGGCGTTATATCAGGCCGGTTTGCGTGTTCCCGACGATATGGCGGTAATCGGCTACGATGATATCGAGCTGGCCAGCTATATGACGCCGCCGCTCACCACCATTCATCAGCCAAAAGATGAGCTGGGCGAGCTGGCCATCGATGTGTTGATCCACCGAATGGCTCAGCCCACGCTGCAGCAGCAACGCCTGCAGCTTACTCCTGTTCTGATGGAACGGGGTTCGGTTTAGCTTTCGCCTTATGGCGTTCTTTAATCAGGTTACGGCCATCTTTCGGTTTTAATAGCATAAAGACCAGCGCTGAAACGACGGTGAGTGCGCCCATGGTGATAAAGGTATAGTGGAACTGCTCGACGGTGTTCGCGCTGTCGAAACCTTCATAAAACCGCAGTACCGCCGCGCTCACTGCCACACCCAGACTGATGGACAACTGCTGTGTTACCGCCAGCACGCTGTTGCCGCTGCTGGCGTTTTCGTCGGTCAAATCCGCAAGGGTGATGGTGTTCATTGACGTGAACTGCGTCGACATCGCCATGCCCAGTACAAATAGCGGCAGGATCAGCATCCAGACGGGTAACGCGGCGGACTGCAGCGAGAACTGCGCAATCATCAGGCCGATAAAGACCGTCACGCCAACCAGCGTCTTACGATAGCCAAACCAGCGTAGCACCTGCGTCACGGTCGATTTTGCCAGAATCGAGCCCATTGCGGTGGGCGCCATCATGCAGCCGGCAATCAGGGCCGGGTAGCCGAAACCCACCTGCAGCATCAGTGGCATCAGGAACGGTACGCAGCCCGTCCCCAGACGCGAGGCAATGTTTCCCGCGATCCCGACGGAAAAGGTTCGGGTGTTGAAGAGCCCAAGAGAGATTAACGGCGTCGGATGACGGCGCGCGTGACGTATATAAAGAAGGGACAGCAGCACGCCGGCGAGGATAACGGAGAGCGCCATCCACGTCGCGACGATTTTCTCGCCAACCAGCTCCATCCCGCTGGAGAAGAGTACCAGGCTCAGGCCAAACAGGAAAAAGCCACCCATGTCGAAGCTGCGTCTTGGCGTGGTGAAGTTCGGCATATATTTGCGGGCATACAGCAGCCCCGCAACGCCAATCGGAATATTAATCAGGAAGATCCAGTGCCAGCTTGCCCAGGTGACAAACACGCCACCGAGTACCGGGCCAAGTATCGGGCCGACCAGTCCCGGCATGGTGACGAAGTTGAGCACGGGAAGCAGTTCGCTTCGAGGGTAGGCTCGTAATAAAGCAAGGCGCGCCACGGGCATCATCATCGCGCCGCCAATGCCCTGTAATACGCGGAAGATAACCAGTTCCGTTAAGGACGAGGAGAGCGCACAGGCCAGCGAACCGAGCGTAAAGAGCGTCACGGCCAGCATGAAAACTCTACGGGTACCGAAGCGGTCAGCCAGCCAGCCGCTAACCGGAATTAACATTGCAACCGTCAGGGTGTAGCTGATGATGGCGGACTGCATCGCCAGCGGGGAGCGGTTAAGGCTTTGCGCAATAGCGGGAAGCGCGGTGTTGAGGATGGTGGCATCCAGTGCCTGCATAAAAAACGCCATGGCTGCAATCCACGGCAATCCGGCCATGCTGCGCGCTTTTTTCTTTGTCATTTATTTACCTGCTGGTGGGTTGGCGCAGCCAGTAATGCCTGGCACGCACTCAGGGCTCGCTGCCCGTCGCTTTCCTGAATGGCATCCACTATCGCCTGATGCAATTCCAGTTTTACCACGTCGTTTTGTGTAATAGAGGTAAAGTAGGTGTGATACACCGAATGAAATAATGAGGCAAACGAGGTGAGGAACGGATTGGCGCTCATCATATAGATATGTTCATGCCAGGCCATATCGACCTCAACCCAGCGTTCGCGGTTGAAGTGTTTTTTCAGGAACACCATCTCTTCCATCAACGCGTTAAGCTGCGCTTTCTGCTCTGCTGTGCCAAGTGTGGCGGCAAGCAGACATGCCTGAGGTTCAAGGCTGCTGCGCATCACCAGAAAGTGATCGACGACCTGATGAAAGTTGTCTTCCGTCATCCACCAGGAGAGCAGCTCCTGATCGAGAAAATTCCAGTTACTCTGTGGCATCACGCGTGTGCCAATACGAGGACGTGGAAGCACCATACCTTTTGCCGTCAGGGTTTTCACCGCTTCGCGCACTGCGGTACGGCTCACCCCAAACTGCTCACCCAGCTCCATTTCACCCGGCAGGATGCTGCCCGGGGCATATTTACCCGCTAAGATCCGCTGAGCCAGCTTTTCTGCCAGCACATACGACAGGTTTTTTTGGGCGGCCAGCTGTTGTGCGCTTAATGGCATCGCTTTTATTCCTTAAAGATTCATGCTGATAATTATGCCACCTCGAATGTGATTGTGGTTGCAGATACATCAAATAGAACAATTTGTAGCTTGATTTCACCTCTGCTGGTGAAAAAAAACACGGATAGAAACTTTTTTTAAATTTCCTCTTGTCACGCCGGAATAACTCCCTATAATGCGCCTCCACTGACACGGAACAACGGCACACACGCCGCCGGGTCAGCAGAGAATAGCGAAAATAAACGCTTGACTCTGAAGCGGGAAAGCGTAATATGCACACCCCGCGCCGCAGCGAAAAGCGAAGCGGCACTGCTCTTTAACAATTTATCAGACAATCTGTGTGGGCACTCAAAGTGACATGGATTCTTAACG
>NZ_JBVPGT010000028.1:0-349556 GCF_055817355.1 Enterobacter sp. PL_is379
CTGAAAATAAGGAAGTACAAAGGAAAAGAGTAGGTATTTTTTTCATTTTTGAATCTAAGCTCAAGTTACCCCATATTAAGTAAGCCCATTACAGCATGCTTACTGCTGATCTTCAACATAGATACCGGCGGAGATGATCGCTCCACCGATGCGGCGTTTGCCGTAAAGGAGCGGCACAGGATTACCCTGGGCTGTCGTATTGGTTACTCCACCAAAGGCATAACTAGCCTTGTTGTCTGCCGATTGCTTGCTGGCAAGTCCGGTTGTCTGTGGAGAAAGCATTTGAACGACACCGCCAAGGGCCATCGCAGCGCCAAATTGCATTAGAGGAACGCCAACAGCACCACCGCCAAAGTATGACGCCACAGCACCAACTGCGACCAAAGCCACGCCTAAGATGGTCTGGAATATTCCACCACGTTTACTCCCGAGGATAACCGGCGCGATACGGATATCAGCGGTACTCTGATCCATAGAGAGTTCATCATCGTTCAGGTTACGCTTTCCACTGAATACAGCGTAAGTAAGCCCGCGCTGCTTACTGGTATTCAAAAAACGCTCGAAGCCTGGCACGATAACGCACAATGCGCGGATGGCTTCTTTTGGTGAGGCTACCGAAAGTTGGAATTCGCGGCCAAACGTACTACCTAGAACACCGTACAGGCGAATGGTACGGACGGATTCGCACATTATCCCTCCTGCATGATTAGGCTTTTATGCCTGACAATTTTCATGGTTCTCTCCATCCAGTAACCTCCATATGGCACACGTTGACTGAGGTGACCATAAAGATGATGGAGAAGCATGTTCCCCTCCAGCAAGATCCCTGAATGGTTCCACTTATTCGATTCCACCTGCATGATGATCAAATCGCCCGGCATTGGTGATCCACTGAATTCTCGGAACCCACATTCGTACCAGCAATCCTGATAGAAATTATCCGGATAGGAGTCCTCCCACCACGGATAATCAACACGGTAATCCTGAAGTTCGACATCATGCTCCTGCCGGAAATAGCTCATCACCAGCCCCCAACAGTCGTAGTGTCCGAGCACAAACGGGCGCCCGAGCAACGGCAATTCACCTCGGGGAGTAATGGTACGAAAGTCTCCTTCAGGCCAACTGACAATATGCCAGGGCAGCAACGTTGCATCGCATTGAGCCTTGTCCAGTTCGCTTGGTTGGGTCGTCGCGTCAGGGTGACTATGTACGATTCCCGTTATCGTCCCCCAGTCTTCAGCAGCGGCGTAATCCTCTGGTGAAAGGTGAAACTGTTCCGTTGGTTCAGCAGCCAGATTACGGCATGGGAAATAGCGTTCCACCCGGCTTTTCTGCGCTATCACACCACAGCATTCGCGGGGATATTCTTTCGCAGCATGCGCCAGGATGGCCTGAATTGTTTTCTGACGCATATTAGCTCCTGATCAAAGATGTTCCCGGAAAACCACCGAAAGGAAGTTCATTGTGTTCACCAAACCGAAGCTTGCAGGCGGTGAGCGTGCCGTTGCATTGATCCAATGAGGGATCGCTTACCGGATTGTTGTTTCTGTCGAAGTAAAGCGTGCCGGCATAATCGCACCCATCGCCGGTGCGGTACCTATTCCGGATGCACCATGTGCAAAGGGAATGCAGCTGCCTGGTCGGGATCATTAACCCCTGCAGATCCATCGGGCTGGTAAGAACAAACTCGATACTTTCACCGGGAAGCTCGCTATTTTTACCGTCGATATAGAAAACCCGCTTTCTCACCTGCAAGGGATCTGCTGTTGGATTTCCATCCGGGAAATTGCGCTCATCCAGGTAATGCGCAAAAGTGTCATGAATCGTAACTTTGGCCTGCAGCATATCGTCATAGGCCAGACAGAGTGCAGTGATAGAGCTGTCAATGTTGGCAACGGTGAGCGTAGGCTGGGCGCTACTGCCATCGGTTGAAACTTCCAGTCCCTCGAGCTTATATGGCCAGGCACCATACTCTTCGCCCTGCCACCAGATACTCTTCGCCTTTAACTTTGATTCGTCGCCACCAGCAGCCGCAATCTCTTCTTCAGTATGCGGGAGGTTATAAGCGTGAAAGCGCAGAACGTCGTCCAGACCAAACGCAGAACCGTCTACCTCAAGAAGACGTATTTTTTCACCCGGTTCGAGGCGTTGATAATCTTCAGTAATCATGGTGTGTATGCCTGTTTGAAGGTTGCTTTTATGGTTATCACTTTGCTGGATAGCGGCTGGGCTTTAATGGAATCAGCTTCAATCCGGTATAAACCGGTTTCGCCAACAGGAGACGTCCAGATAAAGGATTTTGTGATGTGCTTGCGGCAAAAACTCAGCGCATCGAGCATCTCAGCTTTTTTTCCCGTTAAGGTCATCGGCCATGACTGTTTTTCAGGGTTGATGCCTTCACCGGCGATCTGTTCAAAGCCGTCTCCGAAAGATGCAGAGCGTGTTGCGTAAGTGAAGTCCCCTTCCATTCCCGCCTGAATCTGGGTTCGCCAGGTAAATGTTTCGATCGTCACTTTTCCTCCAGGTATAAAAAAACCCGCCGAAGCGGGTATAATTCGATTAGTCGCTGAAAGAAATTTCATCTCCAATTGTCGATTCATTACGTATATTTGAATGGCTATTACACAATTTCACTACACAGCGAGTTCTCATGAAAACACTACTAATCGCAGCTCTTTCTTTAGCGCTTGTGGCGCCCTCGATCACTTATGCAAAAGGTTCTCGTGGTCATTACACCAACGGGAAAGGCTCCTCACACAAGGGTGGGACATATACAACCCATAAGTATCTGCCCCGTAAATAATTAATCTTGTGATAGCAGGCTCAAACAAGGGACTGCTATCAGTTTATCTACGGCTTTTCATAGCGTTCCAAATCAACCTTCCGGGTTGCAACTCCTTAGCAATTCCAGCACGAACAGATTGTTCAATGGTCTGTTTGTAAGCGCGAGAAATAGCATCGTTGTTACCAGATGCCTGCTGCTGAGTATTCTGGTTATGAACGACCACGGACGTTTGAACGGTAACGCCGCCAGTTACCGAAGATTGCAACCCATACATCGGGGCATGGCCAACATAGCCGCCGTTTGCATACCCCTGAGCTCCACGCATAAGCGCATAGAGATTGCCAACACCAAGTGCACTGGTCGCTTCCTTCGTAAATACAAACTCACCACCATGAACTACGCCTTTCGGTTGGTACTTACCACCATCACCGGTGTAGCCACCGCTATCGAATCGCGGCACCAATCCACCACCTGAAAAACCAAAGAACGCGCCGATACCGGTTCCACCAAACGCTGACTTCATTCCATTAACCAAAGCCAGTTGCGTCAGCATCTGGGCGATGCCCTTGAGGAAAGTGGAAAGGAAATCTGAGAAGTTAGATTTACCTGTGGTGAAGAAATCAGTCAGGGTGCTGGCCATCCCGGTGAAGGCATTGCTAGTAATCGTCTGCACCTGCGAGCAAACATTGGTCGCGCTGTCCTCAAATTCAGCCCAGCCCTTTTTCGCGCCGGTCAGCCAGTCACCGCGTAGCTGATCCTCAGCATCATAGTAATCGTTAGCTGCCTTAAGCTGTTTCTGGTATCCCTCTTCATCCAGCGAACCACCAGTATTTTTCCAGCCGGCGGCGAGCTGACTTTTTGCCAGCTCTCGCTGCGCCTGGCGGTCACTCATCCCCGCGCCACCCAGTAATGCGGCCTGTTTCTCAGCCATCTGCGTGACGTATTTCTGCGAGGTATCCATGCGCTTGTTCAGCAGTTCCTGAGCGGAAATCTGATCACCCAACAGGGCTTTCTGCCGCGCTAACTGTAGCACCAGGTCTTTACTCGCGAGCAGAGATTGCTCCTGCTTTGTCAGAGAGCGAGATCGGGAGGCCTCTTCCAGCACCTGAAATTTCGCTTCCGTAGTCCAAAGGTCTTTGCGCTGTTGGCTGATAGTGTCGTTCAGCCCTTTATGCTGCTGCAGCGCGCGTAACTGTGCCTGAAGCGCCAGCAGCTCGGCCTGGGCAGCATCCGTGCTGCGATCGCCAGCCGATAAAGTGCCCTGCTTTCCGGTTTGCGTCTTTTTACCAAAAGAAGCGACTCCTTCACGATCCTTCTGGGTGGTTGCGGTACTTATCTTTCTGGTCGTATCGAGGTATTTACCTGCACTGATATCAGCGGCATCCCAGTCTTTTTTCAGCTGAGAGACGCTGTCGCCATAAGCGCCGGCCATTTGTTCGTTGTAGTCCTGCCATCCCTGCAAAGTATCTGTTTTCGCCCAGTCGGGAACGAGGTTAATCGCGGCAGCGATAGAGGATGAAATGATCTGGTTCAGCTTCTGGAAAACGATCGCTACGCTGTAATAAATTGCGTTGAATTCCTTCAGAGTGTTTGATGCCAGCTCAGCTACCCACTGACCGATACTCTGCATGGCCTCAGACGCCCAGCCTTTGATATCCAGCCACAGGCGACCAAACGGTGTCAGCGAGTCATAAGCCTGCTCTCCGCGCTCAGCCATTGTGTCGCCAAACAAATCCATGGCCTGTGTAACTGCAGCAGTCTGGTCCTTCTGCTTCACCAGCTCATCAATGTGCTTAAGCTGCGAAACAGTCAGGAAGTTGTATTGTTCGTTTAGACTCTGAAGGGCTTTAACCGGATCCTTTTCAATATCCTGATATGCCTTGGTGATGTCCTGCGCCGACACAATACCGGTTTGAACTGCAAGTGCCGTAGAGCCCGCCGCTTTTTCGAGCTGCTGCTGTGTGAGCGAACCCATGCTAATCAGTTCAGTCATCAGACTCTGAACGGTTCCTACAGTAGCGCCAGTAGAGGCAGCAATAGACTGGGAGGAAGCCATGATCTGGAGCGCTGACGTGCCGGCAATGTTGCCAGTCCTGATAATGGCCTTGTTGATTTCGTCGTAGGCGGTGAAGTAGTCCGACCCCGTTTTTGCCGCAATCAGAACGGCACCGGCCAGGCCACCAATGGCCACTCGGGCAGGAGTCACCATCGACAACATTGCTTTGAGAGCATTGCCTACACCGCCAAACGAATCGCGCAGCTGGCCGCCCTGCTGAATGGCTACCATATAAACCGGCATACCGGACGCCAATGAAGTCACGATATCGGTCATTTGCATCGGTAGATAACGCATCGCGTTGCGGTATTGCCCCGCGCTGATCGCTCCTGACTTCCACGCTTCCTCCTGCTCTTTCAATCGGGCGATCATCGGTGCAGCACGATCGGACACGCCAAGTTGGGCTGCTTTTAGCTCTAACAATTCTACGCGCGTTTTTCCGATTGCTGTGACCTGCTCTTCCAGCGAATCGATAAAGGTTTTGCCCGCTGCAGCTGCACGCTGCGCTGCCTGAGCCTGCTCAATGCGAGCCCGCCCCTCTGCGGTTTCAGACTCCATTACCTGTGCCAGTTTTGCACGCGTCGTCTCAAGCACGCTGTTGTAACGAGAAAAATCCTCGTCTCCCACCAGCCCTTTACCGCGAAATTTCGCCAGGCTCTCCTGGATAGTGTCCAGTTCATCCAGCGCCTTGTTTACCGGGCTGATTTTATTCAGCAGGTTCTGCAGCTCCTGGCGCTGTTGCTTCAGGCTTTCGCTATTTTTCTTTTGGTTATCGATACCGGTGCGGAACGTACTGTTAAGGTCATCCGCTTTACCTGCCGCGGCGGACGCGGTCTCCTGAAAGCGATCAAGTGCCTGATTACCGCGCTCCAGCTCACTGGTATTTACACGCAGGGAAATCGTGGCGATATCGTTACTCATTACGCCCTCTCTTTATGCATAATTTTTAGCGCAGCACTTTCCATCACCCGGATGTCCGAAAGCGCGGTTGCCTCGTCGTCGACGTTGTGCAGACGCATTACCCAGGGCAGCACGTTGTAATCAAGCCCTGATGCGCCTCCCATGCCCGTGCGCCACTGCGTACTGACAGCCTGAAACACCAGGAATGACGGCCAAACATCTGGCCAGACGTCGATTAATTGATCGTCGTAGTCATCCGGCGTAAGCCCATAGGGTGCCAGGTCTGCCGCTGTGGGTTCAGGCGTATAGAATGCAGAGGCAACCGCTATCAGTTTTTTTCGCGCTGCCCCATCAGTTCGCGATAGTAGGTTTCAGGGATAGCCTTCATTGCAGCCGGATAATTTTCCAGCAGCACCGACAGATTCTCCGCGTTGAATGCATCGGGGAGCGCCCAGCCAGAAATAATTTCCATCAGAAAATCAGTGGCGGTTTTACCTTCGAGTTTTTCGAGATCAGCCAGTTCTTTAAGTGGCTTGTGGTTGAACGTGAACGTCAGCACGCCATCCTCATCGCCAGCGCGGGGAATCGAGACATTGGCCTTGAATGTAGGTTTGGGCTGAAGGGTGAATTTGGTCGCCATCGATACCTCTTAACGAAAAAAAGCCTCCGTGATGGGAGGCATGGAATGGTGAAAACTCTGACGGGTCAGGCGGCAGCGTCAGTCGCCTTGTAGAACGTCATCGCCGGTGACTGCAGGTTCAGCACCACACTCACTGTCTCTACCTCGTTAACTGCAGTAGTTGGCGTATCGTCAAAGGACGCCGTGGCCGCCCAGTAACGGTTTTCCTTCGCCTTCGGCACGTACATGTAAGCCGCAACCGTCTCTTCGTCTTCATCCAACTGGCGAAGAAGCGGATATACAGGGAGAGAGGAGTCATGCGCGATCGAGTAGGTCTGGGAGACTGCGGATTTATAGGTATTCAGGTTGCGCTGGCGATCATCGCTGAGGAACTGAATCTGCGTGGTGTTCTGATCGCCACCAGATTTCGACACCTCAGTTATTTGCGGCAGCTCGGTCCATTCAAGCACCTTTCGGATCGAACCGGCACCGCCACCAGCGGCATATTTGTTCTTGTTGGTGGTATTGATATTGCGAAGGGTTACGGCGCTTTCTGCAATCGCATCAATTTTTGCAATGACGTTATCAACACCGGACCAGTTGCAGTTCACATGAACAATATCACCCACCTTGAGTGCGTCCGCTTCACTCACGGTGATCACCATATTTTCGGCGTTCGTCGCCCCGGTGAAAGTAATGGCTGGGCCATAACCCGATGCCAGATAGACGTGAGCGCCGTTAGGCAATGCAAAGCCCATATTGGTTACTCCTTTAGAAACGGGAAAACCGGCAAAGAGCCGGTCAGGTTTAGAAGGTTGCAAGCATTAGCTGGAGATATCAGCTCGATAATTGAGACTAACGGGAACGGTATAAGAGACAGATGTAGTGATACCGCGGAAAACACCAGGCGTTTGATCTATCCAGCATGTAAAACCCATGCCTTCAATCTCCTGCCCTTCGGGGAACAATTCAGCCACGCGGTCAGCCAGAGCCACAACATCGGTACGGCCTGTGCCGGCTGGGGCAACAACGTTAATCTGGTAAACACCTGAATAAATGCGGCAGCGCAATCCAAGGTCCAGCGTACGCGGCGTGGCGGGCATGTCATGGACTGCAAGATAGAGCCCATCAGACGGCGGTGTAAAAGGCACGTTTTCCCAGGCAACCGGGATACCTTCAGCATCAGCCCACTCGCCGAGCCTGGCGGCCAGCGCCGCCGCGATATCGGGAATCATTTAGTCACCTCCCTTACTGCTTCCTCAAAAAATCGCTGAAACTCAGCAGCAGTAATGCGTACCATCCCTCCCGGAGCCTGGGAAGAGTGCCCCATCTCCAGTCGATACGCGTAAGGGACGTTGTTGCAGAAATAAATATCCTTCATCCCGACTTTGAACAGCGACAGTGTGTAATTGCCGGCGGCTTTTGTCAGATTTCCGGTTTTATCGACACGGCCCGTTTCATCTGTGGTCGGTGCATCAAAAGACACCTGCCAGTTGCCCCGAAACCGTCCACCCGTATATCCGGGCGGCGCTTTGATATCCATCCCATCCACCAGTCGAGCCTTCTTCTTAAGTCGTCCGGTTTTAGTCAGGTTTGCAGGGTCCGATTTTTGCGCTTCGTTATGGTCGTATACCGCCTGATTGTAAGAAGCTGCCGTCTGGTTGATGCCCCAGAGCTCGGGGTTGCCGACAGGTGACATCATCACCAGTTGATTAAGAATCCGAATGCCGACAGCACGTACGACCGCTTCCTGATTCGCTTTGGCTTTGTCCACGAACGCGTTGATGGCAGCCGTAAACGCCTTATTATCGCTCATGCTATGTCCTCAACTGAGATTTGTAGCAGAGCACTACCGCACCCGGTTTCACGGGGTTAGGTTTAACTACGCGGTAGCTTACGCCGTCCACGACGATCAGATCGCCGGTTTTAATTTCCTTCTCAGCGGTGAAGACAATCCGAATATCGCCGTTTTCAATGACGGTTCCATCAATTTCGGCTGGCGCGTAATCCGTCTTCACTCCTGTGGCGGTGAACTGGATATCATCGGAACGATGCTCCACACCACCGATGACGATTAACGTGCCCTTACGCGTGACGTTGTATGCAATGCCGTTCTGCTTGAGCATACGAGTCGTTGTCGCCTGCATTCGCTGATAGTTGATGGCCATTACGCGCGCTCCGCGAAAGCATTGATTGCATATCCACGCCCACCAGCCAAGTCGCCGAGAATAGCCATTACCGCCGGGTAGGATGGTGTGAACACCTCACCATCGGCAACCGCATAGGTCATGGTTACGGCACCTTCGACACGTTCGGTTTTAACCGCGGCCTCACGAACGCTTGAAAGCAAATCGCCATCAATTGCCTCGATAGCCAGCATACATTGTGCGGTGATAACCTGCCGCGGCACCTGGTCGGGAGGGAAGTCGTGTCCATCCAGAACGACATTCACGCGTGGCCATGCCAGTGGCTGTCGAGGGTCTGCTTTGGAACCTACCCAATCTAGCCCTTCCAGATAGTCCATCCCCTTAATCAGTAACGGCGCGAGCTTTTCAGGCAGCTCAATCCCTCTCAGCGCGGCAAATGACGCCAGTTCATCTTCGCTGGCGTAACTGTTAACGTCAGCGGCGGTGATATCAGTATTAATCATCTGAGCATCCGTTGAATGGGGCTTACGCCCCATCGGTTAGCCTGCAGCAGGTGCGGTGAAGGTGATTTCCTCACTCGATTTAGCAATACCATCAACAGTACCAGTGACCGTGAAAGTACCAGCCGTATCGGAGGTAAGCTTGACCGTCGCCCCACCAGCAGAGCCTGTTTGAGAACTGGCCGTGCTAAGCGTGCCACCTGAGGACGTCCACGCGACGGTTTTACCGGATACACCGGAGCCATTCAGCGTGTACTTCAGAGAAACAGTTACCGCGTCTGTGCTGTCAGCAGTTGCGGAGGTTTTATCCGCTGACAGCGTTACTCCCCCACAGCGGATCCCAGTTTAATCAGCACGCCTGCCGTTGATTTGTTGCTGGTGAAGTGTTTCTTCCAGTTGCCCGCAGTGCCGATGGCGGTCAGGTCAGGGTTATCACCTTTGGCGGTATCCCAGCTGTAGCCCAGCAGATCAACGTTCACCACGCCTTCAGCACGATAGCCAACCGCAAGGTTTTCCTGATCGTTGATATCGTAGGAACGGAAGCCCGGCGCCTGAGACTCGGTGACGGTAACCGCACCAGCTACCAGCCCAAGGATCGCATCAGCGTCCATGGTGTCGGTCACCAGCACAGGTTTACCCAGCGTGCCTGGCTGCCCGCCGTAAACCACCACGCCCGCTTCTTCGTAGATTTTGTTGGCAATCGCCTCATCCACGATGTCGAAGTAGGTGGCAGAGTGCATCACGAACAGGACCACGCGGTTAAACTTGTCCCCGTATTTGCGCAGGCCGCGCGTCAGGGTCTTTTTACCGTCGGTCTCAATATCGGCGGTGACGACCATGTCGGCGTTAGCACCAATCGCCGCAGTCAGCGCTTTCAGGCCGTATTTCACGTAGCCTTCCAGCGTGGCATCTGCGACATCAACGCCGATCACTTCGGAGAACTCATCAACGGAGCGGCCACGGCGTTTAAAGGCCTCTTCCGTGGTTTCGTATGGACCGTATTTCCACGGCGCTTTGACGGATACGGCTTCACCGGCACCAATTTTCTTACCCGTCACCTTTTCGGTGGAGTTAACGTCACGCGATTCGATTGAGCCGCCAACCTTGTAGAAGGCACGCTTGCGGAAGTCGCCTTCAATCAGCTCGTTATCCAGGAGGATCGCTCCGTTGGAGGACGCGTTGAAAATTGCCAGGTTGTCCTGACGGCGCTCGAGGAAAGCGGTCTGCGCCAGATCGTCATAAATGATCAGGTCACTATTAACAGTGGTAGACATGGGTTAATCCCTTATTTCGGAAGTTTGAGGAAGGCCTGCTGGCCATGCTTGCGGATATAGTCCGCTTTGTCGCTGGCGCTCATTTCGGAACGTTTCAGGCTGCCACCGCCGTTTGGTTTATGTCCGCCAGCGCCGGTGCCTTCTGCGCGTGGGAACAGATGCGGAGCCGTCTCCTTAAGAGACTCCGCCCACTCAAGCGGGCTTAGTGGGGTTTTACCGTCTTTACCGAACAGAACATCGCCATTTGCATCAACTGCTACGGCCTCGCCTTCGTCGTTGAGCTGGAATGTGCCTTTGGCACGCAGAATCAAATCGTCAGATGCTTCCGGTAGCGCGCCAGCTTTGGACGCTGCTGCACGGATTGCATCCCCCAGAACTCGATCCCGGAATTTGTTGGAGAACGCTTCGGCTTTGTCCGCGCGTTCATTTGCGGCTTTAATCTGCTTATCAACGTCAGCACGCAGACGTTCGGTGCGCTTATCGAGCACCTCATCGATTTTTCCTGCGGCAATCAGCTTTGCCTCTTCGTCGTCGGAAAAACGCTGGAGGATCCCGCGTACTGCATCAGGATCGATACCATCAAAGCGAGACAGGTTTTCTTTTTGTTGCTTGATGGTGCCCAGCAGTTCTGAGTTTTTTGATTTCAAGCCAGTGACTTCGCTGGTCACACGCTCATCAATAAGCTTCTGGATTTCAGGGGTGATTTCGATACCACCGCCACCGCTGCCCTCTCCGCCGCTTTCTGGTGCATAGAATTTCAGAAGCATGTTTCGAATTAACATATTTTCCCCTCGGGATTTTGTCGGGCCTCGCCCATAAAAAAGCCCCGGCGGATACCAGGGCGTGAAGTAAGATGTGGTTGTTAGTTGTCTGTGCCTGAGAGCTGCTTAAGACGTTCCAGGGATATCCATTCGCCTTTGTCAGTAAACATATCAGCCAGGTTGATTTCACCCGCGCGGAACAAACGGCCACGCTCGGCACCCAGAACCTGATCCTGGCGTTGTGCTGGCTGGCGCGCGAGCCATTCCAGATACGAAGTTTTCCCCGGTACCTGTCCATCCATGCTAGCTCGAGTCCCCTCGTCCATCTCATCGATATCGATGCCAAGTTCGCGCCACGACTTGAGGATCAGGGTTTCGGTAGAACGACAGCAAAAATGAATTTTCCCGGGTCCCTGCAGGTAAGACACCTTATGCCCGACCGGTTTGTTATCCAGGGTGTAACGCAACAGGTCACGAATAATGCAGTCGTGGCTGGTTTTATTGTCCAGCGTAGATAGCCACTGTTTACCTTTTACGATATCGCTGTTGGCGCTGGTGAAGCTGTTGCGTGCTGTGGCAGCCAGATGATTCACGGCTGTTTTAGCGATGCTGGCAGCGTTTGCCCTGCTCATCTGCAGCGCGCCGTCGCGATAATTTTTATTGGCGTGGCCGCGAACACTGCGCGCGATTGTTTCTACCGTGTCGCCGGCAAGATACCCCCTGCGGACGGCGTTCACTATCCGCGCCACCCTGTCCGATTCCAGATTCTCCGCCCACTCACTCAGCAGCCTCCCCTGAAAGGGCTGCGCCATTGCTGCGGCATACACCATATCGGCGGTGATGCCCTGCAGAGGATAGTGAGACAGGACCTGTGATGGCAGAAGGGAATCGAACAGGCTCAGCTGATAACTGGCTTCGTTCTTTGCAAGCGCCACCAGCTCGCTCTCGAGCCCTGCCTGCATGGTGGCTACGGCCTGATGGTTAAGCTCACGCACGCTGCCCAGTAAACTCTGCAGACGGCTAACGGTGAAGCTCTCAGGAGGCAATCTGTCCAGCGCATCCAGTAGACGTGCCGACAGGTCAGCATCCGTCTCGTTAAGCAACTTCACCATCCGGTTTGCCACGCCGGTGGCGTAGCGGCTTAACCAGATGGAATGTGCGATTGATTCATCGCGCAAGCTTTCGTTTACTGTTGCCATATCAGCCACCGGTCAATGTGGGGGCTTGGTTGCGAAGTGCATCAATCACTTCGTCCGGGCTGTCTGCCGGGTCGATAAGGTCAAGCTTCTGCAGTGCTCGAATCATATCGCTGTCGCGCAGCGCACCGGACTGCCAGGCGTTGACGATTGCCGTCACCATGCCCGACTCAGCAACCTTCGCGATGAATTCCTGATTGATGGTGTAGCTCGTCGATTCTCCCTTGATGCCGAGGTATTTCGCACACCATCCCAGCGCCAGCGTATAGGCCTCAGAAACGTTTGAAACGCAGATACCGAGCACCGATGTTGATGATGTCTGCTCACCACTCGCCTGGGTTGCCGTCTTCGCCGTGGCGTTCTGCTCAATCAGTCGGGCGCCCAGCTGCACCATGTAATCGCGCTTGCTGTCCATGGCCTCTTTAGCCAGCATGTTCGGCTGTGCCTGGGCATAACCAAACGACCCATCTCTGGGAAGCATCAGTGGTGAACGGGAACCAATTTTCACCCCGGTCTTCTCAAGGTGATCGCGCCAGTTGGTATCAAGCCCAGTCATATAAGGCTGCACCTGGCCACAGAACCACACGCTATCCTCATAGTCAGCGCTGTTTCGGTAATGACCGTGGTTTATCTCCACCAGCGCAGCCAACGGTGAATCATCGATAGTGGGATCGTTGTTCTGAGCACCGACAAAGGTGAAAGGGATTTCGTCCCAGAAGTCCTTTCCTTTCGGCTTAGGGTGGTACTCACTGTCAACGGTGTAGGTTCCGCTTGCTGTGCCACCAGCCCGGCGCCATACGCGGCATATGAACCTCCCTTCTTCCAGCGCGAGCTCGCGGTACTGGATTTCATCCTTGTAAGCGTAACCATCCGGCTCTTCTACGCATTCGCGCAGGACCACCAGCACCAGTTGATCGCGCCCGTTGATACGCTTTGTTCGCCAGTTGATGATGTTCTCTGCCGGGTAGCGGAGGATGATTGCTTCGTCGGATTCTTCAGCGTAATCGACGTAAATGCCCTCTCGCGCAACCTCCAGCACGTTCTCCGCCACCAGCTGTGACTGCTGATAGATGCTGGTACCGGCCCCGTCAGCATTGTCCAACAGGTATTTCATCTTCTCCGGGCCGTTAAAAGTGGGATCCTTTCTATACGCCATCCCCAGCATGCCGATCTTCGTATTACCGGCAATCGCATAGAACACCGCGCGGCTCAGATAGTCCTCATTGCGCTTGCGATTGCGTGTGGATTTATCGGTTGGGTCGAGATACGGCAGATATTTATTACCCGCCGCTTTTACTGCCTCAGCCCCTTTGCAAAAGTCCCTGTATTTCCGCCAGGCAGCAGAAGCCGCCCGGTGTTCTGGTCGAACCCAGGTGATGTCGTCGTTTGCCATATCAGAAAGTGGTGTCCATGGTGATTGAGTATGCCGGCTTCACGATCGGATAATCCTTCACGATGAAGTACCCACCAGCATCATTGGGGTGATCGTTATCTGCTGATTTATCCGGTTCTCCATTGGCCGCCCAGATTTGCTGTTCGAGGCTTTCGGTATAAACCGGGCAGCTCTGGACGTTCACCAGATAGCGGCGTTCGCCGTTGGCGTTACAGAACATGGCGTTCATCGAGTTGATACGGTCCTTAACCGGCGGGTTGGCATCATCAACAATGACGCTGAATCCGGCATCGTTGAGCTGAGCAATATCGGTCTTGCTGGCGTTCTGCGATTTGCGTGAGTCACCAGAGGCATCCGGATAGATGTAAATCTCCCGGCTTTTAACGTATCGGCCATCCTCGTAGCGCCAGAACTCTTCCTGGATACGCTTAATCATCGCTGGCGTATCGTAGACCTTCACCAGCTCACGGACCGCGCGCGGCAGGCCATTACGCTTAACGTGAACAATCGCGGCCATTTTTCCCACGTTGAAGTCCATACCAATGAACAGCGGCTCCCCGTCCTGAATCTCGTCAGAACAGTTATTCAGCTTACGGTTGAACGTGTGGTAAATGGTCCCGCTGTTGAGGTTGGTGAACTTCCCGCGCAGGTATGCCTGAATCAGTTCATCAGGATAAGAGCTCAGCAGCGAAGGGATGTAATCAGGCGGTAGATTCTTCGCATTGTCGAACGTGCTGGCCTGAATCAGTCCATACAGCGCCGCAAGCTCTGGCTTTTCACGCACCGCCTTCACGAATTGCTGGTAGACGAACTTGAAACCTTCCGGTGTGGTCGTTACATCGATGCCATTACGTAGCCCATCAACCTTGTAACGCATACGAGCGATGATTTTTCGCCAGGCCTGCTGCGCTTTAGCAGCCGCCATGACGTCCAGCTCATCCACCATCGCATTACCGATTTTGAAACCAACTATCGAGCCGGGCTTCTCCATCGAGCGGCAGATTGTCGTCCCGCGATAACGCCGTCCCTCGTAGAAGTGAACCTCTTTGTTCCCCTCATTGATTTTCACGCTCAGCCCCCAGTCGAAGGCCACCTCTTCAATCGTCGGGTAGAAGATGTCACGAATCTGCGGGTATGTCGGCGCGAAGTAACCTTGGTTAATCTTCGGATGCTCCCACATCCCTTTGCAGATGCCGCCACAACCCACCCACGTCTTACCGGAACCGAACCCGGCAACGTAGGCTTTGAATTTGTGCTGCATCGCGAGGAACCGCGCCTGAGGAATGTTAAGTGTCGGGCTGATCCCCATCGTCTGCCCTCGCATCCACTACGTTGATATTGATCTGCACTGGAGTTGGTTCATCGTCCTCACCATCACCTGCCAGCTCTTTACGGAGTTTCTCGACCTCAAGCTGCCGGCGTTCGATTTCAATCTGCTGCAGACGTTGTGCGAACTCGCTGTCAGCCAGGCCAAGGCGCTTCATTACTGCTTCAAACATTCTTTCCCGACTGATGGCTGTGATTTCGACGCCGTTTTTGCCGACCTTCACACCTGAATAGGCGAGCCTGGAAGCTGCCGGGAGTTTGCGTGTATCAGGGAAGTAAGGCTGGCCAATGCCGTCACCATTGCAGCGTGGACATTCTGGATTGGCCTCTCGGGTGTGGTCGTAACCGTAACCGCCGGAATCTTCGGGTTCACGTCTGTCACGCTCAACAGCCTCGAGTCTTTTCTCTTCGAACTCAACTGCATCACGCCACTGATACTGGTGACCGAAGCCCCAACAGTAACGACACGCGCCTCGACGGTATTGCGAGAGTTGGTTTGCATCGAAGGTGGCGAGCTGCCACATCTGCGCAAGAACCTCATCGGCACTGCCAAGCGTGCGCGCAATGGAGGCTTTTTGCTGCTGCGCAATAGACTGCGCAACGTTAGGATTCGCTATAAGCTGACGACCGTAGTTTGGGTCACTATAACCAGCACGTGCAGCGGCGGCTGTGGCGTTATTGTCCTTCAGGTATTCAGCGATGAAGCGCTTTACCTTTGAACTGAGCTTTATATCCACCAGCTCATTTGCGCTCTTATCTTTCTGCGCAGTGCGCACTATCTTTCGCGGGTAAATTTTTGTATTTTGCGCAGCAGTTTTCTTGATATAGCGGCGAGCAGTTACATAATTAAGGTTATGTGCCTCGCACCATTCCTTAGGGGATATGCCAGTAGCAGCGTGATCAGACAGGAACCGCTTCTGCAGCTCGCCCCAATCCGGCTTAGCCATTGTCACCTCTAAACTGAATGAATTTTAGACGTCATTCATAGCTTCAGTATTTGAAGCTATGAATTATCTTTCTCAAAGAAATCTTGAAATGAGGATTTAAGTTTATGAAATATGTATAACTACGATGACGTACAGAAAATCAAGACCAACCTTGAGTGGATAGTGCATCAAGCATCTACTCAGTCTAATTTGCACACTGAGCATGACCAAATAGTCATTTCCGATCTAATGGAGCTCATCCAGACATATGAAACCCTTCTTGACCTCGTAAGCAAATTTGGTGCTTCCGTCTTGAACTCGGAAATCATAGCGGGTCTATCAATCACAGAGAAATTCATTGCTAAAGTTAAGCGGAATGAGGGTGCGATGTGAGCGACAAACACACTGTGTGGCGATTGATTTGTGTATTGAAGCTTCAAACTGGTGGATTACAGTTTGAAGCTTGGGTTATTTAATTGCCGTACAGTCGATTGAAAAGCGCATTTTTCATCGCATTAGAATCAATCGGATCCACGTTTAACCAGGTCAATGTCTCACGATTCTTTTCTGCATTGAAATCAGAAAACACACCATGAATATCACCGCTATCAGGTGAGTAGAGAACAGCAATATTCTGTTCTGGACAACTGTGTGGTTTACACCCTGACAGTGCAATATACTTTTTGCCCGCAACTGTTACTTCGGTTGATGGCGTGCTCGTGCCACCACTTTTTACCCATGCAGGTAGTTTGTTTTTACTAATCAGCTGGGAGTAGCTTTTAGACGTGCTTTTTGCACTGGCGAAATCAGAAAGATACTGCCCCTCGTCGGCAAGAGCACTGAAAGATACAAAAGCCATAGCAGCGATAAACACTTTACCTTTCATATTAATCCTCATTCCATAAAGACATCTCAACACTATACCTTATCGGCTACTATGTCAGCCCTACAGTTAGCTAGAGGATTCCATATTACTGCCTATCCCAAGTGATTAACTCAGAATCATCCTAATAGCTACCGCTTATGCTTGTTGATTACGGACTGCTTGCCAGACTATTCAAGACTCTGATGAGGAGTTTGCCAACTCCAGGGAAACATCCATAAAAAGAGCAAGTGAAACTGAGACTCTGGTAGCCCTCCTTGTGAGGGCATTTTTTTACAATGCTGCGCTTCGCTTGTTAAATATTGAGTCTTTTCTACAATTTAATAGTGCTTTGCTATGTCAGGTAAAGCCGTCGTTCAGGAATACCCGTGTGCTCAAGGACGAGCCATCCCTAATTCTTTCTTTCCAACTCGATCTGCCTTATGCCAGCGAAATTATTGTTGCCCTTTTCAATTACAGCCAGTAGCGGCTTAATCCACAATACTACCTGGCAGTACGTCATGGAGTTGGTGGCAACGGCACGATCATCGGCTGTGTAAGGTCCATTGGAATCGGTGTGCATGGCGCTGGCACGTAAACGGTGCGCGTATTTGAGCAGCCCACCAGCAATGTCAGCAGGAACAGGCAGATCACAGGTTTTTTCACGGCGGAGAATCTCCCGGTATTCGATTACGGTTTCTTCGGTGCTGGTGTCAATCAGGGAGTTGAGCCTATTGGCATGTTCTGCAACCTGATTGAATCGATTGAAGTTGAATGTCTGGGTAGCGATAACCTGCCCTTGCAGAGAATTGTCACTTCGCAGAACGTCGTTTTCACTTTGAAGATTACTGGCCTCCAAACAGCTCTTAACGAGGGCGACCGAAAGGCCAGCAATAATGACAACGCCGATAATACCCGGATTAATTTTCACTGGTCTATCCCCCAGCACGCCAGCGCACTTTCCTGGTCTCGCCGTTCTACCTGACCGTAGCAGCCGTTCTTCTGACCTTTAGTCATGCTGCAATCGCGACCACCGTCTTTAATCCACCAGCGGATTGCCTCGCATGCCCCGTGGCGGTCACCAGCATTAATGCGCTTATAGAACGTGGACGGGAAGCATTCACCCGGCCCGATGTTGTACGGACAGAAAGATGCGATTCCAGCCTTCTGCGGTTCGGTTAGCGGTACCGAAATATTGCGGTCAACCCATGCCAGAGCCTTATTGCGTTCGATGGCGTTCACCTGATTGCATTTGGCCTGAGTCAATTTCATGCCCTGCACAACCGGTTTACCATCAACCATCGTTGCGCCGCGGCAAATAGTCCAGATACCGCCGCCATCCTTGTAGGCCGTGAGGCTGTTACCCTCTTTCTCATTTAGAAACTGATCGAGAATGACGGATGCAGGAGCACCAGCCAGTACCAGCCCCAGAACTGCAGTACTCAACTTTGCTCTGGATCCCATCACTCACCTTCCTTTTGTAATGCCTCAACGACCACGCTTGCAGCGGCAGGACGCTCTTGAAGGGGTTTATCACCAACGCCTTTCAGGTAGTCATTGACCATTTTTGTTCGCTTCTCATCCTCTCTACGCCTGCGGTTTGCATCTACCCGCCCGTTAATGTACGAGGCTAGCGAGATAAGCAGACCAGCAGCGCCAAAGAACATGAACACCAG
This sequence comes from Enterobacter sp. PL_is379, assembly GCF_055817355.1. NCBI lineage: Bacteria > Pseudomonadati > Pseudomonadota > Gammaproteobacteria > Enterobacterales > Enterobacteriaceae > Enterobacter > Enterobacter sp. PL_is379. The sequence goes on from NZ_JBVPGT010000028.1 coordinate 18,422, forward strand.
ATCCTGAGTGGTAAATCCAATGGCTGACGCCAGAGCTGCTACCCACGCGAAGAACTGCGTGAAGATGTTCCCTGAATCATTCATTTTCATGGTCTCTCACCTCGCTAAGTGCGGGTGCTGTTGATAAAAATAAAAAAGGCTGCCATACGGCAGCCTGATGATGATTGATACTCTTCGGCGCTTCTTTCTCCCTTAGGAAAGCAATAGATTAAACAATCCTTAAGGAGAGTCATTTAAACAAAAAAATAATTAACTGCTCACATAGTTTAAAGCTGTTATTATTTACATTAACTCATAACTTTAGCTTTTGTGGATAAAAGAAAGACAATCGGGCAGAAGATGGAATTATTATTGCGGAGAGGAGTGATGTCGTTCTCCGCGCTTTTTTGTCTCAGACGAGCTTGTAATGTTTCGAGGATCGTTTTGCTAAAACACGTACTGAGGTTTAGCACCCTTTCTTAGCTCTGAGGTCTCTTACAAAACACAAGGGAGAAATAAAAAAAAACCTGCTCGGACAAGCAGGCATAAATAGCTAAGTTGGCAATAACTGAGGGAGTGGTGCCGGGTGCCTCCCGGTGGAAATGATCACAGCATTCATTTCCGCGCGCTGGTTGGACACTCTGGAGAAATGTCCTGCTGAACCGCCCCTCCGCTTAGGGGGATCCACCACAAAAACGCTTTCAGAAACATCCATTCCGCAGGATGCTTAAGAAGCATATGTGCAGTATGAAGAATCTGCCGCATAATCAGATGAATATATTCATCTAAATGGTAGAGGGAGAGGGCCTTCAATCACCTCAGCTTCTCCGTTGTCGCAGATGTCGTCACCCTGTGTCAGATGCCAAATACCATTAAAAGTAAGTCCCGTCTCAAGGTCTTCAGTAACGCCATTGCTGAAGTAAGCAACCTGAATCCTACCGTTGTGCTGAATCCAGTAGAAACCTTCTTCCATATTCCCTCCTGCGTTGTTGGGGAAATTATAAGTCACCGCAGGGTTGAATGGTTTTAGATATTCTTAAGTCGCTATTAAGCAAAAAGCCCCACGGAGTTAACCGCAGGGCTTTAAACGAAGGCAATAACCCATCGTTAGAGGAAAATTACCACAGATTCGGGAAAAGTAAATAGCTCACGATAAAATAACGCCCTATTTTGTTATCTGCTTCAGCTGCGCATCAGCCCAGGCCTCTTCGATGTCAAACTTGGTGATTAGCTGATCGTAGAATGGCTTAACAGACTTCTTCCAGGTGTCGAGGCTGATTGCATCCGTTATCTGGCACACCGCGGCGTAAGCCTCAGTTGATGGAATTCGCTCAAACCCTCGCCCACTGCAGCGCTTGCAATCAGCCAGTACCGGAACGCCCTGCTGCTCTGTAAGAGTCTGATTAACAGCTTTCCCGCGGCCATGACAATCTTTACAGGCACAGCTTACTACCTTCTTCCCCTTACACCGAGGGCAAAGAACGCGCGCTACCTCCCTGACCTGTCTATGCACCTCATACTCAGAAGGACGAATATTCTCCGCGCCCATGTGCAAAGACATCTTCACGAACTTCTTCTCTTTTGCCGGAGTATGAGACTTCATGCTGAAAACCTCAGCGTCGATAAACCCTTCCCCATTGCAGCCATCGCACTGCTTCACGCTGGCGGCGCTGCGGGAATAGTCCTCGAACGCGAAGGTGGCCAGCTGATGCATCACCAGTGGCTTAACCCCGGCACCCAGTTTGCGCAGTGCAGCAACCCGGTCGCACTTGGTCAGCGCGTAGTGGGCCAGCAATTCGATCGCCCTCACCCGGTCGTTGTTGCTGATCCCCATTTTCCCGAGAAAGGCGCTGTAACCCATGGCGGCCCGTTCCTGCGTCATGCCCATAGCGACCATAATATCCGTCCCGGTTAATGAGTCTGACGCCGTTGCACGCGGAGAATGACTAATCATTGTCGATTTGGCGAAGTGATATTTGAGGGTGTTTTCAAGGTTCATGCGGTCTCCAGCTCGGTAATGGTGAGTACTAATTTCCCGCCTTTAACGACAGGCATTTTCACAACGCGATAGTCGACAACCTGGCAGTCATCCAGCCAGAACCGCGCCCTGGTTAAAGCGTCAAAAGCTGCCTTCTGCAGGTTATCCAGATCGCGGCGCCGGCGGTCGGGCATGTGACATTCAATACGGATTTTGAGTGGTGCGGCCGTGCGGATATTAAGTCGGGCGCTTCGAATGACACTTGCGACCGTATAACGGTACGCAACGCCATCAGCGCTAATGTGTGTACGCCCGCGGTTGTGCCGGTAATACCGGTTATTGCTCGGCGGCCAGGGCAAAGTGATTTGATATGTCTTCACGTTCACTCCCACATCCGGTTTCGCCATCGACTGTCCGGGCGGGCTGGTGAATTTGAAGTCGGAAGGAGTGCACTGACAGTCCAGGTCACGTAATCCGGGTTAAGGCTGCGCTCAACCCGAACGCCGCGCGCTTTGTAACGCTTAACCAGTTCGTCGGCTTGTTCGCTACTGCAATCGGTGTGGTTGAACCAGGTTTTCTTCATCCCCATTCCCCCGCAAAGCCAAGCAGCTGCGCGGCGACGTTTTCAGCCTCATCGCGACTGCGGAATGAACGGGACAAGACCCAGCGCCATAGAACATCGAGCGCAGCTTTATAGAGCTGCTGGAATTCCGGTTCGTCCATGTTGGCGAATGAGATGCTACGAGGATGCTTTTTGAGCGTTCCGTCAGGTAGCTGAATGGCATCAAAGTGCCCTGCCTCGACTATCACCCATGAACGGTAAGCATCGAAGGATTTGCACAGGCTAATGCCATTTGTTACGCGCCGGTAAGCAACCTGTTCAAGATACTGCTCAGCAGCATCGATAAGAGCGCCCTCATTCCCACCATACGAAGCCAGGAACCTGGCGTAGCCGGTGATCAGCTTCCGCTCGTTACTCGAGATAGCCCCGCCGGTTGGTTCCCAGTATTCAAAGCCGAGATTGAGAAGCGCGAAAAAGCGCCGATGGAATGCCGGGTTACGTACCCGCCTGAACTCGGCAACAAGAACATCGCCGAGCCGAGTATTTGATTGCAGGATATCGCTGGTCTCGGGCGTAGCCGGGATCAGTATTCCTGAGTGGTGTTTGATAAGTTGTAATTCTAGCGCCATGGTTCTCTCCGTGGCGCATCAGGTATAGGGTGTTCAGGCCTATGAAAGAATAATATCAGACGGTGGTGTAACTCGGTACCCCAGTCGTTTTGCAAATTGCATGAACCCGTTGAGAGTGAATATTTCTTCCTCTTCAAGTAACGGTCGTAACGAAACTATTCCATTTACTCGATAAACCAGATATCTGCCCTCAGCCGGGAAGCTATAGATAACTGCTTTATCGGCCCTTCTGACCACGTCGTACCATTGATCATCTGCATTAAAGGCATCTGCACTACACACTATTTCCCCCATAGCGACTAATTGACGCGGTAAACAGTAATCGGGAACAGCCAGGGGAACGCAAACAGCGATACTCTTTGAAACTGCTCCAGTGAAATTCAAGCGATTAATAAAACCACTCGTCCGCGCTTTCCCAGGTCTCCTGCACGATATGTTCGATCTCTTTTTTGTCGCCTCCGAAAACAGTCAGCCCATCATTGCTGGCACGCTTGATCGTTAGCTGACAATTATCAAACTGCTTGCTGAGCCTTTTGAGCAGTTCAGACTCGAGTGCAGGTATAGCTCCATCAGGAAGTTTCTTCATGCGATCAATGGTTAACTCGATTTTCATTTTTCCCTCCGCAATGAATTACTGTATGCATGTACAGTACATTTATAAACTTATGTTGCGGATTTTGCAACGTTTTAGGAGCACGCTATGCAGAAGAGCTGGCTAAAGCGGCTAGCTGGACACTAAGTAACAGCTATTACAATACGTTAAACTTACGAGCTACCGAGTTAGTTCCCTAATCTAATCGCCACGATTTTAATAGAAAAAAGGCCTGCACTAACCGGTGGCAGACCTAATCAAAACTTTTCGAGGCGAGTATTTAAAATTGATAACTGTAGTTCAGGCTGGCAAACCAAAGATAAGGATTATCATAGCTACCTTTGAATTGCTCCGGTGACTGGACCCGAGAAGACTGCATATTTAGGTATGATACTGCAAAACCAATATTACTTTGTGGTGTAATTTGATATTGCGCACCTGTTGCAAATCGCCATTCATCACCTGTAGGTAAGGAAAGTGCCACGTCATTCTGGGATTTATAGACTGTGCTGTCAAAAGCCACACCGGCGTTAATGCGCCATAATTCGGTAGGGCGATACTGTAACCCCAGCGCGGTATGCCAGGAATCTTTGAGACGGTTTTTCCGATTTGCATCTTGCCCGGCGACAGAAACCTGCGGACTGCCAAACTGACTCCAGTCCTGCCAGCCAAGGTCACCCATAATTGACCATGTCTTATTGAAATCATGCACCAGACTCAACATTATCTGCTGAGGTGCCCTGACCTGCGCTGAAACAGGAATTTCATATTCAACGTTGGGTAAGTTTGGGAAGCGAGCTTTAGCATCTATATTAAAGTCATAGTCTGTTTTGCTAGTCCAGGAGATTCCCGCCCGAGTTTTATCGGTGAGCTCCATTAATAAGCCCAGACGATAACTCAGCGCCCAGTCATGATCATTCTGTTTTTCATCTTCATTGTCGACATTACGTGTGAGAGAAAGGAATCCGTAATTGACATTGACTGAACCACCAACTGATACTCGTTCGCTTAATTTATAGGCTAAAGACGGACTTAAAGTCATTGCAACCATGGTGCTCTTTTTTATGAGACGGTCGCCAGCCCAGTTACCAAAATCAATCCCCAGCCCGTAATTGCCATATAACCCCAGCCCGGCATACAGTGCATCATTGAGTTTCTGTGTATAAAAGGCGCTAGCATTTGGAAAAAACCGCATGATATCGCCAGGATTTTTACGTCCACTATCATCATCAAGGTGATAGGAAATATCTCCATCCATTGCCTGTAATCCGCCTGTAAACATATGATCAGGTAGCCGCGTCATTCCTGCCGCGTTAGTCACTATGGTAGAGGCGTCCTGCGCGCGCGCAGCTTGGCCAGCACCTGCAAGCGCAGTATCTTCAGTCCCAATTTCGTAAAAATAGAGTGCGCTGGCCTGTGTCGCTGGAGAAAGAAAAGCAAGTAGAGAAAATAACGTCGATTTTTTCATATGCCATCTGCCTGTCTTTAATGGTCAGTATTATTTGTCGCGTTCTGGTGCAACAGCGGGGGCGGGATACCAGTTTTCTTTTGCGACCACGACGCTTCCTTCAGGCTGCATGACAAAGTTGGGCGACATGATCTGCACATTGAATTCGTTGAATACATCCTGGATATTACTGAACAATGCGTTTCGCGCGATGGCCAGTGACACATCGTTTTTTAGCCTGACCTGAAGCTCATAGGCTATATACCAGTCCATCAGAGCCAACTGGCGCACCAGCGGCGCGGTCGTAAGATCCACGAATTCTGTTCGCTTAGCTGCCAATTCAAGCATGGCATGAACCTGCCGCCATGGGGTGTCGTACCCGATGGTGACGCTTACGGTTAAGTTGACACTGCCGTCGTTATTTTGGGCACTGAGGTTCGTTATCTTTCCACTCACTACGACAGCATTAGGTACTGTCACTACATAGTTTTCGCGAGTTATAATTTTTGTGGCGAGCATGCCAATTTCGCTCACCTTTCCTTCGTTATCCGCAACACGAATGACATCTCCTTTGCGCAAGGCGCGTGAGTAAATCAGCACCAGGCCACTCATAGCGTGATTCATCACCCCAGCAGACCCCAGCGTCAGCATGAGACCAAAGAAGACACTTATACCCTTAAAGGCCAGTGAATTTGCGCCAGGAAGAAACGGATAGGCTGCTGAGAGAGCAAATAACCACACCACGACCGAGAGGAGTTTCCTGGTCGCCCCGACGGTTTCAGGATGCAGACCGGGGAACTGTAAGCGTCCCACCTCGACCTGGTTGAGTGTCATTTTCAATAACTTAAGAATAAAAGCGGTGATGATGAAAATTATCAAAACAATCATCAACCCCGGCAAAGCTGAGACAATGGATAAGAAAATCTGACGAACAACACGCAGGGACCAGTCTCCCAACGATGTTGCCCAAACCCGGGTCCACGGGAAAAGACTAAACGCCCAGCTAAGCCAGACATAAAAACCAATGATTCCCAAGAAAATCATCAGCAAGGCATATAAACGAGCTTCAACAGCCCCTATGAAACGCCGCCAGGATTTGGGGATCCATCCACGATTTTCTGCAATCCGACGACGAAAGTAGTTCTTGACCCTGCGCCATGAGCGCCACGCCACCCAGGAAAGCAGTAAATAACCCGCCAACCCCACAGTGGTTTTCAATGTGGAAAGTGCAAGCCAACCGGAATCGTATTGATCGTGAAGGGAGATGCGTTGCGCCTCCATTCGCGCCAGCACGCGTTGCGCGGCTTGATCCAGAGTCAGGTCATCACCCTCATCAAGGTCTGCCTGCGTCAGCAACATTAGCGGCTTGCCATTCATTAAGAACAGTCTCCCCTGCTGGTTATAACGGGTGACGGGGACAATTTTTATTGGCTCACGGACATCCGCCTGGGTGAAATTACGCAGAGTATTGTGGATGCGTAAAACTCGTTCTTCCGGCGTTGTCTGACCAAACTTGGCCTGCAGCATGACGATAGGAGTGTGGAAGATATAAAGCGTGCGTGCTCGATCCTGCTCCGTCGGTTCCTGACGGGGCTCAGCAGCGAAAGTTAAACTGACGGCGAAAAAGAGAAAACATATCAGCAGAGCGAACCTTATCCCGTTCATATTTACCTGTGATTTGTGAATGAGCAATTTTCACCGAGCAGTTAAATAGCAGCATGACTAATGCTAACTACTGGAATAAATTCCCCTGCGAGAGAGACCTCCCGCAGGGGAAAGTTTTAAGGCGTAACGATATTGAACCAGAAATCAAATTTATCCATATACCCGAGCATAGCGTCGAGTTTCGCCCCATCACCTGAAATTTTCACATCACCGCTGTCCTGGGCCTGCTTGAGCGTGACCTCTTTCAGGATAATTTTGTTAAGCGTGTCGCGGTTAAGAGTGATGGTGGCGTCGGCATCTTTAGCTTCGGCGTTGGCTGTGTGGTTCAGCACCCCGTTCTCCAGCTCGAGCTTGTACTTGCCACCATCGTTGCCCAGATCGATGTTAAACACCGATTTGGCATCCCCTGCTTTTTGACCGTTGATGTGTACGGCAAGGTAGTCGAAGAACATCTCTGGCGTCATGGCGCGAACAGTATCCGGGCTGGCGGTATTCGGCGTTGGACCTTTCACCACGCCGTTACGCAACTCCTGCGCACCAGTCAGGTAGAAGTTACGCCACGGACCAGATTCAGCCTGATAGCCAAGCTGTTCCAGCGCATCAGCTTCCAGGTTGCGTGCCGCCTGGTTGTTTGGATCGGCAAAGACCACTTTGCTCACCACCTGCGCCACCCAGCGGTAGTTCCCCTGGTCGAAGTCGGTTTTCGCCTTGTTCAGGATTGCATCCGCGCCGCCCATATACTCTACGAATTTTTTCGCGCCTTCTTCAGGTGGCAGCTCATCAAGTGTCGCCGGGTTGCCGTCGAACCAGCCCAGATACAGCACATAGGTAGCTTTTACGTCGTGGCTGACTGAACCGTAATACCCGCGGTTTGCCCAGGTATGCGCCAGTGAGTCCGGAAGCTTGAAGTTGGCCGCAATTTCATCACGGGTTAGCCCTTCATTCGCCATTCGCAGCGTCTGGTCGTTGATATAGCGATAGAGGTCACGCTGACTTTTCAGCAGTTTGACAACGTTTTCGTTGCCCCAGGTCGGCCAGTGGTGCTGTGCCATGATGATTTCAGCTTTGTCACCCCAGCGCACAATTGCCTGGTTGATGTATTTCGACCACGGCAGCGGCTCGCGGATTTTGGCTCCACGCAGCGAGTAGGTGTTGTGCAAAGTGTGGGTAACGTCCTCAGCTGATTCGATGAGTTTTTTCTCTTCGATATACCAGAGCATTTCTGAAGGCGCTTCAGACCCCGGCGCGAGCATAAAGTCGTAGGTCAGGCCGTCGATAACTTCTTTCTGGCCATCTTTCTCGATAATATTGGTCGGAGCAATCAGCGTCACTGTCCCTGCAGAGGTGGTGGTCCCAAGACCGGCCCCCACCTGACCTTTAGCATCTGGCTTAAGCAGGTTGCCATACATATAGCTGGCTCGGCGGCTCATTACGTTACCCGCCATAATATTCTCGGCAACGGCCGCTTCCATAAATCCGGCGGGCGCATAGACCTTCACTTTACCGGCTTTAACATCAGCTTCATCCACCACGCCGCGCACACCGCCATAGTGGTCAACGTGGCTATGGGTATAAATAATGGCCACAACAGGTTTCTTGCCGCGATTTTTAAAATAGAGATCCATCCCGACCTTCGCCGTTTCTGCCGAAACCAGCGGGTCAACAACGGTGATGCCTTCTTTACCTTCGATGATTGTCATATTCGACAGGTCAAGATTTCGGATCTGATAAACACCTTCAGTGACCTCAAAGAGACCGCTAATATTAATCAGCTGTGATTGACGCCATAAACTGGGGTTGACTGTGTCGGGGGCTTTATCGCCTTCTTTAATAAAGGAATATTGTTGCGGGTTCCAGATTACATTTCCTTGCTCCCCCTTGATGACTTCCTGAGGAAGTGGAGCGATAAACCCTTTATGGGCATTGGTGAAATCAGTGTTATCGGAGAAAGGAAGTTGATTATATAAGGCATTGTTAGCTTGTTGCGTAGGTGCTGTTGCTTCTTTCGATGGCTCAGCAGCTAAAAGAGGCAAACTAACTGAGCCCAGAATACCTGCCAAGGCAAGGCTCCTCACTATCATGTTCAATTTCATCAAAACCTCTCGACGTTCTGCTGCATATGTTGGGGTTTGTAAAAAAATGATTTAATGAAAGAAATCATGAATAAATATAATTCGCGTTGCATTATCAGCAAGTTTCAAACCGCATTATAAAAAGTTGAATTATCTCTGAAATAAGCTACGCACAATCATAAAGCAAGTAAATAATTCGCAACCGCCTGTTATTTAATGATTTCCATTCGTAAAAACTGCACAATTTTAATCGAATACATGTTTGAAGGTCTCGCTTTCAACCATTCGCACTACATTTAATTTAAATTTTATTAATTAAAAATGTGACTAAACACATGTTTTTGTGTCGAAAAAGAGATACAGAAAGGATGGAGTGCTGGATTTCGGATTCTCAGATGTATGTATGTGAGGAGTGTATTTGTAATCATTCTTATTCAAAAAAATCTAAGCCTGCATCCCCTTCCCCCTTGCCAGGTTAATTCTGTCAACGCATTCCCTCAATGCTTTGACTTGCTCCGGAGAGAGTTCAGTTTCATCAATTGTGGCCAGAAGATTGTTGAGGGAGCGCTCAATATCGTTTTTAGTCAACCGTAAACAGATAACCTTAATCCAGCGTGGGGAGAACTTGCTGAGGCCGATTGCTCTTGTGATGCGTAGTTTCATGAGATGCCTCTTACCACCAGTGGTGGCGATTTGTAACTCGTTTATAACACACAGTGGAGAAGACTTATGTGATTATTTCGCCATAGAAATTTCTAAGGGTCGTTTAGCCTGAGCAATCAGGCTTTCAGGAAACATCGAAGTTGGTATTCCAGCATGTCACACAAGCGCCTCGTCATAACCCGAAGCGGCTAAATCATGTGAAGGTGCTTTTACAGTCATAAATAGGCTGGGATGCCAGCTTTGCGCTAGAAGCGGACAAAGCGAATTCGTCATTGCACTGGGTTAGCAGGTTTACTTCAACGGCCTACTATGCAGGCACTGCTCCTGCCCAAGAGGTATATGAGACCACCTCATCCCCGTCGGGGATAAACTTATTGAAGCTCCCATTGAAAATAACTTATTCTTTTCCGTCAATGAAATGCAGGAGACGAGTCATGACTGGCGAAATTCGCAGACGAGGAAGGCCACGAAAAACAGAAAGTACCTATGCAGATACCCGTAATGACCTGATCCGCAGTGGACTTGAACTGCTCACGCAGAATGGTTTTCTTTCGACGGGAGTCGATGCCATTGTCAAAAATGCCAGTGTCCCTAAAGGCTCATTTTATTACTATTTTAAGAGCAAAGAGGAATATGCCCAGACAGTTCTGAACGCCTATGACAGTTTCTTTGTGCACAAACTCAAAAAACACCTTCATGGATCATCCAGCCCACCAATGGTACGTCTGGAAAATTTCATCAACGATGCCTGCGACGGCATTAAAAAGTACAATTTCACCCGGGGCTGCCTGGTTGGCAATATGATGCAGGAGAGCCCGGGGCTTCCACTATCCTTTATTAAACAGCTTCAGGATATACTTGAACGCTGGCAGGCAATTGTGGCGTCCTGTCTTTCCGATGCGTTATCCTCTGGCGATATCTGTTCCGATATGAACGATACACAACTGGCGGCCATTTTCTGGAGCAGTTGGGAGGGTGCCGTGATGCGTGCCAAACTTTATTGTTCAACCCAGCCTGTGTACGATTTTTGGAGCTATTTCAAAACTTCAGTACGCTATCAACCCTCTAAGGATACGACGGTTAAACAGTAAAAAAGGGGCCGCGGCCCCTAATTGTAATTATCCCCCCCAGGCCGAGCCTGGCTTCCATCTCATTAGCTACATTGAATTACTGCCCGGCCACGAATTCCTCCACTCAGAAGTTTTTCAGCCACATTTATAGCGTCACTGAGCGGGTAAATGGTGGTAAGGCTATCCAGTCTGGACTCTGGTAAATACTGTACCGCTTGTTGCCAGATCGCTGTTCTTTTCTCTTTTGCGAACATGACACTGTCAATCCCTTTCAGCGTGACAGCACGCAGAATAAACGGAGCCACATTGCCCATCAATTCCATCCCCTGAGCCATGCCGCAGGCTGCAACAATACTGCCATACCGCACCCCGGCGCAGGCATTGCAGAGTGTGTGGCTACCGACTGTATCAATGGCGGCAGCCCAGCGTTCTTTTTGTAACGGTTTTCCAGGGGAGGCAAGCTCGGAACGATTAATAATCTCCTCTACACCGACCGTTTTATAAAGCCAGGCAGCTTCTTCAGGTCGACCAGTAGACGCGGTCACGCGGTAATCCATCGACGCTAGGATCATGGCCGCAATGCTCCCGACACCTCCACTGGCACCAGTAACTAGTACCTGACCATCTTCAGGCTTAATACCATGATTCAGTAGTGCGTCGACACACAGCATCGCGGTAAAACCTGCTGTTCCGATTGCCATTACGTGTTTGCTGTTTGAGCCAGCCGGCAGCGGCGTCAGCCAGTCTCCTTTTACCCGTGCTTTTTCAGACAGTCCACCCCAGTGTTTTTCCCCTACACCCCAGCCTGTCAGGAGAACCTTATCTCCGGGCTGATATTCCGGATGTGAACTGGCGGACACCGTACCGGCAAAGTCAATGCCTGGCACCATTGGGAAGTGCCGGACGATTGGGCCACGGCCCGTAATGGCCAGCGCGTCTTTGTAGTTGATGGAGGAATATTCAATATTTACCTCAACATCCCCCTGCGGCAGCTCACTTTCAGCAATTTCAACAAGTTGCGCACTATAGCGTTCATCTGCTTTGTTTATTAATAAAGATTTAAACACTTTCACCTCGTCTTTTTGGCGTTTACCGTTCAGTTATTAAGTCATGTACAAATAATATTGACCGATCGTCTAATAATCAACACTACTATCCTGATGTTTTGCCAGCAATCAAGAATTATTATTTATTTCATGAACATAAAACGGTCTATCTTGATCAGCATCAAGCTGGATTCAGATTGATCTGGTACAGATGGGAAAATGAGCATCTCTTAAATATACACAGCTAATGCTTCAGGAGACGGCTGATGATGAGATAAAGCAACTGAGCTTCAATGAGTTTGCCCACACCGGACCTTCCGTCTGTCAGAAGACCGTTTCGTGCCAAAAGCTAAACTTATCTCTCAGGATCCACCTGTCCATCCATTAGTATGTACTGCGCTGCTTTACGCGCGTGTTGATCAATCAAAGGAACAAGCCGAGTGAAATGCTCACTGGCGCAATGTGCATCGAGTGCCGCCCGGTCAGGCCATTCCTCAATGAAAATAAAATGCCCCGGATCCTTTTCATCTCGATACAAATCATAAGCAATACATAGAGGCTCTCGTTTCGTTGTCGCAATGAGCTCACGGTATAAAGGGAGGACGGTTTCAACGCATTCGGGTTTGATAAAATCTTCGGCAATGACCTTTAGCATGCGAATTCCTTTAGAAAAAATGGCTAGGGTTTTGATGGATAATGCCAGCATGAAGGGCTATTTCAAAAAGAATGTTCGCTCCTCGCTCATAACGAACCATTTCCTCACTATGCCCTGCCATCGGCTTTCATCCGCTGATATTTAGCTTTCAAAAGCTCTGCCGGTGTCGGCCCCTTCGGCGATACCGGCGCGGCCAACGCCCGCCGTACAGGCGGAATCGGCTTACCGGCCAGCACGCGCTTTTCCCACATATCCAGAATATCGCTGGCTTCACGCTCGAGTTCTTTATGGCTTAGTTGGCCATCGGTTCCGCGGCGCCTCAGTTCGAGACAAATGTGGTAGTAAATCGGCTTAGGCCACGGATACTGCTCACTGCTCGGGTAACGGAACACCAGCTTGCGCCACTTCCAGTATTCAGCCATTACGTCAGCGGTGGTGATCCCCAGCACGCTGCACCCTTCCCTGCACCACTTGATGAACTGGCCTGGCGAAGGCAGAAAGGGACGCTCCTGGCGACGCACCATTCGCATGCCGGCCTCAACCTGCTCCATGCTGGTTATCCCGTTTTCTTTGAAAGCCAGCACCCACTGGCGGCGGATCTCATTCACCTCTTCCTGGCTGCGATTAACCAGGCTTGCTGGGAACGCAGCTGCCAGCTGTACGAATAGCCCGTTGATAATCTGCGCCACCTGCTGCGTTTGTTCGCGTTCGGTGTACTGCTCAGGAAGGTTGTGCACCACGCGCCGAGCCTGTTCCCGGTCAAAATTGCGAATGCTCTCGGCAAAGTTTTTCATTCCAGCACCCCGTCAATCCAGTCGGTGTTATGCAGGTCAATGCCGCCCCGGGTAGGTTTTGCCGTTCCGGTTGCACGCATCCGTTTGGTGGTGAGCTGATCCCACTGTTTGCGAAGACTCGAGGGACTCAGGATGTTGTCTTTCCAGAACTCATCCAGGTTGGCCCACTGGAACAAGTCACAGATTTCGTAGTGAGTACGCTTGTCCTGGACACGCATAAGCCTGATGGTGTTTGCCCATTCAGCCCAGTTTGGTTCAGATAGCGATGCGTTGACGGTGAGAAGCCTGTCGAAAATCCAGCGTGCGGCCTTGAGGTCGTCAGCGGATCCCCATGATTTACCTGCAGGGGTGTATATCCCGGCGGCTGCTTCTGGATGGCGTGAGAGAAACTTTTGAGTTTTCTGGTTTCGGGATTCGTCAGAATTCCGAGACGAGGATATTTTAATATTGTTCTTGTTATAGTCTTGGGTGTCTACCGTTTCCGGGAAGCTTTTTCCCGTTTTCGGTAACACTTTTCCCGATTTCGGGAAGATTTTTCCCGTTTTCGGTTTGTCTAAAATCCAGGCAGAAAGGTCAGTATTTATACCGACCGTTTTCATCACGCCCTGCTTCTGACTGAAGATGATTTTGCGTTCTGCAAGTGATTTGAGCGCATCAGAAACGTGGGAATCACTCAGCCCTGTAAGCTCGGCGATCACCGTGTTCGTAACGCGGTCCTGTTTCTTGTTCCAGCCGTAGGTAAGCCAGATCACCGCTTCAAAACATTGCCACTCCCGGCCTGACATTCTCAGACGAGGCTTGAGCTGTTGGATCTCGTTAGCGACCTTGGTATACCCGTTCGACAGGTCGGCCATACGACCTCCCGGTTGTTCGGTTCTGTGGGGGAAATTGATAATTTCAGCTGTGTTTGACATACTTAGCTCCGCAATTACACTCCGTTTTTGCACCTGAAAGCCGTTGGTGTTCGAGCACCACGGCTTTCGCCTTTTCTGAAGTCTTCATATCGCCCCCAACATGGTTGTGACCATCGCCAGCAGCGGCGCAGTAAGGTCCGGATCGACACGGAACATTTCGAAAATCCCCTCTCCTAACTCCTTCAGCTTTTCCTTCTTCGGTGCATCGAGCATCAGAGCTTGCTTCGCCTCACTCACCTCTTTTTCCAACCTGGCCATGCGGTAGTCAAACGAGTCGTTTTTAACGACACGGTCGCGGTATCGAAGCGGTAAGACAGACATGATCGCGGGCACGAGTTGTTCGACGTTCTTTCGGTACGATGCGGAGTCTTCTTTGTTGTCGAGCCAGCGGAACAGCTTCACGTTCCAGACATCGGCCTGGCCTGAGAAATCCACACCATCAAGTTGAAGTTTTTCCGCCGCTTCTTGGATTTGAAGCGCAACAGCTACGCGCCCTTCTGCCGCTGCCCACGCCCGGACTGCAGAACAAATATCTCGATGATCAATATCCCGCTCTGCCGATTCGGTTTGATGACATGGGAATATCAGTGGATTAGAGCAAGCTCTGCTACTCTGTTGAAATGAAAAAGTTTGCATTATTAAGGCTCCTGTTTAGGTAAACCATCAGTGGGATTTGGGTAGAGATCTGGGCGTAGTTCGTGGGGTGTTACACCTGTAGCTGTATAAATTTGCAAAACACGATCGGCGGGAACCACACCTTGGTAACGGTTTTTCCATCGGCTAACCGACATTGGCTTAATCCCAAGCATACTGGCGAGATTTGTTGCAGTACCTGCTGACTCTATGGCTTTTTTTAACCCGTTCATCGTCGTCTCCTATTAGATTGCACATGAAATTAAGCCTTAGACTTAACCTCAAGTCAAGTCCAGGACTCATTTTCAAGTTTAAGCAAAAGGCTTATTCTTTTATCCATGAAAGAGAAAAACGTACTTAATCCGACACTTGTCGATCGCCTTTCCGAGCTGAATGGTCGGGGCATTACTAAATCCGATATGGCCAGGATAGCTGGGGTAACGCCACAATCAGTTAATGGCTGGTTTAAGAAAGGAGTGATTAGCAAGAAATCCGCTCTTGCTGTTGCTGACGCAGCGGGTGTTTCCGTGCCGTGGTTGCTCGGTGAGGATGTCGGCGAGAAGGATGGTCTGAAAGCTGATGAACAGCGTTTGCTGGAGCTCTATCGTCAACTGCCGGAGGAAGAACGAGAGAATATGCTACGCATCTTCTCGCTTCGCCTGAAGGAACTTGATGAGCTTTATGAAAAGTATATGAAGGGGCGTATCCGACCCCAGAAGGATTAAGTTTTATAGATTTTACGGAGTTAGTATTTTTTCTCGATTCACGAAGACTGTTATCACCGCAATTTATTCTGGGATTAAATAAAAATATTATAGAGGACAATATGGCAATTTCTAAAGAAATGAGGAAGTTGATTAACAAGTGGAAAACGGGTAACTCATGGCCTAAACGTCTTGAATGGATTGAAATTCAAGGGATACGTGGCTGGTCAGGTCAGAGGGTTGACGTGCAATTCCCTATTGTTGCTCTAGTCGGTGAAAATGGATCTGGTAAAAGCACGGTGTTGCAATGTGCAGCCTCAGTTTACAAAGATGTTAAAAAAAGATATGCCTCCTATTATTTCCCAGATACTCCCTTCGAAAAAATTGAAAATGCTTATATCCGATTTTCATATAAAGAAGGAGCTAACTCATTCGTTAAATCTATTAGAAAGCAGACCACGAGATGGCGAGGAAACCCTGAACGGCCTGATAGAAGAGTTGAATATGTTGACCTCAGCAGGTTACAACCAGTAAACGCCAGACTAGGCTATTCCAAACTTTTAAAAAGCGGTGTAACTGAAGGCGCTCATGATGCGTTTGATCAACAAAAGCTTGATAGACTCAATAACATTATGGGGAAGTCTTATGTCTCAGCAGGGCTTTCGATAACTAATTCTGATGCAAAAAGGCCTATCACTGTAGTATCAAATGGCGAAGCAAGATACTCTGGTTTTCACCAAGGGGCCGGAGAGATTACTGCCGCCGAACTTTTAGCAGCTGATTATCCAAAGTACGGAATCGTGTTAATTGATGAAATTGAAACGTCCCTTCATCCAAGAGCACAACGCCGGTTAATGCGTGACTTGGCACACGTGGCCCGGGAAAGAGAATTACAGATTATTATAACAACACACTCCCCATATATTCTTTCCGAGCTTCCTCCTGAAGCTAGAATATATTTGATGAATGGTGTCGAAGGTCGGACAGTGGTAACAGGTGTTAGTCCCGATTTTGCAATGACTAAAATGGATGAAGAAAATCACCCTGAGTGTGATGTCTATGTTGAAGATGTTGTTGCAGCAACATTAGTATCAGAAATTATCGCGTCCTCGCAAGAAAGGGAGCTTCTTTCTAGAGTAAAAATCATACCATTTGGTAGTGCATCAGTTGGCATGGCCCTAGGTCAAATGGCGGCCAATAAAAGGTTCCCTCGCTCTTCAGTGGTATTTTTAGATGGTGATCAGTCTCAAGCGATAGGATGCAAGATATTGCCTGGCGATGACGCACCAGAGATCGTTGTTTTTGAGGCACTCCAAGATATTGGTTGGCCCGGTATATCAGAAAAAATCAGTAGAAAACCGTCAGAATCAATTGATGCACTGAACAATGCAATGACCAACTCAGATCACCACGATTGGATTGATTATGCTGCAAACACGCTAAATATCGGCGGTGAAATTCTATGGCATGCATTATGTACATCATGGGCTATTAACTGTCTTAATGATCAATCTAGAGACGTTGTAGTCCAGTCGATTATCGACGCAATTGAAGAATGACCGGGTAGACCCGGCACACCTTGGGCTACAGTGCCACTAAACAAGTACATCCAGAGTCTAACCCGGCCTTCGCGCCGGGTTTTTTGTATTCCTAAATCGCCAGCTTTAACCACAGACAATGATTTCCCCATCGTGAACATCTCGATCCCGACCAAGCGTAGGGATTTTCATTCCTTAAAATTACAGCACTCATCACGATTAAGCCTAGAACTTAAACCCTGATTTAGCCCAAAGCTTGACACGCATTAAGCCCAAGGCTTAATATGCTATTACCAAGACGCACTACGAACCACCAAGGCAGGACGCCCACGAAGTAGCCGCCGACGGCATACGAAGAGTCGGATGAGGTGGAGAGATTAACGCGCATCAGGTGTAAACGTTCCGCTGGCCGGCGATAAGGCAAACGAGGGTGAGAATGATTGATTTCGCACGCAAACCAGGACGGCAGCAGGCTGTAAAGCTGAACTTCTTCGAGGTGATTCTTCGCCGCCTGTGCTACCTGCTGGCGCAAAAGGGGAATCCAGATGTGTAACTCAACGAAATGCGGGTACTGCGGCAAGCCAGTTAAACCGGAGAAAGTAGTCAAAAGTACCCTTCTCTATCGCAACGGCGCACAGCTGGCGCGCAAAGATAAAGAATACTGCTCTGAACATTGTGCTTCGTACGACCAGATGGCCCACGAGGCATAACGTAAAAGCCGCGCAAGGCGGCCCGTACGTCCGGTGCTCCCGACCAAAGTTACACCGGAAAACTACTTAAAAAACCAAAGTTCACCCAATGGGCGCTATCTCTGGCCCGGGGATCTTACATCCAAAAAAGAGGATCTCACATGGAATTTTTCTATGTAGTTAAGGCTACGCAGAAATCTGGCAAAGAAGACGCAGTGATTTGGTTCACTGCTAAATCAGAAGCCCGTGCCAACCTGCAGCTAGATGTTGAGCTGGAAGATGCTGGTATTGAAACCGGACGCGGTAAGGATTACGCCAAACCTGTTCGCACCGATTTCCCTGTTTACAACGATCTGCCTGAAGAAAGCACCGTGGATTACACCTGGTGCAAACGCTACGAACTGCAGGACAATGGACGCACCTGGCTGCCAAAGGCTGGTGCTCAGTCGACTGGTGACGTGGACAGCACTGCCGCACCGGAAACGACCGTTAAAGTCGAAACTACCGTCGAGAGTGTCCCGCTTGAAAACCGCACTCCATCTGTCCGGTATGCCATTCATCTGACCAGCGAAAAATATCAAACGCATATCAGCAAAGAGCAGCAGCTGGCTGCCAGCGAAATGTCACTGGATGAAGGCAACACCTATCTCCAGAACCTGCTACAGGCGAAGAACGATATCCCTGAAGTTGACGAAATCAGCCTGAACGCTGAGTGGAAAATGGTTCAGGCGATCAAGCAGGTATTTGCGCCAGATGAAGAGCACGAAGTAAAGCTACTTGCTGCTTTCATTGCCGACTGGTTGAGAGTAGATGCAGGTGACCGCAATCAGTTAGTTGAAGAGTGGAGAAGCGGAAAGCTTGCTCTTCTCAAATCAGAAAGCACCAGCGACGCCGACGTTACAACTGGTCATGATCTCAAGCCTGATAACGGTATTCAGATTGACGAGAATGATGACGAAACCACACGTTATCCAGTCGTTCGTATGCCCTTCCGCAAGCAGCTACTCGCTCAGTTTACCGCCGACGAACTGCGCCACCACTTAACCCGCGAAAAATACGAAGGTATCAGCGCGCTGGAGATGGACACTGACAACAGCCATGTCCAGAACCTGTTACTGGCGGCAGAAAACTGCGAAGAGGTTAAGGGTTACGATACCAAAGACCTGTGGCGCTATACCGATGCTATTCGCAAAGTGTTCAGCCAGGAGAAGCGTCACGAACTCGCTTTGGTTCTCCGTTTTACCCGAATCTGGGCGGCGACCGATTACATTGACCGCGGCATTCTCGTTCGCGAATGGGCTGCAGGTAATCGAATCAGTAATGTTCAGCGCACTGACTCCTGTACCAATGCAGACGGCGGCTATGTAACGGATCGCGGCGAAGGCGCGCACCACACTCTGGACACTCTCGATCTTGAGATCGCCTGTGCCCTGCTGCCTATGGATTTCCATCACTTTGAAATCCCCTCAAGCGTTTTACGTCGTGCCAAAGAAATCGTGGCTAAGAAAGAAGAGCCATGGAAGTCATGGAGCGCCATCCTGCGTAATCAGCCCGGCATACTGGCGGTGAACCGTGCGGCAATCTTCAATCTGATCCGTATCGCACCAGAGAACATCCACCACACGCCAGCGGCGCATCTTGAGTTCGTGAATAAAACCATGACGGCTGAATTTAACTCTGCTGTGGAATTACTGCCGTTGCCTACTCCTGTAGTTGAGACTGAAGCCCCAGCTGAACAACCGCAGGTTGAAAATCTCGGCAGCGGCGTGTTCTCCATCGATGGCCTGATGGGTGGAAATACCGACCCGGTCATCAATACCTCCTCAAATGAAGTCGAAAAAACGGAAAACACAGCGGAGACCACTATCGATGTGCAGATGGAAAAGACTCAGCCAGAGAAAGTCGAAAATACTGATCCGGTACAACCAGGCGAAGGCGCTGATGCAGCTAATACGCAAGCAGTTACCATAGCGCCGGAAGAGCAGCAGTCAGAGCCAGTAATCGAATACCCGGCTTACTTCGAGCCTGGCCGCTACGAAGGTCTGCCGAATGATGTTTATCACGCAGCAAACGGCATCAGCTCAACCCAGGTGAAAGATGCCCGCGTCAGCCTGATGTATTTCAATGCGCGCCATGTGGCTAAAACCATCCCGCGCACAGCTTCCAAAGTGCTGGATATGGGGAACCTGGTGCACGCCCTTGCATTGCAGCCGGAAAACCTCGAAGCAGAGTTCAGCGTAGAACCTGAAATCCCTGAGGGTGCTTTCACCACCACCGCAACTCTGCGCGAGTTCATCGAAGCTTACAACGCCAGCCTGCCGGCGCAGCTAAGCGCTGACGAGATTAAAGCGTTGCTTGAACAACATAACGCATCCCTTCCTGCTCAAGTGCCGCTTGGCGCGAGCCTGGAAGAAACGGCTCAAAGCTATATGGTTCTCCCTGCTGAGTTCCAGCGTATTGAAGAAGGCCAGAAGCAGACAGCAACGGCAATGAAGGCGTGCATTAAAGAATACAACGCCACCCTGCCCGTGCCGGTTAAAACCAGCGGCAGCCGTGATGCGCTACTCGAGCAATTAGCGATCATCAATCCTGAACTGGTGGCGCAAGAAGCGCAGAAACCGACGCCGCTGAAAGTCTCCGGCAGCAAAGCAGACATGATCCAGGCGGTTAAATCAGTTAAGCCCGATGCCATATTCGCCGACGAACTGCTGGATGCCTGGCGCGACAACCCTGGCGAAAAGATTCTGGTTACCCGCCAGCAACTGGCCACAGCGCGGGCAATTCAGTCAGCACTACTAGCGCACCCGACCGCGGGCATGCTGCTGACACATCCAAGCCGCGCCGTAGAAGTGAGCTATTTCGGTTTCGACGACGAAACCGGATTGGAAGTGCGTGTACGCCCTGACCTCGAGATTGAACTGGACGGCGTGCGCATCGGTGCTGACCTGAAAACCATCAGCATGTGGAATGTGAAGCAGGAAAGCCTGCGCGCCAGGCTGCACCGGGAAATCATTGACCGGGACTACCACCTCAGCGCGGCTATGTATTGCGAGACCGCGGCGCTGGACCAGTTCTTCTGGATTTTCGTCAACAAAGACGAGAACTACCACTGGATCGCCATCATTGAGGCATCCATCGAACTGCTGGAACTGGGCATGCTCGAGTACCGCAAAACTATGCGCGCCATCGCAACCGGCTTCGACACGGGCGAATGGCCAGCTCCGATCATCGATGATTACACCGACGAACTGAACGACTTTGACATGCGCCGCCTCGAAGCGCTGCGCGCTCAGGCTTAAGGGGGATTTATGCAAAACACTAACGTTACCGTTGCTGACCAGAACACCGTTATTAACTCCAACGTGGCTTTGTTTGATTCCCAGTATCTGAACGCCATCAGTACATTTGCGCAGATCATGGCGCAGGGCACTGCCACCGTTCCTAAACACCTTCAGGGCAACCAGGCCGATTGCATGGCAGTTGCGATGCAAGCGGCACAGTGGCAGATGAATCCCTTTGCCGTGGCGCAGAAGACGCACCTGATTAACGGTGTGCTCGGGTATGAAGCGCAGCTGGTTAATGCCGTCATTTCACGCAGCGGCGTGCTGGCCAGCCGTTTTGAATATGAGTGGTACGGGCCATGGGAAAAGGTTGTTGGGAAATTCCATATCCGTAAAGGCGACAAAGGCGAGTACCGCGTCCCAGGCTGGACCCTGGCTGACGAAGCCGGGATCGGCATTATTATCCGCGCAACCCTGAAAGGAGAAGATCAGCCAAGGGAACTCGATTTGCTGCTGGCTCAGGCCCGCACCAGAAACTCTACCCTGTGGGCAGACGATCCTCGCCAGCAGCTGGCGTACCTGGCCGTCAAACGTTGGGCGAGACTGTTCTGCCCGGATGTGATTCTGGGCGTTTACACCCCGGATGAACTGGATGACCGCCGTGAAGAACGAGAGGTAAACCCGGCACCGGCGCAGCACGTTAGCCTTGCAGACATTTCAGGTGACAACGTCACTACCACTCAAACGGCTCAGGAATCAGCTCAAAACATCGATGCACTTGCTGATGATTTCCGTGATCGCATCGAGGCGGCTCAGGATGTGGATAGCGCTAAAGCTCTGCGCGCAGATATTGAAACCGTGAAAGCAACGCTGGGTTCTGCCCTGTTCACTGAGCTGAAAAACAAGGCCGTGAAGCGTTATTACCTGGTTGATGCTCGCAACAAGGTGGAAGCGGTAATCAACTCCCTGCCTTCTCCAGATGAACCCGGTGCAGCAGAACGCTTTGGCGAAGCTGAACGCGTGCTGGCATCTGTGAAACGCCATTTAGGAGAGGAACTACACGATCAGTTCAGCATCACCCTGGCGGATATGAAACCGGAATACGTGGACTAACGAGATCGGGAGGGGAAACCCTCCCTCAAGGAGAAGAAATGCGACTGATTAATCGAGGCAGTAAGCAATCCCCTTTAGCTCGCCAGGCATGTGAAATCGCACTCGCAGCCCACCTGCAAAGATATGGTGACTATGGGCGCAGCAAGATGAAAGAGACCTATACGGTGAAAGTGGAAGGCGTGAAGGTCTGGGTTGAAGTGGTCAACTGCAAGGCAAGCTACGTGGCCACAGCAATGACCGGCATGCGCCGACTTCGTTCCCTGCCCGGCCAGGCAAACTGAAACTGAAATATCAACGACTAAAGACCGGCATATCTATACTCATGCCGGTTACCTGAGGTGAACCATGTCGCAGGTAATTTACGATTCAGAATGGGGCGTTGCTTCAAAACTAAAAGAGAAGACAGGCCTTACAGATCGTCAGATTAAAAGCTATCGCCAAACCTCCTGGGTAGAAGGTGTTCATTTTAAGAGAATCCCATTGGATGGAAGCAGCTCCGAAGAGCGAGGACTTGTCTGGTACAACATCCCAAACATTAACAGGTTTGTGAAGGAGGCATAATGGCTGCAATGCCAACGGGTGTTGAGATCCACAACAATAAAATACGAATTAGTTTCAAGTTTCAGGGCGTTAGATGCCGAGAAACATTGAAAGGATGGATCATAAATGCTTCGAATCTCAAAAAAGCCGGGAATCTAAGGGCCAAAATTGTAAGCGAGATTCAGCTGGGCACTTTTGACTACCGGGGCGTGTTTCCGGAGTCAAAGGTAGCAGCAAAGTTTTATACATCTAAAAATATTACGACGTTCGCCGAACTTGCATCAACCTGGTATGAAAACCATAAAATCGATCTCTCCCCCAATGCCACAAGAAGCTATGGGATAGCTGTAAGAACGTTAACAAAACTAATCGGCCCTGAAACGCTGGTTACATCCATCACCAACAGCGACATTCTGGGCTGGAGAAAGGAATTACTGACTGGCGAGACTAACTATGCTCCCGAAAAGAGGAGAAATAAAACCGGCCGCGCCGTTAGAACAGTAGATTATTATCTGGCCATCCTGCGACAAATCCTCGACTATGCGGTTAAAAATAAAGTCATTTCATATCAACCATATGTCGGGATAAAAAGGCTTCGCAAAGGGCAAACAAAACCAGATCCACTTCTGAGACATGAGTTTGAGCAGTTGAAAGAGACTGCTCCGGCTCAGCAGAAAAACATGTGGCAATTTTTCGCTTATACCGGCGTTCGGCCCGGGGAGCTTTGCGCTCTTGCCTGGGAGGATATCGATCTTAATTCCGGTGAAGCTACGATTGCACGCAATCTAACTCAGGAAGGTTTGTTTGGACCACCCAAAACCGAAGCTGGATACCGGACGATAAAGTTACTGGAGCCGGCTCTGGAGGCTTTGCGAGCTCAAAAGGAGCTAACGGGAAGTGCCCCTAAGGTACCAATCACTTTTCACCACCGGGAGTTCGGTAAAGCGGAAACGCAAAAGCTGCACTTTGTGTTTATGCCTCGACCTCAGAAAGGCAAGCAAGCTGCGTACTATTCAGTCAGTTCAATTGTGTCATTATGGGATATTACGGTAAGACGATCGGGAATTCGCCGCAGACGCCCCTATCAGTTGCGTCATACATACGCATGCTGGATGTTGTCGGCAGGTGCTAATCCTGCTTTTATAGCGAATCAGATGGGTCATGAGAATGCAGAGATGGTCTTCCATGTATACTCTGCGTGGATAAATGCTCTCGATAGCGATCAGGTATCATTTTTGAATCAGCGCTTTGGCGGATATGCAAATGCCCCTATAGTGCCCCTGAAGGTAAAAACAAAGTAGTTAATTACTTGATTTCCCGGTGATATTTAATGAAAAAGCTGTTTGTGCAGTTTTATCTTTTGCTGTTTGTCTGCTTCCTGGTCATGACCATGCTGGTCGGGCTGGTCTATAAATTCACCGCCGAACGTGCAGGCAGGCAGTCGCTGGACGACCTGATGAAAAGCTCGCTCTATCTGATGCGCAGCGAGCTGAGAGAGATCCCGCCGCACGACTGGGCGAAAACGCTCAAAGAGCTGGATCTGAATCTGTCATTCGATTTACGCATCGAGCCGTTAAAAAATTTTGAGCTGGACCCACCCGCCATGCAGCGTCTGCGCGACGGGGACATCGTCGCGCTGGATGAGAAATACACCTTTATCCAGCGTATCCCGCGCAGCCATTACGTGCTGGCCGTCGGCCCGGTTCCCTATCTCTATTATCTGCACCAAATGCGCCTGCTGGACATGGCGCTGATGGCCTTTATCGCCATCTCGCTCGCGTTTCCGGTCTTTATCTGGATGCGCCCGCACTGGCAGGACATGCTGAAGCTGGAATCCGCTGCGCAGCGTTTTGGCGAGGGGCATTTTACCGAGCGCATTCACTTCGACAGCGGTTCCAGCTTTGAACGTCTGGGCGTGGCCTTTAACCAGATGGCCGATAACATCAATGCCCTGATCGCCAGTAAGAAGCAGCTGATCGACGGAATTGCGCACGAGCTGCGCACGCCGCTGGTGCGCCTGCGCTATCGTCTGGAGATGAGCGAAAATCTGACGGAAGCGGAGTCTCAGGCGCTTAACCGCGACATTGGCCAGCTTGAGGCGCTGATTGAGGAACTGCTGACCTACGCGCGCCTCGATCGCCCGCAAAACGAACTGAACCTCAGCACGCCGGATCTGCCCGCGTGGCTGCAAACCCATATTGACGATGTCCAAAGCGTGAACCCGCAGCGTACGCTGTTGACGCGCGTCACGCCAGGTGACTACGGCGCACTCGATATGCGCCTGATGGAACGCGTGCTGGACAACCTGATGAACAACGCCATGCGCTACAGCGAAAGTACGCTACAGATTGGGCTGGATTTGCAGGGCAGTCAGGCAAGCCTGACGGTGGAGGATGACGGCCCGGGGATAGCTCCGGAAGCGCGAGAAACCGTGTTTGAACCGTTTGTCCGCCTCGACCTCAGCCGCGATCGCGCTACTGGTGGATGTGGCCTGGGGCTGGCGATTGTCTACTCTATCGCGCAGGCAATGGGCGGCACGGTGCATTGCGAGGAGAGCGAGCTTGGCGGCGCGCGCTTCTGCTTTAGCTGGCCGGTATACCATAACATCGCCCTTCCCGTTCCTGTCTGACCTAAACCGCACGCTGGCCTGACCCGGCGTGCTGTGCTATATGATAAGTATGTTGTAACTAATGAGAGTGTTTATGGCGACTTACGATCTTCTCGAACGGCTGAACAGCACGTTTCGGGAAATAGAACACGAGCTCCTGACCCTGACCGAACGTTTGCAGACCTGCCGTCTGCTGGCCGCGCGCGTCTTTACCCTGCCCGAGGTAGCTAAAGGGGCAGAACACGACCCGCTGGACACCATCGAGGTTGAACAGCACATCGGCAGCGCCGCCCTTGAGCTGGCGCTGAAACACTATCGTCGCCTGTTTATCCAGCAGCAGTCTGAAAACCGCAGCAGTAAGGCGGCCGTGCGTCTGCCCGGCGTGATTTGCCTGCAAACCGATGCGACAACGCGCGAAGCGCTGGAAGCCCAGATTACCCAGATCAACAGCCTGAAAGCGGCATTTGAAAATATCGTTACCGAAGAGTCCGGCCTCGCCCCTGCCGCCCGGTTTGAATGGGTGCACCGTCAGCTTCCTGGGTTAATTACCCTGAATGCCTATCGCACGCTGACGGTACTGCGTCACCCCGCTACGCTGCGCTTCGGCTGGGCGAATAAGCACATCATTAAAAACTTCACCCGAGATGAGATTCTGGCGCAGCTGGAAAAAAGCCTGAAGACGCCGCGCACCGTCGCACCGTGGTCGCGTGAACAGTGGATTGAGCGCCTGGAGCAGGAGTACCACAGCATCGCCTTGCTACCGGCGGACACGCGCCTCAAGATAAAGCGCCCGGTGAAGGTGCAGCCTATCGCCCGCGTCTGGTATTCCGGTCAGCAAAAACAGGTTCAGTATGCCTGTCCGACGCCGCTGATTGCGCTCTTTGATGCCAATCAGGGGGCCATCGTGCCGGATATTGGTGAGCTTTTGAATTACGATGCGGACAATGTCCAGCACCGTTACAGACCTCAGGCGCAGCCGCTGCAGCTGATTATTCCGCGGCTGCACCTGTATGTGGCGGGTTGATTATTTCAGGCTACCGACCATCGCTTCCGGGCGAACCCAGGCGTCGAACTCCGCCTCCGTCAGATAGCCCAACGCCAGGGCGGAGGCTTTCAGCGTCAGCCCCTCTTTATGCGCTTTTTTAGCGATCTCGGCGGCCTTGTCGTAGCCGATATGGGTATTCAGCGCCGTCACCAGCATCAGGGATTCATTGAGCAACTGGTTGATACGCTCGCGATTCGGCTCAATCCCTACCGCACAGTGCTCGTTAAAGCTCACCATCCCGTCCGCCAGCAGACGAATCGATTGCAGAACGTTGTGGATCACCATCGGGCGATAGACGTTCAGCTCGAAGTTGCCGGACGCGCCGCCCAGGTTGACGGCCACGTCGTTGCCCAGTACCTGACAGCAGAGCATGGTCATGGCTTCACACTGGGTCGGGTTGACTTTACCCGGCATGATGGAGCTGCCCGGCTCATTTTCCGGAATGCTGATTTCACCAATGCCGCAGCGCGGCCCCGAGGCCAGCCAGCGCACGTCGTTGGCGATTTTCATTAATGATGCCGCCAGCCCTTTCAGCGCGCCGTGGGTGTGGACCAGCGCGTCGCAGGTCGCCAGCGCTTCGAACTTGTTGGGCGCCGTGACGAACGGCTGCCCGGTGATGTTTGCCAGCTCCTCCGCCACGCGCACCGCGTATTCTGGATGGGTGTTTAACCCGGTCCCGACCGCCGTCCCGCCGAGCGCCAGCTCCGCCAAGTGCGGCAGGCTGTACTCAATATGCTTCAGGTTATGTTCCAGCATCGCCACCCAGCCGGAAATCTCCTGGCCGAGCGTCAGCGGCGTGGCGTCCTGCAGGTGCGTACGGCCAATTTTAACGATGTCGCGGAAGGCCTGCGCTTTCTCATTGAACGTGGATTTCAGAACGTTGAGCTGCGGAATAAGCTGCTCGCGGATAGCAATCACCGCCGCCACGTGCATCGCCGTCGGGAAGACGTCGTTGGAACTCTGGCTTTTGTTGACGTCATCGTTCGGATGAACCTTACGCTCCATGCCGCGCACGCCCCCCAGCAGTTCGCTTGCCCGGTTCGCCAGCACTTCGTTCATGTTCATGTTGCTTTGGGTGCCGGAACCGGTCTGCCAGATGGCGAGGGGGAATTCGTCGGGATGCTTACCCACCAGCACTTCGTCGGCGGCGTTGATGATGGCGGTCGCTTTGTCTGCCGTCAGCAGGCCTAAATCCTGGTTCACTTTCGCAGCTGCACGTTTGGTGAGCGCCAGCGCCTGGATCAGCGAGACGGGCATTTTTTCAGTCGAGATACGGAAATGCTCCAGCGAACGCTGGGTTTGCGCGCCCCATAGCTTGTCGGCCGGGACGTCGATGGCGCCCATCGAATCTTTCTCATGGCGTACCGTGGTCATTACTTTCTCCTTGATAACAAAAGAGGGATTGCTCACATGCTTAAGGGATAAGTATTGATGACTTCTGAGAAACGTTATGGCGCTTTGTGCGCTCTTTTTGGTGTCGGGTGGCGGCAGCGCCACCCGGCTTTTTATCTTACTTCACACACGCCGAACACTGGGACGACTGAATCTGCTTGAAGAAGTCGTTGCCTTTGTCATCCACGAGGATAAACGCCGGGAAATCCTCCACTTCAATTTTCCAGATCGCTTCCATACCCAGTTCCGGGTATTCCACGCACTCCAGGCTCTTGATGCTGCCCTGCGCCAGCACCGCTGCCGGGCCGCCGATGCTGCCGAGGTAGAAGCCGCCGTGCTTGTGGCAGGCGTCCGTCACCTGCTGGCTGCGGTTACCTTTCGCCAGCATGATCATGCTGCCGCCGTTGGCCTGCAGCTGGTCGACATACGAGTCCATACGCCCTGCCGTGGTTGGGCCTAACGAGCCAGAGGCGTAGCCTTCAGGCGTTTTCGCCGGGCCAGCGTAGTAGATCGGGTGATCTTTAATGTACTGCGGCAGCCCTTCGCCATTGTCCAGACGCTCTTTCAGCTTCGCGTGCGCGATGTCGCGCCCCACGATAATCGTGCCGTTCAGGGAGAGACGGGTCGAGACCGGATACTGCGAAAGCTGCGCCAGAATTTCTTTCATCGGACGGTTCAGGTCAACGCGAACCGCTTCACCCTCACCCGCTTTACGCAGCTCTTCCGGAATGTACTTGCCCGGGTTGTTTTCCAGTTTTTCGATCCACACGCCTTCGCGGTTGATCTTGGCCTTGATGTTGCGATCCGCAGAGCAGGAGACACCCATACCGACCGGACAGGAGGCACCGTGACGCGGCAGACGGATCACGCGCACGTCGTGGGCAAAGTATTTGCCGCCAAACTGGGCGCCGAGACCCAGGTTACGCGCCTCTTCCAGCAGTTCCTGCTCAAGCTGTACGTCGCGGAACGCCTGGCCGTGCTCGTTACCTTCGGTAGGCAGGCCGTCATAGTATTTGGTTGAGGCCAGCTTGACGGTTTTCAGCGTACTTTCAGCCGACGTACCGCCAATCACAAACGCGATATGGTACGGCGGGCACGCCGCGGTGCCGAGGGTGCGCATCTTCTCAACCAGGTAGTTCTTCAGCTTGCCCGGGGTGAGCAGCGCTTTGGTTTCCTGGTAGAGATAGGTTTTGTTGGCTGAACCGCCGCCTTTGGCGATACAGAGGAATTTGTACTCATCACCGTCGACGCTGTAGAGGTCAATCTGTGCAGGCAGGTTGGTGCCGGTGTTGACCTCTTTGTACATGTCCAGCGCCGCGTTTTGCGAATAGCGCAGGTTATCTTCGGTGTAGGTGTTGTAGACGCCGTGCGCCAGCGCCGCTTCGTCACCGCCGCCGGTCCAGACGCGCTGGCCTTTTTTACCGACGATGATCGCCGTGCCGGTATCCTGACAGGTTGGCAGAATGCCTTTCGCCGCGATATCGGAGTTACGCAGGAACTGCAGGGCAACGTATTTATCGTTTTCGCTGGCCTGCGGGTCGCTCAGGATATCGGCCACCTGCTGCTGGTGCGCAGGGCGGAGCATAAACGAGGCGTCGTGGAAAGCGTGCTGCGCCAGCAGCGTCAGCGCCTGCGGATCGACTTTGAGGATCTCTTGTCCTTCAAACTCAGAAACGGAGACGTGATCGCGGGTTAACAGGTAATACTCGGTCTGATCCTTACTGAGGGGGAAAGGATCCTGATAATGGAAGGGTTTATTCGACATTGGTCTCTCACTTACTGCTTCGGTCTGTTTATTCAGGGCAGATGTTCCGCTGCCCGGCTTAAAAGCGAGTCAGCTTATCCTACACAATTTTTTAACAAAAACTGAGACTAGTACGACTTTTTACATCCACAGGTTACTTCCATGAGGTTTATTGCTTTAATACCCGGAGTTAATTCCACAATTGAATCAGGGCTTGATAATGCAAAAACTCATTAACTCAGTGCAAAACTACGCCTGGGGAAGTAAAACTGCGTTAACGGATCTCTACGGTATCGCGAACCCGAACAACCTGCCGATGGCAGAACTGTGGATGGGCGCGCACCCGAAGAGCAGCTCAAAAATTGAAGACGCCAGCGGCCAGGTACGCAGCCTGCGCGACGTGATTGATGCCGATAAAGCCGCGCTGCTGGGTGACAAGGTCGCTCGCCGCTTCGGCGAACTGCCGTTCCTGTTTAAGGTGCTGTGCGCAGACCAGCCGCTCTCCATCCAGGTTCACCCGAACAAGCAAGCGTCTGAAATCGGCTTTGCGAAAGAGAACGCGGCGGGTATCCCGTTAGACGCCGCCGAGCGTAACTACAAAGATCCTAACCACAAGCCGGAACTGGTGTTCGCGCTGACGCCGTTCCTGGCGATGAACGCGTTCCGCGAGTTTTCGGAGATCATTTCTCTGCTGCAACCGGTCGCGGGTGCCAACAAGGCTATCGCCCATTTCCTCGAAAACCCGAACGCCGACGCGCTGAGCCAGCTGTTTGCAAGCCTGCTGAATATGCAGGGTGAAGAGAAATCCCACGCCCTGGCGGTGCTGAAAGCCGCCCTGGACAGCCAGCAAGGTGAACCGTGGGAGACTATCCGTCTGATTTCCGAATTCTACCCGGACGACAGCGGCCTGTTCTCCCCTCTGCTGCTGAACGTGGTGAAGCTGAACCCGGGCGAGGCAATGTTCCTGTTCGCGGAAACCCCGCACGCCTACCTGCAGGGCGTGGCGCTGGAGGTGATGGCCAACTCCGATAACGTGCTGCGCGCGGGCCTGACGCCGAAATACATCGATATTCCTGAGCTGGTTGCCAACGTGAAGTTTGTGGCGAAACCTGCCGCGGAGCTGCTGACGCAGCCGGTGAAAAACGGCGCAGAGCTGGACTTCCCGATCCCGGTTGAGGATTTTGCCTTCTCCCTGCACGACCTGAGCAGCGCCGAAACGTCGGTGGCTCAGGAGAGTGCGGCGATTCTGTTCTGCGTTGAAGGCGAAGCGACGCTGCACAAAGGCGAAGAGCGTCTGGTGCTTAAGCCCGGAGAGTCAGCATTCGTTGCAGCCAATGAGTCCCCGGTCAGCGTGAGCGGCACCGGTCGCCTCGCGCGCGTTTTCAATAAGCTTTAAGCACTTACTGAATTTTTTAACAACTCTTGCTAAGCTAGTTGCAGGCTTAATATCTCCAGGCGGTTTTTACCGCCTGGTTTCATTTTAGGGATAGTCGCAATGAAAAAATCGGTCGTAGCGGTTGGAGTGATTGTAGCGTTAGGCGTGGTCTGGACGGGTGCCTCCTGGTTTACCGGGAAACAGCTGGAAGGCCGTCTGGCTGAGATGGTGGCGCAGGCTAACGGAGAGATTAAGCGCAGCGCGCCGGAAGCAGGTCTGGAACTGAGCTACCAGAACTATCACCGCGGTGTGTTTACCAGCCGTATGCAGCTGGTGGTGAAGCCGGTTGCCGGAGCTGAAAACGGCTGGCTGAAACCGGGCCAGAGCGTGGTGCTGGACGAGGTGGTGAGCCACGGTCCGCTGCCGCTGGCGCAGCTGAAGTCCTTTAACCTGATCCCGTCGATGGCGTCCGTTCATACCGTGCTGGTGAATAACGACGTCACCAAACCGCTGTTTGACCTGGCAAAGAATGAATCGCCTTTCGACATTAATACCCGAATTAGCTATGCCGGTGACACCAGTTCCGATATTGCGTTGAAAGCGCTGAACTACGAGAAAGAGAATGAAAAAGTCGCCTTCAGCGGCGGCCACTTCAAACTCGATGCTGACCGCGACGGGAACGTGTTCTCCCTGACGGGTGAAGCGGAGAGCGGCCTGGTCAATGCCGTGAACGAATATAACCAAAAAGTTCAGCTCACCTTCAGCAACCTGAAAGCCGACGGCAACAGCCGAATGACCGATTTCCAGGAGCGTATTGGCGATCAAAAACTGTCTCTCGATAAAGTCGCCATTGCGGTTGAAGGGAAAGAGATGGCCGTGCTGGAAGGCATGGACGTCAACGGCAAATCCGACGTTTCCAAAGACGGTAAGAGCATCAATACCCAGCTGGATTACACGCTGAAGAGCCTGAAAGTACAGAATCAGGATCTGGGCACCGGCAAACTGTCGCTGAAGATCGGCAATATCGACGGCCAGGCGTGGCACGAGTTTAGCCAGAAATACAGTAAAGAGAGCCAGGCGCTGCTGACCGATACCGCGCTGCAGCAGAACCCGGAAGTGTACCAGCAGCAGGCGATGGCGGTGCTGTTCAACAACCTGCCAATCCTGCTGAAAGGCGAGCCGGTAATAACCGTTGCGCCGCTGAGCTGGAAAAACAGCAAAGGCGAAACCAGCTTCAACCTGTCCCTGTTCCTGAAAGATCCGGCCACTGCAACGGTTGAACCGCAGACGCTGGCGCAGGAAGTGGATCGCAGCGTGAAGTCGCTCGACAGCAAGCTGACCATCCCGATGGATATGGCGACCGAGTTTATGACCCAGATTGCGAAACTGGAAGGCTACGGCGATGAAGATGCCGGCAAGCTGGCGAACCAGCAGGTGAAAGGTCTGGCGGCAATGGGCCAGATGTTCCGCATCACCAAAGTGGAAAACAACACGATTTCCACCAGCCTGCAGTACGCCAACGGCCAGGTCACGCTCAACGGCGACAAGATGCCGCTGGAAGACTTCGTCGGCATGTTCGGTATGCCTGCTCTGGGGATGCCGGAACCGGCTGAACCGGCAGCGCCAGCCGAACCGGCGGCACCGCAGCAGTAAACGTCAAAACCCCTCGCATGAGGGGTTTTTTATTGTCGGGTCGCGGCGACGCTTACCTGGCCTACGATCGACCTTGTAGGCCCGTGCAAGCGCAGCGCCGCCGGGCGATGTGCAGCGGAGATTACTTCACCGTCACCAGCCGCGCCGCCACAATCTGGTGCCCGGCCTGCACATCTGCATTGTCGATGCGCTGCATAATCCTGTCCGCCAGGGTGTAACCCATCTCCCGCGCTGGGGTGGTGGCCCAGACGATCGGCAGGTCGTCGAGGGCGTTTTCCCCGACGTCGGCGAACGCCCCCAGCGCCACCTGGTGGCCGAAGAAGGTTTCCACCCCGCCCTCGCCGCTCTGACGCCCGGCGCGGATCAGGCCAAACCAGGCCCCCATAGCAATCACCTCGTTATAGCAAATCACGGCGCTGATCGTCGGGCTGCTTCGCAGCAGCGCGCCTATCGCTTCCGCCGCCATCTTCTGGCTGGATTCACACTCCACGACCCACTCGCTGTGGAACGGCAGGCCGTATTTAATCAGCGTCGCGCAGTAGCCGCCTACCCGCTCGGCGCGGGTCAGGGACGAGCTTTTACCGCCCAGCCAGGCAATGCGCTGATGCCCGCGACGAATAAGATGCTCGGTCAGCATTTGCGCGGCCTGCATGTTATCCGGGCGTAGCGTATCGGCTTCGTCGAGGTAGCTGGCGCGCGAGGCAAACACCAGCGGCACGCCTTTTTCAGCGGCACGCTCGCACAGTTCGCTGCCCACGCCCGATGCCCCGGCGACGATCACCCCGTCCACCCCCTGGTTCAGCAGCATATCGAGCCGGGAAAGCAGCTGATCGGCCTCGCGACCGCCGTGAAGCAGAAAGACCATCCGCCCCTGTGCTTCAAGCGCTTCGGTTAACCCGGCTGTTAACTCCGCATAGAAAGGTGACGTCAGATCGCGAACAATCAGGCCAATCACCCCGCTTTGCCCGCCGCGCAGCGCCGACGCCTGACGGTTACGCACAAAGCCCAGCTGTTCAACCGCCTCGTTCACCCGCTGGCCGGTCGCGGAAGAGATGCGCCCTTTCCCGCTTAGCACCAGAGAAACGGTGCTGACGGAAACGCCCGCCGCAAGCGCGACATCGTTGATGGTGATTTTTTTCGCTACAGCCATGTGTCAGCGTGACTCCCTGAAATGAGATCGGTAAAACGTTTTATCAATACGTTATCTTTATACTACCAGTCAAAGCCTGAGAATGTGATTTAGCGCGCACTAAACTTTGATAAAACGTTTTATCTTCTCGCAGCATTGAAGCAGACAAACTGATTTTAACAATAAAGGAGTCGTTTTATGACGGCGAAAGCAGCACAAAAAATATCGCTGTGGGAATTTTTCCAGCAACTGGGTAAAACCTTTATGCTGCCCGTGGCACTCCTCTCGTTCTGCGGGATCATGCTCGGGATCGGCAGCTCGCTAAGCAGTAAAGACGTCATCACGCTGATCCCGTTCCTCGGTACTCCCGTGCTGCAGGCGATCTTTATCTGGATGAGTAAAGTCGGCTCCTTTGCGTTTAGCTTCCTGCCCGTCATGTTCTGTATCGCTATCCCGCTGGGCCTGGCGCGCGAAAATAAAGGCGTCGCGGCGTTTGCCGGTTTTGTGGGTTACGCGGTGATGAACCTCGCGGTTAACTTCTGGCTGACCGCGAAAGGCATACTGCCGACCACCGACGCTGCCGTGCTGAAGGCCAACAACATTCAGAGCGTGATTGGCATCCAGTCTATTGATACCGGGATCCTCGGGGCGGTGATCGCGGGTGTGATTATCTGGATGCTGCACGAGCGCTTCCACAATATCCGTCTGCCGGATGCCCTGGCCTTCTTCGGCGGCACCCGCTTCGTGCCGATTATCACCCTGGTGGTGATGGGCCTGTTTGGTCTGATCATTCCGCTGATCTGGCCGGTCTTCGCGATGGGCATCAACGGCATTGGCCGCATCATCAACGGCGCGGGAGATTTCGGTCCGATGATCTTCGGCACCGGCGAGCGTCTGCTCCTGCCGTTTGGCCTGCAGCACATCCTGGTGGCCCTGATTCGCTTCACCGAAGCGGGCGGGACGATGGAGGTGTGCGGTCACGACGTGAGCGGTGCGTTGACCATCTTCCAGGCGCAGCTGAGCTGCCCGACCACCCACGGCTTCTCCGAAAGCGCCACCCGCTTCCTGTCTCAGGGTAAAATGCCTGCCTTCCTCGGCGGCCTGCCGGGTGCCGCGCTGGCGATGTACCACTGCGCACGCCCGGAAAACCGTCATAAAATTAAAGGGCTGCTGATTTCCGGCGTGATCGCCTGCGTCGTAGGCGGTACCACCGAGCCAATCGAGTTCCTGTTCCTGTTCGTTGCGCCGGTGCTGTATCTGATTCACGCTGTGCTGACCGGTCTGGGCTTTACCGTGATGGCGGTGCTGGGCGTCACTATCGGTAACACCGACGGCAACGTCATCGACTTCGTGGTGTTCGGCATCCTGCATGGCCTCTCCACCAAGTGGTATCTGGTCCCGGTCGTGGCGGCAATCTGGTTCGTGGTGTACTACGGGATCTTCCGCTTCGCCATCACCCGCTTTAACCTGAAAACGCCAGGCCGCGATACCGATACGGCCACCAGCGTGGAACAGGCGGTTGCCGGTACCGTGGGCAAATCCGGCTACAACACCCCTGCCATTCTGGCGGCGCTGGGCGGTGCGGATAACATTACCTCGCTGGATAACTGCATTACCCGCCTGCGTTTGTCGGTGGCGGATATGTCAAAAGTGGATACCAACGCCCTGAAAGCCAACCGGGCTATCGGCGTGGTACAGTTAAATCAGCACAATTTGCAGGTGGTTATCGGCCCGCAGGTACAGTCGGTGAAGGATGAGCTGGCTACCCTGATGCGAACAGTAGAAGCCTGATGCCTCAGCCCCCTCTCATGAGGGGGTTTTACTTTAAGGATTAACGTCATGTTTGATTTCTCTACCGTCGTGGATCGACACGGCACCTGGTGTACGCAGTGGGACTACGTCGCCGACCGCTTTGGCGCGGCCGACCTGCTGCCCTTCACCATCTCGGATATGGATTTCGCCACCGCGCCCTGCATTACCGACGCGCTGCATCAGCGCATCAATCACGGCGTGTTGGGCTACAGCCGCTGGAAGAACGATGAGTTTCTCGCCGCCGTTGCGCACTGGTTCCAGCAGCGCTTTCACAGCAAGATTGAGACCGAATCGATCGTTTACGGTCCTTCCGTCATTTATATGGTCTCTGAATTGATTCGCCTCTGGTCAAACCCCGGCGACGGCGTGGTGGTTCACACCCCGGCATACGATGCGTTTTACAAAGCCATTGAGGGTAACGCGCGTCGTGTTGTGACGGTTGAGATGGAAAAGCAGGCTGCAGGCTGGCAGGGCAATATGGCGGCCCTCGAAGCGGCGCTGGCGAAACCGGAAAACAAAATTTTGCTGCTGTGCAGCCCGCAAAACCCGACCGGTAAGGTCTGGACGCGGGATGAACTGACGCAGATGGCGGAACTGTGCGCACGCTATGACGTGGCGGTTATCAGCGATGAAATCCATATGGACATGGTGTGGGGAGAGCATCGTCACACGCCGTGGAACGCGGTGGCGCGCGGCAAATGGGCGCTTCTCACCTCCGGCTCGAAAAGCTTTAATATTCCGGCGCTGACGGGGGCTTACGGCCTGATCGGCGATGAAGAGAGCCGTAACGGTTACCTCAGCGCGCTAAAAGGCCGGGACGGACTCTCTTCCCCTTCCGTGCTGGCGCTGACGGCGCATATCGCCGCCTATCAGCAGGGGGAGCCGTGGCTGGATGCCCTGCGGGGTTATCTGGAAGAGAATTTGTTGTATATCGCGCAGGAAGTAAACCGCGCTTTTCCGAAACTGAACTGGCAGCCGCCCGAAGCGACTTATCTGGCCTGGATCGATCTGCGTCCGCTGAACATTGACGATCGGGTGCTGCAAAAAGTGCTGATCGAGCAGCAAAAAGTCGCCATCATGCCGGGATATACCTACGGTAAAGAAGGAAATGGCTTTGTTCGCCTGAATGCGGGCTGCCCGCGCAGCAAGCTGGAACAAGGCGTGCAACGCCTCATTGCCGGGATTAACACGCTCCTGTAATCAATTTGCGCAACGGAATATTCCCTTGCGCAAATAGCTTTTTACCCCGTTTTGTTTTTATAATATGGCGCACTTTAACCAGAAAAGAGTGCGACCATGATTGATACACGCCTGCCTTTAACTGATATTCATCGTCACCTTGACGGTAACATTCGTGCCCAAACCATCCTCGATCTTGGCCGCCAGTTCAATTTAACGCTTCCTGCTCAGACCCTTGAGTCCTTGATCCCTCACGTACAGGTGACCTCTAATGAACCGGACCTGGTCAGCTTCCTGAGCAAACTCGACTGGGGCGTGAAGATGCTGGCGTCGCTGGATGCCTGCCGCCGCGTGGCGTTTGAGAACATCGAAGATGCTGCCCGCAACGGCTTGCACTACGTCGAACTGCGCTTCTCGCCGGGCTATATGGCGATGACCCACAACCTGCCCGTTGCAGGCGTGGTGGAAGCCGTCATTGAAGGTGTGCGCGAAGGGTGTAAAACCTTCGACGTTCAGGCCCGCCTGATCGGCATCATGAGCCGTACGTTCGGTGAAGCCGCCTGCCTGCAGGAGCTGGAAGCGCTGCTGGCCCATCGCGATGCCATCACCGCCGTCGACCTCGCCGGCGACGAGCTGGGCTTCCCGGGCAGCCTGTTCCTCTCCCACTTCAACCGCGCGCGCGATGCCGGCTGGCACATTACTGTCCATGCGGGTGAAGCGGCTGGCCCGGAAAGCATCTGGCAGGCCATCCGCGAGCTAGGCGCCGAGCGTATCGGTCACGGCGTGAAGGCGGTCGAAGATCGCGCCCTGATGGATTTCCTGGCGGAGCAGCGTATCGGGATTGAGTCGTGCCTGACGTCTAACATTCAGACCAGCACCGTGGCGACGCTGGCGCATCATCCGCTAAAAACGTTCCTCGAGCACGGCGTGCTGGCCTCGCTGAACACTGATGACCCGGCGGTTCAGGGCGTGGATATTATCCACGAGTACAACATCGCCGCACCGCAGGCGGGTCTGAACCGCGAGCAGATCCGTCAGGCACAGATTAACGGGCTGGAAATTGCCTTCCTGACGCCTGCTGAGAAACAGGCGCTGAAAGATAAAGTGGCTCGCGGTTAACACCGTTGCCGGGTGGCGCTGACGCTTACCCGGCCTACAAAATATTAAAAAACTATGCCAGGCAGAGCGTCGCGCGATGTTTGGCAGATTCGATGCCCAACTCAATCAGCTCCATAATCTGAATCGCCTGGCTGGCAGGAACCGGATTCTCTCCCGTGCCGTTCAGCGCATCGCGGATAGCGGCATAATACGCCGGATAGTTACCCGGTATCGTCAGCAAGGTCTCCTCGACCAGCTCCTCGCCTTCGACCCGCGTTACCACGCCGTCGCGCATATCATAGCCCCAGTCTTCCTGCGGCAGACGTTCACCGTTTTTAAGCCTGTCTTCCTGCGGATCGAGACCAAACTTCACGTAGCTCCCGCGCGTACCGTGAATGATATAGCGGGCCGATTCTGCGGCCGCGACCATCGTGCCGTGCAGCACAATCCGCCGCTGCGGGTAACTGAGCACCGCGTGGAAGTAATCGGTTGTCTGCGCGCCGGGCCTGAGCTGGGCGAGATCGACCGTCATGCTCACCGGCAGACCAAAAAGATTGACGGCCTGATCCAGCAGATGCGGGGCTAAATCGTACCAGATGCCGCTGCCCGGACCGGCCTGCTCGCGCCAGCGGTTTCTCACCTGCGGACGAAAGCGGTCAAAGTGCGATTCAAAAAAGAGGATCTCCCCTAGCGTGCCTTCACTGAGAAGCCTTTTTACCGTCAGAAAGTCGCTGTCCCAGCGGCGGTTATGGAACACCGACAGCAGCCTGCCCAGACTCTTTGCCAGCGCATCCAGCTCGCGTGCCTGTGACAGCGTCACGGTGAAGGGCTTATCGACCACTACGTGCTTACCGGCCTCCAGCGCGGCCTTTGCCAGCGGAAAGTGGGTGTCGTTCGGCGTGGGGATGACGATTAAATCAATATTCGGATCGTTGAAAAGGTGTTTAGGTTCAGAGACAACCGGCACGGAAGGCCAGTCGGCATGGACTTTAGCGGTATCGCTGCTGGATACCGCCGCCAGCGCCATCCCCGGCGTCCCGGCTATCAGAGGCGCATGAAACGTTTTGCTCGCGTACCCGTAGCCGATAAGCCCGACGCGGATATTATCACTCATAGTGCCATCCTCTTTTATGACATTCTTATTTCACACTGGCTAACCTGGCATGAGCACAGATTAATAATGTGCCCTATGACTTAAAATAGCAGGTTGTACGGGTTGTTTTTGTTACATAGTATTAACCTACTGATTTTGTTTAAGGGAACCGTTCCCAAAGCGCTTGCCGTCAGGGAGACGTCACTGTAACATTTGCGCCCTGTCTTTATGGATAAAGTACAATTACGCATTATGACGTCAATTATTAATCGAATCATTGAATTAGCGGGATGGATTGTCCTTGGAGTTTCGGTCATTTTGCTGGGCGTCGCCAGCCATATCGATAACTACCAGCCGCCGGAGCCTGTCACCATCGCCCAACCCAAGTAACCGGTTACTGCAATAAAGAGTGACATAATATGTCAGTTTCGTATTGCCAGCCCTGGTGAACACGGTTAACCTTCTCTTCCAGGCATCGTCTGATGCCTGAATTTCAGCAAAGAAAACTCCTAATTTCGTCGCATTACCTGAGTGGGCTGTTTACGTCTTTATTAATCCGTTTATTATTCGACCGAATTACCTTAACTGGTATTACTCACTTTTATATGGAAACTTATTAATATGACAGTTCAGGACTATTTATTAAAATTTCGCAAGATCAATTCGCTTGAGAGCCTGGAAAAACTGTTTGACCATCTGAACTACACCCTGTCGGATAATCAGGACATCATTAATATGTATCGCGCCGCAGACCATCGCCGCGCGGAGCTGGTTTCCGGTGGTCGTTTGTTCAACGTCGGTGAAGTGCCTAAGTCTGTATGGCGTTACGTTTTATAAGAAAGTAGCCATCCGCGCGAAATGTTATATACTCTCCGCCCTGCAAACTGGCTGTACAACATTTCGCGCAGATTATGGGAGAGTTCATGACCGCAACGCCTGGAGAACGCATTGGAGGCTGGTTAATCGCCCCACTGGCATGGCTGCTGGTTGCCTTATTAAGCGCATCGCTTGCGCTGCTGCTGTATACCACCGCACTGATTACCCCTCACGCCATCCAGACCCTGATGTCGCAAAGCGTGCTGAATATTGCTTTGTGGTTTGTGTCGTTCGTTTTCGCGATTGGAATGTGGTACTACACGCTGTGGCTGACCATCGCCTTCTTTAAACGCCGCAAGAGTGTGCCTAAGCACTACATTATCTGGCTGCTGATTTCGGTCCTGCTGGCGGTGAAAGCGTTTGCCTTTTCGCCCGTATCAGACGCGCTGGCCGTTCGTCAGCTGCTATTCCCGTTGCTGGCTGCGGCGCTGCTGGTGCCCTATTTCAAACGTTCGACGCGGGTGAAAAACACCTTCGTGAACCCGTAATAACCCTACAGATAACCTGTTGTCGCCTGCGTCGGTTTGTCCGATAATAGGCGGCTTTTTTATTTCAGGCTAAATAATGACCGATTACTTACTGCTCTTTGTCGGCACCGTGCTGGTTAACAACTTCGTTCTGGTGAAGTTCCTTGGCCTGTGTCCGTTTATGGGCGTTTCCAAAAAGCTGGAAACAGCAATGGGTATGGGGCTGGCGACGACCTTCGTGATGACGCTGGCGTCCATCTGCGCGTGGTGGATCGATACCTGGATCCTCATCCCGCTGGGATTAACCTATCTTCGTACGCTGGCCTTTATTCTGGTTATCGCGGTGGTGGTGCAATTTACCGAAATGGTGGTGCGTAAAACCAGCCCGGCGCTTTATCGCCTGCTGGGTATCTTCCTGCCGCTGATCACCACCAACTGTGCGGTTCTCGGCGTAGCGCTGCTGAACATCAACCTTGGCCATAACTTTATGCAGTCGGCGCTGTATGGTTTCTCTGCGGCAGTCGGTTTCTCTCTGGTGATGGTGCTGTTCGCCTCCATTCGCGAGCGCCTGGCAGCAGCGGATATCCCTGCGCCCTTCCGCGGTAACGCGATTGCGCTGGTGACCGCAGGTTTAATGTCTCTGGCCTTTATGGGCTTTAGTGGTCTGGTGAAGTTGTAATGAATGCTATCTGGATTGCCATCGCCTCTATCAGCGTTCTGGGGTTGGTGTTTGGCCTTATCCTGGGCTACGCCTCCCGCCGTTTCGCGGTAGAGGACGATCCCGTTGTAGAAAAAATTGATGAGCTTCTGCCACAAAGCCAGTGCGGGCAGTGTGGCTATCCCGGCTGCCGCCCCTATGCCGAAGCGGTAGGGGTTCAGGGTGAAAAAATTAACCGCTGTGCGCCCGGTGGCGAAGCGGTGATGTTGAAAATTGCGGCCCTGCTTAACGTTGACCCGCAGCCTGTTGACGGCGATGCGGACGTGCAGGAGCCGGTCCGCGCGCTGGCCGTGATCGACGAAGCCAACTGTATCGGCTGCACCAAATGTATTCAGGCCTGCCCGGTTGACGCCATTGTGGGCGCAACCCGCGCCATGCACACCGTCGTGGCGGACCTCTGCACCGGCTGTAACCTCTGCGTGGCCCCCTGCCCGACGCAATGTATCGAGCTGCGCCCGGTTGAAACGACTACCGAAAGCTGGAAGTGGGATCTTCAAGCCATTCCGGTTCGCAATATTCCTGTGGAACAACATGCTTAAGTTATTTTCTGCTTTCAGAAAAGAGAAGATTTGGGACTTTGACGGCGGTATTCATCCACCGGAGATGAAAACCCAGTCTAACGGCACGCCGCTGCGTCAAATTCCGCTGGCGACCCGTTTCGTTATGCCGCTCAAGCAGCACATCGGCGCGGAGGGTGAGCTGTGCGTGAAAGAAGGTGATACCGTCCTTCGCGGTCAGCCGCTGACCTTTGGTCGCGGACGTATGCTGCCGGTGCACGCCCCCACCTCCGGTAAGGTGGTCGCTATCGCCCCTCATACGGTGGCTCATCCGTCCGCGCTCTCAGAGCTGAGCGTGATTATTGAAGCCGACGGCGAAGACCGCTGGATTGACCGTGACGGCTGGAGCGATTACCGCGCCCACAGTCGCGAAGCGCTTATCGAGCGCATTCATCAGTTCGGCGTTGCTGGTCTGGGTGGCGCGGGCTTCCCGACCGGTGTCAAACTCCGCGGCGGTGGTGATAACATTCAGACGTTGATTATTAACGCCGCCGAGTGCGAGCCGTATATCACCGCCGACGATCGTCTGATGCAGGACTGCGCCGCCCAGGTAGTGGAAGGCATCCGCATCCTCGCGCATATTCTGCAGCCGCGGGAAGTGCTGATCGGTATCGAAGACAATAAACCGCAGGCTATTTCAATGCTGCGCGCCGTGCTGGCGGGCAGTCACGATATTAGCCTGCGCGTTATCCCGACCAAGTACCCTTCCGGCGGCGCAAAACAGCTGACGCAAATTCTCACCGGCAAGCAGGTCCCGCATGGCGGACGCTCTTCGGATATCGGCGTGCTGATGCAAAACGTCGGCACCGCTTACGCCGTGAAGCGCGCGGTGATTGACGGCGAACCGTTAACCGAGCGCGTGGTGACGCTGACCGGGGAATCCATTTCTCGTCCGGGCAACGTCTGGGCGCGTCTGGGTACGCCGGTGCGTCATCTGCTGGAACAGGCTGAGTTTTGCCCGGGCAGCGACCAGATGGTGATCATGGGCGGCCCGCTGATGGGCTTTACCCTGCCGTGGCTGGACGTTCCGGTAGTGAAAATCACCAACTGTCTGCTCGCGCCTTCTCAGACCGAAATGGGCGAGGAGCAGGAAGAGAAAGGCTGCATCCGCTGCAGCGCCTGCGCCGACGCCTGCCCGGCGGATCTGCTGCCGCAGCAGCTCTACTGGTACAGCAAAGGCCAGCTGCACGACAAGGCGAAAGCCCATAACCTGGCAGATTGCATTGAATGCGGTGCCTGCGCCTGGGTATGCCCTAGCAACATTCCTCTGGTGCAGTATTTCCGCCAGGAGAAGGCTGAAATTTATGCCATCTCCATGGAAGAAAAACGCGCGGCAGAAGCCAAAGCGCGCTTCGAAGCGCGCCAGGCGCGACTGGAACGCGAAAAAATCGCCCGTCAGGAGCGCCATAAGCAGGCCGCCGTTCAGCCTGCCGAGAAAGATCAGGATGCGATTAACGCCGCACTGGCGCGCGTTCGCGAGAAAAAAGCCACTGCGGCGCAGCCTGTGGTGATCCCGGCCGGCGAGAAGCCGGACAACAGCGAAGCGATTGCCGCGCGTGAAGCACGTAAGGCCGCAGCGCGCGCCCGTCAGGCTGAAAAAGCGCAAACGGTCCAGGCAGAGGCGGAGATCGACCCGCGTAAAGCCGCCGTTGAGGCAGCGATTGCCCGGGCCAAAGCCCGCAAAGCCGGTGAGCAAAATGTAGTGGTCGAGCAGGAAGCCGTCGACCCTCGCAAAGCGGCCGTCGAAGCGGCGATTGCCCGTGCTAAAGCGCGCAAAACGGCGCAGCAGACACAAACCGCAGAACCCGAAGCGCCGGTCGACCCGCGTAAAGCCGCCGTCGAAGCGGCAATTGCCCGCGCTAAAGCCCGTAAAGCGGCGCAGCAGGATGAGCAACCGCAGGCCGCCAACGATGACCCGCGCAAGGCCGCCGTCGCCGCCGCCATTGCGCGCGTTCAGGCGAAGAAAGCCGCACAGCAAGCAGTTAACGAGGATTAAATGGTTTTCAGAATCGCAAGCTCCCCTTACACCCACAATCAGCGCCAGACATCGCGCATCATGATGCTGGTCTGCCTGGCGGCGCTGCCGGGCATTGCCGTTCAGTGCTGGTTTTTCGGCTGGGGAACCCTGTTCCAGATAATCCTGGGCTGTGCCAGCGCCTTAGCGGCGGAAGCGCTTGTGCTTAAGCTGCGCAAGGCGGCTGTCTCCCGCATTCTTGCCGATAACTCCGCACTGTTGACCGGCCTGCTGCTGGCCATCAGTATCCCACCGTTCGCCCCATGGTGGATGGTGGTCCTGGGTACCGTGTTTGCGGTGATCATTGCCAAACAGCTGTACGGCGGGCTCGGCCATAACCCGTTCAACCCGGCGATGATTGGCTACGTGGTGCTGCTGATCTCCTTCCCGGTACAGATGACCAGCTGGCTGCCTCCGCATGAGATTGCGGCCACCGTTCCGGGCTTTATGGATGCTCTGCACGTGATCTTTACCGGTCATACGGTGCTCGGTGCGGATATGAACGCGCTGCGCATGGGCGTGGACGGTATCAGCCAGGCGACGCCGCTCGATACCTTTAAAACATCCCTGCATGCCGGGCACAGCGTTGAGCAGATCATGAAATCCGCGATCTACAGCGGCATGCTGGCGGGTGCAGGCTGGCAGTGGGTCAACCTGGCGTATCTGCTGGGCGGCCTTTTCCTGCTGCAGCAGAAAGCCATTCGCTGGCATATTCCGGTCAGCTTCCTCGTGACGCTGGCGGTTTGCGCCACGCTGGGCTGGGTCTTCTCGCCTGAATCACTGGCCAGCCCGCAGATGCATTTGCTCTCCGGCGCGACCATGCTGGGTGCCTTC
The DNA here is from genome assembly GCF_055817355.1 of Enterobacter sp. PL_is379. NCBI lineage: Bacteria > Pseudomonadati > Pseudomonadota > Gammaproteobacteria > Enterobacterales > Enterobacteriaceae > Enterobacter > Enterobacter sp. PL_is379. The sequence continues at coordinate 62,580 of NZ_JBVPGT010000028.1, forward strand.
TTTATCCTGACGGATCCGGTCACAGCGTCCACGACTAACCGTGGACGTCTGATCTTCGGCGCGCTAGCGGGCCTGCTGGTATGGCTTATCCGCAGCTTTGGCGGCTACCCGGACGGCGTGGCCTTTGCCGTCCTGCTTGCCAACATAACCGTTCCGCTCATCGACTATTACACGCGTCCACGCGTGTACGGTCATCGCTAAGGGTTTCGCCATGTTAAAAACGATGCAAAAACACGGCGTCACGCTGGCTGTCTTCGCCGCGGTCCTGACGGGGCTGACGGCACTGGTTAATGCGCTGACCAAAACGACAATCGAAGAACAGGCCTCGAAGCAGCAAAAGGCGCTGTTCGATCAGGTGATCCCGTCCGATTTCTACGATAATGACCTGCAAAAAAGCTGCTTTGTGGTAGACGCGCCGCAGCTTGGGAAAGGCCCGCACCGCCTCTTTATCGCCCGCAAAGGGGATAAACCGGTCGGCGCAGTGATGGAAGCGACGGCGCCTGACGGCTATTCCGGCGCCATTCAGCTGATTGTGGGCAGCGATTTCTCCGGCACCATACTGGGCACCCGCGTGACGGAACACCATGAAACGCCGGGTCTTGGCGATAAAATTGAAACCCGTCTGAGCGACTGGATTTTGCACTTTGCCGGTAAAGTGATCCATGGCGAAGGTGACACCGCGTTTGCAGTGAAGAAAGATGGCGGCGAATTCGACCAGTTCACCGGGGCGACCATCACCCCACGTGCGGTGGTGAATGCCGTAAAACGAGCCGGGCTGTATGCTGAAACGCTGCCCGCGCAAATCAACAATCTTCCGGCCTGTGAGGAGTAATCATGAGCCAGGTTAAAGAGGTTATTGTCCAGGGGTTGTGGAAGAACAACTCCGCGCTGGTACAGCTTCTGGGCATGTGCCCACTGCTGGCGGTAACGTCCACCGCCACCAACGCGCTCGGTCTGGGTCTGGCAACCACGCTGGTATTGACCCTGACCAACCTCTCCATCTCTGCCCTGCGCCGCTGGACGCCGTCGGAAATTCGTATTCCGATTTACGTCATGATCATTGCGTCGGTGGTCAGTATCGTTCAGATGCTGATTAACGCCTACGCGTTTGGCCTGTACCAGTCGCTCGGGATCTTTATTCCCCTTATCGTCACCAACTGTATCGTTGTCGGGCGCGCGGAAGCCTTCGCGGTGAAAAACAGCCCCGCCATGTCGGCGCTGGATGGGTTTTCCATTGGCATGGGTGCCACATGCGCCATGTTCGTGCTGGGCTCGCTGCGCGAGATCCTCGGTAACGGTACGCTGTTTGACGGCGCAGATGCGCTGCTCGGCGGCTGGGCCAAAGCGCTGCGTGTTGAAGTGTTCCACACCGATACGCCATTCCTGCTGGCGATGCTGCCGCCTGGCGCATTTATTGGCCTTGGCATGATGCTGGCGATAAAATACCTGATTGATGAAAAACGTAAGCGCCGCGCGGCTGAGCGTAGCGTTCTGGAAGGGACACCCGAGAAGGCTTCATGAATAAAGAAAAGCGCATTGCGATCCTGACCCGTCTGCGGGACGAGAACCCGCACCCGACGACGGAGCTGAATTTTACCTCCCCGTTTGAGCTGCTGATCGCGGTGTTGCTTTCTGCACAGGCGACCGACGTGAGCGTCAATAAAGCCACTGCCCTGCTCTATCCGGTCGCCAATACGCCGAAGGCCATGCTGGAGCTGGGCGTGGAAGGCGTGAAGTCGTATATCAAAACCATCGGCCTGTTTAACAGCAAAGCCGAGAACGTCATCAAGACCTGCCGGATCCTGCTGGAACAGCACGGAGGCGAAGTGCCGGAGGACCGCGCTGCGCTGGAAGCCTTACCGGGCGTGGGGCGTAAGACCGCAAACGTGGTGCTTAACACTGCGTTTGGCTGGCCCACTATCGCCGTGGATACGCATATATTTCGCGTGTCTAACCGGACCAACTTCGCGCCCGGGAAAAACGTCGAGCAGGTCGAAGAGAAGCTGCTGAAAGTGGTTCCGGCAGAATTTAAGGTGGATTGCCATCACTGGCTGATTCTGCACGGCCGTTATACCTGTATTGCCCGCAAGCCTCGCTGCGGCTCATGCATTATTGAAGATCTCTGCGAATACAAAGAAAAAGTGTATCCCTGATCGCCCCAATCCCATATTACAAGAAGGGCTATCGAATGCTCTTCTTTTGGCCGTTACTTGTCCGTCTTTCGCTTACTCTGACCTGTCACTTGTTCGGTTGTTTAACGCTCAAACAGGTTAATACTTTTTTCATGGCCAAAAATTTCTATACATCTGTGATCGCGATCACCCTGATAACTTCATGTTGAATTTTTGTTGTCAAAATCGGCCTAAACCCTTTGTCTGACAAGATACTCACCTCCCATCACCGAAGATAAGACCATCTATTTTTCAGAATATGGGCTATATCACTGCGTAAAGCGAAAAATAGCAGAACATATCGCCAAAAGCCGATCCGGACGGGTCATTACCAGTCGAAAAAACTACCTTTACTCATCGTATGAAATTTAACGCTGAATAACATTTGCATGAACCGACGATTATACCAGTCCAGATATATGTAACAGATTATTACAAACGTATTGCCAGACGGGGCAGGATAGTGAACATTACCCGCCGTTTCTCCTCCCAATATAACTATAAGGCGTATGGACTACGGCCATCACGCTATGAACACCCCCATTAATATGGGATGTAAAAAAAGAGGTATATGTGTCTACTGCAAACAATAAACCAACAGATGAAAGCGTGAGTCTTAACGCTTTTAAACAACCTAAAGCGTTCTATCTCATCTTCTCTATCGAGTTATGGGAGCGTTTTGGTTATTACGGCCTGCAAGGGATCATGGCGGTTTACCTGGTAAAACAGCTGGGTATGTCCGAAGCCGATTCCATCACGCTGTTCTCTTCCTTCAGTGCTCTGGTGTACGGTCTGGTCGCGATTGGCGGCTGGCTGGGCGATAAAGTCCTCGGGACTAAACGCGTCATCATGCTGGGCGCCATTGTCCTGGCGATTGGCTATGGTCTGGTGGCATGGTCAGGGCATGATGCCGCTGTCGTGTATATGGGTATGGCGACGATTGCCGTCGGTAATGGTCTGTTCAAAGCGAACCCGTCCTCTCTGCTTTCGACCTGCTACAACAAAGACGATCCGCGCCTGGACGGTGCATTTACCATGTACTACATGTCCATCAACATCGGTTCGTTCTTCTCTATGCTGGCAACTCCATGGCTCGCGGCGAAATTCGGCTGGAGCGTGGCATTTGCACTGAGCTTCGTGGGTATGTTGATCACCGTGGTGAACTTCCTGTTCTGCCGCAGCTGGGTTAAAGACTACGGTTCAAAACCTGACTTCGAGCCTGTGCATATGGGCAAACTGCTGGCCACCATCGTGGGCGTTGTTGTCCTCGCGGCCATCGCCACCTGGCTGCTGCACAACCAGGGTATCGCACGTGCCGTTCTGGGCGTGGTTGCGCTGGGTATCGTGGTCATCTTTGCAAAAGAAGCATTCGCCATGCAGGGTGCGGCCCGTCGCAAGATGATTGTGGCGTTCATTCTGATGCTGGAAGCGATTATCTTCTTCGTGCTGTACAGCCAGATGCCAACTTCACTGAACTTCTTCGCCATCCGTAACGTAGAGCACTCCATTCTGGGTATCGCGTTTGAACCTGAGCAGTTCCAGGCACTGAACCCGTTCTGGATCATGATTGGTTCCCCAATTCTGGCCGCTATCTATAACAAGATGGGTGACCGTCTGCCGATGCCGCACAAGTTTGCGCTGGGTATGGTGCTGTGTTCTGGTGCCTTCCTGGTACTGCCACTGGGTACCAAATTTGCGTCCGACGCAGGTATCGTTTCCGTTAACTGGCTGATCCTGAGCTACGCGCTGCAGTCTATCGGCGAGCTGATGATCTCCGGCCTGGGACTGGCCATGGTTGCGCAGCTGGTTCCTCAGCGTTTGATGGGCTTCATCATGGGTAGCTGGTTCCTGACCACTGCCGGTGCGGCAATCATTGCTGGTAAGATTGCTAACCTGATGGCTGTTCCGGAAAATGTAACCGATCCACTACTTTCCCTGAACGTCTACGGTACCGTGTTCATGCAGATTGGTATCGCGACTGCGGTAATTGCCGCTCTGATGCTGCTGACCGCGCCGAAACTGAACCGTATGACTCAGGACGACGACAAGACCGCTAAAGCGACAAACACCGCTACCGCGTGATTTCCGTGAGAAACGACTGACCAGAAGCCGCTAATGCATTAGCGGCTTTTTTTTTATCCGTTTGCGCACTAACATAGCTGAAACCTCAGCAAAAAGGAGTTACCGATGAAACTGTTCTACAAACCGGGTGCGTGCTCTCTTGCTTCCCATATCACCCTGCGCGAGAGCGGCAAAGATTTCACGCTGGATGGCGTTGACCTGATGAAAAAACGTCTGGAAAACGGCGATGATTTTCTTGCCATCAACCCGAAAGGACAAGTTCCGGCGCTCTTGCTGGATGACGGTACTCTGCTGACTGAAGGCGTGGCGATTATGCAGTTCCTGGCCGATAGCGTACCCGATCGCCATCTGCTGGCACCGGTCAGTACCATTTCGCGTTATAAGACGCTGGAATGGCTGAACTACATTGCCACCGAGCTGCACAAAGGCTTTACCCCCCTGTTCCGCCCGGATACGCCGGAAGAGTTCAAACCGACCCTGCGCGCCCTTCTTGAGAAAAAGCTGCAGTACGTTAACGCGTCGCTGAAAGACGATCAGTGGATTGCAGGTTCGCGCTTCACGATTGCCGATGCGTACCTGTTCACCGTGCTGCGCTGGGCGCGCGCGGTTAAGCTTAACCTGGAAGGGTTAGACCATATTGCAGCGTATATGAAACGCGTGACAGAGCGTCCTGCGGTGGCTGCGGCGCTGAAAGCGGAAGGTCTTAGCTAATATTGCCCGGCGGCGCTTCGCTTGCACGGGCCTACGGGTTTTGTAGGCCGGGTAAGCGCAGCGCCACCCGGCATCGTTTAAAGCTGGGTAGCGCTGAAATAGTGCTCCGGCTTCGCGATACGATCCTGTGCCGCGACCACCTGCAGTTCATATTCCTGCATCTCTTTCGTCGCAATCATGATTTCGTACACCGCCGCAGTAACGTGCTCGAGCGCGTCGCGCATTGTCGCCCCTTGCAGTAATTTCACCAGCAGCAGACCGCTGGTGACATCTCCGACCCCAACCGGCTGGCGCTGGCCAAAATCCACCAGCGGACGGCTGATATGCCAGGCGTCATCTTTCGTTACCAGCAGCATCTCAAAACGGTCCTGGCTCAGCCCTGCGCGCGCAAGGTGTTTTACCAGCACAACGTCAGGCCCCAGCGCGATAAGCTCGCGGGACGCGCTTACGGCCTCTTCTACGCTGTTAACCGGACGCTCGCAGAGAATTTCGAGTTCGACCAGGTTTGGCGCAATGATATCGCTGGCGGGCAGCGCGTGGCGGACGTGAAACTCCGCTACACCCGGCGCCACGATACAGCCTTTCTCCGGATGCCCCATGACGGGGTCGCAGAAGTATTTTGCCGACGGGTTTGCGGCTTTCACCTGGCGCACGATGCCGAGGATATGCTCCCCCTGCTCCGCTGAGCCGAGGTAACCGCTCAGCACGGCGTCACAGCGTTTGAGCTGGTCGATATCGGCAATCCCCTGCACAACCTCAGTGAGATGCGAAGGCGGCATCACGCAGCCGGTCCATTTGCCGTATTGCGTGTGGTTAGAGAACTGCACGGTATTAAGGGGCCAGACGTTGACGCCGAGGCGACGCATCGGGAATTCCGCGGCGCTATTGCCAGCGTGTCCAAAAACAACGTGGGACTGAATGGCGAGGATGTTCTTCATTTTTTTCTTACCAAACCCTGAAAAAACAAAAGGGGCGTGGTTTCCCACGCCCCTGAAGACTGTTAATTACTTCCAGCAGACAAGGCAGTAATTTTTCTTGCCGCGACGCAGCAGCGTGTAGCGACCATACAGACGATCGCCGTCAACGAAGGTGTATTCCGGGTCGGCCTGCTTCTCACCGTTGATGGTGATAGCGTTAGACGCGATGGTTTTACGCGCCTGACCGCGGGAAGGCTGGAGCTCGGAGTCCACCAGCGCCTGCATCAGGTCAGCCCCTTTTTCCATCTCAACCATCGGCACACCGTCCTGAGCCAGCTGTTCGAAGTCCGCTTCGCTCAAATCGCTCAGGGTACCGTTGAACAGGCTTGCGGTAATACGTTTTGCCGCGGCCAGACCTTCTTCACCGTGAACCAGTTTGGTCACTTCGTCCGCCAGCACGTACTGAGCGCGCGGTGCTTTACCGCTGTTCTTGTCTTCTTCTTCCAGCGCGTTGATCTCTTCAATGTCCATAAAGGTGAAGAACTTCAGGAAGCGGTAAACATCGGCATCCGCCGTGTTGATCCAGAACTGGTAGAACTTGTACGGGCTGGTTTTCTTCGGATCGAGCCACACCGCGCCGCCTTCGGTTTTACCAAATTTGGTGCCGTCGGCTTTGGTGATCAGCGGAACGGTCAGACCAAAGACCTGATTCTGGTGCAGGCGACGGGTCAGGTCGATACCGGAGGTGATGTTACCCCACTGATCGGAACCGCCAATCTGCAGGGAAACGCCGTGCAGTTTGTTCAGGCAGGCAAAGTCATACCCCTGCAGCAGGTTGTAGGAGAACTCGGTAAAGGAGATACCCTGGTCGTCGCGGTTCAGACGCTGCTTCACGGCCTCTTTGTTAATCATCTGGTTAACAGAGAAGTGCTTGCCGATATCACGCAGGAAGGTCAGCACGTTCATGCTGCCAAACCAGTCGTAGTTGTTCGCGGCAATGGCGGCATTATCACCACAGTTGAAGTCGAGGAACGGTGCAACCTGTTTGCGGATCTTATCTACCCACTCCTGCACGGTATCTTCGGTATTCAGTTTACGCTCAGCGGCTTTAAAGCTTGGGTCACCAATCAGACCGGTCGCGCCACCCACCAGGGCAACAGGCTTATGGCCCGCCATCTGGAAGCGTTTCAGGCATAACAATGGAACAAGATGCCCCAAATGCAAGCTGTCAGCGGTGGGATCGAAGCCGCAATAGAGCGCGATCGGGCCTTGCGCCAGTCGCTCTGCTAACGCTTCCTCGTCCGTCACCTGGGCCACGAGGCCCCGCTCTTGCAATTGTTTAATCAAGTTACTGCTTGCCATCAAATTCTCCATGTATAAACGACTGCACCTTTGCCGGTACACGACTTTTCGCCTGATGCGAAAGGACCATAGAATAAAGCGCAAGCGCGGTGTGCGCTAGCGCTTAAATCAACAAATTTCGGGGATTACGGTGCCAGTCTGTCGATTTTCCAGCCGCCATTGTCGCGCTGGTATAAAAAGCGGTCGTGCAGGCGGTGTTCGCCCCCCTGCCAGAACTCCATCTGCTCAATCGGGATACGGAAACCGCCCCAGAAACTTGGCAGGGGAATTTCACCCTGCTGGAACTTCTGCTTCAGCTCCAGGAATTTACTTTCCAGCACGCCGCGGGCGGAAATTCGGCTGGACTGTTTTGATACCCAGGCGCCAATCTGGCTGTCACGCGGGCGGCTGTGGAAATACTTCACCACTTCCAGCGTCGAGAGACGTTCCGCTTTGCCGGTGACCATCACCTGACGCTCCAGCATATGCCACGGGAACAGCAGGCTGATGCGCGGATTGTTTTCCAGATGGTGCGCTTTGCGACTGCCAAGGTTGGTGTAGAACACCAGTCCTTTCTCGTCATAATGCTTGAGCAATACGATGCGCTGATACGGTTGACCGTTTTCATCCACCGTCGCGACGACCATGGCCGTGGGGTCGGCCAGTTTCGCTTCGCAGGCCTGTTTCAGCCAGCGTTCAAAAAGCACGAGGGGTTCAGCGGGAAGATCCTGGCGACGCAGGCCGCCTTTGGTGTATTCACGGCGCAGATGCGCAATTTGCTGCAGTTCGTCGTTATCTGACATGGCGTTAGCTGACATTGAGAGTAGGTGGCGCTATTGTGCGCCGCCCCTGTAAAAATCTCAACGCTTCGGGTTTTCGAGCTGGCAATTGTTCAGCACAATACGGTCGCGTTTGTAGACCGTGGCGCTGTCGCCTTTCGACCAGAAGACGTAGATACCGTCTGAGTAACGTGCGCCGGAGGCCGACATACCCTGCTTCAGCGTCAGCAATTTATTGTCGTAAACAAAGCTGGCCTCCTGACGTGGATTATTCAGCTTCACGGTCAACGGTTTTTCGTCGCAGCGATACTCCAGCGTGTCGGTCTGCATGCGCTCAAGGAACTGGTTATAGACGCTGCATCCTGACAGCAACAAAGGGGCGGCAATAAGAAGAAGTTTTTTCATGGGCGTATTCCGAAGACTTTCCTGGTCCTGGAGGGCATGGCTGCCCCCCTGTTTCGTTCCATTCTAACGACGACGCGCCGCGCTGAATTTCAGTTAACTCTGATTATGACGAGGATTGGCCGGGAAAATCGCCCCAAGGACGCTCGCTTCACGCGCACCGGTTACTGACGGCAAGTTGCCCGGCAGTCCGGCAATGGTGCGCCAGGCAAGCCATGCGAAGGCCAGCGCCTCCATATCATCACCGCTGATGCCTGCCTCATCGGTCGTCGATACTTCGGTACCCGGCAGCAGCCCGGCAAGACGCGCCATCACTAGCGGGTTACGGCTTCCTCCGCCGCACACCAGCAGGCGCTCACACCCACCGCTGAGCAGAACCTGTTCGGAGATCGACACGGCCGTCAGCTCAGCAAGCGTCGCCTGGACATCCTGCGGCGCGAGCGCCGGGAATGGCGCCAGCTGACGCTCAAGCCAGCCCAGGTTGAAGTATTCACGCCCCGTGCTCTTAGGGGCCGGAAGGGCAAAATAAGGATCGCTTAGCATCGACTGCAGCAGCGGAAGAATCACTTTCCCCCCGCTCGCCCACTCCGCATTTTTATCATACGGTTGGCCGCACTGACGCCAGATCCAGGCATCCATTAGCATATTGCCCGGGCCGGTATCGTAGCCGCGGACCGGCTGTCCCGGAATAAGCATCGACAGATTGGCGATCCCACCAATGTTAAGCACCATGCGCCGTTCTGAAGGGTGCGCCAGTAACGCCTGATGGAACGCGGGCACCAGCGGCGCGCCCTGTCCGCCAAGGGCGATGTCACGACGACGGAAATCGCCTACTACCGTCACGCCCGTCTTCGCCACAATCTGGTTGTTATCGCCGATTTGCAGAGTATGCGGGGCCTCTCCGATGGGCTCATGCCAGACCGTTTGTCCGTGACACCCGATGGCCACCACATCCTGCGGGCGAAGATGTTCTTTTTGCATCAAAGCCTGCACCGCATCCGCAAACAGCGCTCCCAGGCGGACATCCAGCTGTCCAAGCTGGGAGAGGGTTAACTTCTGCCCCTGACAGATACTCAGAATATCCTCTTTCAGTGAAATGGGGATTGGCCAGGTCAGGCTCGCCTGCTGTGCCACCATGTTTTCGTCAATGGCGGCCAGAACGACATCTACCCCATCCAGACTGGTGCCTGACATCACACCAATGTAGCGACCCGATTTCATGCGCTTTCCTTACGTTGCGTGGGCTAAGGATATCCACTCAACCATAAACGGCGCCGCTTTGCCATCCGGCAATAATATTTTTTAACAATGTCAGACGGGTAACACAGGCGGACCTGTTTATGTCTCGTTAAGTCAAATTCAAGTACAATTTTCCTATTGTTAATGCAAAGATATGAACTATGGCTCCTTATGCCATATAATTTAGCCATAACGGATGCCCTCAATCGGGCGTTTTTGGTGAACAGGAGATTCAAATGATTTTACGTGTACTGGGCGTTTCGCTGATTGGTTTAACTCTGGCTGGCTGTGTGAATGACAGTTCACTTTCTGGCGACGTTTACAGCGCTTCTGAAGCGAAACAGGTTCAGAACGTGACTTACGGTACCGTTGTTAACGCACGCCCTGTACAGATTCAGGGTGGCGATGAAAACAACGTGATGGGCGCAATTGGCGGTGCCGTCCTGGGTGGTTTCCTGGGTAATACCGTCGGCGGCGGCACGGGTCGCTCTCTGGCAACAGCCGCAGGTGCCGTTGCGGGTGGCGTAGCCGGCCAGGGCGTTCAGGGTGCAATGAACAAAACCCAGGGCGTAGAGCTGGAAATCCGTAAAGACGACGGCAGCACTATCATGGTTGTTCAGAAACAGGGCAGCACCCGCTTCTCTGCAGGCCAGCGCGTTGTGCTGGCGAGCAACGGAAGCCAGGTGACCGTTTCCCCACGTTAATTAAAAGTGGATGTGGTCCTCGGGCCACATCCATTTACAATATATATCACTCTCACAAATATAATTACAAAATACATTCACCTCATCCATTATTAATCACGCCTTATATTGTTTCTGCGCAAAGTATTTATTGCACTAATTGATTAGACTCTTCGCAACCACCTTCTCTTTATTCATTATAATTTGTAAAAATTCTATGCTTGCGAATCGTCGCGCTCTAACGAGCCGTTATATTACGTTCTGTCTCGGTTGCCTTGTTGTTATCGGGATATTACACGCGCTGTTTTTAAAACTCGTTGAATGGGTTCCGTCCTTTTCACCGCTTTTATTCCCTACGCTCACCATTTTTCTTCTGGTGTTTCACCTGTTTATTGCCTGTTTTATGGCGATGAAATACTGGTGTGACAAAAGACGATTGTATCTGGTCGCAATCGCCTTTGCCTTTGCCGGGTCCGCACTGCTGATGGTCGGAACGCTGACCAGCTTCCCCGCCTGGCTGGATCTCTATCAGTTCAACGTCGTGAACTACAACGATGCGATGATCTACTATATGTTCCGCCACTTTTTAATGGCGGTGCTGTTTATCGTGGCAGCAATACTCTATCCCATGCGCGATTACCCTCTTTCACGGCTGGCGCATTTCTCAATTGTGAGCGGCGCATCTCTTTTTACCGCCTGTACAGTGGGACTGGCCTGGATATATTCCAGCCACTCGCCCTTGTTATCCATTGACCTGGTTGATAATGAAACCCGGCAGTTTATGGTCCTCTGGAGCCATTGCATTAATATATCTTTAATTGTTTTCTGGGTGATAACATTAGTAGCGCTGATGTTTGTCACGCGCGTGCGCAATTTATTCTGGGTAGGCGGAAATTTTTTGTGCGTTTGCTATATCGTCACGCTTTCAATGCTGTTAGCGGGTGGACATGCCGAAGATATCTCCTGGTACCGCGCCCGGTTATTTGAAACTGTCGCCACGCTGCTGATTATTTTTGTTCTGCTTTACGATGTCTTCAGACTGTATCGCGACTCGCACGTAAAATATCAGCAGTCCTATCAGAACTCGATCCGCGACCCGCTCACGCGCCTTTATAACCGCAGCTATTTTTATGAATCGTTAAACCAGGCGCTGGATATCGCCAGACCCAATCGCCCCGTTTCCGTCATCGTCAGCGATCTCGATCGCTTCAAGCGTATTAACGACACCTACGGACATCTCCAGGGCGATAAAGTCCTGCAGTTTGTCGCCAACCTGCTAATGGATTCCGTGCGCCCGCAGGACATCGCGGCCCGTATCGGCGGTGAGGAGTTTGTGCTGATGCTGGCCAACACGTCGTCAGACTCCGCGTACCAGGTGGCCGAGCGCATACGCCTGAAGCTAAGCAGCTTTGATAAAACCAGCAGCGGCGGTCAGTTGCCGGAGCCCATCACCATCAGTATGGGGGTGTTTACGGCAACGTCATCAACGATAACCGCAGAAACGTGCGTGGAAAGTGCCGACAAGGCGATGTATGAAGCAAAGGAGACGGGTCGTAACCGTGTGGTCGTCTTTAAGTAAAAAAAGGCCTTGCTGCTGCAAGGCCTTATTGTTTGTCAGTCTCGCGACTGCAGTTCATGGATGTTTTGCTCAAGACGCCCAATGAGGCTGATGAGCATTTCCAGCTCCGCCGGTGAAACGCCTGACAGGATTTCACCGCGCGTCTTGGTAATCACGGCTTCCATTTCCGTGATGATAGGCGCCGCTTTTTCGGTGAGTTTAATCCGTTTCGCACGACGATCGCTCGCGCAGGTTTGCCGCGAGATCAACCCCTTCTCTTCCAGCTGGTCAAGCGTGCGCACCAGCGACGGTTGCTCAATGCCTATCGCTTTTGCCAGTTGAATTTGCGACTGATCGGGCGGCAGCTGATGGATATTGTGCAGCGTGACCCAATGCGTCTGTGTGAGTTCCAGAGGTTTCAGGCGATGGTCAATCAGAGCACGCCAGACGCGTACCAACCTTGCCAGATCAGAACCTAATGGCGATTCCAATTTCATCTCCTTATAATTAGCCTGCTAAGTTATTATACTGATTTTAGAATAGTGTGCAGCATTTGTATTGCCAAAACAAATGCAATACTGCATTCATCGAACTTAAAAGTATGACTTACACTGAATTGTGATGCTTCATCATACTATGACAAGCCAACGCGGCATTCTGTTCACTGCAAAGGATTTCTGCCCGTGACGTTTTTTCATCGCTCAGAGGGGTTACCCCTTCAGGACCTGATCTTCGGTGCGTCAGTCTACTTTCCCCCCCTGTTTAAGGCCGTGCTGGTGGGCTTTATTCTCTGGCTCATCGCGCATCGTCTGCTTCGCGACTGGATGTACTCCGGCGAAATCTGGCATCCCATGCTGATGGATCTTTCCCTGTTTGCCCTCTCCGTATGTCTGGGCCTTGCTGTCTTGATGGTGTGGTGACTATGCCTCTGAAAACGCTAAAGTACTTTTCCACCCTGTTTGTTCTCGCCCTCGCGCTGGTCGCGGGCTGGTGGATGTGGAATTTTTATATGCAGTCGCCCTGGACGCGTGACGGTAAAGTTCGCGCTGAACAGGTCAGCATCACCCCTCAGGTGTCAGGAAGTATCACGACGCTACTGGTTAAGGATAACCAGTTCGTCAAAAAGGGAGATGTTTTATTCCGAATTGACGACACCCCGTACCACATTGCGATTCTGAACGCCGAGGCGCAGCTGGCGAAAGCCCAGTCTGACCTGGCAAAGGCCAACAACGAGGCCAACCGCCGCCGTCACCTGTCGCAAAACTACATCTCAGCGGAAGATTTAGACACCGCGAATATCAACGTTAAGGCCATGCAGGCGAGCGTCAACGTGGCGGAGGCGACGCTGAAGCAGGCGCAGTGGCAACTGACCCAAACCGTGATTACGGCACCGGTCGATGGATGGGTGACCAACCTCTCCGCCCGCGTGGGTAACTACGCCACTACCGGCCAGCCGGTTTTTGCCCTCGTCGACAGCCACTCCTTCTACGTCGTGGGCTATTTTGAAGAGACCAAGCTTCGCCATATTCGCGAGGGATCCCCCGCCGCGATTACGCTTTACAGCGGCTCGAGAAAGTTACAGGGTCACGTATCCAGCATTGGCCGCGCCATTTACGATCAAAGCGTTGAAACGGATTCCGGCCTGGTGCCGGACATTAAGCCGAACGTACCCTGGGTGCGCCTCGCTCAGCGCGTGCCGGTTCGCGTGGAGTTTGACCATTTACCGCAGGACATCACGCTGGTCTCCGGCACCACCTGTACTGTCTCCATCGGAAACCGGTGATGAAGCTGCCGGCACTCTCCTGGCAAAACACGCCGTGGTTCAAAGCGACGCGTCCCCAGTGGCGCTACGCGCTGCGTAACGGCATTGCCATGTGCCTGGCGCTGACCGTCGCCTACTACCTGAACCTGGATGAACCCTACTGGGCGATGACGTCTGCCGCGGTGGTGAGTTTTCCCACGGTCGGCGGGGTAATCAGTAAAAGCCTTGGCCGTATCGCAGGCAGCCTGCTCGGCGCCACCGCGGCGTTAATTATCGCCGGCCATACGCTGAACGATCCGTGGATGTTCCTGCTGAGCATGGCGGCGTGGCTGGGGTGCTGTACCTGGGCCTGCGCCCATTTTACCAATAACGTCGCCTACGCTTTCCAGCTGGCGGGCTATACCGCCGCCATTATCGCCTTCCCGGTCGTCAACGTACTCGACACCACCGAGCTGTGGGATATCGCGCAGGCGCGCGTCTGTGAAGTCATTGTCGGGATCCTTAGCGGCGGCTTCATGATGATGATCCTCCCCAGCACCTCCGACGGCACCGCGCTTATCACCGCCCTCAAGACTATGCACACACGGCTGCTTGAGCACGCGAGCCTGCTGTGGCAACCGGATACCAGCGATGAGATCCGCCTCGCGCATGAAAAGGTGATTGGGCAGATCCTGACCATGAATCTGTTGCGTATTCAGGCGTTCTGGAGCCACTACCGCTTTCGTCGTCAGAACACCCTGCTAAACTATTTGCTGCACCAGCAGCTGCGTATGACCAGCGCCATCTCCAGCCTGCGCCGGATGCTGCTCAACTGGCCGACGCCGCCGGAAAACACCCGTGCCGTCATCGAAACACTGCTCGCGGCCCTTGCGCGCCCGGATGCGGACATCTACACCGTTGCGAAGATCATCGCCCCGCTCGCCCCGGTTGATGAATACGACTATCGCCATCGCGCCTTCTGGCAGCGTCTGAATTACTTTTGCCGACTGTACCTGCGCAGCAGCCGCTGGATTAACGCGGTTGAGAATGCCACGCCGGTCACGGAGTTCAACGTGCCCGGGAGCCCGGCTCTCGCCCGTCATACCGACTACCTGGAGGCGCTGTGGAGCGGTTTTCGCACCTTCTGCGCGCTGATGTTGGTGGGGGCGTGGAGCATCACCACGCAGTGGGAGTCCGGTACGGCGGCCCTGACGCTTGCCGCCATCAGCTGCGTGCTTTACTCCGTCGCGGCCTCGCCGTTCAACTCGCTGACGCTGCTGCTGCGCACCCTGGTGCTGCTGTCATTGTTCAGTTTTGTGGTGAAGTTTGGCCTGATGGTGCAGATAAGCGATCTGTGGCAGTTCCTGCTGTTTCTGTTTCCGCTGTTGACCACCATGCAGCTACTCAAGCTGCAAATGCCAAAACAGGCGGGCCTCTGGGGACAGCTGATTGTCTTTATGGGCTCGTTTATCTCCGTGACCAATCCGCCGGTGTACGATTACGCCGATTTTCTCAATGACAACCTGGCGAAAATCCTTGGCGTGGGGCTGGCGTGGCTGGCTTTCGCGGTGTTGCGTCCCGGCTCCGATGCCCGCAAGAGCCGCAGGCATATCCGGGAGTTACGCCGGGGGTTTGTAGACCAGCTCAGCCGTAAACCGCATCTGGGTGAAAACGAGTATGAATCGCTGGTGTATCACCACGTCAGCCAGCTGAATAACAGCCAGGACGCGCTGTCCCGACGCTGGCTGCTGCGCTGGGGCGTGGTGCTATTGAACTGCTCGCACGTGGTCTGGCAGCTTCGCGCGTGGGAAACGCGTTCCGATCCGCTGTCGCAGGTTCGTGATGTGTGTATTTCCCTGCTGCGCGATGTAATGAGCGAGCGCGGTGTTCAGCAGCGGCCGCTGGCAGCCACGCTGAATGAACTGCAGCGGATCTGCGATACGCTTGCACGACATCATCTTCCCGCCGCCCGTGATTTGGCCTCGATAATCTGGCGGCTGCACTGCTCGCTGTCGCAGCTGGAGCAGGCCCCACCGCCGGGTACGATTGGGGATCAGATCACGCCGCAGGCATAGCGCGCCCCGCCGCCGCCAAGCGGTTTAGGCTGATCGGACATATTGTCGCCGCCGACATGGATCATCAGCGCTTTGCCTTTGACTTCATCCAGCTTTTTCAGACGCGGCGCGACAACGGGATCGGTGGCTTTACCGTCGTTATTAACCACCAGCACGGGCAGATCGCCTAAATGCCCCATTCCATCCGGGCCTTCATGCTTGCCGGTATGCTGCGGATCGAGGTGACCCCCTGCCGCTTCTGCTGCCGACGCTTTGCCCTCTTTTAATGCGGGCTGACAGCTGCCTTTGGCGTGAACATGGAAACCATGCTCACCGGGAGGGAGTGCTTTGAGGTTGGGAGCGAACTCCAGCCCTTTGTCGGTTTCCGTGATTTTCACCGTACCGATGGACTGACCCACACCCTGAGAGGTGACGAGATTCATTTCCACTTCGTCGCTGGCTGCCTGCGCCCCTGCGCAAACAACCAGCGCGACCATTGCCAGAGCAAAACGCTTCATATGACCTCCGCTGGTTATTTTTTGCCCCTTAAGTGTATACCAGGGGCAAAGATTTCACCGGAAAGTCACCTTCTGGCGGTTTATGGCACGTCGTAACCCAGCGCGGCTTTGCGGATGCGGAACCACTGCTGGCGGGTCATCTGCAGCTCTTCAGCGGCCAGTGCAGAACGCACGCGTTCTATTTTGCCGGAACCAATAATGGGCAGCGGTTTTGACGGCAGACGCAGGATCCAGGCATAAACCACCTGTTCGATGCTCTCCGCGTTCAGCTCGCGGGCGATAGTGTCCAGTTCGTTGCGCAGCGGCTGGAATTCATCATCATTAAACAGGCGTCCGCCTCCCAGGCACGACCAGGCCATCGGGCGAATACGCAGTTGTTGCAGCTGGTCGAGGGTACCGTCCAGCAGCAGCGGCTGGTGTACCGGGGAGATCTCAACCTGGTTAGTGGCCAGGGTAAACGGCAGACGAGACTGAAGCAGCGCAAACTGTGCCGGGGTAAAGTTAGAAACGCCGAAGTGACGCACTTTCCCACTCTGGTGCAGGTTCAGGAAGGCTTCCGCCACCTCATCGGCATCCATCAGCGGGTCCGGACGGTGGATTAACAGCAGATCGATACGATCGGTCGCCAGATTGACCAGCGACTGCTCGGCGCTCTTGATGATATGCGCGCTGTCAGTGATGTAATGACCGAGGGCGTGTTCTGGTTTTGCCGTGGTGGCAATTCCACACTTCGTGACGATCTCCATGCGATCGCGCAGTGCCGGGACCAGCTTGAGCGCCTCGCCGAACGCGGCCTCGCACTGGTAACCGCCGTAAATATCCGCATGGTCGACCGTGGTGACGCCCAGATCGATATGCTCTTCAATAAAGCTCGCCAGCTGGAGGGGGGACATATTCCAGTCCATCAGGCGCCAGTAGCCCATCACAAAACGGGAGAATTCTGGCCCCTGGGGGGCAAGGGTAATTCGCTGAACCATAACATTTTCCTCAAGGACGTGATGTCATGAGTATACGCAATTACCGTGTTAAAAAAGTGAAGGTTGCTGGGGTTCTTCGGTCTCACCGGCTTTGTTTGCGCGTATTTTGCGCAGAAGACGCTGACGGCAGAGGCGTAATACCTCCTGCTTCTGCGTGTCGCTAAAGTTTTGCCAGTTAAAACGCTCATCGCGGGTACGCATGCACCCGCGGCAATATCCGCGTTCATCCACCTGACAAATCCCCCGGCACGGGCTCTGGATGGGGAAAAACTCCAGCTGCTCTGCCACACTCACCTCCGGATAACCACTCTCACCTACAGTGAAGACGCTAAACGCGCCACGTGCAAGGCCTGTACCACAGATTTGTGGCATTAAGGTTTCACTAATCTTCCCTCTTTATACTCGGCCCATCATGATAATGACAGGTTCATCGATCGATGTGGTTAATCAAAAAGTTACAATGTAACGACATTAAATTTACTCTGGGCTGTGCACTCTTCTTTACGCTAATCAACGGGCTGTTTATCCAGCGCAGCTGGGCCATTATTGCCCCTGCGCATCTGCACGACATCTTCTTTGCCGCGTCCGTACCGCTGGTGCTGTTTTGCGGCTGGGTGATTGTCTTTAGCCTGCTGAATATCCCCTATATCCGCAAGCCGCTGCTGATTGTATTGACGATCGGATGCGCCGCGGCAACCTACTTTATGTACACCTACGGCGCGGTGATCGATCAGAACATGATTGTGAACGTGTTCGAAACTAACTCTCAGGAAGCGACGGCCCTGGTGACCCCGCAGATGATTCTGTGGATTGTCATCGCTGGCCTCGTGCCTTCCGTGGTGCTGGCGTTGACCCGTATTCGTACCGGAAAATGGTGGTACGCGCTGCTGACGCGCGTGGCCGCGATGCTCGGCGCTCTGCTGGTGATTATCCTGATTGCCGCGCTGTTTTATAAAGACTACGCGTCGCTGTTCCGCAACAACAAAAGCATCGTCAAAATGGTCACCCCGGCGAACTATGTCAGCGCCGTGGTGAAGTACAGCAAAATGCGCTGGTTTGCTGGCGATCAAACGCTGGTGCGTATTGGTGAAGATGCCCATAAAGGGCCACTGATTACCGGTCAACAAAAGAAAACCGTTCTGGTACTGGTCGTTGGGGAAGCCTCTCGCGCGGCGAACTACTCCCTTAATGGTTACGATCGTGAAACGAACCCGGAGCTGAAAAAGCAGGATGTGATTAACTTCCCGCAGGCTTCCTCATGCGGTACCGAAACCGCGGTTTCCGTTCCGTGCATGTTCTCGGGCATGACGCGCAGCAAATACGATGCCGACCTGGCTCACCATCGCGAGGGGCTGCTCGACGTGCTCAAGCATGCGGGTGTCAACCTGCTGTGGCGCGACAACGACGGCGGCTGTAAAGGCGCCTGCGATCGCGTGCCCCATACCGACATGACGCAGTGGCAGTTGGATCAATTCTGCAAAGACAAATCCTGTATTGATGATGTGAATTTCTACCGTCTGGACAACGTGCTGGATGGTCTGAAGCAGGACACGGTGCTGGTTATCCACCTGATGGGCAGCCACGGTCCGGCGTACTATCGCCGTTACCCGGACACTTTCCGGAAATTCACCCCAACCTGCGACACCAATGAAATTCAGGATTGCGATCATCAGGCGCTGATGAATACCTATGACAACACCATCCTGTATACCGACAGCATGGTCAGCAAAACCATTGATGCGCTGAAAGCCCGTCAGGCGAGCATGAACACCGCGCTGATTTATCTCTCCGATCACGGTGAATCACTGGGTGAAAGCGGTATTTATCTGCACGGTACACCGTACATGCTGGCGCCGGAGCAGCAAACGCATATTCCATTTATGTTCTGGCTGTCACCGGATTACGCGAAAAACTTTGGCATCAACGAACAGTGTTTGCGTGACCATGCAGCAAAAAATGCGGTTTCTCAGGACAATTTGTTCTCGACCGTGCTGGGTATGATGGACGTGAAATCAATGGTTTATCAACAGCAGCTGGATATACTGAGCGCATGTCGTCAGTAAACTCGCTTGCATTAGACCGAACGGTCTATTAGAGTGCGGCCATGAGCAGAAATACTGAACACGATACCCGCGAACATCTACTGGCGACCGGCGAGCAACTTTGTATGCATCGCGGGTTTACCGGTATGGGGTTGAGCGAGTTATTAAAAACCGCTGAGGTACCGAAAGGGTCGTTTTATCACTACTTTCGGTCCAAAGAGGCCTTCGGCGTAGCGATGCTGGAGCGTCATTATGCTGGCTACCACCAGCGTCTGGCGACCCACTTTGCATCGGGTGAAGGTAACTACCGGGATCGTGTTCTGAACTACTATCAGGAAACGCTGAACCAGTTCTGTCAGCAGGGCATTATCAGCGGTTGTCTGACCGTTAAACTGTCTGCAGAAGTGTGCGATCTTTCTGAAGATATGCGCACAGCGATGGATAAAGGTGCCCGCGGCGTGATCGCCCTGCTGGCTCAGGCGCTGGAAAAAGGCCGCGACGAAAAAACGCTGGCCTTTACCGGCGACCCCTTGATGCAGTCTCAGGTGCTCTATTCCCTCTGGTTAGGGGCCAACCTGCAGGCAAAAATTTCGCGCAGTGCCGTGCCGCTGGAAAGCGCGCTGGCACATGTGAAAAACAGCATTACTGCGCCTGACGTATAATGGGCGCTTTTTATTTACCTTATTACTAGTCGACTGGTCTACTCAGGAGTCTTTATGTCAGCTGAAAAACTGTTTACCCCATTGAAAGTAGGTGCCGTCACGGCGCCAAACCGCGTGTTCATGGCTCCGCTGACCCGTCTGCGCAGCATTGAGCCGGGTGACATCCCAACCCCACTGATGGGTGAATACTATCGTCAGCGCGCAAGCTCTGGCCTGATTATCACCGAAGCCACGCAGATTTCTGCTCAGGCTAAGGGTTATGCGGGTGCGCCGGGTCTTCACAGCCCGGAACAGATCGCCGCATGGCAGAAAATCACCGCGGGCGTCCACGCTGAAGAGGGTCGCATTGCGGTCCAGCTGTGGCATACCGGTCGTATCTCTCACAGCAGCATTCAACCTGGCGGCCAGGCACCGGTCTCCGCTTCGGCCCTGAGCGCCAATACCCGTACGTCCCTGCGCGATGAAAACGGCAATGCGATCCGCGTGGATACCTCTATGCCGCGTGCGCTGGAGCTGAACGAAATCCCGGGGATTGTTAACGACTTCCGCCAGGCCGTGGCAAACGCCCGTGAAGCCGGGTTTGACCTGATTGAGCTGCACTCCGCGCATGGCTATCTGCTGCACCAGTTCCTGTCGCCGTCGTCTAACCATCGCACCGACCAGTACGGCGGAAGCGTCGAAAACCGCGCCCGTCTGGTGCTGGAAGTGGTGGATGCGGTATGCAAGGAGTGGAGCCCGGACCGTATCGGCATTCGCGTTTCCCCAATCGGGTCTTTCCAGAACGTCGACAACGGACCGAACGAGGAAGCGGATGCTCTGTACCTGATCGAAGAACTGGCTAAACGTGGCATCGCTTATCTGCACATGTCCGAGCCTGACTGGGCCGGCGGTAAGCCTTACACGGATGCTTTCCGTCAGAAAGTGCGCGAGCGCTTCCACGGCGTGATCATCGGTGCAGGCGCCTATACCCCGGAGAAAGCCGAAGACCTGATCGGCAAAGGGCTGATTGATGCTGTCGCGTTTGGCCGCGACTACATCGCCAACCCGGACCTGGTTGCTCGTCTGCAGAAAAAAGCAGCGCTCAACCCGCAGCGTCCGGAAAGCTTCTACGGCGGCGGCGCGGAAGGCTACACCGACTACCCTTCTCTGTAATCTCGCCATTGTTCATTGATAGCGGCGATATTTCGCCGCTATACTAAAACATCGTTTCTGTTCAAAAAGACAGTCTATTTCATTGGTTAATGAGGAAATTATGCGCCTACTTCACACCATGCTGCGCGTTGGCGACCTGCAACGTTCTATCGATTTCTACACTAACGTCCTGGGCATGAAGCTGCTGCGCACCAGCGAAAACCCGGAATACAAATACTCGCTGGCGTTCGTGGGTTACGGCCCGGAAACGGATGAAGCGGTGATCGAGCTGACCTACAACTGGGGCGTTGACAGCTATGAGCTGGGCACGGCCTACGGCCACATCGCGCTGGAAGTGGACAACGCGGCCGAAGCGTGTGAGCGCATCCGCAGCAACGGCGGTAACGTCACGCGCGAAGCGGGTCCGGTAAAAGGTGGCACCACCGTGATTGCGTTTGTCGAAGATCCGGACGGTTACAAAATCGAGCTGATTGAAGCCAAAGACGCCGGTCGCGGTCTGGGCAACTGATCCCTCAGGGCGCAACGTGCGCCCGTAGTTTTACTGCATCCCCTCGCAAAATTTGCCATAATGCGCTCTGCTTTTTCCCCATGTAAGAGACCCTGATGTCCGATAACGCTCAATTTAGCGGTCTGTGCGACCGTTTTCGTGGTTTTTATCCCGTTGTCATTGATGTAGAAACAGCCGGATTTAACGCTAAAACCGATGCGCTGCTCGAAATTGCCGCCATCACGCTGAAGATGGATGAACAGGGCTGGCTTACACCGGACACCACGCTGCATTTCCACGTTGAACCTTTCGAAGGGGCAAACTTACAGCCGGAAGCGCTGGCGTTTAACGGTATCGATCCGCATAACCCGCTGCGTGGTGCAGTAAGTGAATATGACGCGCTGCACGCCATTTTTAAAATGGTGCGTAAAGGCATGAAAGAAAGTAACTGCAGCCGCGCCATTATGGTGGCCCATAACGCCACCTTCGATCACAGCTTTACCATGGCCGCTGCCGAGCGCGCGTCGCTTAAACGCAACCCCTTCCACCCTTTTGTGACCTTCGACACCGCCGCGCTGAGCGGCCTGGCGCTGGGACAAACGGTGTTATCAAAGGCCTGTATTACGGCTGGCATTCCGTTCGACGGCACGCAGGCGCACTCCGCGCTGTATGACACGGAGCGTACCGCAGAGCTGTTCTGTGAGATCGTCAACCGCTGGAAGCGTCTGGGCGGCTGGCCGCTGCCGATGGATGACAGCGAAGAATAAAAAAAAAGCGACCTTATCTGGTCGCTTTTTTATTTGCGCAGAAAATTACTCTGCGTCCGGCTCTTCCGTTTTGTACTTCGCTGCCGTCTCTTTGATCAGCTGCTGCAGTTCGCCGCGCTGATACATTTCAATCAGGATATCGCAGCCGCCAACCAGTTCACCGTCTACCCACAGCTGTGGGAACGTCGGCCAGTTCGCGTACTTCGGCAGTTCAGCGCGGATGTCAGGGTTCTGCAGGATATCAACGTAAGCAAAACGCTCACCACAGGCAGACAGCGCCTGAACCGCTTGCGCGGAGAAGCCGCAGCTTGGCAGCTTTGGAGAACCTTTCATATACAGCAGAATCGGGTTTTCAGCGATCTGGCGCTGGATTTTTTCAATAGTGGTGCTCATGTCTTGCTTCCTTTAACTTCTGTTACGGCATTCGTCTGACATTGTAGCGGTTCAGACTGGCATCGGAAAATAACATTTTTGTCACGTTTATACATTCTACTCCGAGTCAGGAAAAGTTGCATTGCAAATGGTGTTTACCCCTGCGGCGGTCAGGGTTTTGCTTAGGGAATGGGCAAATGAGCGACAGAACGATGAATTTTTTTGCACTTGCTTACGAAACACGATTGTAGATTGAAAAATGCTATTAACTTTCTGGCTTTTTATAGATTAGAATCGACGGGCTTTGTAAATCACACGCGGGTATTATTGATGACCTGCATTAATCAGGGGACTGCCCAGTGGCGCGGATAAATAAAATCTCGATCACGCTCTGTGCTTTACTGTTTACTTCACTCACTTTCACGCCAGTGGCAAACGCCTCTCAGCAGGCGCGGCATTCTGCTGTACAAAAAAACCATCTGGTGAAAGCCACAGAACGTAAGAAAAAAACCACCGCTAAGAACGACAAGAAAAAAACACCGGCTCAGACGAAACAGACCGCTTCCAGCAAGACGAAAACCAAACCTTCCCGTACTGCCCACTCCGCCAAAAGTAAAGCTTCGCAAACCGCCGCTAACCTTGTTACTGAAAAATGCATCACGCGTAAAGGCCATAAGGCGAAATGCACGAAGGTCACGAAAATAGCGGAAGTGCATAAAGTGCGCGTACAGAAAGCGCAAAAAACCGCGATGAACAAACTGATGGGGCAGATTGGCAAACCCTATCACTGGGGTGGCAGCTCGCCGCGTACCGGCTTTGACTGCAGCGGCCTCGTCTATTACGCCTATAAAGATCTGGTCAAGTTCCGCATTCCTCGTACCGCTAATGAGATGTACCACCTGCGCGATGCCTCACCGGTTGACCGCGGTGAGCTGGAAAACGGCGATCTGGTATTCTTCCGCACTCAGGGTCGCGGCACGGCTGACCACGTCGGCGTCTATGTCGGCAACGGAAAATTCATCCAGTCACCGCGTAGCGGCCAGGATATTCAGATCACCTCTCTCAGTGAAGACTACTGGGTACGCCATTACGTCGGCGCACGTCGCGTAATGACGCCGAAAACCATTCGCTAACCCCTACCCTGCCACACCCGTGGCAGGGTAAGTTCCTCTTTTGCATACCCTTTCAATTTGCTATCCTGTCCCTGTTGTCTGTGTGGTTATTGGCAACGCAAAATACAATAAGGAGAGAAGCAATGTCGTTCGAATTACCTGCACTACCGTATGCAAAAGACGCCCTGGCACCGCATATTTCTGCGGAAACCCTGGAATATCATTACGGCAAGCATCACCAGACGTACGTCACTAACCTGAACAATCTGATCAAGGGCACCGATTTTGAAGGCAAAACGCTGGAAGAGATCGTCCGCAGCTCAGAGGGTGGCGTATTCAACAACGCGGCTCAGGTGTGGAACCACACCTTCTACTGGCACTGCCTGGCGCCAAACGCCGGCGGTGAACCTGTCGGTGAACTGGCTACCGCTATCAACGCCGCCTTTGGCAGCTTCGCGGATTTCAAAGCGAAATTTACCGATGCAGCCATCAAGAACTTCGGCTCGGGCTGGACGTGGCTGGTTAAAGAGGCGGATGGCAAACTGGCTATCGTGTCCACCTCTAACGCAGGCACCCCGCTGACCACCAGCGCTAAGCCGCTGATGACCGTGGACGTATGGGAACACGCTTACTACATTGATTACCGCAACGCGCGCCCGAACTACCTGGAGCACTTCTGGGCACTGGTTAACTGGGACTTTGTGACGAAGAACTTCGCCGCGTAAGAGACACGCAGAAGGGTTCGCCCTTCTGCGTTTTTGGTTTATTCCGCAGCGCAGGCTGCTTCAGGCTGTTTACGACCCGACATCATCACCAGCAGCAGGCCGAGCGCGGCAATAATCGCCCCCATCACCGGCACAAAGCTGTACCCCAGTCCCCCTGAAATCACGGCCCCACCGGCCGCCGCACCGAGCGCGTTGCCCAGGTTGAAGGCGCCGATGTTGACCGACGATGAGAGGCCCGGCGCTTCATGCGCAACACGCATCACGCGCATCTGCAGCGGCGGCACCACGGCAAAGGTGGCGGCTCCCCAGACGACCATCGCGATCGCGGCGCCAAACTCATTACGCGCCAGCCACGGAATGGCAATCATGATGACAATCAGCAGGGTTAAGAAGCCCTTCAGCGTGCCGCTTACGGAACGGTCGGCAAATTTCCCACCGAGATAGTTGCCGATCGAGAAGCCCACGCCTATCAGCACCAGCATCGCGGTCACAAAGAGAGGCGTTGCGTGGGTGATGTCATGCAATACCGGTGAAATATAGGTGTAGAGGGTAAACATCGCCCCTGCCCCCAGCACGGTGGTGAGCAGCGCGGAGAGCACCTGCGGGCGCACCAGCACCGACAGCTCTCTGCGCACGTCAGGACGTTCACCCGCGCTGCCTTTCGGCAGGGAGAAGAACAGCGCCACCATCGCGACCACGCCCAGCCCGGCCGTCGCCAGGAATGACATCCGCCAGCCGATCGCTTCCCCCAGCCAGGTTGCCGCAGGCACCCCGCCGATGTTGGCAATCGTTAGCCCCATAAACATGGTTGCTACGGCGCTGGCCTGCTTATGTTTTGGCACCACGCTGGCAGCCACGACCGATCCCAGCCCGAAGAACGCGCCGTGGTTAAGGCTGGTCAGAATACGCGACAGCATCAGCGTGGTGTAGTCCGGCGAAATGGCCGAAAGCACGTTGCCCAGGGTGAAAATCGCCATCAGGAAAATCAGCGCATTGCGGCGCGCGCGGTGCGAAAGGAGAAGCGTCATCAGCGGCGCCCCCACCATCACGCCGATAGCATAGGCGCTGATTAACATCCCTGCCGCAGGGATCGAGACGTCCACGCCGCGGGCGATGACGGGCAGTAACCCCATCGGGGAGAATTCAGTGGTGCCAATCCCAAAAGCGCCAATCGCCAGGGCCAGCAGGGGAAAATTGATTTTCATGCGTCAACTCCGGATGCCGTGTCATGTGGTGACACAGAACAAAGAAGCGGAAAGCATGACATCAATCACAAAAAATGAGAAGTTAACAAAATGGCAAAAGATTTTTGCCAGAGAAGTAACAATCGGGTCGATCGGGAGGGAGAAGGCTCTCCCTCCGCGTAAATCAGTGCAGCGCAGCCGTCAGACCGGCCGCGACAATCAGAGCCAGCACAATAACGGTGGTGAACAGCGAAAACTTCAGATCGGAACTCATCAATTTTTCTCCTTTTAATCCCCCCACGAAAAGTGAGCCTGCTCATTTTTGCATAATTTACGTCAAAAATCTTCCTGGATTTAGGCTGATAAACACTTTACCTCTTCCCCTTTTCATCAAGATAGGACAAAATTCCACGCTAAATTTATTAGCGTACCGGCCATTGACCCCCTCCTGACGTCCCGTGTCGTTTTCCCGGCGTGCCGCAATTCAAGATTGCGTGATAAGGGTGAGAGAAGGCAAACGTTTACCTTCAAGTTTTTCAGGAGTTTAGGATATGGTCTGGAGTGACATTTAATGGCAACAATTAAAGACGTAGCAAAACGCGCAAACGTTTCCACTACAACCGTATCACATGTAATTAACAAAACCCGCTTTGTGGCGGAAGAGACGCGCAACGCCGTCTGGGCAGCGATCAAAGAGCTGCACTATTCGCCAAGTGCGGTTGCGCGCAGCCTCAAGGTTAATCACACCAAGTCCATTGGATTGCTGGCCACCAGCAGTGAAGCGGCCTATTTTGCCGAGATCATTGAAGCGGTTGAGAAAAACTGCTTCCAGAAAGGTTATACCCTGATTCTGGGCAACGCGTGGAACAGCATTGAAAAACAGCGCGCCTATCTGTCGATGATGGCGCAAAAGCGCGTTGATGGCCTGCTGGTAATGTGTTCCGAGTACCCGGAATCCGTGCTGTCGATGCTCGAAGAGTATCGCCATATTCCTATGGTGGTCATGGACTGGGGTGAAGCGCGCGCGGATTTCACTGATTCCGTTATCGATAATGCCTTCGAAGGCGGCTATATGGCCGGTCGTTATCTGATCGAACGCGGTCACCGCGAGATTGGCGTGATCCCCGGTCCGCTGGAGCGCAACACCGGCGCGGGCCGTCTGGCCGGTTTTATGAAAGCGATGGAAGAAGCGCTGATCAACGTGCCGGAAAACTGGATTGTGCAGGGTGACTTTGAGCCGGAGTCGGGCTACCGCGCAATGCAGCAGATCGTCTCCCAGCCACACCGTCCGACCGCCGTTTTCTGCGGGGGTGACATCATGGCAATGGGCGCGCTCTGCGCTGCCGACGAACTGGGTCTGCGTGTACCGCAGGATATTTCCGTGATCGGGTATGACAACGTGCGTAACGCGCGTTTCTTCACGCCAGCGTTAACCACCATTCACCAGCCGAAAGATTCGCTGGGCGAAACGGCCTTCAATATGCTGATGGACAGGATCGTCAACAAACGTGAAGAGTCGCAGTCCATTGAAGTTCACCCGCGTCTTATCGAACGCCGTTCCGTTGCGGACGGTCCGTTCCGCGATTACCGTCGTTAATCGCTTTACGGGGCCAGCTACGCTGGCTCCCGTAACCATTCCCGGTTTAGCGTTTCGCTGTCTCCCAGATAATCCAGCAGCCAGGCCATCGCAGGCGAGACATCACTTTGCTGCCAGGTCAGGCAGCAGGCCGCATCCGGGAACGGATTCTCCAGCGTCAGCTCAACCCACTCTCCGGTATCGATGCGCGGACGCGCGAAATGAACGGGCACCATCGCGACGCACAGTCCGGCGCTGAGGCACGTCGCCGACGATTCCCAGTCAGGGGCCACCACCCGCCGCTGGTTGTCCAGAAGCCAGGTGATACGCTTGGGCAATGAACGGGAGGTATCCTCCAGCACCAGCGACGGCCAGTTGCGCAGCGTATCATCGCTGAGCGGCCCCTCCATCGCCGCCAGCGGATGATCGCTTGCCACCACGCACTTCCAGCTCAGCATCCCCATATCGCGAAAGGCGTAACGTCCCCCGACCGGGATCGCCTGCGTGGCCCCGATTGCCATCTCTGCCCTGCCGTCCGCCAGCGCATCCCAGACGCCGTTGAACACCTCCTGCGAGACCCGCAGCTCGACATCTGAAAAATGACGATAGAAATCGACGATCATCTGCCGGGTACGTTCCGGCTTAACGATGTTATCCACCGCGATGGAAAGATGCCCCCGCCAGCCGTTAGCGATCTGCTGACACTGTTCGCGGGTGATCTGCATTTTTTTGATAACAGAACGCCCTTCCTTCAAAAACCACGCCCCTGCGGGCGTTAATTCCACATCACGATGGCGCCGCTCAAACAGCGGAACCGCCAGCCACTCCTCCAGCTGACGCACCGTGTAGCTGATGGCCGAAGGGACGCGGTGCAGCTCCTGCGCTGCACCGCTAAAGCTGCCGTTACGCGCGACAGCATCGACCACTTCAAGAGAATAATCTGACCACATTTTCTGCCTGCAAAAAATTTGAATGCACCCGCCAAATATTAGCGTTTCACAAGCGGCTTTGCACTCCCTACACTCTGCGCCAACGTACACCTGCCTCCTCAGGAGAATAAGAGAATGCAACCCAGGAAAGGATTTTTAGTCTGGCTCGGCGGCTTAAGCGTGCTGGGCTTTTTGGCCACCGACATGTACCTGCCCGCGTTTGCCGCGATGCAGGAAGACCTGCAAACCCC
The DNA here is from genome assembly GCF_055817355.1 of Enterobacter sp. PL_is379. Taxonomy (NCBI): domain Bacteria; kingdom Pseudomonadati; phylum Pseudomonadota; class Gammaproteobacteria; order Enterobacterales; family Enterobacteriaceae; genus Enterobacter; species Enterobacter sp. PL_is379. The sequence goes on from NZ_JBVPGT010000028.1 coordinate 91,012, forward strand.
TGCGGCGGCCATCAGCGCCAGCCTGAGCCTGTTCCTTGCCGGTTTTGCTTTCGCGCAGCTGCTGTGGGGACCGCTCTCGGATCGCTTTGGTCGTAAACCGGTACTGCTGCTGGGTCTGGCCATTTTTGCCGTGGGCTGCCTGGGGATGCTGTGGGTGCGCGATGCCACCTGGCTGCTGGTGCTGCGCTTTATTCAGGCCGTGGGCGTCTGTGCTGCGGCGGTGACCTGGCAGGCGCTGGTGACCGACTACTATCCGGCTAACCGCACAAACCGTATTTTCGCCACCATTATGCCGCTGGTGGGTCTTTCCCCTGCCCTGGCTCCGCTGCTGGGCAGCTGGATCCTCGCGCACTTTGACTGGCAGGCCATTTTTGCCACGCTGTTTGCCATCACGCTGGTGCTGATGCTGCCGGCGTTTGCCCTTAAGCCCGCGCATAAAAAAGAGGCGCATGCGGATGCGAAGCCGATTACCTTCACCTCCCTGCTGAGCGCCAAGGCGTATCGCGGGAATGTCCTGATTTATGCCGCCTGTTCGGCCAGCTTCTTCGCGTGGCTCACCGGTTCGCCGTTTATTCTGCACGATATGGGCTACAGCCCGGCGGCCATCGGTCTGAGCTATGTTCCGCAGACCATCGCGTTCCTGGTGGGCGGGTACGGCTGCCGCGCGGCGCTGCAAAAATGGGAAGGTCAGCAGATGCTGCCATGGCTGCTGGTGCTGTATGCGCTGAGCGTCATCGGTACCTGGGCCGTCGGGTTTATTCCGGGCGCGGGCCTGGCTGAAATTTTGATTCCCTTCTGCGTGATGGCCGTGGCGAACGGGGCGATTTACCCGATCGTGGTGGCACAGGCGTTGCGTCCGTTCCCGCAGGCGACAGGCCGCGCCGCCGCGCTGCAAAATACCCTGCAGCTGGGTCTGTGCTTCCTGGCAAGTCTGGTGGTCTCGGCGCTGATTGCGACGCCACTGTTAACCACCACCAGCGTGATGCTGGTCACCGTTGCGCTGGCGGTGATGGGCTATCGCATGCAGGCCTCCGCGCAGCGTGAGCAGGATAGCGGCGCTCAGGTGGAAACCTCGCATGCCTGATTGCGCCAGAAATCATGTTACATTTCAGTGATTAGGTTGCTAACAATTTTCTATTGAATCACCAAATTTTGAGGCCTATACTAAATTTGGTTCGATTAAATACGATAAATATTAAGTGTTAACGGGAGCCGGAGTGCTCCCGTTTTACCATGGAAGGCATTTCGGCAAGGGTTATCTCCCTTCCTCTGTTCTACGTCGGATATTAGCCTCGCGGTATTTACCGTGAGATTTCTCACAAACCAAAAAAAGCGTCTACGCTGTTTGAAGGTTCTGATCACATCAGGGTGATGGAGAAGCTATGAGTTCATCGTGTATAGAAGAAGTCAGCGTTCCGGACGATAACTGGTCCCGGATCGTCAGTGAACTGTTAGGTCGAGCAGGCATCACTATCAATGGATCATCGCCATCCGATCCTCAGGTTAAACATCCCGACTTTTTTAAACGCGTATTGCGGGAGGGATCGTTAGGCCTGGGAGAAAGTTATATGGACGGCTGGTGGGAGTGCGAACGTCTGGATACCTTTTTTGCCAGCGTGCTGCGTGCCGGTCTGGAAAACCAACTCCCGCGCAATCTGAAAGACACCCTGCGCGTCGCCTCTGCCCGACTGTTCAATCTGCAAAGTAAAAAACGCGCGTGGATCGTCGGCAAAGAGCATTACGATCTCGGCAATGACCTGTTCAGCCGTATGCTGGACCCGTTCATGCAGTACTCCTGCGCCTACTGGAAAGACGCGTCGACGCTTGAGGAAGCGCAGCAGGCAAAGCTGCGTCTGATTAGCGAGAAGCTGCAGCTACAGCCCGGCATGCGCGTGCTGGATATCGGCTGCGGCTGGGGTGGGCTGGCGTATTTTATGGCGAAGCACTATGGCGTCAGCGTAGTGGGCGTCACGATTTCAGCGGAACAGCAAAAAATGGCGCGAGAGCGCTGTCAGGGTCTTGATGTGGATATCCGGCTGCAGGACTACCGTGACCTGAACGAGCAGTTCGACCGGATCGTTTCCGTCGGCATGTTCGAGCACGTGGGGCCAAAAAACTACGATACCTACTTTGAGGTGGTGGATCGTAATCTGAAACCGGACGGGCTCTTCCTGCTGCACACCATCGGCTCTAAGCGGACCGACAATAACGTTGACCCGTGGATCAATAAATACATCTTTCCGAATGGCTGTTTACCGTCCGTTCGCCAGATCGCCAACGCCAGTGAATCCCATTTCGTGATGGAAGACTGGCATAACTTTGGCGCGGACTACGACACCACCTTAATGGCGTGGCATGAACGTTTCCAGAAAGCCTGGCCCGAGATTGCGGACAACTATTCAGAACGATTCAAACGGATGTTTAGCTATTATCTGAATGCCTGCGCGGGGGCGTTTCGCGCACGGGATATTCAGCTCTGGCAGGTGGTATTCAGCCGAGGGATTGAACACGGACTGCGTGTCGCACGCTAAAAAAATAACCCCGGCTATCCGGGGTTATTTTTTATTCTTCTTCTGCGGTCTTTATCATTGCGGCTTCTTTTGCTGCCAGCACGCGCTCCACCGTATCCACCACCGCCTGGGTTTGCGGATCGATTTCGATATTCACACGATGCCCCAGTTTTTTGGTGCCCAGCGTGGTGCGCTGCAGCGTTTCAGGAATTAAATGCACGCAAAAACGCGTTGGCGTCACTTCTCCCACGGTCAGGCTAATCCCATCGATGCCAATAAATCCTTTATAGAGGATGTATTTCATTAATGACGGGTCCTGCATTTTAAACCAGATTTGACGGTTATTTTCCGAGGTCACGATTTTCGCCACTTCGGCAGTGGTCATGATGTGCCCGGACATCAGGTGACCGCCAATCTCATCGCTGAACTTCGCCGCGCGCTCAACGTTGACGGTATCGCCTACCACCAGCTCGCCCAGGTTAGTGATCCGCAGCGTCTCTTTCATTAAATCAAAGCTAATCTGGTTGCCGTTAATTTCGGTCACGGTCAGGCAGCAGCCGTTATGCGCAATCGACGCACCGGTTTCAATGCCCTCAAGCATATATTCCGGCAGCTCAACAACATGAGTACGGAAATTAGGTTTTTCATCAATGGACACCACTTTGGCAGTGCCCTGCACAATACCAGTAAACATGCTTACAACTCCTGTTTTTTCCGAACGGTGATGACACCGTTTAATCCCTCCACAATAACAGTTGGAAAAACAGGTTGCCAGCGGAGCGCATTTTCTGGCGATTTTTTCACTAGATAAATAGCTAAAGCCCGCTACAATAGCTGGCACCCCCCTGCATTTTCTTCTTGCTGCCCGTTTCGGCGGCTTTTTTAGTCTCTCAAATAACTACAAAATAAAGGTGTTCACGTGCAGAAGTACATGAATGAAGCGCGCCAGTTATTGGCACTGGCTATACCAGTGATCGTCGCGCAAGTGGCCCAGACCGCAATGGGATTTGTGGATACGGTAATGGCAGGTGGCTACAGCGCCACCGACATGGCAGCCGTGGCTATCGGCACGTCAATCTGGCTTCCGGCCATCCTGTTCGGTCACGGTCTGCTGCTCGCGCTCACGCCTGTTATCGCTCAGCTCAATGGCTCAGGCCGTCGCGAGCGCATCGCCCATCAGGTTCGCCAGGGTTTCTGGCTGGCAGGGTTTGTCTCCGTGCTGATCATGGTCGTGCTCTGGAACGCGGGCCATATCATTCGCGCTATGCATAATATTGACCCGGCGCTGGCGGACAAAGCCGTGGGCTATCTGCGCGCGCTGCTCTGGGGCGCGCCGGGCTACCTCTTTTTCCAGGTGGCGCGTAACCAGTGTGAAGGCCTGGCGAAAACCAAGCCCGGCATGGTGATGGGTTTTATCGGGCTGCTGGTCAACATCCCGGTTAACTATGTCTTTATCTACGGTCATTTCGGGATGCCGGAACTGGGCGGCGTCGGCTGCGGCGTGGCGACAGCCGCCGTTTACTGGGTGATGTTCTTCTCGATGCTTACCTTCGTGAAGCACGCCCGCTCCATGCGAGACATTCGCAACGAGAACAGATTCAGCACGCCGGACTGGAGCATCATGACGCGTCTGGTGCAGTTAGGGTTGCCGATTGCCCTTGCGCTGTTCTTTGAGGTGACCCTGTTTGCCGTGGTTGCCCTGCTGGTCTCCCCGCTGGGCATTGTGAACGTGGCCGGGCACCAGATTGCGCTGAACTTCAGCTCCCTGATGTTCGTCCTGCCAATGTCGCTGGCCGCGGCAGTGACGATTCGCGTGGGCTTCCGCCTGGGACAAGGTTCGACGCTCGATGCGCAAACCGCCGCGCGGACCGGACTGGGCGTCGGCGTCTGCATGGCCATTTGCACAGCGCTTTTCACCGTGGCGCTGCGCGAGCAGATTGCCCTGCTCTATAACGACAATCCGGAAGTCGTTACGCTGGCATCGCACCTGATGCTGCTGGCTGCGATTTACCAGATTTCGGACTCCATCCAGGTGATTGGCAGCGGCGTGCTGCGCGGTTATAAAGACACGCGCTCCATTTTCTTTATCACTTTCATCGCCTACTGGGTGCTGGGTCTGCCGTGTGGTTATATTCTGGCCCTGACCGACCTTGTGGTTGACCGCATGGGACCGGCGGGGTTCTGGATGGGCTTTATCATCGGCCTGACGTCGGCGGCGATTATGATGATGATGCGCATGCGCTTCCTGCAGCGTCAGCCATCAACGATCATTTTGCAACGCGCTGCCCGTTAAATACGCAGTAGCCGCCACCCGGCGGCTACTTTCTCTTCACTTTGCGCGGTAATACAGCAATCGCGTGAAATCAGAGAGAAAATTGCATTTTCCCTCTTGCCACCTCGGTGCTGTGCCGCTAATATTCGTCCCCGTTGTCACCGACAACACGTTGCGTTCATAGCTCAGTTGGTTAGAGCACCACCTTGACATGGTGGGGGTCGTTGGTTCGAGTCCAATTGAACGCACCATTCTGCGTCCGTAGCTCAGTTGGTTAGAGCACCACCTTGACATGGTGGGGGTCGGTGGTTCGAGTCCACTCGGACGCACCATTTCAGTCCTGAAATGGTGCAAATCCTCTTCTGATAGCCTGAATTTTCCTAATCCTTCATTTTCATTACTGTTCTCCTGCTACGCTTTTCTCATGGAAAAAAGAGAGGACAACCGTCGATGAAGAAAATCGCCATTATCGGTTCCGGCCCAACAGGGATTTATACCTTTTACGCCCTTCTTAAAAACCCGCAGCCGCTTTCGGTCTCCGTCTTTGAACAAAGTGATGAAGCGGGCGTGGGTATGCCCTATAACGACGACGATAACTCTCGTCTGATGCTGGCAAATATCGCAAGTATTGAAATCCCGCCCATTTTTATGACCTACCTCGACTGGCTCAAAGGCCAGAGCGAAGCCCATCTGGCACGCTTTAAGGTTGATAAAGCCCGCCTGCATGACCGACAGTTCCTGCCCCGGCTCCTGCTGGGTGAGTATTTCCGCGACAGCTTTCGGTCCATCGTAAAAGAGGCGGAAAAACGGGGATTTCAGGTTGATGTCCATAAATCCGCCCAGGTCACCGATATCGTGCCCTCGAAAGAAGGCGTTACGCTTTCCGTCAACGGCAGCGCCTTTCCTGAACGCTTCGACCTTGCGGTTATCGCCACCGGCCACGTCTGGCCAGAGGAGGATGAAGCCACGCGCACGTTCTTCCCCAGCCCGTGGTCCGGTCTGATGGACGCCAGTATTCCGCCCTGTCGCGTCGGTATTATGGGGACATCGTTAAGCGGTCTCGACGCGGCCATGGCGGTCGTAATGCAGCACGGTGCGTTTCGCGATGATAAATTTGTGCTAAATAAAGGCAGCGAGGCGCTGAAGATTGTCCTGATGTCCCGGACGGGCATTCTGCCGGAAGCCGATTTTTACTGCCCTATTCCTTACGAGCCGCTGTCGATATTGACCGAACGCGTGTTAGAAAGCGAGATTGCCAAAGGACCGGATGGCCTGCTCGATCGTATCTTTGTCCTGATGGTCAAAGAGCTTCAGCTCGCTGACCCTGCGTGGAGCGAGAAAATGTCTCTGCATACGCTGAATGCGGACACCCTTCGTGAGGCCTGGTTTGAGGATCGTAAACGGCACGGACCCTTTACCTGGGCGGAAGATAACCTGAAAGAAGTTGAGAAAAATAAACGCGAACGCCGTACCGTGGCCTGGCGCTATACCGTGCTTCGGCTGCATGAAGTGGTTCAGGAGATCGTTCCCCATCTCAGCGATCGAGACGTTGAACGCTTCAAACAGGGGCTGGCTCGGGTATTTATCGACAACTATGCCGCCATCCCTCCGCAGTCTATCCGCAGGCTGCTCGCGCTTCGCGAAGCCGGCATCATCAGCGTGGCCGCGCTCGGTGACGACTACACGCTCGACGTTGGCAGCGATCGAACGGTGATAACCACACAAGAGACCGTTTACCGCTTCGACGTTTTTATTGATGCGCGCGGGCAAAAGCCGCTCAAAACGAAAGATCTGCCCTTCCCGACGCTGCGAAAACAGCTGGAAGCGACCGGCGATGAGATACCCGATATCGGCGAGGATTACACCTTAAAAGCGCCTGACACCGTTCGCGGGCGCATCACCTTCGGTGCGATACCGTGGCTGATGCACGATCGTCCCTTCGTTCAGGGGCTGGCGGAGTGTGCAGAGATTGCAGAGGCGATGGCGAAAGCGGCGGAAAAAACCGCGTCGGGGGTGCGGCGGAGATTACCCTATTTTGAAAACTGACAGGGCATCCGTGCCCTGCTGTCGCTGATTACTCGAAGAAGACTTCCGGGTTTTCCGACAGCGAAACGAAGGTTTTCGTCTCTTTATTCAGGGCGAGGATTTCGCCGCTTTCAATGTCGTACACCCAGCCGTGCAGTCGAATGGAGTTATTACGCAGGCCCACCGCGACGGAAGGATGGGTCTTAATGTTGCTCAGCTGCGCAAACACGTTCTCCTGCACCATCGCATTGACCTTATCGATCGGCTTATCCCAGGTTTTTTTCTCCACCACGGCTTTCGCCGCGTCGGAATAGCGCAGCCAGTGTGACACGGCAGGCATCGGCTCCAGGTTCGCGTTATCGGCAATCGCCTTCATCGCGCCACAGTTGGAGTGACCACAAATCACGATATCCGTGACGCCCAGCGCCACGACGGCGTATTCGATGGTAGCGGACACACCGCCAGGCTCGGGTCCGAACGGCGGCACGATGTTGCCAGCATTACGAATGACAAAGAGTTGTCCTGGCTCTTGCTGGGTGACAAGTTCCGGGACCAGACGGCTGTCGGAGCATGAGATGAACAGCGCTTTGGGATTCTGGCTGGACGCTAAACTGCGGAAGAGTTCTTTACGTTGCGGGAAAATCTCTTTTTGAAAGCTGAGAAAACCTTCAATGATATGTTGCATAGCAATGTCTCTTTTATCTGTTTTAGTTTAGGTATGATCGAGATCACACTCGTAAAGTTTACCCATCGTGGTTTACTTCAGACAAGCAATATATTTCTGGCCCGAGCGCTGCACAATTTCGTCCGCGTTAGCGAGGATGTTCTGCCCTTCGAACGCGCCGTACAGACGTTCAAACGTTCTGCCTTCCAGATGATTCACGACCGACGCCACGGTGCGGGCCGGCAGTGGAAGATAGTTCGGGTAGCTCCACATAAACGAGACGGCGTCTTTACCCGGCGTGACCTGCAGAATATCGCCCGCCAGCAGTACCCCGTTCCCCTCCTGCCAGTGCAGCACCGTTCCCCCGGCAAAATGCCCCCCCAGACGCAGCAAGGTGACTGACGGGAAAATCTCCAGCGCATCCCCCTCCCAGAAATGAATGGCCGGGCTGTCGCGCATCACCCACTCGCTGTCGCTGGCGTGCAGGTACACCGGCGCATCAAACGCCGCAGCCCACTCCTGCATCGTGGTGTAATAGTGCGGATGTGAAATCGCAATCGCGCTGATGCCGCCGAGGGCGGTAATGAGCGTTTTGGTTGCGGGGTCGAGGTTGGCGATACAGTCCCAGAGAATATTGCCGTGGGGCGTTTGCAGCAGCAGCGCCCGCTGGTTGATCGCAAACGCCGGGACCGTTTTGATCCCAAACAATCGCGGCTCCAGCTGCTGCCATTTGTTGCTATGCGTGGCGGTGACGGTATCGAGATCGGTCCACGCCTGCCCCGTGCTGGGGACATACTGGCGTTCATCCTCGCAGATCGGGCATTTCTCAGGCTGTGTATCGTAAGCCGTTCCGCAGGTTTTACAGAGTGTAATCATGTGCTCTCCTCAGCGATAAAGCACTGAGTATGGCAGGGATTATCCTTATGTGCTGCGAGGTACATTGCTGGCTTTTTTTACCCTATACTGTGCCAGTATCGAAAACTGAACAGAGCAGGTGCAACATGGAAATTGATCTCGATAATTTAGTCTTTAACGGTCTGGATGAAGCAGAAGAGCGTAATGCGGAACGTCTGGACGACGCGGATAAAAAAGCGCAGGCGATTGTCGCCGACGACGACTGCGGCGACGCCTGCAAGATCTAATAAAAAAGCACCGGGAAACCGGTGCTTTTTTATTTCACTCGTTAAACGTCACGCACACCTCGTTCCAGTACGTTTCGCGCGTGCGGCGCAGTTCAGCGTGACGTTTTATCATGGAACCACTCCGGGTCAATGTTGGCAACGTCTACGCCATATAGGCTGGCGACAGGCAGTATTGACTCAAGAACACGTTGCGCGCTGTTCTCCGCATTCACTGGTCGGGTCGCAAAAAACCGCCGTAACGTGCTGATCCACTTTTTCATCGTCTTACCCTCTCTCGCCGTGTCTGACCTCAGTTAAGCACTCAAATGCCGCGCGGGTGAAATACCAAAATCCACTGTCCATGTGCAGGATTTGCAAATAGCCTCCCGTTCTTTTCACGCTTCATTAACACCTTGTTCACTAATGCTTTTTTGCTCAAAGCAAAGAACGATTTCTTATTTGGCGATAGCTTTCGCTTATGGGAGCGTAGCGGGGTAAAACAAAAACAACGGGATGGCGTATGACTATGGCAGCAAATATGAAAGGGTTTACCAAACGGACACTGGTTCTGGGATTACTGGCGGCGGGGAGCCTGCTTTCAGCGCAGGCACAGGCCGATCAGCTGGCGGATATTAAGGCCGCAGGGGTGGTGAAAGTGGCCACGTTTGACGCCAACCCGCCGTTTGGCTCGATTGATGCCAAAACGCACGAGATCGTGGGTTACGACGTGGACTTCGCCAAAGCGCTGGCAAAATCGCTCGGCGTGAAGCTTGAACTGGTTGCCACCAATCCGGCCAACCGTATTCCGCTGCTGCAGTCCGGGAAAGCAGACCTGATCGTGGCAGATATCACCATCACCCCGGAACGCGCGCAGGTGATTGATTTCTCGACGCCTTACTTCGTCACCGGCCAGCAGTTCCTCGTTCCGGTGAAATCACCGGACAAGCTCGATGACTATAGCCGGGCGCGCATTGGCGCGGTCAAAGGCACGACGGGCGAGCAGGCGCTGCACCAGCGTTTCCCGCAGTCCCGCGTCCTCTCTTATGACGACATTCCTCTGGCATTGACCGCACTGCGCAATGGCAACGTCCAGGCCATTACCCAGGACAGCACCATTCTGGCCGGTCTGCTGGCGCAGGCACCGGACAAAGCTAACTTCAAAATCCTGCCCGATCTGCTGAGCAAAGAAGAGATTGGCGTGGGGGTGAAGAAAGGTGAAACGGCGCTGCTGAAGGCCGTTAACGACGAGCTGGTTAATCTCGAGAAGAACGGTCAGGCAGCAAAAATCTACGATGTCTGGTTTGGTCCAGGCACCCCTGCCCCACAGCCTCGCGCCTTTAAAATAGAAGCCAGATAATTATGCTCTCAGGTTTATTTTCACACTCCGCGGCCGGTGCCGCGGATTTTTCACATCTGGAACAGGCCAGCGTCGAGTTTCGTCATGTGGACAAACGCTACGGTGACCATCAGGTTTTAAACGACATTAATCTCACCATCACCCCCGGTGAAGTGGTCGCCATCCTCGGCCCGTCGGGTTCCGGTAAATCCACCCTGATTCGTCTCATCAACCAGCTTGAAACCCTTAGCGGCGGGGAGATTCTGGTCGATAACAAGCCTACCGGAAAGCTCTCCGGTACCGGGCTGCGTCAGCTGCGTAGCCGCGTGGGGTTTGTGTTCCAGCAGTTCAATCTTTACGCCCATCTCACCGCCAGCCAGAACATCACCCTGGCACTGGAGCACGTTCACGGCTGGAAGCCACAGCCTGCCCAGGAGCGCGCGCTGGCCCTGCTGGAGAAGGTCGGGATGCTGGAAAAAGCCCACCATTTCCCGGCAGAGCTTTCCGGCGGGCAGCAGCAGCGCGTCGCGATTGCCCGTGCCCTGGCCTCTTCACCGCAAATCATCCTGTTCGATGAGCCCACCTCGGCGCTGGATCCGGAGATGATTGGTGAAGTGCTGTTTGTGATGAAAGCCCTCGCCCACAGCGGGATCACGATGATTGTCGTAACCCATGAGATGCAGTTCGCCCGGGAGATTGCCGACAGAGTCGTCTTTATCGACGGGGGGCAAATTCTGGAAATTGCGCCGCCGGCGCAATTTTTCAGTCGGCCCTCGCATCCGCGCGCGCAGCGGTTCCTGCAAAAGGTGCTCAACCCGCTGCATCAGGAGCATCTGTAATGCCCGCGCTCGACTGGCAGGGGGTACTGACCGGACAGCCTCTGCAGTGGATACTCTCCGGATTCCTCACCACCCTGTGGGTAACGCTTGCCGGGATGATGCTGGCCAGCCTGCTCGCATTGCTCTTTATGCTTCTGCGCCTTTCCGGCGGACGCCTCGGGAACGCGGTCGTTAGCAGCTTGGTGTCGCTGTTTCGCAATACGCCGCTGCTGGTGCAGCTGCTGTTCTGGTATTTTGCCGCCTGGAACGGTCTACCGCAGGCGTTCCGCGACGCGGTGAACGCGGATCACAGCTGGTCAATTCTGCCCGGCGACATCTGGTGGTTTACGCCCGAATTTTTATGTTCTGCCTGGGGGTTGGGTGTCTTTACCTCGGCGTTTTTAATTGAAGAGGTGGAGTCGGGCTTACGTTCCGTACCTGCCGGACAGCGGGAGGCGGCGCTCGCTCAGGGATTCTCCGCGTGGCGCCTGTTTCGCTACATCCTGCTGCCGCAGGGGCTGGCCAACGCCTGGCAGCCGGTCGTTGGCCAGTACCTTAATCTGATGAAGCTCTCCTCGCTCGCCAGCGGGATTGGCTTCGCCGAGCTGACCTATCAGGTCAGGCAGATTGAGAGCTATAACGCGCACGCGCTGGAAGCATTTACCTTCGGAACCGCACTCTATCTGCTGACCGGCCTGGTCATGGGGATGGTGCTGGTTCGCATTGGACCTGAAGCGAAACGTAAACGCCCAAACGTCGCCACCTCAGGGAGTGAAAAACATGATTGCCGGACTTAATGTCATCACCGATAACCTCGATTATCTGCTGTGGGGACGCGCGGCAACGGGTGAACCGGGGGGCGTATTGCTCTCGTTGATGATGGCGATTGGGGCCGCCGTCATTGCTCTGCCCGGTGGGATAGTGCTCGCGTGTCTGGCCTGGCGCTTTACCGGGCTCGTGCGCAAGACCCTCTTTTTGTGGGCAGAGCTGATTCGCGGTATCCCGCTCATCTTCGTAATTTTCTGGATGTGGTATCTCCTGCCGCTCATTACCGGGGGCGATCTGCCGGGGGCGCTGACCGTCACGCTGGCGCTGGCCTGGTTTACGGCGGCTACCGTAATGCACTCGGTACTGGCCGGACTTAATGCGCTACCGTCCGGGCAGTACGAAGCCGCACTGTCACAGGGATTCAGCACGCAGCAAACCCTGTGGCGCGTGCTGCTGCCGCAGGCGCTGAGGAACATTCTGCCGTCGCTGGTGGGGATTTTTATCAGCCTGCTGAAGGATACGTCGCTGGCGTTTATCGTGAACGTACCGGAACTGACCACGGTGGCGGGACAGGTCAACAACCGGGTGCAAATCTACCCGGCGGCCATTTTTATCTTTACGGGCGTGGTCTACTACCTGCTCTGCTGCTCGCTCGAGCAGCTTGCAAAGCGCTGGCGCTTTACCCGGCCAGCGCTTTAACTACCGTTTCCATCGCTTCGGTTGTCAATTCACTGCGTTTCACGCGCTGGTTCGCCAGCGCGGTACGCAGGACTCCGGCAATGACAATATGCTTTGGCTCCTGCCCTAAATCACGCATCTCAAGCACCACCTTCCCGACCACCCGGCACATCTCCTGGTACAGCGCTTCATCTTTGGTCACGTTACCCATCGTCATCACTCCATTGCCTGTTAAACGTTGAGCTTAAATGATTCTCCAGCCGGATACAAAAAAGAAGCCCGGCGAGAGACTCGCCGGGCTTCATCTGTAAAATCAGTAAATTAGTTGTTTACTGGAATGACCGCGCCTTTGTACTTGGTGCGGATCCAGTCCTGAATCTCTTTTGAGTGCAGCACGTTCACCAGCGCGACGATGTCTTTCTTCTTCTCGTCACCGCGATGCACGGTGATGATGTTGGCATACGGGTTGTTTTCACCGCTCTCAACCGCAATCGGGTCGTGAACCGGATCCAGACCCGCGTCAATCGCATAGTTGGCGTTAATCACCACCGCGTCGCCTTCGTTGTTGTTGTACATCTGCGGCAGCAGAGACGCTTCAACGTTAGGCGTGAACTTCAGCTTTTTCGGGTTCTCGACGATATCGCTGATGCGTGCGGTCACTTTATCGATGCCCGGCTTCAGCTTGATCACGCCCTCTTTTTCGAAGATAGAGAGAATACGCCCCTCTTCAGAAACCGCGTCACGCATGATGATTTTGCCGCCTTCCGGCAGGTCTTTCAGCGACTTGTATTTTTTGGAGTAGATGCCGATTGGCTCAATGTGGATCGCGCCCGCACTGACAAAATCGTAGTCTTTATCGCCCGCATGATCTTTCAGCACGCTGTTCAGGTAAGGAATGTGCTGGAAATAGTTCGCGTCGATGTCATGACCCGCCAGCGCGGTGTTCGGCAGAATGTAGTCCTGGAACGGTTTAATCTCCAGGTCGATCCCCTGCTTCGCCAGAATCGGCTTTGCCTGCTCCAGAATTTCGGCGTGCGGCGTGTTGGATGCGCCCACGGTCAGGGTGTCAGCCCAGGAAGCGAAGCTCAGGGCGCTCAGGGTTGCGGCGGCGATCAGTGTCAGTGTCTTTTTCATGATGTGGTTCCTGTGTGTATTTATTAGCGTTTATCTAACAGTGAAGTAATGACATCGCCGCAGAACTGGATAATGAAAACGATGATTAAAATGGTCACCGTTGCCACCAGCGTGACGTCACCATGGTTGCGCTGGAATCCTTCCAGATAAGCCAGATTTCCCAACCCACCGGCGCCAATCACCCCCGCCATTGCGCTGTAGCTCACCAGCGCAATGAGCGTCACCGTAATACCTGATACCAGTGCAGGTGATGATTCCGGCAGTAAAACCCGAAACACTAACGTGCTCAGTCGTGCGCCCATCGAGCGCGTTGCTTCTATAACGCCTTTATCCACTTCACGCAGGGCGATCTCCACCAGGCGTGCGTAGAACGGTGCGGCACCCACAATCAGCGCCGGCAGCGCCGCGTTGGCACCAAGGATGGTGCCGACGACGGTCTTGGTGAACGGGATCAGCAGGACAATCAGAATGATGAACGGAATCGAGCGGAACACGTTCACCACAATCGAAATGACGCTGTAGACCGTGCGGTTGTGGAACAGCCCGCCGCGTGCGGTTAAAAACAGCGCCAGACCCAGCACGATACCCAGTACAAAAGTCGCCACGCCGGACAGCGCGGTCATGTACAGCGTCTCCAGCGTCGCCGCCCAGAGCTGGTCCCACTTGAGATGCGGAAAGAGATCCTCAGCCATGTTTAATCACCTCGCCTTCAATATCGCTGTGCTTCAGGTCGGCGAGGATATTGTTCAGTTGTTCATCGGATGCCACTACATGTACCCAGAGCTGGCCAAACACGCCGTGGGCGGTTTGCGTCATTTTCCCGTGCAGGATGTTAAACGGCAGGCCATAGCGCAGGGTCAGTTCACCCACGATCGGCTTATGCGTGCTGTGCCCGGTGAAGGTCAGTCTGATGACCGTGCCTTCCAGATCGTTTGCCAGTTCGGTATTGAACGTTTCTTCTTCAGCGTACTGGCTCACCTGACGGACAAACTGCTGCGTAATCGGCTGCTGCGGATGGGTAAAGACGCTCAGCACGTCGCCCTCTTCCACGACTTTACCGTTCTCCATCACCGCCACGCGGTCGCAGATTTTGCGCACCACGTGCATCTCGTGCGTGATCAGCACGATGGTCAATTTGAACCGGCGGTTAATATCCAGCAGCAGATCGAGGATCTGATCGGTGGTCTGCGGGTCAAGCGCGGACGTGGCTTCATCGCAGAGCAGCACGTCAGGGTTGTTAGCCAGCGCACGGGCGATGCCGACGCGCTGTTTCTGGCCGCCACTGAGCTGAGACGGGTAGGCATGCTCGCGACCTTTCAGGCCGACCAGCTCCACCAGCTCGGCGACGCGGGCGGTGATTTTTGCTTTTGGCACGCCGGCAATCTGCATCGAGAAAGCAATGTTTTCATTTACCGTGCGCGACCACAGCAGGTTGAAGTGCTGAAACACCATGCTGATTTTCAGGCGCGCCTGACGCAGCGCTTCACCTTTTGCCGCCGAAATGTCCTGTCCATTAATGGTGACGCTACCGGCGCTGGGTTTTTCCAGGCCGTTGAGCAGACGAATCAGCGTGCTTTTACCTGCCCCGCTGTAACCGATAATCCCGTATATCTGTCCCTGTGCTATCGTCAAATTGACGTTATCAACGGCTGTGAGTGCCACCTTTCCGTTGTCAAAAACCTTCGAAATATTGCTCAGTACAATCATTCTTATTCGTTATCCGTGCCGCTCATGGCGGTTTAGCAGTATGGATGTCCAAACGATAGTAAACAGGCGTTATCAGCTTTTAAATGAACAAAAAAGAATTTGTTATAACTTTCGGAAATAAACAGCGGATTTACCGGGTGGGATGCATTTAGACCAATTTCAGCAATGATTATCTGCCGGATGCATATCTGCTGGCGAATGCCCGCGAAAAATGGTCATTTTTTCAGCATTTCATGCCAATATAGCCATCCTCACATCCAGACAACTTTACGTCTTGCTGTCCTGACTTCCAAAAATGACATTTATATTCCTTTCTGATCTAAAGAGCAGTGAATGGTTCTTTATTGAGAAAATTTCACCGCCCTATCATCCCGTCATGACATCCAGAAAGGAAAACATCATGACGATTTATCACTCCGTCACTGAACTGATTGGTCGTACCCCGCTGATCCAGCTGCATAAGCTTGATACCGGTCCCTGCTCGCTGTTCCTGAAGCTGGAGAACCAGAATCCGGGCGGTTCGATTAAGGATCGCGTTGCGCTGTCGATGATTAACGAAGCGGAACGCACCGGGCAGCTGCAGCCGGGCGGCACGATTATTGAGGCCACGGCGGGCAATACCGGCCTCGGTCTGGCCCTGATCGCCGCCCAGAAAGGCTACTCGCTGATCCTGGTGGTGCCGGACAAAATGAGCCGCGAGAAGATTTTCCACCTGCGCGCGCTGGGTGCCCAGGTGGTGCTGACCCGCTCCGACGTCAACAAGGGCCATCCTGCCTATTACCAGGATTACGCCCAGCGTCTGGCGAACGAACTGCCCGGCGCGTTTTACATCGACCAGTTCAATAACGAAGCCAACCCGCTGGCGCACCGCACCACCACGGCGCCGGAACTGTATGAACAGCTTGACGGCAAAATCGACGCCATCGTGGTGGGCGTCGGCTCAGGCGGCACGCTGGGCGGCCTGCAGGCATGGTTCGCCGAGCACTCTCCACACACGGAGTTTGTCCTGGCCGATCCGGCCGGTTCCGTTCTGGCCGACCAGGTGGAGACCGGACGCTACCACGACGCGGGCTCCTGGCTGGTTGAGGGTATTGGCGAAGACTTTATTCCGCCGCTGGCCCACATTGAAGGGGTGAATCGCGCCTGGCGTATCACCGACCGGGAAGCGTTTATCACCGCGCGCGAGCTGCTGAAAACGGAAGGCATTCTGGCGGGCTCCTCCAGCGGCACGCTGCTGGCGGCCGCGCTGAAGTATTGCCAGGCGCAGACCGCGCCGAAGCGCGTGGTGACCTTCGCCTGCGACAGCGGCAATAAATATCTCTCGAAGATGTTCAACGATGACTGGATGCGTCAGCAGGGACTCATCACGCGCCCCCAGGCCGGCGATCTCTCTGACTACATCGCCCTGCGCCACGACGAAGGCGCCACCGTCACCGCTGCCCCGGACGACACGCTCTCCACCGTCCTGGCGCGCATGCGCCTGTATGACATATCCCAGCTGCCGGTGCTGGAGAACGGCAAGGTGGTGGGCATTATCGACGAGTGGGATCTCCTGCGGCATATCGGCGGCGACGGCGATCGCTTCGCGCTGCCGGTGACGGCAGCCATGACGCGTCAGGTGGAGTTCCTTGATAAACACGCGCCGGAAAGCGCCCTGAACGCCATCTTCGACCGCGGTCTGGTGGCCGTGATTAATGACAACGACCGTTTTCTCGGTCTGATTACGCGCAGCGACGTTCTGACCGCCTGGCGCAACCGTCTTCAGCAATAAAGGAATAGATGATGAAAAACCTGGCTACCCTGAGCGTCCACAGCGGCGAGTTTAACGACCAGCACGGCGCCGTCATGCCGCCGATTTACGCCACATCGACTTTTGCGCAACCCGCGCCCGGGGAGCATACCGGCTATGAGTACTCCCGCAGCGGCAACCCTACCCGCCATGCGCTGGAAACGGCGATTGCCGAACTGGAAGGCGGCACGCGCGGCTACGCCTTTGCCTCCGGTCTGGCGGCCATCTCCACGGTGCTCGAACTGCTGGATAAAGACAGCCACATCGTTGCCATTGATGACGTATACGGCGGCACATACCGTCTGATCGAGAACGTGCGCAAGCGCAGCACCGGCCTGCAGGTCAGCTGGGTTAAACCGGACGACTTAGCCGGGCTTGAGGCCGCCATTCGCCCGGATACCCGCATGGTGTGGGTCGAGACGCCAACCAACCCGCTGCTGAAGCTGGCGGATCTGGCGGCCATCGCGGCAATCGCCCGTCGTCATAACGTCATCAGCGTGGCGGATAACACCTTCGCGTCGCCGGTGATCCATCGTCCGCTGGAGTCGGGTTTCGACATTGTGGTGCACTCCGCCACCAAATACCTGAACGGCCATTCTGACGTGGTGGCCGGGCTGGCGATTGTCGGGGACAACAAGGAACTGGCGGATAAGCTGGGCTATCTGCAAAACGCGGTGGGCGGCGTACTGGATCCGTTCAGCAGCTTCCTGACGCTGCGCGGTATTCGCACGCTTGCGTTGAGGGTCGAAAAGCACAGCACCAACGCGCTGGCGATTGCGCAATGGCTCGATCAGCATCCTCTGGTCGAAAAGGTGTTCTATCCCGGCCTGGAATCACATCCGCAATATCAGCTTGCCCGTACGCAGATGGCCCTGCCCGGCGGGATGATTTCTGTCGTGGTCAAAGGCGATGCGCAACGCGCCACCGAGGTGATACGCAGCCTGAAGCTGTTCACCCTCGCGGAAAGCCTCGGCGGCGTGGAAAGTCTGGTGAGCCAACCTTACAGCATGACGCACGCCTCGATTCCGCTGGAGCAACGCCTGGCAAACGGCATTGTGCCGCAGCTGATCCGTCTGTCAGTCGGGATTGAAGATCCCAAAGACCTGATTGCCGACCTCAGTCAGGCGCTGCAGAAATAAGCAAATGGCGGCAGGTCCATCACCTGCCGCCACAAGTTGTCATCATGGCTTAACGCCTTGATAACAATATTATGAGAAACAGCACAGATTATTTCTGAAACACCGTTTCCATTTTCCTTTTATCTTAAAATCAGCGTATAATGCGCGCCAAATCCCTGGTGAATGGTTTCAGCGCTTGGAATACAAAAAACAACGTACAACTTCTCCACTCCTTCGTTGGGCTGTCACTCAGGCACACTTTCTTCTGCACGCTCATTTGATGTCTCCTATCCTTAGTGCGTGTCATATACTCTTTTGCAACACAGGTTTGACTCCGCGGCGGTGCGCCCCCGGAGCGAGATTTCCATATCCTTCCCAACTTAAAGACTAAGACTGTCATGAAAAAGACGAAAATTGTTTGTACTATCGGCCCGAAAACCGAATCTGAAGAGATGCTGACCAAAATGCTGGACGCCGGCATGAACGTGATGCGTCTGAACTTCTCCCACGGTGATTATGCAGAACACGGTCAGCGTATCCAGAACTTGCGCAACGTAATGAGCAAGACCGGTAAAAAAGCCGCGATCCTGCTGGATACCAAAGGTCCAGAAATCCGTACCATCAAACTGGAAGGCGGTAACGACGTCTCTCTGAAAGCGGGCCAGACCTTCACCTTCACCACCGACAAAACTGTTGTCGGCAACAGCGAAATCGTTGCAGTGACCTACGAAGGCTTCACCAGCGATCTGTCCGTCGGTAACACCGTGCTGGTAGACGATGGTCTGATCGGTATGGAAGTCACCGCGATCGAAGGTAACAAGGTTATCTGTAAAGTGCTGAACAACGGCGACCTGGGCGAAAACAAAGGCGTTAACCTGCCGGGCGTTTCCATCGCGCTGCCAGCACTGGCTGAAAAAGACAAACAGGACCTGATTTTCGGTTGCGAGCAAGGCGTTGACTTCGTTGCTGCCTCCTTCATCCGTAAGCGCTCCGACGTGGTTGAAATTCGTGAGCACCTGAAAGCCCACGGCGGCGAGAAGATCCAGATCATCTCCAAAATTGAAAACCAGGAAGGCCTGAACAACTTCGACGAAATCCTCGAAGCGTCTGACGGCATCATGGTTGCACGTGGCGACCTGGGCGTAGAAATCCCGGTCGAAGAAGTGATCTTCGCGCAGAAGATGATGATCGAGAAATGCGTGCGCGCGCGTAAAGTGGTTATCACCGCAACGCAGATGCTGGACTCCATGATCAAAAACCCACGCCCAACCCGCGCAGAAGCAGGCGACGTGGCAAACGCCATCCTCGACGGTACTGATGCCGTTATGCTGTCAGGCGAATCCGCGAAAGGTAAATATCCGCTGGAAGCGGTGTCCATCATGGCCACCATCTGCGAACGTACCGACCGCGTTATGAAAAGCCGTCTGGACTACAACAACGACAGCCGCAAGCTGCGCATCACCGAAGCAGTATGCCGCGGTGCAGTAGAAACGGCTGAGAAACTGGAAGCGCCACTGATCGTGGTTGCCACCCAGGGCGGTAAATCTGCTCGCGCGGTGCGTAAATACTTCCCGGATGCGACTATCCTGGCGCTGACCACTAACGAAACCACTGCCCGTCAGCTGGTGCTGAGCAAAGGCGTGATCCCTCACCTGGTGAAAGAGATCGCGTCTACGGATGATTTCTACCGTCTGGGTAAAGAAGTGGCGCTGGAGCTGGTTGATCGTGGTCTGGCACAGAAAGGTGACGTTGTGGTCATGGTTTCTGGTGCGCTGGTACCAAGCGGCACCACCAATACCGCATCTGTTCACGTGCTGTAATAATTCCCGAACGAATTAATTTTGATAAAAAGCGCCCGCCGGGCGCTTTTTTTATTCCTCGCATTAGCCAAAGTCATTCAAATTGCAAATCGGGTTTTTCTATTTAATTGCGAATTATCTAAGATGAATCCGATGATAAATGCCTTTTTTTACTTAGATTTTTGCCTGAAAAGGGCTGATTCGATGCTTCTTTGAGCGAACGATCAAAAATAGGTGTATTCCCATCAAAAAAATATTCTCAACCCAAAAAACTTTGTGTAATACTTGTAACGCTACATGGAGATTAACTCAATCTAGAGGGTATTAATAATGAATCGTACTAAACTGGTACTGGGCGCGGTAATCCTGGGTTCTACTCTGCTGGCTGGTTGCTCCAGCAACGCTAAAATCGATCAGCTGTCTTCTGACGTTCAGACTCTGAACGCTAAAGTTGACCAGCTGAGCAACGACGTGAACGCAATGCGTTCCGACGTTCAGGCTGCTAAAGACGACGCAGCTCGCGCTAACCAGCGTCTGGACAACCAGGCTACTAAATACCGTAAGTAATAGTACCTGTTAATAAAATGGCGCACATTGTGCGCCATTTTTTTTGCCTGCGTCAAACCACTACTGCGTCACCTTCTCCCCTTCATCTTCCGCTACCGCTGCGGACACCCGACTGTTCTGCACCGACAACACGCTATTGCTGGCTGACGGGCCGCTGCCTGACGACACGATAACCGGGATCCCGGCGCGGCGTGACAGGGCTTTATCAATCAGCGCCTTATCGCTTCCCGCCTGAGAAACAAAGGTCGCAAAGTCTGCGGAATGGGTAATGGGCGAGACCTGCGGGTTTTCTCCCTCAGCCTGCGCCAGCGGGCGGTGGACTTCAATAAAGCGTTTACCATCCGGCTCCACAGAGAACTTAACAGGTTCATTGATGATCTGTACCCGCGTGCCCACCCGCACCTGTTCGAACAGGGCTTTGATGTCCGGGGCATTCATCCGCATACAGCCGGAGCTGACCCGCAGGCCGACGCTGTCCGGTGCGCT
Organism: Enterobacter sp. PL_is379; assembly: GCF_055817355.1. Classification (NCBI taxonomy): domain Bacteria; kingdom Pseudomonadati; phylum Pseudomonadota; class Gammaproteobacteria; order Enterobacterales; family Enterobacteriaceae; genus Enterobacter; species Enterobacter sp. PL_is379. Next base: position 111,804 of record NZ_JBVPGT010000028.1, read on the forward strand.
GGTGCCGTGGATGAGATATTCCCCATTGCCCACGCCTAAACGCAGTGCGAAGCGTCCCAGGGGGTTATTGGGCCCGGCAGGCACCACCGGAGGTAATTTAATTCCCTGCTCCAGAGAACGTGCTCTGATGCCCGGTGTGGGTGTCCAGGTAGGATTCGGGATTTTCTGGCTCACGCGCGTGGTCGTGACCGGCGTTTCCAGCCCCAGCTGTCCGATGCCGAGCGGGAAGACCTGAACGATGTTTTCTCCCGGCGGGAAGTAGTAGAGCCGAAGCTCTGCGAGGTTCACCACAATGCCCTCGCGCGGCGTGTCCGGCAGCAGCATCTGCGAAGGGATGGTAATCACGGTTCCCGGCGCAGGGTTTACCGGCGCAATGGTATTGTTCGTTTCCAGGATCACCTGCGCCGCCGTATTAAACCGGCGGGCGATGGTCTGCAGCTTATTATCCCCTTCCTGTATCGTGTAGGTTTGATTTTGCCCAATCAGGCGACTGCCTGCGGGCGGCAACGGATAGTCCATCGCGCGGGCCGAATTAAGGGCGCCGAGCGAACTGAGGAGTAATAGAGTTATTAGAGACGCGCGCTTCATGCTGAGATTCCTTATTCACTGACAGAACGCCAGAAAGCTGAAAAACCAGCGAGGCGGGAACCACCTCGCGAAACAGAATGAATGCTGTTCTGTAAGTCTAGCTAAGGATTGCAGCTTTGGCGCGGATGGCGCGAATCATCGCTTCCAGTCCCTGGGAACGAGACGGGGTGAGGTGTTGGGTCAGAGCCATTTTTTCAAACCACGGGCGGACATCAAACGCGACAATATCCTGCGCCGACATCCGGTGATAAAGAATAAAGACGACCGCAATAAGCCCTTTTACAATGGCCGCATCGCTGTCGCCGTGCAGTTCGACAGTGCCGTCATCCGACTGCGCCATCACAATCCACACCTGGCTCTGACAGCCCTGAATAGTGTTCTCCGGGGTATGCGCCTCTTCGCTGAGCGGCGGCAAGCGCTGTCCCAGCTCAATGATATAGAGATACTTCTCTTCCCAGTTTGCGCAACGCGAGAAGTTACGCAGCAGTTTATCTTTGTCCGGCAGTTCCGCCATCTTTCGCCTCTCCGTTAGCCCAGCAGCTGATGAATGCGCTTAAGCCCCGCCACCAGCCTGTCGACCTCTTCCGTTGTGTTGTACATCACCAGCGACGCGCGGCACATTGCCGGTACCTGGTAAAACGCCATTAGCGGCATGGCGCAGTGGTGCCCGGTACGGACCGCCACGCCGTAGTTATCGAGGAAACTGCCCACGTCATAGGCGTGATGTTTCCCGAGATTGAACGCGATCACCCCTTGCCGGTCGGCAGGCCCGTAGAGGGTCAGATCCGGCACGCTGGCAAGCTCCGCAAGCGCATAGTGCATCAGCAGCTGTTCGTACTCCTGAATGCTATCAAGGCCGATTGAGGAGACATAAGAAATCGCCGCTCCTAAACCGATAATCCCACCGGTATTGGGCGTGCCCGCCTCAAAACGCCACGGCGCGCGCGCATAGGTGGTGCCTTCCGTCAGGCTGACGGTGGCGATCATCGACCCGCCCCCTTCCCACGGCGGCATCGCCTGCAGGATCTCTTCTTTCACATACAGCACGCCAATCCCGGTCGGCCCGTAGAGCTTGTGGCCTGAAAAGACGTAGAAATCGCAGTCCAGCGCCTGGACGTCAACCGCGTGATGCATCACCGCCTGGGCACCGTCAATCAGCACCTTTGCACCTGCCTGATGGGCCTTTTCGACGATATCTGCCACCGGGTTTTCCGTCCCCAGCACGTTGGAGACCTGGGTGACCGCCACCAGCCGCGTTTTATCGTCAAGCAATGCGTCTAGCTGCTCGAGCTGCAGCGTCCCGTCGGCATTTAACGGGATCACCCGCAGTTGCGCACCCACGCGCTCGCAGAACATCTGCCACGGCACGATATTGGCGTGGTGCTCCATCTGGGTGATGATGATGTTATCCCCCGCGTGAACCTGAGCGTTGCCCCAGCTGTTAGCGACAAGGTTAATCCCTTCGGTGGTTCCGCGCACGAAGACCAGTTCTTCCGGCGAGCGGGCGTTAAGGAAGGCGGCCAGCTGCGTACGCACGTTTTCCATTCGCTGGGTCGCCTCGGCGCTCAGGGTATGAATACCGCGATGCACGGCGGCATAGCCGTGGCGATAAAACTCGGCTTCCGCATCCACCACCTGATTCGGCTTCTGTGCGCTGGCCGCGCTGTCCAGATAGGCCAGCGGCAGACCGTTTACTTCACGGGTCAGAACCGGGAAATCTGCCCGTACTTTCTCGACGGGAAAACTCATGCTTCGCCTCCAGGCAGGCGCTGACCGATCCGATCCAGCACCTGCAGTTTTAACTGACCATCGTGCAGCGCTTCCGTCAGTTCGGCGGCAAACGCGTAGATAATCATTTTCTGCGCCGCCTGCTGGTCGATGCCGCGCGAGCGCAGGTAGAACATCTGCTCGTCGTCGATTCGCCCGACCGTCGCACCGTGGCTGCATTTGACGTCGTCGGCGTAGATCTCCAGCTGCGGTTTAGTGTCCACTTCCGCAAGGCGGCCTAACAGCAGATTATTGTTGGTCATCTGCCCGTCGGTTTTAATGGCGTGCTGCGCCACGTTAATCAGTCCGTTAAACACCGCGCGGCCTTTATCACTGACGATGGTTTTGTGCAGCTGGCGGCTGTTGCAGTAGCCCTTGTTGTGCTCCAGCCAGGTGCGCGTGTCGCACACTTCCGATTTAACCGGCATCGCCAGGCTGTTGATGCGCAGCGTGGTGTTTTCACCGTTAAGCTGCGTGCTGGTGTTGTGGCGCAGCACCGCCCCGCCGAGCAGGAAGCTGTGGCTGTACGCCGCGGCATCCTGGCCAAGGACAATGTCGTTATGGGCAAAGTGGTGGCTCTGCGCATTCTCAAACGCCAGCTTGACATGATGAAGCTGCGCATTCGCGGCAACATTCATCGTCAGACGCGATCCGGTAAAGTGACGCGTCTCATTGAGGCTGACGTAATGTTCGATGACCGTGGCCTCCGCCCCCTCCGCCAGCTCCAGATGGTGGCGATAGTGCGCGGTATTGATTTCATCGCCGTTCAGCCCCTGAGTAATGTGCATTAGCAGCAGCGGTTTTGCCGGACGCTGGTTACGCTTCACGCGGATGTGCGTCACGCTGCGGGCCAGACTCTCGGTCAGGTGCAGGAAGACCTCAGGCTGAACCGGGGCGCTCAGGCGCTGGCGATCGTCGTTTATCTCAATCTCAAAGCCGCTCTCCTGAACCGTGTCGCTCAGTTCCGGACGAAACTGACCGTCGACGAACACCAGGCGCAGGGCATCGACACGCAAGGCCAGCGCGTCGCGCTGTACTGGGGTGAGATCCGCCTGGCGGGTCACAAACTCGGCGTTCAGAAGGCCATCAAGCGGGGTGTATTTCCAGTTCTCCTGCTTACGCGTCGGCAACCCGAGACGCAGCATTTGCTGGAGATGCTGCTGCGCCTGCTCGGAGCGCGTGCCCCCCTGGGCTTCAAACAGCCGGTGCCACTGCTGGAGCGCATTACTGCTGTTCGGTAAGCCAGCCATAGCCCTGCTCCTCCAGTTGTTTAACCAGCGTGAAATCACCGGATTTCACAATACGTCCCTGGTAAAGCACGTGGACGTAATCCGGCTTGATGTAGTCCAGTATGCGCTGGTAGTGGGTGACAATAATGAACGAGCGCTTGCCGTCGCGCAGGGAGTTCACCCCGTCAGCGACAATCTTCAGGGCGTCGATATCCAGACCGGAGTCGGTCTCATCCAGAATGCACAGCTCGGGTTCCAGAACCGCCATCTGCAGAATATCGTTACGCTTTTTCTCACCGCCGGAAAAACCAACGTTCACCGAGCGGGTCAGCAGATCTTCCGGCATTTTCAGCAGCCTGATCTTCTCTTCCATCAGATCCTGGAAGTCGAAGCGGTCCAGCGCCTCCAGCCCGCGATACTTGCGCACCGCATTCAGCGCCGTCTGCAGGAAGAACTGGTTGCTGACGCCCGGAATTTCGACCGGGTACTGGAAGGCCATAAAGATGCCCTCGCCCGCACGGTCTTCCGGCGACATCTCCAGCAGATCTTTGCCGTTAAACTCGACCGATCCGTGGGTCACCTCATAATCTTCGCGCCCCGCCAGCGTCGCAGAAAGCGTACTTTTCCCGGAACCGTTCGGCCCCATGATGGCGTGGACTTCCCCCGGCTTGACGTCAAAATTGAGGCCACGCAGGATGGCTTTGTCTTCTACGCTGACCTGCAAATCTTTAATACTTAACATGTGCTTTCCTTAACCGACGCTGTGTTCAAGACTAATGGCGAGGAGTTTCTGGGCTTCAACGGCAAATTCCAGCGGCAGTTCAGAGAACACATCCTTACAGAAGCCGTTAACGATCATCGAGATGGCGTCTTCTTCGCTGATCCCGCGCTGCAGGCAGTAGAAGAGCTGATCTTCCCCTATCCGTGACGTGGTCGCCTCGTGCTCCAACTGGGCCGTGTTATTACGGCATTCGACGTACGGGAAGGTATGCGCCCCGCAATCTGCGCCAATCAGCATCGAGTCACACTGGGTGAAGTTTCGCGCATTGGTGGCCGTCGGCATGATTTTCACCAGCCCGCGATAGCTGTTCTGGCTGTGACCGGCGGAGATGCCTTTCGAGATAATGGTCGATTTGGTGTTTTTACCAATGTGGATCATCTTGGTGCCGGTATCCGCCTGCTGATGGCCGCTGGTGAGCGCCACCGAGTAAAACTCGCCGATGGAGTTATCCCCGCGCAGAATGCAGCTCGGGTATTTCCAGGTGATGGCCGAGCCGGTTTCGGACTGGGTCCACGACATCTTGCTGTTTTCGCCTTCACAGAGCGCGCGCTTGGTGACGAAATTCAGAATACCGCCGGTATTGCCGTCGCCCGGAAACCAGTTTTGCACCGTGGAGTATTTCACCTCGGCATCTTTGTGGATGATGACCTCCACCACCGCCGCGTGCAGCTGGTAGCTGTCGCGGACCGGGGCGGAGCACCCTTCTATATAGCTGACGTAGCTGCCTTCATCTGCGACCAGAATCGTGCGTTCGAACTGGCCGGTTTTTTCGGCATTGATGCGGAAATAGGTGGAAAGCTCCATCGGACAGCGCACGCCTTTCGGCACGTAGATAAAGGTGCCGTCCGAGGCTACCGCCGCGTTGAGCGCCGCAAAGAAGTTATCGTTTGAAGGCACTACGGTCCCAATGTACTTTTTCACCAGTTCCGGATGATCGTGAATCGCTTCGCCGAAGGAGCAGAAAATGATCCCCTGCTCTGCCAGCTTCTCGCGGTAGGTGGTCGCCACCGAGACGGAGTCGAAAATGGCGTCCACCGCCACCTCTTTCCCTTCGCGCACGGGCACGCCCAGCTGATTAAAGGCTTCTTCCACCTCTTTGCTGAGGAAACTGTTCTCCGCGCCGGTTTGCTGCACCGCGCCGGGCTGCGAGGCGCAGGTGTCGTCACAGCTGCCGCAGGACGGCGCGGAGTAGTAGCTGTAATCCTGATAGTTCAGCTTGTCATAATGCGCTTTCAGCCAGTGCGGCTCTTCCATTTCCAGCCAGGCGCGGAAGGCGCTCAGGCGAAACTCCAGCATCCACTCCGGCTCGTTACGTTTCGCAGAGATCGCCCGCACGACATCTTCATTGATGCCTTTTGCCAGCTCATCGGTCTGCAGCTGGGTGAAGAACCCCTCTTTATAGTTGAGGTGCCCACCGCTCCAGGTATTTACTTCACTCGTTGCTTCAGTATTACGAGACATAGTTCCGCCTATACCCCAAAGCTTTCGCCGCAGCCGCATTCGTTCTGGGCTTTCGGGTTATGAAATTTGAATAACTGGTTTAAGCCTTCGCGGACGTAGTCCACTTCGGTGCCGTCAATAAACGGCATGGCCTGCAGCGCGACGTACAGTTTCGCGCCGTCGGTCTCGAATACCAGGTCATCTTTCTCGGGGTCGGTGACGGTATCGAGCACGTAGCCAAAACCCGCGCAGCCGGTCTGTTTGACGCCTAAACGCACGCCGAGGATCTCGGGCTTTTTCGCCACCAGCTCGTGAATATGTGCCGCCGCCGCTGGCGTGAGCGTTAACCCGCGCCAGGCAAAATCGGCTGGATTAAAGGTTTCTGAATGCAGTTCCATAGGTCCACCTCATCTGATAAGCCATCAGGGCATAACACCATGTTAGTGATAACGATTATCACTTCAACCCTCTGTCAGCAGGGGCATTCGGTTAAACCGCCCTTTTTGCCTACTTTTATTAAGCATAGACCCTGTGGCAGGATGCAGGCAGGATGGATTTAATTGTTCAATGCATTGATTAATAATGCATTTCGTTGTGTCATTTTTGACGGAGAGGAGAAAAGTAAAATATGCATCGGAAATGCCTATTTTTGAGATAGCCTCTTTGATTGTCGTGAACTCAGTCTAACAGATGCGATTTGGCGCACTAAAAGAAGGCCAGGGCTTCAGGTGCCCGGCCAGCAAGCGCTCCTCAGCAGTAGACAACCTGTTGATGCGAGTCTTTTTCTGAAAATCATACGCACACTCTGGAACACATGATTAATCACTGTAGCATTAACCACACTCTTGCAAAGGAAGTAAGGTGGCATATGGCGTTACAGGGGATGATGATTCATAACGCGCTAATGAGTACATCGCTTATTCAGATTCCATGCATGCAGTCACTCATGGCGCGAGGATGGGTGGAGGTAGTAGCGGGTGGCTACATTAAAAAACCTTGCTCGTAGGGCAAGTAAAATTATTTACTTTCTCATTTTATTACTCGCTCTTGGTCATATGCTACCAGGCCCGGAGTTATATATTAACTATGATGTTGCCAGAACAACAGCAATCATTATCGTCGGAAATGAAAATGCAGAATCAATGTATGATGCCTATTCACTTATTGACTGGCTTACAATGCTAATTATCGCTACCCCTCTCTATATTTTAACAATGAAGTTAATCAAAAAATTAAGGAGACAATAAAATGCCTATACCTCCCTATATGTGGCTTAAAGACGATGGCGGTGCAGATATCAAAGGATCTGTTGATGTGCAAGATCGTGAAGGTAGCATTGAAATTATCGGTCTGAGCCACGGTATAAATTTACCCGTTGACAGCACAAACGGCAAAATCACCGGCACCCGCCAGCACTCATCCATGATGATCGAGAAAGAAGTTGATAGCTCTACGCCATATCTTTACAAGGCTGCAGCAACTGGGCAGACGCTGAAAAGCGCAGAAATAAGGTTTTATCACATCAATGATGCAGGTCAGGAGGTTTGCTACTACACCGTTCTTATGGAGGATGTGAAATTAACTGGCGTCCACTGCAGCGTTCCAAATGTTAAGCTGGCGGGGAACGATAAAATGAATCACATAGAAAGTGTCAGCATTCAATATGAAAAAATCAACTGGAGAATTCTTGACGGTAATATTCAATTTTCAGATGCATGGAATGAGCGCCATACTCGCTGAGTATTAATAAGGGGACACCGTCCCCTATTGAACAAGTTGCCGACAGCAAAGCCCCCAGAAAAAAGCAGATGCCGTTTAAAATTAGCCGGGTAAATCTCATCCGCAGGAATAATGCCTATTCTTAAGATAGCTTTTTGCAAGGAAAGTGACAAAGACAAAAAAAGGCCCTCAAGGCCTCTTACACTCAGTGATGAAATGAGACAGCAAACCCCTGCTCACGCCAGTGGTCAAGCTGTTCCTGCTGGCGAGGCGTTGGGGATTTCCCCGTCCAGACAAAGATTTTTTGCCCCGGGAAGAGTTCAGGACGCGGCGAGTCAATGGGCTCTGCCAGCACGTCAATGTGCCAGCCCTTTTGCGACAGGCGCGCGGCTTCCAGCCACAGGTGGGTGCGATCATCACATTCCCAGCCAATCAGGAGCGCGTCTTTTCCGGCTTTTTTGCGGGACTCCGCCAGGCTTGCAATCGCAAATTCGATCAGTACGCCGTCAAACAGGCTCGCCATGTGACGCACGGTATTTTGATCCTGGTTCATACGCTGACGGACGGGAGAGATAATATTGTCAATCAGCGCATCCATCGCGTGATCGCGGCGGAATTCACCTATTTTGGCCCGCAGCTTTGCAGGACTGGCGTAGCGCAGAACGGTCATCATCTCTTCCTGGAACGAGACCCAGTTGCCCTGCGTCAGCACTTCCTTGTTTTCCAGCAAGGCTTTAACTTTTCCGACCGAAACGCCGCTTTTCATCAGGCGTTTGATCTCTTCAATGCGCAGGATATCTTCATCGTCAAACTGACGATGGCCCCCTTCGCTGCGCTGCGGCTTCAATAATCCATAACGGCGCTGCCAGGCACGCAGCGTAACGGGGTTGATACCGCATCGTTCGGCCACTTCGCCGATACTGTAATAGGCCATTAACTCCCTCACGCTCAGAACTTCCATACCTAACTGCACCAACCTTATCAGATTGTACACATCATTTGTATAACTAAGACCGCATTTTGAACGGGCGAACGGGGTTCTTTTCCATCCACCTGTTAATACATTGTTGTATAAAATTTGCCGTTCGTACAGTTAAGTCTGCCGGATTGTGTACAGCTTTATCCGAAGTCGAACTTTTTCTCCGGCCACGCAATCGCGGGAATACCCCCGTGTCGTGGGCTGGCAAAAAGATGTCCCTGGAACTGGGAAATCCCCGCGGACTCCAGCCACATCCACTCTTCCGCCTTCTCTACGCCCACCGCGCAGAACTGGATCTCAAGCGAGGAACAGCATTTGATAATCGCCTGAATAATGGCCTGACGAGGGCCACTTTTATGCACGTTCGCGACCAAATCGCGATTAATCTTAATTCTGTCCGGCTGGAACTGGGCCAGCAGCTGCAGCCCGGCAAAACCGGCACCAAAGTGATCAATCGTCACGCTGATACCCGCGCTTTTTAGCTGCCTGACCGAATCCGTGAATTCATCGAAACGAGATATAGCTTCGCTCTCGGTAAACTCCACCACGATTTGTTCGGGTACAAACCCATTTGCCTCAATCGCGGTGAGCAGGAAATCCACGGCGTTGGGAATGTTGACCAGCGTCATGGGCAGCAGGTTCAGGGATAACGTCTGGTCCTGTAGCCCCAGCGCGCTGGCCATAGAAAGTGCCACCTGCTTGCTTTGCAAATCTGACGTGTACACTTCGTCATGCGGGCGGCTGGCGAAATATGCCCCCGGCGAGTCACCGTCAGGAGTGCGCAGAAGCGCCTCCCAGGAGACGACCTGCTGCATAAACGGGTCGACTATCGGCTGGAACGCAAAGCTGCAATCCGCCCCTTTCGCGACCACCTCAGGCTGCGCGGACAGGCGCGTTTCTTCGCGAACGAATTCCCAGGAATCCGCAGGCGGCAGTTCAAAATAGTTCGCTTTTTCCGTGGCCTCAACAAAGGTGCGGAAAAACTGCAGCGGGCGGTCGTTATAGGTCAACTGGTAGCGTGTCGTCCCCTTATTGAGCACCTGTTGCAGCACCTCGTCCCTGTCGAAGTGGCGTAAGTCAAAAAGCTCCATGCCCACGTTGCCAAAACGCCGGACAGGGCCGTGATCGCGCATTAACTCGACCACGTTATGGTGGCGCGGGTCGTTGCAGATCTGCTCATAGATAGCAGAAACCTGCTCCACCGGCCCTTCAAGCAATTGAAAAAAGTGTGTGCCGTTAAACAGCAAGATCCCCGTGACATTGGATTGCCGATTTTTACGATTTGCAGCAGCGACCATTGATTCCAGCGCTTTCACCGGAACGTCCTCGCAGATATGACTGCGGTAAATGATGGTTGTGAGCATGCTTTTCCTGGGGTTAGGGTTTTGGCCACAGTAGACGTGGGTAATTTTTACTTATAGCACATTAATTGCCTGACAAATAATTTACATCTCAATCATTTACGGCAGTTGATGGGACCGTTCTTCTCGATTGTATAACTTACCAGCGCCCGACCTTTTTGTACAATATATCCTGTCACATTACCGATTCATGACAAGCCAGTAACACAATGAAAATAAAGTAATTTATAAAATATATCATAAAAACATTAAAAATCTGTACATTTTATATGTACAGATTTAGGAATTGTGTATACCTTAATTGTAACGTTAGTGATTACAAAATTTTACAGGAGCGAAACATGCAGCAGAAAGGTTACGCCACAGATTCCGCAGCAGCAATCGCACAGTACTTCGAAAAAGCCGCGCTCCCTACCCAGCAGGAGACGCTGGGCCAGGTGGTTGTAGAAATTCTCAGCGACGGGCGAAACCTAAATCGCAAATCGCTCTGTACCAAACTGCTCAGCCGCCTCGAAAAGGCCGATGGCCCGGAAGAGGAAGAGCATTACCACATGCTGCTTGGTCTGCTCTTCGAACGGTAACGTGATGAATAGCAGTGACGCAGACCGACTGATCGACACGCTTATCGGTGAAGCCGTTCTTTCTCTTCTGAAAGAGCGGGGGCCAGTGACAACCGAAGGATTGCTGCAGCGTCTGCGGGTAATGAAAGAGCATGAAAAGGATCCCCAGCGGCGGGAGACACTTGCGGTGGTGATTGCCGAGATCGGCTCAAACAGCATCGCCTTTACACGTCGCAGAACCGCGCAAGGACGAACGAACAGAGAGGGACCTCTCAACGATAACCGAGACAATGTAGTGCCGTTATTTGGAAGTGGAAAACCGTCCGACCCCAAAAAAATACATTGACTGCAATTTAACAGCTACGGTGAGAACAAATGAGACAAAATATTCAGCTTCAACCCGAATACCATTCTGCTTTTTTAGACAGTGCGCTGTCGGAATATTTCCGTCACGCAGGCGATCGTTTTGCTGAAGAGTCCGCTGTTTTTTCTACTGCAGTACGCTGTGTTCTGGCCTCCGAAGGTCATCTGTCCAATAAAGCGATCATCCTCTGGCTCATTCAGACGCTGGAAGCCACTAACGACGTGGTTCAGGCGGATGTGATTCGTAAGACGCTGGAAATCGTGGTGGGTTACACGATGGACGATCTCTAAGCTCCTGCTCGCTACGCCCCTAACGTGTCATCGTCAAAACTGACGATCGGCCTGACGATGACACGCGTCTTTCCCGCTTAACACCCTGTAAAACCAGCAAAGCCAACCTGGCACGGTTCCTGCTTAACACCGTTTACGGGACTGGGTTTTCCAGTCAACTTTGCTTCATTTCTTAACAGGTCTGTTATTGATGAAAAAGATCGCCAGCGTCTGCCCCTACTGCGGTGCAGGCTGTAAATTAAACCTTGTCGTTGAAAATAACCGTATCATCCGTGCCGAAGCGGCAGAGGGCGTCACAAACCAGGGCACCCTATGTCTGAAAGGCTTTTACGGCTGGGACTTCCTTAACGATACCCGTCTGCTCACCCCGCGCCTCACTCAGCCGATGATCCGCTACCACAAAGGCGAGGCTTTCACCCCCGTTACCTGGGAAGAGGCAATCCGCTACACCGCCCACAGGCTCAGCAGCATTAAAGCGCAGCACGGGCCGCGGTCGATCATGACCACCGGCTCCTCCCGCGGAACCGGCAATGAAACAAACTATGTGATGCAAAAATTTGCCCGCGCGGTGCTGAACACCAACAACGTGGACTGCTGCGCGCGCGTCTGTCATGGTCCTTCCGTGGCCGGTTTACAGGAAACGCTCGGCAACGGCGCCATGAGCAACTCCATCAACGATATTGAAAACTCAAAATGTCTGCTGGTGTTTGGCTATAACTGCGCGGACTCCCACCCTATCGTCGCCCGGCGCGTGCTGAAAGCGCGTGAAAACGGCGCGAAAATTATCGTCTGCGATCCGCGGCGCATCGAAACGGCGCGCATCGCCGACCAGCATCTGCAGGTGAAAAACGGCAGCAACATGGCGCTGGTGAACGCCTTCGGCTACGTGCTGCTGGAAGAGGAGTTGTACGACAAAAGCTACGTGGCGCGCTTTACGGAGGGGCTTGAGGCCTACCGCCAGACGGTGAAAGACTATGCGCCGGAGAAGGTTGAGCATCTTACCGGCATTCCTGCCCGCGACGTTCGCCAGGCGATGCGCACCTTCGCGGCGGCCCCTTCCGCCACCGTGATGTGGGGTATGGGCGTGACCCAGTTTGGTCAGGCTGTGGATGTGGTCAGAGGGCTTTCCAGCCTGGCGCTGCTGACCGGTAATCTCGGTCGCCCTGCCGTCGGCGTCGGGCCGGTACGCGGTCAAAATAACGTCCAGGGTGCCTGCGACATGGGCGTGTTGCCGAATATGTTCCCCGGCTATCAGGATGTGACCGATCCGGCGGTCAGGCAGAAGTTCGCCGACGCCTGGGGGATTGACGTCAATAAAATGGACGATCGCGTCGGGACGCGCATTACCGAGGTGCCTCATCTGGCGCTGGAAGGCAAGGTCAAGGCCTACTACATCATGGGGGAAGATCCGCTTCAGACCGAGGCCGACCTCGGTCTCGTTCGCAGCGGTTTTGAGGCGCTCGACTTTGTTGTGGTTCAGGACATCTTTATGACCAAAACGGCAGAAGTGGCGGACGTTCTGCTCCCTGCCACCTCCTGGGGTGAACACGGCGGCGTCTTTACCTGTGCCGATCGCGGATTCCAGCGTTTCGGCAAAGCCATCGAAGCCAGCGGCAACGTGAAGCGCGACTGGGAGATCATCAGCCTGCTCGCCACCGAGATGGGCTACCCGATGCATTATGACTCCGACCAGCAGATCTGGGATGAGATGCGCGAGCTGTGCCCGCTCTTCTTCGGCGTGACGTATGAAAAAATGGGCGAGATGGGCCACGTGCAGTGGCCGTGCCCGACGCTGGATCATCCGGGCACGCCTTACCTGTACAAAGACAATCAGTTCGATACCCCAACCGGTAAAGGACAGCTCTTTGCCGCACCGTGGCGCGCGCCGGCGGAAACCCCGGATGAAGATTTCCCGCTGGTGCTGTGTACGGTACGCGAGGTGGGACACTACTCCTGCCGCTCGATGACCGGGAACTGCGCTGCGCTGCAGAGCCTGGCCGACGAGCCGGGCCGGGTGCAAATGCACCCTGCCGATGCGGAAAAACTGGGCATCAAGGAGGGTCAACTGGTCTGGGTACGTTCACGTCGCGGCAAAGTGATTACCCGCGCCAGCATCAGCGAGCGTATCAACAAGGGCGCGGTTTATATGACCTATCAGTGGTGGATTGGCGCCTGCAACGAGCTGACCCAGGATAATCTCGATCCCATCTCCAAAACGCCGGAAACGAAGTACTGCGCGGTGCAGCTGGAGGCGATTGAGGACCAGCGCTGGGCGGAGGATTTTGCAGCGTCGGCGTATCAGTCCATGAAGTCGCGGCTGATTAGTGCGGTGAATGTCTGAAGAAATGTCGGGTGGCGTCACTGCCACCCGGCAACTAAACGACTACAGTCCCACCGTCTCTTCCGCTCATCCGTCGAAACCGATCAGATGGTCACGCAATTTGTTCGGGTAGGCATTTTTTTCGACCATCCTGTGAATGAGCGCCATAAGCTCATAATCACTGCGCAGATCGAATTTTTGCATCAGCAAATACTTATGCGTAAATATCGTTTTATCACTCGTCCTGAGTACATCAGCAATCTGCCCTACCGAGAATCCTCTGTAAAAATTCACCGTGACGCGGATCTGCTGCGGCGAAAGTATTTTATGCTGGCACTCGAAACAGCCGTTATGCTGCCAGCGATATCCCGGCAGTTGCGTCCGGTACCATGCAATAAAAAGCATCTCGCTAACCTGACCAAGCGGGGCGCGGCGGGAGATAAAAATGATATCCTGAAAACAGGATGTAAAAGCGGAAAAACGCCGCTCATCGTCCACCAGCCCAATCACAATCCCTTTTTTTCGCGCTTTCAATTCAGGAACACAGGTCAGCGTTTCCCCGGGGCATAGAGCGAGAATAATAATATCCGCGGCACTGACGCTGTCATAAGTAAGCTCAGTGTCAAAATGAATGTGATGCCTGAAATTATGCAGGAAAAAATCCACAAGAAAATATTGCAGGCCATTTTTAAAAAAAGAATCCGGTTCTTTAATCAGGATATTCAACATATCAATTACCAACATCTGCATATCAATAAGGACAACCAACGCGCGTGCCGATCAGTTGTATTGCATCGTCATGACCACGACGGCACTGATGCTCCCCGGCGTCGCACCGCCGGTGACAGATTTGACTGATGCCTGCATGACCATCGTCGCGGTTCTGTCTGACGCAATAGTCTGCGTAATGCTTGTCCCTGTGCCCTTTAACGCACCGGTTGCGCCCTCGCTCATCGCAATCGCGACGTTCGTGGCCGAACCGCTGTTCATGTAGTAACTCGCCCCCGAGACGGGATCGGGGTTGCCGGTAAAGGAGACCGTAACGCTGCGCGTGCCTGCCGGACACTGGGTAAACGGCAGGCTAAAAAACACAGGATCGGATGTCGCCCCCGGCGTGGCCATATTGGATGCCTGAATATTGCCGAGGTTAATATCCAGACTGGTATTGCCCCCATTGAATACGCAGGGAGAGGCGATAATATTGCCGGCGACGCTGACGTTAACGCTATCCGCTGCAATAACATTGCCGCTTATTACTGCCGCGATGAACGCTGCCGTGCGCATTATATGCATCGTCATCCCCTTTACTGGTAGGTCAAATTTAAGGTTGCTGACGCATTTGCGGTACCGGGTTCTACCGTTGTTTGCGTCTGGTAATAACGCGCCGTTAATGGGAACGCTTCCTGCCCCCCTGCCGCAAGCTTCAGCGGCAAACGCGCATTGAGGGTGAGCGGTGTACCGTTATAGAGCAACTGAACGCCAACCCCTTTCGCCGTACCGGTATTACCCTGCCCCGTAAGCGCGAGCACGCTGGGTGTTGCAACGTCAGGATTCTGAATGCCGCTGAGTGATACGTTGACGTTAGCCCCCGCATCGCAGTTAAGCCCGAGATTTTGCGTATTTTGAGCGCCAGTTGGTGTGGTGCCTATCGTTGAGCCAAAAAGCGCGGCAGAAATATCGCCTATCGGAAATGTCAGTTGCGGTGTTGTAATATTGCAGGCCAGTACATTAATGGTTCCGCCCAGCAGGGTGGTCGTCAGGCCATCACGGTAAACGCCGTCACTGCCCTGCAGCATCACTACCCCCAGCACGCCCGGCGTCAGCGACCCCGACGAGACCGGTCCGGTAACGATAAGTTCTATTTTACCGCCCCACCATTCGACATAACTTGCCTGAGCATTATAGGAAAAGGTATTGGCCGGGTTTTCAAAATAATTACCCGACGAAAAACGCACGCCTATACCGTTTACATTCGTGTCATAAACATGATTACCGTAAGCACTCGGTGTCGCATTCAAATACCGCATGCTAAAACCCAGCATTAATGGATTGGCACACCCCGTTAAATAGGAACCGGTTATTGTCGCGTTTCGCGAAAATAATACGGTTCCAACTGCCACGTCACGTTGAACCGTAATTGTGCCGATGGACAAAGTTGATTCCTGCGGCGTAATCGTCGTGCAGGTTCCTGCATGAGCACTGTTCCAGCCTGCTGCGATACACAGCAGGAATATGATGTTAATTAAGCGCATGTTAAAAAACCCTAAAGACAATTGACGTTAATTTCGGTAATTCCACCCGCCGACGGCTGCGGGGAAAGCACGTAAGGTGCGCGGCATTGCCGTTCGCTTTCCGCTCCCCACGTGACGAAGACGGTTCCCTGAGTATCCAGGCCGGTGAGATAAGCCTGGCCTTTATCGCCAACAATAACGCTGCTGCCGTCGGCGCCCTTAAGGCTTGCCATCGCGCCAAAGGGAACAAACTGGCCGTTATGCAGTAAATTAAATAACACCCGCCGCCCCACCTTCGCCTTATAGTCGGCCAAAACGATCGCGCCACGCGTCGGCGTCACCGTCCGGGTATTAATATCCAGCTCAACATCATCCGGCAGACTTTCCGGGGCAAGGGTGATGTCATTTTTACGGTATACGGAGAGATTGCTGACCACCGTATATCCGCGGTAATCCGTTTTAACGCCCGCCTGATTGCGGATATCGACACCGTGTGCGCCCGGCGCGCTAATCAAAACATTGGTCTCGCCCAGGGGTTGCGAAAGCGTGATCCCCTCTTTGTGAGCAAGAATGCCCCCTTGCAGGCCGTAGTTAAGGCGCTCGCTGTTTTTATCGTAGCTGTAGCCCGCCGTCGCTTCGCCGTAGGTTCCCTTATAATCACCGTCCAGATTGCCCGTGTAGCCGACGCCGTCCGACCCAAAGCCTTGCTGCACGTTCCAGTTCAGGGCGTAGTTTTCCAGCGCTACGCCGTTCAGGCCGATGTTGTGGGTGGTGCCATTATTCTTGCTGGCGCTTACGCCATAGTTAGCCCAGGTCTGCGGCAAAAACGTCTCCAGCGGGATACTGACGTTAAAGGCCAGCAGCTGATCTTTGTCGTACCGTTTATTGTTATCATATGAACCCGCACTGCCGTTTTTACTGTAGGTCCAGGTGAGTCCGTAACTGATGTTGTGCCAGTAGTTGTTGTAGCCCAGGCTGTATGACGCCATTGTTTTACCCGAATTCCAGTAGTCTTCACGGGCCGCGCTCAGCGTCAGCGAGCCAAGATTACCGCCCAGCGTCTGGCTCATCGTCAGCTCGGCCCGGTTGCGGCGTCGGTCCTGAAGCGCGGAGCTGTCACCGTACGAATCAAGGATCTCCTGCATACCGTAGTAACCGCTGGTCGAGTAGCGGTAACCCGCAATCGAGAAATGGGTTCCGGTCCCCACAATGTTTTTGCTGTATCGCGCACGCCAGGACTGGCCATTGGATTTCTCACCGCCCTGCGGGGTGGACCAGGCCTGGGTCATGTCCGCAGAAATAGCGCCGAAATCACCCATGTTTTTTCCAAGCCCGGTGGCGATCGACTGATATTTACTCGACTCCTGCAGCCCGCCATACAGCGTTAGCCCATACGGCAGACCATAGATCCCGGTGATTTGCCCGAAAGGTGTCTTATCGACGCTGCCGTTATAAGAACGGTATTGCCCTCCGGTTACTGAATACTTGAGCCGTCCTTCGCGCTGTAAAACCGGTAATGACGCGTACGGGAGGGTGAAATGTTGCTCACTGCCATCAGCCTCTTTAACGGTGACGTCCAGATCCCCTGCGCCGCCCGTGGGGTACATATCGGTAATCTCAAAAGCGCCTGGCGCCACGTAGGTCTGATAAATCTGATAGCCGTTCTGCCGCACCACCACCTGGGCATTGGTGCGCGCGATCCCCCGCACCACGGGTGCATAGCCTTTCAGCGAATCCGGGAGCATGTCATCATCCGAAGCCAGCTGTCCGCCTCGAAACGGCATACTGTCGAACACGTCGGCTGGCGCGGAGCTATCCCCCAGGGTGAGCTGCGCTTTGAGCGGAATAATGGCCCGCTGCGCATAGGTGTAGACGGTATCCCATTTGTCCTGACCGGTTTCATCCCGCGACCAGGTGGTGTAATTTCGCAGTCGCCACGGTCCAACGTTGAGACCCGGGCGCAGGTTGGCATATTGACTGTTGCTGTTTTTACTGCCGTTTTGTTTTGCCCGGCTGTTTGCGCCACTCAGGCTGTAATTCAACATGGCGGCGGCGATCCCTTCATCCCATAGCGCTGGCGAGACATACCCGCGTGCCGGCATATCAATGGCGGCCTGAGGAATGCTGACGATCAGTCGCTGCGCGGCAAACTGAAAATCCGTGCTGGCGTGAGGAATAGCCTGAAGGTTGACACAGGACGCGTCCTTACTCGCTAAGTCGGGAAAAAGCGCGGTTTTGACGCCCCATCTGTTGAGCTGTTCAATACTCAGACAAGGCTTAAGGCTATCGCCCTCTTCCCCACTTTTTACTGCGGTAAAATCAATATCGCTGGTCTCGATGAGTTGGTCGTCAAGGATGATGTCAACGTGGTATTTCCCTGGTGCCTGCGAACCTGATTCAAAAGCAGATAAATCAGCTTTACCCGTGCCCGGATTGTCCAGTTCAACCAGCTCGGCGTTGAACGAATCACGGGCATAAACAGTCTGCATTGCATTTACCAGCGCAAAGGCGATACAGATCGCCAGACGCGCAGGCTGCATTTTTTTAGTTTTCGTTGCCATCATCATTAACCTGACCTGCTATGAGGATCGCCGCTTTTGATGAATTAAAAGCTGGCCTGATACATTCTTCCGGGGCTGCCGTAATCATTAATGACTTTGAATATAATGTGGTTACCATTGGCACCTGCGGGTAAGCTAAATACCGCCGTTGCACCCGGTGCCACCCAGGAGACCTCATCCAGTTTTTTATCACCGACGCTTATTTCATTAAAGTTGATGACATATCGCGTTGGATTGGTGACCATGAGCTTATTCCCGCTACGCGACCAGGTTAATTTATTCGCTTGTTCTTCCGGCGTTGTTCCCTTCAGACCTGACGGGCGATAAATAAGCTTGATGCGCGTTTTGACAGCAATTTGCAGTGAGTTTTCCTGTTTTGAGGCAGACGGTATGGCTTTAATATTCAGCCAGAAAAGACTTTCTTTATCCTGGGGTAGTGAACCCGAGAGTAAAATACGTTCAATGTTTTGCTGCCCGCCATCCAGTCGATATAAAGGCGGCGTTACAATAAAAGGTGCTTTATTAGCATTCCCCTCTGGCATGTCAACCCAGGACTGGATTAAATAAGGCACGCTATCAGCATTATTGATACTGATTGATGCCTCTTTTTTCCCACCATCAAAAATAACGCGGGTACCGCCAATAATGACCCCGGCATAAGCGTTCGAAAACGATGCTGTCAGGGCGGCCGATATGAGCAGGGCCTTGCTAATAAAATGCATGTTACACCTCTTGAAACACGGGGGCAGAAACTGCCCCCACGCAGAACGTCATGGAACCGACTCGTGTTCTGCTTAATGACTAGTTATAAACAACGGAGAAATTTGCCACGGAGTTTGCAGGACCGGCCGTCACCGATGCCGCCGTTGAAATATACTGCGCGTAGAAATTCAGCGTATTATCGGCGGTGCTGCTTAGCACATAGCTATAGCTGTTACTGCCGTGCAACGGCAGATCCGCTTTATCAGCGGTCATCAAATTAATAGCAACACCCGTTGCCGCTCCGGCGACGGAGGTATCAATAGCAAGCAGATCGGCGTTAGTCAGATCGGGCGTACCGTCAAAACGGACTTTGGCACTGTTGACCGTAACCGGGCAGTTCTTCAGGACGATGTCGAATTTCGTTGCCGCAGTGCGCGAGCCTGTTGCCTGAAATTCTGTTTTATTGTAATCGCCTAATACCACCACCTGATTTTGAGAAGCAACCGCGACATCGCAGGCAGAATCCAGGATGTTACCGTTAAAATTAACGGTTCCTGCAGCAGCGAGTGCATTGCTCATCATCAAGGCAGAACCTGTCGCAACCATCGCTAAAATAATGTTCTTTTTCATAATCTTCATTTTCCTGTTTACGGGATAACTTTATTTATTATTAAAACGTACGCAGCAGAAAGTTGATAAATAAATCACAGTGGATTCATCTTCTTTTTAATTAACGCTATAAGGTTTTTCTGACTGGCTGATTAAAATTTAAATAATCATTTTGGTGAATACAACTTTTTGATGGTCTAGCTGTAGACTCTGATTTAACGTAATTTCAACATTTCTTTCAGGATACGCTTACGTCTTATTTCCTGGTCTATTAGTAGACTTGATCGTCTTTATGTTTTCATTCAAGGGGTTAGATATCAGATGCTCAACGGTCTACTTTTGGACCTTGCCGAAATATTCCCTGACTCCTTCATTTTTAAGATAATTCTCCATGCAGATCAAAAAACGATCAGACCCGTAGTCGCTGTGAGGTATCTTATGAATACGCGTTTAACCACGCCATTGAATAACCACGAATCAACCGTTCTGGGTTTAAAACCGTTTATCCATATAGATACCCTGATTAAATCAGTGCTACCTGCTGCGAACAGAATGGTCATCTGTCGGGGAGAAACCGTACATTATTATAAAGATGATGTGCGCCAGTGTTTTTTACTTCTCCAGGGAAGCGTGGCGCTTCATCGTCGCGGCGACGGCATTGTTTTAAACTCTGAATCAGCGCCGTTTATTCTTGGCGTCAGCAGTCAATTTTCTTCGGAGCATCTCTATGTCAGGGCCCTGGAGACGGCAGAAATCGCCCGCGTGTCGCTGGAGACGTTTAATCAGATTGTTGCGCAGCAGGATTTATGGGAGCACTTTTCAAAGCTGCTGATTTATACGGCCTCACGGGTGTATGAGCACTGCGCGCAAATATCGCAAATGTCTGCCTACGACATCATTCGCTTCCAGCTTGTTGAACTCATGCAGGAGCCCGATACCATACGGAAAAATACGACGGCCGCCGCGTACATCAAAAGCAGGACGTATCTTTCACGTAGCGGAATTATGCGTATTCTGGCAGAACTGCGGACCGGGAAGTACATCACCATGGAACGTGGGGTGCTGCTTGACATTCACCATCTGCCGCGAAAATATTGATAGCCAGCGTGCCTGTACCCGGGAGAAGCGCTATAATTAGCCAGGTTATTTTTAAGGTTGTCGGCTGCCATGTCCCTTCCAGAAAAGTCTCAACGGGGTTCTCCCTACGCGCAAGAGCTTATTTCACACCTGTTGCCTGATTGCACAACGCGACATAGCGCCCGCGGCGAGCGACTGGACCTGCAAATTAACGGTCAGGGCATGTGCTATTTAATTCTCGAAGGAACCATCGCCATCTACAGAAGAAGCGATGACATGATGCTGTCTACGGCTCGCAGTCCGGCCGTGTTCGGCCTCGCCAACCTGACCGACATCTATTTCAATGATTATATTAAGACCGTCAGCCCTTGTCTGATAGGGACGCTCACCACCGAGCGGGTGAATGAAATTATCAAAGAGAAGGCGCTATGGGGACTGCTTTCTAAACAGCTCATCTTTGTGTATAGCCGTCTTTATAACAACGTGATGCCGCAGGGCGCGCCGACGGCGTATGAGATGATTCGCCAGCAGCTCATAAAACTGATGGATGAAGATGAGAGCTATCGCGGCAGCGTGACGGCGGAAAGGTATATCAGGGAGAAAACCCAGCTCTCCCGCAGCGGCGTGATGCGCATTCTGGCGGATTTAAAAACCGGCGGATTCATCGAAATGGAAGAAGGCAGGCTCATCAAAATCAATAAACTCCCCGCCCGATACTGAATGTCAGACACAAAAAAGGCCGCATTCGCGGCCCTTTTATTCTCATGTACTCAATGGACGTGAACGCCCAACCGCCAGGCAAAGTAGATCTCTTCTTTCAGCTCATTTGAAGAGAGCGCCAGCAAATCTGTAAATTCCAGCTCAAGCTGTTTCAGCTTTTTCAGGTACTGCGCCGGAGACAGGTTGCTCTTATCGCGACGTAAATATTCAATTGCCAGCTGTGTTGGGGTTATTTCAGTATCCATGATGTCCTCGCTTATGTACAAAACCTGACCAGTATACCACAACGCGCTGGCTAGTTTTTGACCAAAGGCAAGACATCTGAAAATTTTACACAACCGCCGTGGTCAGCCGCGACGAGCAGCACAGGCGATCCTGCTCGTCGAGAATATCTATTTGCCACACCTGATGGCGGCTTCCGGCGTGCAGCGCGCGGCAAACACCGCGCACGCGTCCGCTGCGCACCGAGCGAATGTGGTTAGCATTCACCTCAAGTCCGACAACCTTCTGCTCCCCTTCGGTGCAGAGATACCCCGCCACCGAGCCCAGCGTTTCGGCCAGCACGACGGACGCTCCGCCGTGCAATAAACCAAACGGCTGGTGGGTGCGACTATCGACGGGCATGGTGGCCTCAATCTCATCGTCGCCAATGCGGATAAACTGGATATCCAGCAGTCCCACCATATTCCCCTCGCCCATGGCGTTCAGCGCCTGCAGCGTCACGGCACGTTTCCAGATCATCCAATTATCTCCAGTAAAGCCTGCAATGGGTGACGTACACCGTTGCCTTCTACCCGTTTTACCTGGCTGCGGCAGGAGTAACCCGTCGCCAGACAGCGGTTTCGCGGCAAACGCTGCATCGCCTGATGCCAGGACAGCTCATAGATGCCGAGCGAGTTGGCGTGGTTTTTCACTTCGTGTCCGTAGGTGCCGGCCATCCCGCAGCAGCCTACGTTGACGCTCTCCAGCTTCGCACCGAAGCGGGCAAAAACAGACGCCCACTGCGCGGGGGCACCCGGCAGCGCGGTCACTTCCGTACAGTGACCGAACAGATACCACGGTTCACCGCTGACATCCTGAACAGCCTTATCTTCCAGCGCCATCGGCAGCCACTCGTGCACCAGCATCACGTTGAAGTCGCCGCGCTTATCGCCCAGGGTCTGCTTGTATTCATCGCGATAGCACAGCACCAGCGCCGGATCGACGCCGACCATCGGTATCCCGAGTTGCGCCACGCGATTCAGGAAGTCAGACGTTTTCTGCGCGGTCTTCGCAAAGCGGTTCAGGAAACCTTTAATATGCTGCGCCTTGCCATTCGGGGAGAACGGCAGCACAACCGGCTGGTAACCCACTTTCTCCGCCAGACGGACGAAATCGGCCACAACCTGCGCATCGTAGTAGCTGGTAAACGGATCCTGCACCACCAGCACCACCTTCGCTTTTTGCTCAGGCGTGAGTGCCTCCAGCTGCTCCAGGGTCATGTTCGCCGAGCGATGCCCGACGAGCTGGCGCTGCAGAGACGGCACCGACAGCAGCGGCAGATCGACCATGCCGATATGTTTTTCGGAGAGCTTGCGCACCAGCGGCTGGTTGATAAAGAAGTTGAACGTCTTCGGCGCGCGCGCCATCAGCGGGGCGTAGCTTTCCACCGTCGCCACCAGATGGTCGCGCACCGGGCGGAGGTAGCGGGTGTGATACAGCTGCAGGAAGCGCGAGCGGAATTCCGGCACGTCGATTTTAATCGGGCACTGGGTGGAGCAGGCTTTACAGGCCAGACAGCCGGACATCGCCTCTTTCACCTCATGGGAGAAATCATACTCGCCCTTGTTGGCATGCCAGCTGTTGCGGGTGCGCTCAATCAGCGAGCGCAGGCTGGCCCGTTTTTCCGGCAGCTCCTGCTCCAGCCTGAGCGGATCCACCCCGCGGTCGGCCAGCAGCCGCAGCCACTCGCGCACCAGCGTCGCCCGCCCTTTTGGCGAGTGGATACGGTTGCTGGTGATTTTCATCGACGGGCACATCGGGCTTTTCACATCAAAGTTAAAGCACAGGCCGTTGCCGTTGCACTCCATCGCGCCGCGCCAGGAGGAGCGCACCGCAATCGGGATCTGTCTGTCGTAGGTGCCGCGCTTGACGGCATCCACCTGCAGCATTGGCGCGTCCACGCCTTCAGGCGGGCAGATTTTACCCGGGTTGAGGCGGTTATGCGGGTCGAAAGCCGCTTTCACCTTGCGCAGCTCCGCGTAGAGCTGTTCGCCGAAGAATGCCGGGCTGTATTCCGCGCGGAACCCTTTCCCGTGCTCTCCCCAGAGCAGACCGCCGTATTTGGCGGTTAAGGCCACCACGTCGTCGGAGATCTGCTTCATCAGGATCTCCTGCTGCGGGTCGCACATATCCAGCGCAGGACGCACGTGCAGTACCCCGGCATCGACGTGGCCGAACATGCCATAGCTCAGGCCGTGGCTGTCCAGCAGGGCGCGAAACTCGACGATATAATCCGCCAGATGTTCAGGCGGCACGCAGGTATCTTCGGCAAAGGGAATGGGCTTCGCCGCCCCTTTTGCATTGCCGAGCAGGCCCACGGCTTTTTTACGCATCGCATAGATACGCTCAATCCCGGCCAGATCGTTACAGAGCTGCCAGCCGATCACGCCGCCCAGGCCCTGCGCAATCAGCTCATCCAGACGCTGGCAGAGCGTGGTGACCTGGCGCTCAATCAGCTCCGCATCATCGCCGGCAAACTCCACGATATTGAGACCGAGCATCTCTTTATCCGGCACGTCGGTAATCAGCTCGCTGACGGAGTGCCAGACAATGTCTTCCCTGGCCAGATTAAGCACTTTGGAGTCGACCGTTTCCACCGACAGCGCTTTCGCTTCCACCATAAACGGTGCATTGCGCAGCGCGGAGTCGAAGGAGTCATATTTCACGTTCACCAGACGACGCACTTTCGGCAAGCGGGTGATATCCAGCCGCGCCTCGGTGATAAACGCCAGCGTCCCTTCGGAACCGGTCAGCACGCGGGTTAAATCAAACTGAGTCAGGTCGTCGTTAAAGACGTGACGCAGGTCGTACCCGGTCAGGAAGCGGTTTAGTTTGGGGAACTTATCGAGAATAAGCTGGCGGTTGTCGCGGCAGCGCTCCAGTACGGTACGATAAATGCGTCCGCTGGCGGTGTTATCTTTACCCAGCGTTTCCGCCAGTTCGACCGGCATCGGCTGGGTATCGAGGATATCACCGCCCAGCAGAACGGCGCGCACGCCCAGCACGTGATCGGAGGTTTTACCATAGACCAGCGAGCCCTGACCGGAGGCATCCGTGTTGATCATCCCGCCAAGGGTCGCACGGTTACTGGTGGAAAGCTCCGGGGCAAAAAAGTAGCCGTAAGGCTTGAGATACTGATTAAGCTGATCTTTGATAACGCCCGCTTCGACCCGCACCCACCCCTCTTCCGGGTTGATCTCAATGATGCGGTTCATATAGCGCGACATATCAACAATGATGCCCTGGTTCAGCGCCTGACCATTGGTCCCGGTGCCTCCGCCGCGCGGCGTAAAGACCAGTGAAGCAAAGCGCTCCTGCGTCGCCAGCCGGGCGATAAGCGCCACGTCGGCCGTTGAACGAGGGAAAACCACGGCATCGGGAAGAAGCTGGTAAATACTGTTATCGGTCGCCATCGTCAGCCTGTCGGCATAGTTCGTGGCGGTATCACCTGTAAAACCCTGTTGCTCCAGTGCTTGCAAAAAATTAAGCACCAGCTGAACGACGCCAGGTGCCTGAGAAATCTGTGGGATCATAACTGTCGACCCTAATTAGAGTTGTATATACACGTCATCCTTCGAGCTGCCTCTGCGTTGGCTGCGTCTGCTCACCCCAGTCACTTACTTCAGTAAGCTCCTGGGGATTCTCAGACTTGCCGCCTTGATGCAACTCGAATGATTTTGTGTATAAAATCGTTTGCGTTGTGTCTGGAAAGTTTTATCACATTTTTTTCTTATAATCTCTGCTGAATTACAGGCAAAATCCGCCTGTCAAAAACCGCCGAGATCATCAATGATTAGAGAGACGCGGTTTTCCGTTCCCGCCAGTCGTACTGGCGTTCTTTTAAGGAAAGTTTCATTTATGGTCAATCTTCGCCAGCCCAGGGATGTTGCGCAAATTTTACTGTCGGTGCTGTTTCTGGCCCTCATGATTATTGCGTGTCTGTGGATTGTTCAACCCTTTATTCTCGGCTTCGCCTGGGCCGCGACCGTGGTCGTGGCCACGTGGCCTCTGCTGCTGCGCTTGCAGAAGCTGCTGTTCGGCCGCCGCGGGTTAGCCGTGCTGGTCATGACGCTCCTGCTGTTCCTGCTGTTTATTATTCCGATTGCCCTGCTGGTGAATAGCCTGGTGGATTCCAGTGGCCCGGTTATTCGTGCCATTAGCAGCGGTGACCTGACGCTGCCGGATCTGGCCTGGCTGAACAGCATTCCGGTGGTGGGCGCCAAGCTCTACAGCGGCTGGCATAGCCTGCTGGAGATGGGCGGCAGCGCGCTGATGGCAAAAGTCCGCCCGTACATTGGCACCACAACCACCTGGTTTGTCGGTCAGGCGGCACATATCGGCCGGTTTATGATGCACTGTACCCTGATGCTGCTCTTCAGCGCCCTGCTCTACTGGCGCGGCGAGCAGGTCGCTTTAGGCGTTCGTCACTTTGCCACCCGCCTGGCGGGCAAGCGCGGTGATGCTGCGGTACTGCTGGCTGCGCAGGCCGTGCGCGCGGTTGCGCTGGGCGTGGTGGTCACCGCGCTAGTGCAGGCGGTGCTGGGCGGTATCGGTCTGGCGATTTCCGGCGTACCGTACGCCACCGTATTTACCGTTGTCATGCTGATGACCTGTCTTGCGCAACTGGGGCCGCTGCTGGTGCTGGTTCCCTGCATTATCTGGCTGTACTGGACGGGTGACACCACGTGGGGAACGGTGCTGCTGGTCTGGAGCTGCGTAGTCGGCACCATGGATAACGTCATTCGTCCGATCCTCATCCGTATGGGTGCTGACCTGCCGCTGATCCTGATCCTCTCCGGCGTCATTGGCGGTCTGATTGCCTTTGGCATGATTGGCCTGTTTATTGGCCCGGTGCTGCTCGCCGTCACCTGGCGCCTGTTCTCCGCCTGGGTGCATGAAATTCCACCTCCGGGAACAGACCCGGACGTGATTCTGAGCGAACTGGAAGAGCTGGAAGAGAAGAACACGCATTAAGTTTTTTTGCCGGGTGGCGCTAACGCTTACCCGGCCTACATTCCCCCTCACAATACTTTAACGCTGCTAAAGTATTTATTCGTTGCACACTGGTCAGACCCGCCGTTTGTGCATTAAACCCGCGATTAACCTCAAGAAATCTTTACGCCTCTTTAACTATTGAGACGAATCTGATCGACGCTAAAGATCACAATGCCTACTATTAGCTCACGGTTATAAATCAACATCTTGATTTATAAGCATGGAAATCCCCTGAGTGAAACAACGAATTGCTGTGTGTAGTCTTTGCCCATCTCCCACGATGGGCTTTTTTTTCAGTCACTTACGGTGCTATGTAGGGCTTTAGTGTGCAACTATGTGATGAGCCAAAGTGCTATCCTTATTGTTCCCATAAAATATCAATCGCTTACGCTGCGTGCATATTGTTTCTGGTTGTGTGACAAACACAGCAAGCCCCGAAAAATGGAGGCTGCAGAATCTCATTGAACCCCTGCTCTTTCATTGTTTAGAAAGTTCCCCTACATTCAAATTCATTAATCTTAGGCATAACAGGACTAAATATTGTGACAATAGTTAATCCATCATTTACCCAGTGAACATATAGCCTATTCTGTTCATCAAAGGTAAAGATGCTACTACCATCCTCAGCGGTTCCAGAGTGATAGTATTGCTTGCCAGCATACTCCATTAATTCACCCTGGTTATCAGTGCCATTTTCAATAGTGGCTTTATTCCCGTTCATATCCTTACAGACAAAAGCAGAAGCGTTAGCACCAAAGGATGCAAGTAGTGTGGCGGCAATAATGAAATGCTTCATCTTAACCCTCAACAACATAAGGAAAATCTTTGCTGAACTTATCAAAGTCAGCACGTAAGCGCATTTTCTGTTTATCAGAGCAGCCCTTATAACTACCTTTGATTATCTGGGCACTAGAATCAAATCCTTTCTCACGTTGCTCTTCATTAGGTATAAATACATCAGCTTCGTAGAAGCTATTGGTGTGAGGCTCAAAGGTGAATGTATTAGAGTTACTAGAATCCATAGTGTTAATAATATGAGAGTCGGGCATAGCACCCAGATAAGTGATTCCCATTAACATTGTATGATCTACAGGGTTAACTGGCTCATAGAAAAGCTTGCCATTTGTTTTCATGAAAATTTCAGCGGATATGTTTTTATGCAAATCCCCCTTACTTACACCCTTAGCATTACTTACGGTCCAGTCATTAAAAGTAACGACGCGGCAGAAATCAGAAGCTGTAGCTGCTGTAGACATAGCCATTAATAATACCAAAATACTCTTATTCATTTCGGTCCCCTGCGAATGCCATTAAACAAACTGTAAGCCCTGCTCATGCGTTTTATTATTAGCAGGGCTACAAGAGTGCTTATTTTGATTAGATTGTCTCTGTAGTCCTTCAGCGTTTCCCACATGGATTGGAAAGGAGCAGCAAGCGCTTCAAGTTCCATGAGTCGAATTATTAACGCTGCTGCTCTGGGCGTGGCTAATCCCTGTGTTTTGGAATGCTGTACGATTTCAATCATGCTCTTATCGTAACGCTTCTTCCAAAAGTAGCCTTTCTTGTCTGTGTGCATTAAGTGTGCAAACTGTGTGCTCATCACTAAACCCCGAGGTTTCTATGGATTCATTGTAAGCATCGCCATTACAGACTTCTTAGCTTTAGATGTTGCCCTTAAAAGTGGGCAAGTGTCCTTTTTGCCCATCTCCCACGATGGGCTTTTTTTTATCCTGACTACGCGCGTGTCACCTTACAGGTACTGAGCATCCGCCACTCGGCGGGCAGCACGCGGGTTTCCCCGGTCACCCTGACCGTCACCCTCTCGCGGATATCCGCCGACGATGCGCCAACCTGCAGTTCAAACTCGCCCGGCTCAACGATGCGTTTCCCGTCCCGGCGGGTAAAGTTGAACATCTCAACCGGTAGCGTAAAGCTGAGCGCGGCGGTTTCGCCCGGCGAGAGCGTGACGCGCTGGAAGGCCTTCAGCTCCTGGAGCGGCCGAACCTGGGTGGCGACCTTATCCCTGACGTAAACCTGCACCACCTCGCTGCCGCTGCGCTCTCCGGTATTGGTGATATCCACGCTCAGCGTCACCTCGCCTTCAACCGGCACGCTGGTTTCAGCTACGCGGACAGCCCCCCAGCTAAACGTCGTCCAGCCGAGGCCGAAGCCAAACGGGTAACGCGAACCAAAGTGGAACGCAAACGGCGTGCCGCCGCTTTTGAGCTTGTGATTGTAGTAATACGGCATTGCCCCGGCGCTTTTCGGCACGCTCACCACCAGACGCCCCTGCGGCTCCGCCCGCCCCGTCAGCACGTCCGCAATCGCCCAGCCCCCTTCCTGCCCCGGCGCCCACGCCATTATTAGCGCCGCGACCTTACCTTCCAGCCCCTGAAGGTTGTACGGACGCCCGCCGGTCATCACGACAATCACCGGCTTGCCTGTCGCTACAAGCGCCTCCAGCAGCTGTTGCTGCACGCCCGGCAGATTCAGGGAGTCGGTGTCGGAACCTTCCCCCACGGTGCCGCTCTGGAACAGCCCGGCGAGATCGCCCACGCAGGCGACCACCACATCACTCTCCTGCGCCGCGTTCACGGCCTCGGGGATCAATGCGGTGCTTTGCGAGACCGGCGACTGCTGCATCGGTTTGCTGCCGCTGTCGCCAGGGAAGACCGGCGCGCCCGCCATCCGTTTTTCGATGATGTGACACCCTTTGGCATAGCGGACGTTCGATGCCCCGAGATACTGCTCCAGCGCCGCGCGCGGGGTCATGACCTGCAAGGTCTCTTCCACCATATCGCTGATGATCAGATGCACCGGGAAGCTGTAGCCGCTGAGTAACGCCAGCGGATCGTCTGCCGTCGGCCCCACTACCGCCACGCGGGGTTTGCCGCCTAGCGGTAAAATGCCGTTGTTTTCCAGCAGCGTGACCGATTTTGTCGCCACCTCCCGCGCGGCCTGGCGGGTCAAATCATTTTGCAGATCGATACCGTTTTCATCCGCGTACGGCTTTTCAAACAGCCCCAGGCGGAATTTTTCCGTCAGTACGCGCGCCACGATCTCATCCACTTTGGTCATAGAAATAAGCCCGCGCTCAACGGCGTCCGCCAGATGTCGCGCGCAGTCGTCTTTCGGCAGCTCAACGTCCAGCCCGGCGTTGAACGCCAGCGCGGCGGATTCGGCCGCATCGTGGGAAATCCCGTGATGCTGGTGCAGCAGGCTGACGCCGCCGTAGTCCGCCACAATAATCCCGTCGAATCCCCACTGTTCGCGCAGGACGGTGGTCAGCAGGAAGCTGTCGCTGTGCCCCGGCTGATTGTCGATATCGTGGTAGGCCGGCATCACCGACCCGGCATTGGCCAGCTTCACCGCCATTTCAAACGGCAGCAGGAAGGTGTCGTTCAGTTCGCTAAAGCCCAGATGTACCGGCGCATGGTTGCGCGCCCCTTCGCTGAACGAGTGACCCACGTAGTGCTTGAGCGTCGCCAGCAGATCACGCCTATCGCCCTGCAACCCTTTCACGTAGGCGGTTGCCATCACCCCCACCAGCCAGGGATCTTCCCCGAAGGTCTCTTCGGTCCGCCCCCAGCGCACGTCGCGGGACACGTCCAGCACCGGGGCCAGCCCCTGCTGGCAGCCGACGGACCGTGCCTCTTTACCGATCTGCTCTGCCGCGCGCTGCACCAGTTCCGGATCCCAGGTAGAGCCGTAGTTCAGCGACGACGGGAACAGGGTGGCGTCTTTACACAGCAGCCCCACCAGACACTCTTCATGAAACAACGCCGGGATGCCGAGGCGCGTCTCTTCCATCATCATCCGCTGCAGGCGGTTCGCGGCGCGCACGCCGGTTTTCGCATCAACGATGTGGGTGCCCAGCGGACGGGTGATCTGCCCGACGCCCAGCTTCAGCCGTTCGCTCAGCGCGGCCTGCTCGCTCACGCCGGCGAATTCATCGCTCAGATCGCTGCGCTCGCGGTGGTTGCCGTTTTCATCGAGGATCAGCCAGTACGCATGCATCTGGGCGAATTTCTCTTCCGGGGTCATACGCGCCAGTAAATCGACGACGCGCTCGTGCACGGGACGTCCCGCGTCCTTATAGATAGCAGTCATATTTTACTCCTGTAGTGCGGAAGGGGTTGCCGGGCTGAGCTGCCCCGCGTCGGGTCTTACCTCACGCTTGCTGGCCAGCTCCCGGGCGATGGAATCCACCAGCCGGCTGTTGAGCTTGTAGATGGCAAGCAGCGCGACCATGCAGAGGAACAGCGCGCACGGGATAAGGGTGAACAGCGCGTTAATCGTAGAGAGTACGTGGGGTGCCTGAGTTGCCTGTCCCGGGGCGTAATCCACCATGCCAAGCACCCAGCCGACCACCGCCCCACCCAGCGCCAGACCGAATTTGATGGCAAACAGCGCGGTGGAGAAAACCAGCCCGTCCAGGCGACGACCGCTGCGGTGCTCTTCGTAGTCGACGACATCGGAAAACATGGTCCACTGCAGCGGCGTGGTCAGGTTTTGCACAAAGCTAAAGACGATGTTGAGGCCAAAAATCAGCCACACCTGTGAAGGCGGCAGGAAGAAAATCAGCGCGCCGAAAATGACGAAGGAAATAATGGTCCACTGATAGGCGCGTACGCGATCAAATTTCCCCAGCAGCCGTTCAGATAATAAAGCGCCGCTTAAGGAGGCGACCATGCCTGAAACAATAAAGGCAAAAACCAGCTCCGGGCGCAACAGCACGTAGTTCACGTAATACATCGTGGCGGAACCGCGCGTCACCACCGCCGTTAACAGCAAAATATTAAACAGGAACACAATACGCCACTGGCTGTTACCGGCCAGCAGTTTTAAATCGGTCAGCATGGAGCCGGAGGTATCATTGCGCGGCGAATAGCGCTCGCGGGTCATCAGGAAACAGCAGAAAAAGAGCACAATGCCCAGCAGCCCCATCAGGCTCATGGCATAGAAATAGCCTTTCTGCACGTTGCCCTGGCCTAACAGTGAAACCAGCGGCAGGGCGATGACCGTCACAATCAACCCGCCGATAAACGACAGGCCAAAGCGCCACGACTGCAGGGAGTGACGCTCGCGCGGGTCTAACGTCAACGCGCCGGGCATAGCGCAGTAAGGCACGTTAATGGCGGAGTAAATCAGGCTTAAGATCGCGTAGGTCAGGCAGGCATAAACGATTTTCGCCGTCGGTCCCACGTCCGGTACATAGAAAGTGATAAGGCAGCTTACGCCAAACGGAATGGCGAACCACAGCAGCCAGGGACGGAAACGACCGTGACGCGTCTGGGTGCGATCCACCAGTGCGCCAATGCACGGGTCGACAAACGCATCAACCACGCGCACCACTAAAAACATGGTGCCCATAATCGCGGCGGGCAGCCCAAAAACGTCCGTATAGAAATAGGCGAGAAATAACGTTGCCGTTTGCCAGACCAGCGCGCTGGCCATATCACCTAAGCCATAACCTATTTTATCTTTGGTACGCAATACAGAGGAGAGTGTCATTGTTATTTGCCTTTTTATCAGGTTAAAACGTATTTCAACCAGTTGCGCATCATCTGAAGGGAAATGCGCATGTAAGGCTCAAGTATTAGCAACGGTTTGCGCGCTAACAATTGTCTAAATTGACAGGCAAATTATGATATTTGGTTTTTTACTTTATTTGTGATGGGGAGCAAATAAGAAGGAGAAATAAAAAAGGCGAGGAATAATATCCTCGCCTTTTCGGGTCAGCGCGGCGTTACTTGTTCAGTTCCGCCAGGCTCAGCCAGGTTTGCACCACGGTGTCCGGGTTCAGGGACAGGCTATCAATCCCCTCTTCCATCAGCCATGCGGCAAAGTCTTCATGGTCGGATGGACCCTGACCACAAATCCCAACGTATTTACCCTGCTTCTTCGCCGCACGGATGGACATGGAGAGCAGCGCTTTCACCGCCTCGTTACGCTCGTCGAACAGCTCGGAGACCACGCCGGAATCGCGGTCCAGACCCAGCGTCAGCTGCGTCATGTCGTTCGAACCGATAGAGAAGCCGTCGAAGTGCTCCAGGAACTGCTCGGCCAGCAGGGCGTTGGACGGAATTTCACACATCATGATGATCTTCAGCCCGTTCTCGCCGCGCTTCAGCCCCTGACGCGCCAGCTCGTCCACAACCGCTTTCGCCTGATCTACGGTACGTACGAACGGGATCATGATCTCCACGTTGGTCAGCCCCATGTCGTTGCGCACGCGCTTCACTGCCTCACACTCCAGCGCGAAGCAGTCGCGGAAGCTGTCGGACACGTAGCGTCCGGCCCCGCGGAAGCCAAGCATCGGGTTCTCTTCTTCCGGCTCGTAGCGCTCGCCGCCGACCAGGTTGGCGTATTCGTTAGACTTAAAGTCAGACAGACGCACGATCACGCGTTTCGGATAGAAGGCGGCGCCCAGCGTCGCGATCCCTTCGGTCAGACGGCCGACGTAGAACTCTTTCGGCGAGTCGTAGCCTTTCATCATCTCGCGGATTTCGTTCTGCAGCTTCGGATCCTGATCGTCAAACTCCAGCAGCGCACGCGGGTGAACGCCGATCATACGGTTGATGATAAATTCCAGACGCGCCAGGCCTACGCCTTCGTTCGGCAGGCAGGCGAAGTCAAACGCGCGATCCGGGTTACCGACGTTCATCATGATCTTCAGCGGCAGGTCCGGCATGGTATCTACGCTTGAGCTCTTCACGCTGAAGTCGAGGATATCGGCGTACACGTAGCCGGTATCGCCTTCGGCACAGGAGACGGTCACGTTCTGTCCGTCCTTCATGCGCTCGGTGGCGTCACCGCAGCCGACAACCGCAGGGATACCCAGCTCGCGGGCAATGATCGCCGCGTGACAGGTACGACCGCCGCGGTTGGTGACGATAGCCGCCGCTTTCTTCATGATCGGTTCCCAGTCCGGGTCGGTCATGTCGGTCACCAGCACGTCGCCTGGCTCAATACGGTTCATCTCGCTGATGTCGTGGATCACTTTGACCGGACCGGCACCGATGCGGTGACCGATGGCACGGCCTTCCGCCACGATTTTGCCCTGGGCGTGCAGCGTATAACGCTCCATTACCTGACCGCGTGAACGGACGGTTTCCGGACGCGCCTGCACGATAAACAGCTTGCCGGTGTTCCCGTCTTTCGCCCATTCGATATCCATCGGACGGCCGTAGTGTTTTTCAATCTGCACCGCCTGCTTCGCCAGCTCCTGCACTTCGGCGTCGGTCAGGGAGAAGCGGTCGCGCTGCTCCTGCGGTACATCTTCAATTTTAACCTGCTTGCCATGCTCCTGGGTCGGGGCATAGATCATGCGGATTTTTTTCGAGCCCATGGTGCGGCGCACCACCGACGGACGGCCAGCGGCCAGCGTAGGCTTGTGGACATAGAATTCGTCAGGGTTTACCGCGCCCTGCACGACCATCTCACCCAGACCCCACGCGGAGGTGATAAACACCACCTGGTCGAAGCCGGATTCGGTATCAATGGAGAACATCACGCCGGATGAGCCCACGTCCGAGCGCACCATGCGCTGCACGCCAGCGGAGAGCGCGACGCCGCGATGGTCGTAGCCCTGGTGCACGCGATAGGAGATGGCGCGGTCGTTGAACAGGGAAGCAAAAACGTGCTTCACCGCCACCAGCACCGCATCGTAACCCTGGACGTTCAGGAAGGTTTCCTGCTGCCCGGCAAACGAGGCGTCCGGCATATCTTCTGCGGTCGCAGAAGAACGCACGGCAAAGGAGGCCTGCGCATCGTCAGCAGAGAGCTGGTTGTACGCGTCGTGAATGGCTTTTTCCAGTTCCGGCTGGAAAGGTGTGTCGATGATCCACTGGCGGATCTGCGCCCCGGCTTTGGCAAGCTCGGTAACGTCATCAATATCCGTTTTATCCAGCAGGTCGTAAATGCGCTGGTTAACACCGCTCTGGTCTAAAAACAGGTTAAAGGCATCGGCGGTGGTGGCAAACCCGTTCGGTACGGAGACACCCATACCCGACAGATTTGTAATCATTTCACCCAGGGAGGCATTTTTGCCCCCAACTCTGTCTACATCATTCATGCCGAGTTGGTTATACCAAAGCACCAGCGGTGACGAGCCATTGTTGGACATCGAAACAATCCTTTTGTGATATTTGATCGGAGTAAGTAACACCTGACTACGTATTTATACTGGCATATTTATTAGCGCTAAAAAAACGGTGAATCGTGTAAGCAATTTAAAATTTCAACTTTTCGGATACTTTCCCACCAGGCATTAACCCGATGATTCCTATATTTTCAGCCAGAAACCCCAAAAATAAAGTCGCTATTTGAAAAATGAAATCCACTTTTCAGGAAAATCAAAAACGCCGTTTCATTTATAATTAAGATAAGTTCTTTGCTGTGTAATTTACTTTTTTAATTTATGCTTTCAGACAATTAGGTCTGATATTCAGGGTGAGTAAAATGGATAGTGCTGTCGATCGCCACGTTTTTTATATTTCTGATGGTACGGCGATCACCGCCGAGGTCCTGGGCCACGCGGTGATGTCGCAGTTTCCCGTTTCGATAAACAGCATCACGCTGCCGTTTGTCGAAAACGAGAGCCGCGCCAAAGCGGTGAAGGACCAGATTGACGCCATCTACCAGCAGACCGGCGTCCGCCCGCTGGTGTTCTACTCGATCGTGATCCCCGAGATTCGCGCCATCATTCTGCAAAGTGAAGGCTTCTGCCAGGATATCGTGCAGGCGCTGGTGGCTCCGCTGCAAAGCGAACTTAAGCTCGATCCGACGCCTATTGCCCACCGCACCCACGGGCTGAACCCCAGCAACCTGACCAAGTACGACGCGCGTATCGCCGCCATTGACTACACCCTTGCACATGATGACGGTATCTCTCTGCGTAATCTCGACCAGGCGCAGGTGATCCTGCTTGGCGTGTCGCGCTGCGGCAAAACCCCGACCAGCCTCTATCTGGCGATGCAGTTTGGCATTCGCGCCGCAAACTACCCGTTTATCGCTGATGACATGGATAACCTGGTGCTGCCTGCCGCCCTTAAGCCGCTGCAGCACAAGCTGTTCGGCCTGACGATCAACCCGGAACGCCTTGCGGCCATCCGCGAAGAGCGCCGCGAGAACAGCCGCTACGCCTCTATGCGCCAGTGCCGTATGGAGGTCTCCGAAGTGGAAGCGCTGTACCGCAAAAACCAGATCCCGTGGCTGAACAGCACCAACTATTCGGTTGAAGAAATTGCCACCAAAATTCTCGACATCATGGGGCTTAATCGCCGCATGTACTAATATGCTAGTACATTAGCTCAGATTCAGGTATCATCATCTGCAACCACGGGGCGGTGTCGCCCCGAACTTGAAATCAGCAGGGATTGGTTTAAGGTGATGCCCATCACTTCCCGGTAGTCTGCCGATGAAGCAAAAATTTTCTGAGACATTCCATGAATAAAACCGATGAACTCCGCACTGCGCGCATTGACAGCCTTGTCACGCCGGCTGAACTGGCCCAGCGGCATCCTGTTTCCGCCGCCGTCGCGGAACACGTGACGGCTTCCCGCCGCCGCATTGAAAAAATACTGAATGGTGAAGACAAACGTCTTCTGGTGGTGATTGGTCCCTGCTCCATCCACGATCTGGATGCCGCGATGGATTATGCAAAACGACTTCAGGGACTGCGGGATAAGTACCAGCATCGCCTTGAGATCGTCATGCGCACCTACTTTGAAAAACCGCGCACCGTGGTGGGCTGGAAAGGGCTGATTTCCGATCCTGACCTCAACGGCAGCTATCGCGTTAACCACGGTATCGAGCTGGCGCGGAAGCTGCTTTTACAGGTCAACGAGCTGGGCGTGCCGACGGCGACCGAGTTTCTCGATATGGTGACCGGGCAGTTTATCGCCGATCTGATCAGCTGGGGCGCGATTGGCGCGCGCACCACCGAAAGCCAGATCCACCGTGAGATGGCCTCCGCCCTATCCTGTCCGGTCGGCTTTAAAAACGGGACCGATGGCAACACCCGTATCGCGGTTGATGCCATCCGCGCAGCCCGTGCCAGCCACATGTTCCTGTCGCCGGACAAGAGCGGTCATATGACCATCTACCAGACCAGCGGTAACCCGTACGGGCACATCATTATGCGCGGCGGGAAGAAACCCAATTACCATGCAGAAGATATTGCGGCGGCCTGTGAAACGCTGGCCGAGTTCGACCTGCCGGAACATCTGGTGGTGGATTTCAGCCACGGCAACTGCCAGAAGCAGCATCGCCGCCAGCTGGACGTCTGCGACGAGATCTGCCAGCAGATCCGCAGCGGTTCAACCGCCGTTGCAGGGATTATGGCCGAGAGTTTTATCAAAGAAGGCACGCAGAAAATCGTTGCCGGACAGCAGATGGTGTACGGCCAGTCGATCACCGACCCGTGCCTGAGCTGGGAAGACAGCGAACTGCTGCTGGAGAAACTCGCAGCAGCCGTGGACACACGCTTTTAAAATCCAGTCCTTCTCCCTCTCCCTGTGGGAGAGGGTTGGGGTGAGGGCATCAGACCGCATCTCACCCCAAATTTGATCCCCTCACCCTTTTTTCACAAAAATGCTTGCCGTGAATTTGCAGTTTATTGATAATGATTATCATTGTTACATTGATTGTTATTTATAAACATTATGTCACGTACGGATAACAGCGCGGCAACGCCAGCAAAAACAGACACAGCACCAGCCCCTACCGAGCGTCGGATTGACAGCAAAACCCTGCTCGGCGATGAGGGCCGGGTCATTATCGAGCATGACGGCCAGCGCTATCTGCTGCGCCAGACCCATGCCGGAAAACTGATCCTCACAAAATAAACAACACAAAAAACTTCGCCAGCCACCCAGGTAACCCCCAGGCAGCCAGCGCTTTTCACTTCTTATGGAGAGTTGCTATGCCACACCTGCCTTCCGCATCTTTACGTCCGTCACTTCTGGCGCTGGCGATTGTCAGCACCCTGCCGGGCGTCGCGTTCGCCGCCACAGACGACATTACCGTCACCGCCACGGGCAACGCCCGCAGCGCCTTTGAAGCCCCCATGATGGTGAGCGTGATTGACGCCAGCGCGCCGGAGAAACAAACCGCCAGCTCGGCGGCCGACCTGCTGCGTAACGTCCCCGGTCTGACGCTGGACGGCACCGGGCGCACCAACGGGCAGGACGTCAACCTGCGCGGCTATGACCGTCGCGGCGTGCTGGTGCTGGTTGACGGCGTTCGCCAGGGGACCGATACCGGCCACCTGAACAGCACCTTCCTCGATCCGGCGCTGATTAAACGTATCGAAGTGGTTCGCGGCCCGTCGGCCCTGCTGTACGGCAGCGGCGCGCTGGGCGGCGTGATTTCCTATGACACCGCCGACGCCAACGATCTGCTCGAACCGGGTAAAAACAGCGGCTACCGCGTGTTTGGAACGGGCGCGACGGGCGATCACAGCCTCGGGATGGGGGCCAGCGCCTACGGCCGCACCGACACCCTGGACGGTCTGGTGGCCTGGTCCAGCCGGGATCGCGGCGATATCCGGCAGAGCGACGGAGCAACCGCCCCTAACGACGAATCCATCAACAACATGCTGGCGAAAGGCAGCTGGAAACTCGACCCGGCCCAGACCCTGAGCGGCTCCCTGCGCTACTACAATAACGCCGCTCAGGAGCCGAAAAACCCGCAAACCACCGGGGCGGACAGCAGCAACCCGATGACCGATCGCTCCACCATTCAGCGTGACGCGCAGGTGGGCTACCGCATCGCCCCGGAAGGTAACGACTGGCTGAACGCCGACGCGAAGGTCTACTGGTCCGAAGCGCGCATTAATGCCCAGAATATCGACAACAGCGGCGAGTTCCGCAAGCAGACCACCAAAGGCGGCAAGGTGGAAAACCGCACCCGCCTGTTCAGCGACACCGTTGCAGCACACCTTCTGACCTACGGCGGAGAATACTATCGTCAGGAGCAGCATCCGGGCGGGGTAACCACCGGCTTCCCGGACGCGAAAATCGACTTCAGCTCCGGCTGGCTGCAGGATGAGATCACCCTGCGCGATCTGCCTGTTACCCTGCTGGGCGGCACGCGCTATGACAACTACCGCGGCAGCAGCGACGGCTACAACGATGTGGATGCCGATAAGTGGTCTTCCCGCGCCGGGTTAACCGTCAGCCCAACCGACTGGCTGATGCTGTTTGGCTCTTACGCGCAGGCCTTCCGCGCGCCGACCATGGGCGAGATGTATAACGACGCCAAACACTTCTCCATTGGCCGCTTCTATACCAACTACTGGGTGCCGAACCCGAACCTGCGCCCGGAAACCAACGAAACGCAGGAGTTTGGTTTTGGCCTGCGCTTTGACGATCTGATGCTTGCCAACGATGCGCTGGAGTTTAAAGCCAGCTATTTCGATACCAAAGCCAAAGACTATATCTCCACCACCGTCGATTTCGCGGCGGCAACCACCATGTCTTATAACGTCCCGAACGCCAAAATCTGGGGCTGGGACATGATGGCAAAATACTCGGCCGACCTCTTCAGCCTCGACCTGGCCTATAACCGCACGCGCGGGAAAGACACCGATACGGGCGAGTACATCTCCAGCATCAACCCGGATACCGTCACCAGCAAGCTGGACGTTCCGGTGGCGCAAAGCGGGTTCTCCGTCGGCTGGATTGGGACCTTTGTCGATCGCTCAACGCATATCAGCAGCAGCTACAGCGAGCAGCCGGGCTATG
Source organism: Enterobacter sp. PL_is379 (assembly GCF_055817355.1). Lineage (NCBI taxonomy): Bacteria > Pseudomonadati > Pseudomonadota > Gammaproteobacteria > Enterobacterales > Enterobacteriaceae > Enterobacter > Enterobacter sp. PL_is379. Next base: position 151,107 of record NZ_JBVPGT010000028.1, read on the forward strand.
CGGTCAACGACTTCTATGTCAGCTACAAAGGCCAGGAGCGACTCAAAGGCGTGACCACCACGCTGGTACTCGGCAACGCCTTCGACAAAGCGTACTGGTCACCTCAGGGCATTCCACAGGACGGTCGTAACGGCAAGATTTTCGTAAGCTATCAGTGGTAATTCCCTTCGGGGCAACTTTTCAGAAGGAAGAGACAATGAATCACTACACGCGCTGGCTTGAGCTAAAAGAAGCCAATCCGGGTAAGTACGCGCGCGACGTCGCGGGGTTAATGAACATCAGTGAAGCAGAGTTGACCTTTGCCCGCGTGGGTCACGATGCCTGGCGACTGCGCGGTGACATCCGCGAGATCCTGGGCGCGCTGGAGGCGGTGGGCGAAACCAAATGTATCTGCCGCAACGACTACGCCGTTCACGAACAGGTCGGGAACTTCACCAACCAGCACCTGAACGGCCACGCCGGGCTGGTGCTGAACCCGCGCGCGCTGGATCTGCGCCTGTTCCTCAACCAGTGGGCGAGCGCGTTTCACATCAGTGAAGCCACCGCCCGCGGCGAGCGGCAGAGCATTCAGTTCTTCGACCACCAGGGCGATGCCCTGCTGAAGGTCTACGCCACGGATAACACCGACGTTTCCGCCTGGGGCGACGTGCTGACGCGCTTTATCTTTGCCGACAACCCGCCGCTGGCGTTGAAGATGGCCGATGCACCGGCTCATGCTGAAAACGCGGATGCCGCGCTGGTAGACAAAGAGTGGCGTGCCATGACCGACGTGCACCAATTCTTCAGCCTGCTCAAACGTCATAATCTCAGCCGCCAGCAGGCGTTTCGCCTGGTGGGCGACGATCTGGCCTGCCGGGTAGAAAACACCGCGCTGGCGCAGCTGCTGGAAGCGGCGCGCCGGGACGGTAACGAAATCATGGTCTTCGTTGGCAACCGCGGCTGCGTGCAGATTTTCACCGGCGCGGTGGAAAAGCTGACGCCGATGAAAGGCTGGCTGAACATCTTTAACCCAACCTTTACCCTGCACCTGCTGGAAGACGCCATTGTGGAGACGTGGGTCACGCGCAAGCCGACGGCTGACGGGCATGTCACCAGCCTGGAGCTGTTTGCCGCCGATGGAACGCAGATCGCCCAGCTGTACGGCCAGCGTACGGAAGGCGAACCGGAGCAGAACCAGTGGCGCAGCCAGATTGACGCCTTAACGGCGAAAGGGCTGGCGGCATGAAACGGTGGCTTGCCCTGCTCAGCGCCCTGCCCCTGCTGGCGTTTGCTGCGCCGCAGGAGAAAATCGTTACCCTCGGCGGCGACGTCACCGAGATCGTCTACGCCCTCGGCGCGGCGTCTTCGCTGGTGGCCCGCGACAGCACCAGCCAGTGGCCGCAGGCGGCGAACAACCTGCCTGACGTGGGCTATCTGCGCCAGCTCAATGCGGAGGGGATTTTGTCCATGCGCCCCACGCTGGTGCTGGCCAGCGCCCAGGCGCAGCCGTCTCTGGCGCTAAAGCAGGTTGAGCAAAGCCACGTCCGGGTAATCGCTATTCCTGCCGGTAACGACCTGAACGTCATTGACGAAAAGGTGCGGATCGTCGCTGAAGCGACGCACCGAGAGGCCGAGGGAGAGGTCCTGCGCAGCACGTTGCGCCAGGCGCTGTCGGCGCTTCCCGCGTCGCCGCTCAATAAGCGGGTGCTGTTTATTCTCAACCACGGCGGGATGACCGCCATGGCTGCCGGACAACAGACCGGCGCGGACGCGGCCATTCGTGCGGCGGGCCTGCAGAACGCCATGCAGGGGTTCACCCGCTATCAGCCGCTGTCTCAGGAGGGCACGATCGCCAGCCAGCCTGACCTTGTGGTGATATCGCAGGACGGGATCAACGCCCTTGGCGGTGAAGCGAATCTGTGGAAACTGCCCGGCATGGCGCAAACCCCGGCAGGACGGAACAGGCAGGTGCTGGCGATTGACGATATGGCGCTGCTGGGCTTCAGCGTGCGAACGCCGGAAGCCATCCGGCAGCTACGTGCCAAAGCGGAGCAACTGCCCTGATGTCCCGGCGGATAGCCTTATCGTTATGGATGCTGACCGCGATCCTGACCGTCATGACGCTCGCAGCGACCGGGGTTGGGGCATTACACCTGCCGGCCAGCCTGCTGTGGGACGGCAGCGACGAGGCGCTGCGTCAGATCTGGCTGACGATCCGCCTGCCTCGCGTGCTGCTGGCGCTGGCGATCGGCGGTTCACTGGCGCTGGCAGGCTGCGTGATGCAGGGGCTGTTCCGCAACCCGCTGGCGGACCCGGGCCTGCTCGGCATCAGCAGCGGCGCGGCGCTCGCCGTTGCGCTATGGGTGGTGCTTCCGCTCTCGCGGCCTGCCCTGGTGATGCTGTATGCCCCGATGCTTGCGGCGTTTCTCGGCGCGCTGGCCGCCACCGTCGTGATTTTCCTGCTCAGCCGGCAGCGTGACGCTTCCCTGTCGCGCCTGCTGCTGGTAGGGATTGCCATCAACGCCCTGTGCGGCGCCGCCGTCGGCGTGCTGTCATGGCTCAGCAATGATGCCCAGCTTCGCCAGCTTTCCCTCTGGGGAATGGGCAGCCTCGGCCAGGCGCAGTGGTCGACGCTGCTGGCCGTCGCGTCTCTGATGATCCCCACCCTGCTGGCGATCTGGCGTCTGGCAGGGCCCCTCAACCTGCTGCAGCTGGGCGATGAAGAGGCGCACTACCTCGGCGTGGAGGTTGCCGCCGTGCAGCGGATCCTGCTGCTGTGCAGCGCCCTGCTGGTGGCCGCCGCCGTGGCGGTCAGCGGCGTGATCGGCTTTGTCGGCCTGGTGGTGCCGCACCTGGTGCGCATGTGGCTGGGGGCCGACCATCGGGTCGTGCTCCCCGGCTCGGTGCTGGCCGGTGCGCTACTCCTGCTGGTGGCCGATACGCTGGCGCGCAGCCTCGTCGCCCCGGCGGAAATGCCGGTTGGCTTATTGACCAGCCTTCTCGGCGCGCCATGGTTCCTGTGGCTTATCTTTCGTCGCGGAGGTGCGCATGGCTGAGCGCTACTGTGCAGAAAACCTTGTTTTTCGCGCCGGACAACGCACGCTGATTAACGACGTGTCGCTGACCTTATCTCAGGGCGAGCTGGTGGCGCTGATTGGCCCCAACGGCGCCGGAAAATCGACGCTATTGCGGCTGCTGACCGGCTACCTTAAACCTGCGGGCGGACGGTGCAGCCTGGCGGGCACACCGCTTGCGGCCTGGCAGCCGGACAGGCTCTCCCGCTACCGGGCGGTGATGCGCCAGAACACGCAGCTCGGATTTGACTGGCCGGCTGAGGCGGTGGTCGGTATGGGGCGAGCGCCCTGGACCCGCACGCCAGAAGCGTCGGTTGTTGAGGAGGTTATGGCCATCACCGGCTGTTTACCGCTGGCGGGCAGGCAGTTTGCCGCACTCTCCGGCGGCGAGCAGCAGCGCATTCAGCTCGCCCGCGCGCTGGCTCAGCTCTGGTGCGACGGTGCCCCGCGCGGCTGGCTGTTCCTTGATGAACCCACCTCTGCGCTGGATCTCTATCACCAGCAGCATCTCCTGCGCCTGCTGAAATCCCTGACCAGCCGGGGACATCTGCACGTGTGCGCGGTGCTGCACGACCTCAACCTGGCGGCGCTGTGGGCGGACCGCATCCTGCTGCTGCATGGCGGCACAATCGTGTCCCAGGGAGCACCGGAAACCGTTTTGCAGGCCGATGCGCTGGCACGCTGGTACGGCGCACAGGTTCACGTCGGCAGGCATCCGGCTCACGCCGCGCCGCAGGTGTTTCTCGCCCCTTAATCGGGCTGGTAAAAATCCTTCAGCGTTTCCAGCAGGGCATGCGCCGCTTTTGAAAGCTGCGTGTGCCCGGGATGGATCACTCCGATACACTTTTCAATGGGCGGACTGTCCAGCGGAATACAGACCGCGCCCAGCGACGCCATCTGCGTCTTGCAGAGCGCCGGTACGGCGCTGCCGCCCAGCCCGCTTGCGACCATCCGCCCGACCGTCACCAGCTGATGGCTCTCCAGCGCGACGTCCAGCTTTCTGCCGCTTCGCGCCAGCTCCTCTTCCATCATCAGACGCACCGCAGAGGGGCGCTGCAGGGTGATGAAATCCAGCGTCAGCAGCGCTTCCCATGTCAGGCGTTTTTTGCCCGCCAGCGGGGAATCTTTCGGCACAATGGCCACAAACCGGTCGAGGCCCAGCGGGGTAAACAGCAGGTTGTGCGTGGGCGCGGGCTCAAAGGCGATGCCCATCTCGACCCGCCCTTCCCGCACCATCTCAATCACCTGCTCGTTAATCACGTCATGCACGGTGACGTTGATCCCGGCATGGCGATCGCGAAACGCTTTTAGAACCTCGGGCAGAACATTCGCGGCAAACGACGGCATCGCCGCGACCGAGATTTTACCGCGCTGCAGGGTAAAGCACTGGTGCATCGCCTCTTCGACGTTATCCCAGTCGGCAAGCAGCTGCCGCGCCATCGGCAGAAACGTCTCGCCCTCCTGCGTCAGCGCGACCTTGCGCGTGCTCCGCTGCAGCAGCGGTCCGCCCAGCGCATCCTCCAGCGCTTTAATCGTCAGGCTCAGGGCCGGCTGAGAGAGATTCAGACGTTCGCTGGCGTGGGCGAAATTCAGAGTGTGAGCTACCGCTAAAAACGCGCGTAACTGTTTGACACTCATTCTCATTTTTCATCCTGTTAACTAATTGAAAAAATTTAGTTAACAGGAAATTAATAAAAAAACCAAATGAGTGGGTCACAAATTCAAAATTAACAAATGAGTTGCCGCCCCTAATGATACCGCCACGGTTAAGAGGAGGAATGACGATGGCGGGACTGGATAAGCGCGTCGACAGCTATGCGCAGGCGCTGGATGGGCTGACGGACGGGATGACTTTGCTGGCGGGCGGCTTCGGCCTGTGCGGGATTCCGGAGAACCTGATTGCAGAGGTCAGACGCCGTCAGGTGAAAGATCTGACGGTGGTATCAAACAACTGCGGCGTGGACGGTTTCGGTCTCGGGCTCCTGCTCGAAACGCGGCAGGTTCGCAAAGTAGTGGCCTCTTACGTCGGCGAGAACGCGCTGTTCGAGCGGCAGGTGCTGAGCGGTGAACTGGAGATTGAACTCACGCCTCAGGGCACGCTGGCGGAAAAGGTGCGCGCGGGCGGTGCAGGTATTCCGGCATTTTACACTGCCACCGGCTATGGCACGCCCGTGGCTGCCGGCAAAGACGTGCGCCAGTTTGCCGGTAAGCATTACATCCTTGAAGAGGCCATTACCGGTGATTTCGCGCTGATCAAGGGCTGGAAAGCGGACTGGTACGGCAACGTCGTCTACCGGCATACCGCGCAAAACTTTAATCCGCTGATGGCAACGGCGGGCAGGATAACGGTCGTCGAGGTGGAAGAGATTGTTCCCCCGGGCGAGCTGCCCCCGTCGGCCATTCATACCCCGGGAATTTACGTCGACAGGCTGATTGTCGGCCAGTTTGAAAAACGCATTGAACAGCGCACGCTGCGCGCGGAAGGAGTGTGACGATGTTAACCCGTGAACAGATGGCCATGCGCGTCGCCCGCGAGCTGCGCGACGGGTATTACGTCAACCTGGGGATTGGTATCCCTACCCTGGTGGCGAACTACATTCCGGAAGGAATGGACGTGATGCTCCAGTCGGAAAACGGACTGCTGGGGATGGGGGCTTTTCCTGACGAGCAGAGCCTCGACGCCGACATGATCAACGCCGGTAAACAGACCGTGACCGCACGGACAGGCGCGGCCATTTTCGACTCGGCCCAGTCGTTTGCCATGATCCGCGGAGGCCATGTCGACCTGACCGTGCTGGGCGCGTTTGAGGTGGACGTCGAGGGCAATATCGCCTCGTGGATGATCCCCGGAAAGATGGTGAAGGGCATGGGCGGCGCGATGGATCTTGTCGCCGGGGCGCAGAACATCATTGTGGTAATGACCCACGCGTCAAAAAACGGTGAATCAAAGCTGCTGTCGCGCTGCACGCTGCCGCTCACAGGCGCAGGCTGCATCCGCCGGGTCTTAACCGACCTCGCGCTGCTCGAGATCGCGGACGGCGCGTTCATCCTGCGGGAATACGCCCCCGGCGTCAGTATCGACGACATTGCGGCTAAGACCGCCGGGAAATTAATTGTGGCGGACGACGTTCGCGAGATGCGCTTCAGCTGAGGACTTACGATGAAAGAGGTCATGATTGTCGGGGCAACGCGAACCCCCATTGGCAGTTTTCGCGGATCGCTATCTTCCCTTTCAGCGGTTGAGCTGGGGGCCATAGCGGTGAGTCGTCTGCTGGAGAACAGCGGTCTTCCAGCTGAGACGATAGATGAGGTGATTTTCGGTCAGGTGCTGACGGCGGGATGCGGACAAAACCCTGCGCGCCAGACGGCCATCAACGCCGGATTGCCCGTCCGCACTCCAGCGACAACGGTCAACCTGGTCTGCGGTGCGGGCTTGAAAGCGGTGCAGCTCGCCGCGCAGGCGATCCGCTGCGGCGACGCGGATGTGGTTATCGCTGGCGGTCAGGAGAGCATGAGCAATGCCCCTTATCTGCTGGACGGCGCACGTTCAGGGCTGCGTTTTGGCCATACGGGCCTGCAGGACAGCATGATTACCGACGGTCTGTGGGACGCGTTCAACGATTATCACATGGGGATCACCGCTGAAAACGTCGCCCGTGAGAATGACATTTCCCGCGAGCAGCAGGACGCCTTTGCCGCCCGGTCGCAGCAAAAAGCGGCCGCCGCCATCGAAGCGGGTCGCTTTGACACCGAGATAGCGCCGGTGACGGTGAAACAGGGTAAAAAACCGCCGCTTATCGTCAGCCGTGACGAACAGCCCCGGCCAGGGACCAGCGCTGAGCAGCTTGCGCAGCTGCGCCCCGCCTTTTTGCAGGTGGAAGGCACGGTCACGGCGGGAAATGCCTCCACGCTCAACGACGGCGCCGCTGCGGTGCTGCTGATGAGCGGCGAAAAGGCGCGGGAGAGCGGGTTGCCGATCCTCGGTCGCATCGTGAGCTATGCCGTGACGGGCGTTGACCCATCGGTGATGGGCATCGGTCCGGTCAGCGCCTGTCAGACCGCGCTGGCGCGGGCGGGCTGGACGCTCGATGACGTGGACCTCATCGAAGCCAATGAAGCCTTTGCCGCCCAGACGCTGGCGGTGGGCAAGCAGCTCGGCTGGGATGCGCAAAAGGTGAACGTTAACGGCGGCGCTATCGCCCTCGGTCATCCGATTGGCGCCTCCGGCTGCCGCATCCTCGTGACGCTGCTGCACGAAATGCAGCGCCGTGACGTTAAAAAAGGGCTCGTCACCCTGTGCGTAGGCGGCGGGCAAGGCATTGCCCTGACCGTTGAGCGTTAAACATCTCGTTGGTACCCGAATAATAATGACAGTGAGGAGTCGTGATGAGTGTATTAATTGCCCTGGCGGCGCTGGCGCTGCTGATGCTGGCGGCCTATCGCGGATACAGCGTGATTTTGTTTGCGCCGATTGCGGCGCTCGGCGCCGTGCTGCTGACCGACCCGGGCGCCGTCGGCCCGACGTTTACCGGCCTGTTTATGGAAAAAATGGTCGGCTTCGTCAAGCTCTACTTCCCGGTGTTCCTGCTGGGAGCGGTGTTTGGCAAACTGATTGAGCTTTCCGGTTTCTCACGGTCCATCGTCGCTGCGGCGATTCAGATCCTCGGCCGTCGCCACGCGATCCCGGTAATTGTTCTCGTGTGCGCGCTGTTAACCTACGGCGGGGTGTCGCTGTTCGTGGTGGCGTTTGCGGTTTATCCGTTCGCCGCGGAACTGTTCCGCCAGAGCGGCATCCCTAAACGGCTGATCCCGGCCACCGTGGCGCTGGGGGCATTTTCGTTTACCATGGATGCCCTGCCCGGCACGCCGCAGATCCAGAACATTATCCCCACCAGCTTCTTTGGTACCAACGCCTGGGCCGCGCCGTGGCTGGGGCTGATTGGCTCGCTGTTTATTATCTTTTTTGGCCTGCTCTGGCTGGAGCGCCAGCGTCGTAAGGCGCTCAGCAACAACGAGGGTTACGGCACGGAACTGAAAAATGAACCGGAAACGCCGGACAACATTAACCTCCCTCACCCGCTGATTGCTATCTCCCCGCTGCTGGTAGTGGGCATACTGAACCTGCTGTTTACCCGCTGGATCCCCGGCTGGTACGGCACGACCCACGAGCTTACGCTTCCAGGTCTGGCGAAACCGATTGTGACCGAGGTGGGCAAGATCACCGCCATCTGGGCCGTGGAAGCGGCACTGATCTCAGGTATCGTGCTGGTGCTGATTTTTGGCTTTCGCAATATCCGGGGGCGTCTGGCTGAAGGCAGCCGGACCGCGGTGAGCGGTGCCATTCTGGCGGCGATGAATACCGCCTCGGAATACGGTTTCGGCGCGGTTATCGCCGCCCTGCCCGGTTTTCTGGTGTTATCTCACGCGCTGGCGGCCATTCCGAATCCGCTGCTGAATGAAGCCATCAGCGTGACGGTGCTTGCGGGGATCACCGGCTCGGCGTCCGGCGGGATGAGTATTGCCCTCGCCGCCATGGCCGACTCGTTTGTCGCCGCCGCCCACGCCGCCAATATCCCGCTTGAGGTGCTGCACCGCGTGGCCTCAATGGCGAGCGGCGGTATGGATACGCTGCCCCATAACGGCGCGGTGATTACTCTGCTGGCGATTACCGGCCTCAGCCATCGCCAGGCCTACGGCGGCATTTTCGCTATCACCATCATTAAAAGTCTGGCAGTGCTTTTTGTCATTGCCGTGTTCTATCTGACCGGCATTGTGTAAGGAGAGAAAGATGAATCTGAACGGTAAGACCGCACTGGTGACAGGCTCGACCAGCGGCATTGGTCTGGGGATCGCCCGAGTGCTGGCGAAGGCCGGGGCGCAGCTGATCCTCAACGGTTTCGGCGACAGCGAATCAGCACGAGAAGAGATTGCGCAACTGGGCAAAAAGCCGGGCTATCACGATGCAGACCTGCGTGACGTGCTGCAAATTGAAGCCATGATGCGCTACGCCGAATCGCAGTTTGGCGGCGTGGACATTCTTGTCAACAACGCCGGGATACAGTATGTCGCCCCGGTTGACGCGTTTCCGGTGGAGAAATGGAACGACATTATCGCCATTAATCTCTCCTCGGTGTTTCATACCAGCCGGCTGGCGCTGCCCGCCATGCGCGAGAAAAACTGGGGGCGCATCATTAATATCGCCTCCGTTCACGGACTGGTCGCGTCAAAAGAGAAGTCGGCTTACGTGGCCGCCAAGCATGGCGTAGTGGGCTTTACGAAATCGCTGGCGCTGGAAACCGCGCGCACCGGCATTACCGCCAATACGATCTGTCCCGGCTGGGTGCTGACGCCTCTGGTGCAGCAGCAGATCGACAAACGTATCGCTGAGGGCGTACCGCCGGAGCAGGCTCGCGATCTGCTCCTTGCAGAAAAACAGCCTTCGGGCGAGTTTGTCACCCCGGAGCAGCTGGGCGAACTGGCGCTGTTTTTGTGTAGCGACATCGCCGTGAACGTTCGCGGCGCCGCGTGGAATATGGATGGCGGCTGGGTCGCGCAGTGATGTTCAGGCCGGGTTAGGCGACGCCGCCGCCCGGCAAAAATCGCTAGCTTGAGCAGCTGACCTCCAGCCGCTTGCCCCAGTCAGGCGGGCGGCTGACGTAGTCGTCGTCCCGATCGGCAAACGGCGTGCGCAACGCCACGTGCAGACGGTGTAACTCGTCGTACTCGCCCTGCTCTGCCTGCTCAATCGCCCGCTGCGCCAGCCAGTTGCGCAACACCATCGCGGGGTTCGTGGCGTTCATCTGCGCCTGGCGGGCGGCGTCATCCACCTGCTCCTGCTGCAGCCGCGTGCGGTAGGATGCAAACCAGTCGTCAAACGCCTGTCTGTCAATAAACTCATCGCGCAGCGGCGATGCGGCGCTGTACTGCTCCGTCTGCCCCAGCATCCGGAAGGTGCGCGTGTAATCGCTGCCCTCGCGCGCCATCAGGGCAAACAGGCCATTGAGGATGTCGTTATCGCCCTTCTCCTGCGTCACCAGCCCCAGCTTGTTGCGCATCAGCGTGCCATATTCCCGCAGTAAGATCTCCTGATAGCTGTCGAGGGCATCATTCAGGGCATCAACGTCGATAAACGGCGACAGGGTTTGTGCAAGCCGCTGCAGGTTCCACAGGCCCACCGCGGGCTGATTGTCAAAACTGTAGCGCCCCTGATAGTCGGAGTGGTTGCAGATGTACCCAGGCTGATAATCATCCAGGAAGCCAAAAGGACCGTAGTCAAAGGTCAACCCGAGAAGCGACATGTTGTCCGTATTCATCACGCCATGGGCAAAGCCTACCGTTTGCCAGCGGGCAATCAGGGTTGCGGTACGAGCCACCACGTCCCTGAACCAGAGAACGTATTTATCCGCCTCGTCCTGCAAATGTGCCCAGTGGTGACGAATGGCAAAGTCAGCCAGCTGGCGCACCTTTTCCGGCTCGCGACGATAGTAAAAATGCTCAAAATGACCGAAGCGCAAATGGCTTTGCGCGATACGCATTAGCATTGCACCCTTTTCCACGGTTTCACGCACAACCGGGGTATCGCTGGTCACGATCGACAGCGCGCGGGTGGTGGGGATACCCAGGGCATGCATCGCCTCGGAGCCCAGGCACTCGCGAATCGTTGAACGCAGTACCGCGCGCCCGTCGCCCATCCGCGAATAGGGAGTCAGGCCGGCACCTTTCAGGTGCCAGTCAACCGTCTCCCCGTTTGGAAGCTGTTGTTCGCCGAGCAGGATCCCCCTGCCGTCGCCCAGTTGTCCCGCCCAGACGCCAAACTGATGTCCGCTATAGACCTGAGCCAGAGGCTGCATACCGGCAAGAAGCGTTTCACCGCCCCAGACGCCAGCGCCCTCTGAACGCTGAAACAGCTCAGGCGGAATCGCCAGTTCTTCAGCCAGCAAATCGTTATGCCAGATAAGACGTGAATTGTGTAACGGTGTAGGTTTGAGTGCGGTGTAAAAGCCAGGCAACTCGTCATGCCAGTGAGCAGTAAAAGACAGGGTCATAAGTCCTCCTGCTTTTAGTGTAGAGGGTTTACCCGGACTTAAACACGGGCGAAAGCAAGGGTTATCGCTGCTGAACCAGCGTAGTGACGTGTTCTGCAGAGACGGCTGGCCAGAGAGCCCCCTGCATTGCACCAAAATTGAAGGACAAAACGCGCTGCAACAGGCCGTGGTCGTCAATACCCGAGACAATCACTGACTGGCAGTGCGGCGTGATTTGCCAGAGGATTGCGCGCATAAAAGGCTCAAAAGAGAGCTCCGGGGCACGCTGCTGAATGAATCCTTTATCAAGGATGACCCGTTTAAATAATCCATCATAGACCGCTTTGAGCGAGGCGGCGCCTGCACCAAAGTTTGCCAGGACCAACGGGAAATGGATTGCCATTCTCGCCAGCTGCAGGTCGTCCTTTCCGTTATTTAAACCTGGATAATTCTCATTAACAGTAAACTCAAGAAACGGATAACGCTCAAGGATTGAAACAGCGTTTCCATTACTTAATAAAAATTCAACTATTGCAGGTGTAATATTGATCCATGCAATTAACTGATGCTGAATAAAAAACAGTTTACAGGTATCAAGCAATTGCAGTTTTTCGTCAAACAGCGCTAACTCTTCAGCCGCTGAAAGCCGAGGGATAACAAGCTCAGTGGGGATCCGCACATTGCTGCCGACGCCAGTAAAGTTAACCAGAATTTCTAAGCCTTTCAGCTCACCTGCGCTATTACGGGCAGGCAGAAGCAGCAGTTCAGACTGGTAAGCATTATCTAGCGTAATAATCATTGCACTCGCCCCGCATTAAAGATGAGAGAGGACATCCTGGAGCAATTGCCGACACAATTCCACTGTCTTGATTTTAATAAGATTAATTTCATTAGTTCCGTATTAATTTTCAGATTTATCCCTGAATCTAAAATAATTTTATCCTGGTTACAGAATAATAGCCAGTTTTAGATAAAACAGACACATGCAGGATTCGCTAATTTTAGGTAAATTTAACTTTAAGCATCTTATTTGAGAAAAAACGGCATGATTTATTCTTATCATGCCGTCATAAGAGAAGTATCCGACAAAGACTATATACGTCGTGCCTGCCAGAAATTTTTACGCCAGTAAACATTATCAAGAGAGGAGCGCATCACCCCGCGACTGGTCGAGGCGTGAATGAACTGATTGTCTGTATCATATATGCCCACGTGAAGACCGCTTTCACCCGAACCAGTTTTGAAGAAAACCAGGTCTCCGGGGAGAAGATCGTCTTTATCAATTTCAGTGCCGATTTCTGCCTGCTTGCGCGTTTCTCGCGGAAGCTGTAAATCAAACTTATCGCGAAACGTCATCAGAACGAAGCCGGAGCAATCCACACCGCCGCGGCTCATGCCGCCGTAACGATAAGGCGTGCCGCGCCAGTTGCTCAGCTGATCGTTAAGGCTGGCAATAACGGTGATCGAATCTGAAAGCCGTGGGTTAGGCGGCGGCGCACGATGGCTACTGCATCCCGCAAGAAAGAGTGTGGCCATCAGGAGAAACCAGAATCGCATTTTCAGACGAATCCTCTGCTTTTATTGTTCTTTTCGTAATTTAGCGTGCAATTGTGCTCACAGGCAAGAAACGGTTACGCCTGCCCGGTAGAAATCAGCATCTTATGTCCTTCTATATCCAGCCTGCGGAACGACATGTTGTATGCGCGGGCAAGATGGGGTGGCGTAAGAACCTGATCCCGTGCACCGCTGGCGATCATCTTTCCCTTCGAGAGCAGCCATACCCGGTGGGCATGACGCAGGGTGTGGTTGAGGTCATGGCTGCTCATCACCACGGCAATGCCTTTTCGGCTCAGGGTGCTTAACAGCGTATCCAGTGCCGCCTGCTGCGCCACGTCCAGACCGCTCATGGGCTCATCGAGAAGCAGCATCCGCCCGTGAGGATTGCCGGCCGGGTGGATCTGAAGGATGACAGCCGCCAGGCGCACCCGCTGCCACTCTCCGCCGGAAAGCTGGCTGGCGTGCCGGGACAATTTATCTTCCAGCCCCAGAGCCGCGGCCACGTCCGTCAGCAGTGACGTTTGTTGTTTGTCGTGCAAATGCAGCATCAGATAGTGCCAGACCGGCATCGCAAAGGGCGGCATCTGCTGCTGCACGAGGTAACTGCGCCTATGCGCCAGCGAGACCGGCGACCAGTCGGCGAGCGTATGCTCCAGCAGCGTTATCTGCCCTTCTCCGTCGGTCATGCCTGCCATCCGTGCCAGCAGCGTGCTCTTCCCCGCACCGTTTGGCCCGACGAGATGCAGAATTTCTCCCGCATTGACGGCACCGGATATCGCCTCCAGACGCCCCTTCTCGGCAACGTCCGTGAGCTGCATCAGCAATGACATTATTTCGCCAGCGCCAGCTTGATCGATTCCATGAGGATCGGATCCTCAGGGGTCATATCCGGCGAAAAGCGCTGAACCACCTGGCCGTCGCGACCAATCAGGAATTTTTCAAAATTCCACAGGATATCGTCCGGGTAAAGCGGCGCGCGGCCTTTGCTGGCCATGCGTTCATAAAAACCGCTTCCTTCCGGCGCAACGGCCTTCGGCGCGGCAGAGATCAGCTTCGCATACAGCGGATGGCGGTCTTCACCGTTGACATCGATTTTGCTGAACATCGGGAACGTCACGCCATAGGTGGTGCTGCAGAAGGTTTTGATCTCCTCTTCGCTGCCCGGCTCCTGGCCGAGGAACTGGTTGCACGGGAAGCCCAGAACGGTGAAACCGTCTTTCTCCCAGGCCTTCTGAATGTTTTCCAGCTGCTCGTACTGCGGCGTCAGGCCACATTTGGATGCCACGTTGACGACAAGCAACACGTTGCCTTTGTAGCCTTCCAGCGTGGTTTTCTCGCCGTCAATGGTGGTCACTTCAGTATTCAGGATAGTTGACTGCATAGCATTCCCTCAGGTTGTCTTACGGCTAGTTGATTTAACGTCCAGCTTTTAATAGTAGCCAGATAAAGACCGGCGCGCCCAGCGTGGCGGTCACCACGCCAATCGGCAGCTCTGCGGCCGTCAGGGCTAGCCGGGCGATGATATCGGCCACCAGCAGCGTGACGGCCCCGGCGACCGCCGAGGCCGGAAGCAGAGTCCGATGGTCCGTGAGGCCACACAGACGCAGCATGTGCGGAATAACCAGCCCGATAAAACCGATCGCGCCCGCCAGAGCCACGCTGACGCCAACCAGCCAGCCAATGACGATCACCAGCACATTACGCCAGAACCCAATCGGCATGCCGAGCTGGCGGGCAGAGGTTTCACCCAGCGCGAGCATATTCAGTGGCTGCGCCTGCAGGGCAGCCCACACGATGACCGGTACCAGCAGCGCCATCAGCCAGCCCTGGTGCCAGTCAACGCCCCCAAAGCCGCCCATCATCCAGTACATCAGCTGACGCAAGTCAAAGGATGTTGAGAAGTAGACCGCCCAGGTCATCAACGCGCTACAGATGATCCCCAGCGCCACGCCGGCAAGCAGCAGACGGCTGGTCGATAAGTGCCGTCTGGCAAAGCGAAGAAGGATCGCTGTGATCAGCAATGCGCCGAGAATAGCGCTCAGGCTAATACTCCATCCGGAGAGTTCTCCCCCGCCCAGCATTACCGCTGCAATCAGCCCCACGCCTGCCCCGTTCGACACGCCAAGCAGCCCGGGCTCCGCCAGCGGGTTATCAAACAACGCCTGCATAATGGTGCCGCACAGCGCCAGCGCGGCACCCACCAGAACCACCGCGACGGTGCGCGGCAGGCGAATTTGCCAGACGAAGAGCTGCCCGTCCGGCCCCCACCAGCTTTCAGGCCCTATCCATCGGTCTCCGGCGCAGAGGCTCACGGCCGCGGCGACAATGAGCAATAGCACCAGCAAAAGCAGGCGACGCTTATCGGAACGGTGCTGGCGATGGGCATAATCAAGCATGTGTACGGTTTTAGTAGCGTGAGATGTAATTGATTTTACGGCGGGTTTGCCGGAGAGCGCAAAGAAAAAAGGCCGCGTGGGCGGCCTTTTTAGTTAGTTCATATTACTCTGCTTTGGGCGTTGCGTTTTCGACACGGCTTTTTAACTTCTGGCCGGGTCTGAAGGTCACCACGCGGCGGGCTGTAATGGGAATATCTTCCCCCGTCTTCGGGTTGCGGCCCGGACGTTGGTTTTTGTCTCGCAAATCAAAATTGCCAAAACCGGAGAGTTTTACCTGCTCACCATTTTCCAGAGCACGACGGATCTCTTCGAAAAACAGCTCTACCAGCTCTTTGGCATCCCGTTTGCTAAGCCCAAGCTTATCAAACAGATATTCTGACATTTCAGCTTTTGTAAGCGCCATAGGTTCAATCCCTCAATGATGCCTGGAATCGCTCTTTTAATGCCTCTACACATTTGGCGACGGTAGCGGCAATCTCCTCTTCTTCGAGTGTACGGCTGGTATCCTGAAGGATAAGGCTAATAGCGAGGCTCTTGAAACCTTCTGCTACGCCCTTGCCGCGGTACACGTCAAATAAGTTTACGCCAACTACCTGATTTACGCCAACTTTCTTACATTCGGCCAAAATATCTGCTGCGGGCACATTTTCCGCGACCACAACCGCGATATCACGGCGGTTTGCCGGGAAGCGGGAGACGTCCTGAGCCTGAGGAATAACGCGGTCAGCCACCGGGTTCCATTCCAGCTCGAACACGATGGTACGGCCGTTCAGGTCCAGCTTGCGCTCCAGCTCAGGGTGAACAACCCCAATAAAACCAACGCGTTTGCCGTCTAAATAGATAGCTGCGCTCTGGCCCGGATGCAGTGCCGGGATGGCTTCTGCGCGGAATTCAATTTCAGATAATTTACCGGTCAGATCCAGAATCGCTTCCAGATCGCCCTTCATATCGTAGAAATCAACCGTGCCTTTTGCCAGGTCCCAGTGCTCTTCATAGCGGTTGCCGCTGATGGCGCCAGCCAGCATGAGATCCTGACGGATGCCTAAATTTGCCTGATTATCCGGTACAAAGCGCAAACCGCTTTCGAAAATTCGCACGCGGTTTTGCTGACGATTCTGGTTATAAACGACAGTGCCCAGCAGGCCCGTCCACAGAGACAGACGCATCGCGGACATTTCGCTGGAGATTGGGCTTGGCAGGATCAGCGCCTCCTGGCCCGGGTGGATCAGCTGCTGCAGCTTTGGATCCACAAAGCTGTAGGTGATCACTTCCTGGTAGCCTTTGTCATTCAGCATGGTTTTCACACGCTTCAGGGACAGGTCGGCTTCACGGTGGGTGCCCATCACCAGACCTGCCTGGACAGGCTCGTCAGGGATGTTGTTATAGCCGTAAACGCGGGCCACTTCTTCCACCAGATCTTCTTCAATTTCCATGTCGAAACGCCATGATGGCGCAACGGCTTTCCACTCGTCCTGGCCTTCGGTCACTTCACAGCCCAGACGCTTCAGGATATCGGTCACCTGCGCATCGGCAACATGGTGCCCAATCAGACGATCCAGCTTGCTGCGGCGCAGAGTGATGGTCGCACGCTTCGGCAGCGTCGCTTCGTGGGTGACGTCGATCACCGGGCCCGCTTCGCCGCCGCAGATGTCGATCAGCAGGCGGGTGGCACGTTCCATTGCTTTGTACTGCAGCGCCGGGTCAACGCCACGCTCGTAGCGATGAGACGCATCGGTGTGCAGACCGTGACGGCGTGCGCGACCGGTGATAGAGAGCGGGCTGAAGAACGCGCACTCCAGCAGCACGTTTTGGGTTTCGTCATTGACGCCCGAATGCTCGCCACCGAATATACCGCCCATTGCCAGCGCTTTGCTGTGGTCAGCAATCACCAGGGTGTCGGCGTTCAGTTTCGCTTCGCTGCCGTCCAGCAGAACCAGGGTTTCACCCTCTTTCGCCATGCGCACCACAATACCGCCTTCGATACGATCTTTATCGAACGCGTGCATTGGCTGGCCCAGCTCCAGCAGAACGTAGTTGGTCACGTCGACCACGGCGTCGATAGAGCGGATACCGCAGCGGCGCAGCTTCTCTTTCATCCACAGCGGGGTTGGCGCCTTAACGTTGATGCCTTTCACCACGCGACCGAGGTAGCGCGGGCAGGCATCCGCAGCGTCAACCTGAATAGGCAGCACGTCACTGATGGTCGCTTCAACCGGCGCAACGTCCGGCGCATTCAGTTCGGTCTGGTTCAGCACGGCAACGTCGCGCGCCACGCCGATGATCCCTAAGCAGTCGGCACGGTTTGGCGTGACGCTGATTTCGATGGTGTTGTCATCAAGCTTCAGGTACTCACGGATATCGGTGCCGATTGGCGCATCCAGCGGCAGCTCAATGATGCCGTTGTGATCGTCGGAAATACCCAGCTCGGAGAAGGAACACAGCATGCCTTCAGACGGCTCGCCGCGCAGCTTAGCCGCTTTGATTTTGAAATCGCCCGGCAGTACCGCACCGACGGTCGCCACGGCCACCTTCAGGCCCTGACGGCAGTTTGGCGCACCGCAGACGATATCCAGCAGACGGTCACCGCCCACGTTCACTTTTGTTACACGCAGTTTGTCAGCGTTAGGGTGCTGACCGCACTCTACCACTTCGCCGACGACCACGCCGTTGAATGCACCTGAAACCGGCTCAACGCCGTCCACTTCCAGACCCGCCATGGTGATCTGGTTAGAAAGCGCTTCGCTGTCCAGCGTGGTGTTCACCCACTCGCGTAACCACAGTTCACTGAATTTCATTGTTCTGTCCTGCCCTTATTTAAACTGTTTGAGGAAACGCAGATCGTTTTCGAAGAATGCACGTAAGTCGGTCACGCCGTAACGCAGCATAGTCAGACGCTCCATGCCCATGCCGAAGGCAAAGCCGGAGTAAACTTCCGGATCGATACCCACGTTGCGCAGCACGTTTGGATGCACCATGCCGCAGCCCAGCACTTCCAGCCATTTGCCGTTTTTACCCATCACGTCAACTTCTGCAGACGGTTCGGTGAACGGGAAGTAGGACGGACGGAAACGAACCTGCAGATCTTCCTCAAAGAAGTTGTTCAGGAAATCGTGCAGCGTGCCCTTCAGGTTGGTAAAGCTGATGTTTTTATCAACGATCAGACCTTCCATCTGGTGGAACATTGGGGTGTGGGTCTGATCGTAGTCGTTACGATAGACGCGGCCCGGCGCGATAATGCGAATTGGCGGCTCCTGATCCTTCATGGTACGGATCTGAACGCCGGAGGTCTGGGTACGCAGCAGACGCGTAGCGTCGAACCAGAAAGTGTCGTGGTCAGCGCGTGCCGGATGATGGCCAGGAATGTTCAGGGCGTCGAAGTTATGGTAATCATCTTCGATTTCCGGGCCAGTCGCCACGGTAAAGCCGAGCTCACCGAAGAAACTTTCAATGCGATCGATGGTGCGGGTAACCGGGTGCAGACCGCCGTTTTCGATACGGCGACCCGGCAAAGAAACGTCAATCGTCTCTGCGGCCAGACGCGCATTCAGCACCGCGCTTTCCAGCTCGGCTTTGCGCGCGTTCAGCGCCTGCTGTACCTGCTCTTTGGCTTCGTTAATCACCGCACCCGCAGCCGGGCGTTCTTCTGGCGGCAGCTCACGCAGGGTTGTCATTTGAAGGGTCAGGTGCCCTTTCTTCCCAAGATATTCGACGCGGACATTGTCTAACGCGGCAACATCTGAGGCCTGATTAATGGCGGCTGTTGCACTGGCAACCAGCTCTGCGAGATGTGACATGATTTTCCTCATTATGTCGGTGCAGACACCGATTTGGTGGAGTTATTCTCTCAAATTCAGGCACAAAAAAAGCCTCCATCGGGAGGCTTATCTGGCGCTGTTTTTCGTTTCATCTTTCACGCGCTAGCCTCCTGAAGTCAGGTGCTAAAGTAAAAGAAGAAGCGGAAAATAGCAGCATTCATGCTTGCGTTACCTTGTCTGGTAAAAACCGTTAAGACCTTATTGAAAAGCCTGGACGGATAAATGTCAATCTTCTGATGGTGTTAAATGAAAAGAGGGAGCCAGGCCCCCTCTCTCAACTGGCTTATGCCAGTGCTGCTTTCGCTTTTTCGACCAGAGCGGTGAACGCTACTTTGTCGAATACTGCGATGTCAGCCAGGATCTTACGGTCGATTTCAACAGAGGCTTTTTTCAGGCCGTTGATGAATTTGCTGTAAGAAATACCGTTCTGACGTGCTGCTGCGTTGATACGCGCAATCCACAGTTGACGGAACTGACGCTTACGCTGACGACGGTCACGGTAAGCGTACTGACCTGCTTTGATAACAGCCTGGAAGGCAACGCGGTAAACGCGTGAACGCGCACCGTAGTAGCCTTTAGCTTGTTTCAAAATTTTCTTGTGACGTGCACGTGCAATTACACCACGTTTTACGCGAGCCATGTGTGCTCTCCTGTATCTATTCTAAGTTAAAAAAGTTAAACGAAACGACTTATGCGTACGGCAGGCACGCGATGACCAGGCCCAGATCGCCTTTAGAAACCATGGCTTTTGGACGCAGGTGACGTTTACGCTTGGTAGCTTTCTTAGTCAGAATGTGACGCAGGTTAGCGTGCTTGTGCTTAAAACCACCTTTACCGGTTTTTTTGAAGCGCTTAGCAGCACCGCGTACGGTCTTAATTTTTGGCATTTTAATAACTTCCACTTCGCATTGTTAAATAAACGAAACATAGGCGAACAAAACCTATGAAACCCGAAGGCTCCACAGATTTTGCTGCTTGAAGGCCTTACTGTTTCTTCTTAGGAGCGAGCACCATGATCATCTGGCGGCCTTCGATCTTCGTAGGGAAGGATTCGACTACTGCCAGTTCACTCAGATCGTCACGGACGCGGTTAAGCACTTCCATACCAATCTGTTGGTGGGCCATCTCACGACCGCGGAAACGCAGTGTGATCTTGGCCTTATCGCCATCTTCCAGAAAGCGAATCAGGCTGCGGAGTTTTACCTGATAATCGCCATCGTCGGTACCAGGACGGAATTTGATTTCCTTAACCTGGATAACTTTTTGCTTCTTCTTCTGTTCCTTAGAAGACTTACTCTTTTCATAAAGGAACTTGCCGTAGTCCATGATACGACAAACTGGCGGTTCGGCGTTAGGGCTGATTTCAACTAAATCTACTCCAGCTTCTTCAGCCTTTTCGATTGCTTCTCTCAGACTCACAATCCCCAGCTGCTCGCCTTCCAGACCTGTTAAGCGAACTTCCTGGGCGCGAATCTCGCCATTGATACGATTCGGACGTGCCGTTTGAACTCGTTTTCCGCCTTTAATACCTTATTCCTCCAGTTGTTGAAGACTGCGGCTGCGAATCTCTTGTTGCAGCTTCTCAATCACTTCACTTACGTCCAGGCTGCCCAGGTCTTTACCACGGCGGGTGCGAACGGCAACTTTGCCTGCTTCCACCTCTTTATCACCACAGACCAACATATACGGGACACGACGTAAAGTGTGCTCGCGGATTTTAAAGCCAATCTTCTCATTTCTCAAGTCTGCTTTTACGCGAATGCCCGCATTTTGTAGTTTCTGCGTCAATTCTTTAACGTAATCCGCCTGAGAATCGGTAATGTTCATCACCACGACCTGCACTGGCGCAAGCCAGGTTGGGAAGAAGCCAGCGAACTCTTCGGTCAGGATGCCGATGAAGCGCTCCAGAGAACCGAGAATGGCACGGTGAATCATTACCGGTACCTGACGTTCGTTGTCTTCGCCAACATAAGAGGCGCTTAAACGCTGCGGCAGGGAGAAGTCCAGCTGTACAGTACCGCACTGCCATGCGCGATCGAGGCAGTCATACAGGGTAAATTCAATTTTCGGACCGTAGAATGCGCCCTCGCCCAGCTGGTATTCGAACGGAATGCCGTTCTCTTCCAGCGCCACGGCGAGATCCGCTTCTGCGCGATCCCAGGTCTCATCGCTACCGATACGTTTTTCCGGACGCGTTGAGAGTTTGACCACGATCTTCTCGAAGCCAAAGGTGCTGTACATATCGTAGACCATACGAATACAGGCGTTAACTTCGTCACGGACCTGATCTTCAGTACAGAAGATATGCGCATCATCCTGCGTAAAGCCACGAACACGCATCAGACCGTGCAGCGCACCTGATGGCTCGTTACGGTGGCAGCTACCGAACTCCGCCATACGCAGCGGCAGGTCGCGGTAGGATTTCAGACCCTGGTTGAAGATCTGAACGTGGCCCGGGCAGTTCATTGGCTTGATGCAGTATTCACGATTCTCAGACGAGGTGGTGAACATCGCATCTTTGTAGTTGTCCCAGTGGCCGGTTTTTTCCCACAGCACACGGTCCATCATGAACGGGCCTTTAACTTCCTGATACTGGTACTCTTTCAGCTTGGAGCGTACGAAAGTTTCCAGTTCACGGAAGATAGTCCACCCGTCGTTATGCCAGAACACCATACCCGGCGCTTCTTCCTGCATGTGGTACAGGTCAAGCTGCTTGCCGATTTTACGGTGGTCACGCTTCGCCGCCTCTTCCAGACGAAGCAGGTAAGCGTTCAGGGCTTTTTTATCGGCCCACGCGGTACCATAAATACGCTGCAACATCTTGTTGTTGCTGTCGCCACGCCAGTAGGCGCCTGCGATCTTCATCAGCTTAAAGTGATGACAGAAGCGCATGTTCGGCACGTGCGGTCCACGGCACATGTCGATGTATTCTTCGTGGTGGTACAAGCCAGGCTTGTCATCATGCGAAATGTTTTCGTCAAGAATAGAGACCTTGTAGCTCTCGCCGCGCTTCACGAAGGTTTCACGCGCTTCGTGCCAGCTGACTTTCTTCTTGATGACGTCATAGTTGGTTTCGGCGAGCTCGTGCATGCGTTTTTCAAGCGCGTCGATATCTTCCTGAGTCAGGGTGTGGTCGAGGTCAACGTCGTAGTAGAAACCGTTGTCGATAACCGGACCGATCGCCATTTTGGTGTTTGGCCACAGCTGTTTGATGGCATGGCCTAACAGGTGCGCGCAGGAGTGACGAATGATCTCCAGACCTTCTTCGTCTTTCGCGGTGATGATGGCAAGCGTCGCATCGTTTTCGATCAGATCGGAGGCATCCACCAGCTCACCGTTCACACGGCCAGCGATAGTCGCTTTCGCGAGACCAGGACCAATGTCCAGGGCAACATCCATTGGGCTAACAGCACGGTCGAAATGGCGTTGACTGCCATCAGGAAGAGTAATTACAGGCATTTTATATCCTTATTTGCAGTGATGCCCCACACATAAGAGCATATACAAAGAAAATAATCGTGATTTGACAATAGATTACGACACCATCTGACCAACAATCGTCAAATTGGTTCGTCATCATTCACCTGCCGAATTCAGATTAATGTGGATTTACGGCAAGCGACGTAATGTTAACACTAACGCAAAGGAGATTGCACCCTCTGCGGCCAGATTGATGGGCTGGCACTTTCGTACGAATTTGCGGGTTGCTTCTCCCCTGCGCTCGCATTTCGAAGATGCTGAGCTACTCTTGAACAGGTCCTTAAACCCAAAGGTGCATACCATGAACGTATCCAGCAGAACGGTTGTGATATTGAATGTCCTTTCCGCCACAGGTTTATTGTTGATTCTCGCCGAACGATTCCACTGGTTCTGAGCCGAACCCTATGCTGGCATAACCCAATCGATCCCGAGAAGGGGCATATTTCGGCCCTGTTTGGTAGACTGTGGGTATCAACGAACAAGGATTAGGTTATGCCAACAAAACGATTTGCCGTAAAACACTGGAAAATGGTGCTGGTGCTGATTGCCATCTGCGGCGCAATGCTGCTACTCCGTTGGGCGGCAATGATTTGGGGCTAGGGGCGAAGACAGGTCATCAGAAGGGACGTCAAATAGCCACAGACAATAAACGGGCCGACATCAACATCGGCCCGCTTTTATTACATTCTGTAACCCAGTGAAACCGTGGTTCTGCGGTCGGTATGATCCGGCGCGGTTTCTGGTGGTGAAGAGTTCCAGGTCACGTTGTAGGCCACTTTCAGACCAAAGTGTTCGTTGATAGCCACGTTCAGCGCCGTCTCAGAGTTCAGCGTCGTGTCGTCGGCACCAAATACGGAAACACCCTGCGTAAATTTGGTGTTGTCAGTCATCTGCCAGGCATAGGTACCGGAAGCGTAACCGAGCGGTTGGGTTTTGGTATCGCCATTGGTGTACTCGTCATAACGCACACCCGGACCGAATTCAAAACGGAGGCTGTGTACCGGACCGTTCAGGAACTGGCGACCATAACCGGCGGTGAACACATCACGCTGGCGATAACCGTTGTAACGGTCGGTTAACCAGCTTGCCTGTCCAAACAGGTAGTCATAGTCGGTCATGTTGTAACGGCTACGTCCGCCTACCGCATATTTCTCGGAAGAACGTTCGTCATTAGCGGAAGTGTTGCTGGCATTACCCCACAGAGACCAGGCGGTGGTGTTGCCGTACCAGGTGAGCGTACTGTCCGCCGTCAGAGAAGAGCTTTTCGTGTTACCGGATTGTGCCAGGTACCCGGCGTTGAGGTTACCTTCAAACGGTTTTTTCGCGGTGGAAGGATCGTCCATGACAGTAAAAACGGTATCATCAGCGGTCGCGTTCATAGCCGCAAACACGCCACCCGCCAGCATCAGTGCAGCGGGCACTGTCTTTAAAAGCTTCATTTTATTAAGGAGTCCGTACAACAAAAAAAGAGACCACACGGTCCCGGAATCTTTCTTGAGGATCAATGACAAGGCGTCCAGAGAAAGGTAACAAATTATAAAAAGCCGCAAATAACATAGCAATGTTTTCTTATTTCATTTTTTGAATAAGAACGATCTCAAAAAGCGTTTTATTTTATATATCCCCCGCCTCACTTTTTGTCAGTATTCATATTTAAAATCATACTGTTATTTACATTGCCTTCCTGTCAAATGGTGCCAGGCTAATAAGAACCCATACTAAAAGGAGGTAATGATGGTTTCTATCTATACCCTGACGCTCTCCCCTTCCCTGGATTCCGCCACCCTGACGCCGCAGATTTACCCGGAAGGTAAATTGCGCTGTAGCGCCCCGGTATTTGAGCCCGGCGGCGGCGGGATCAACGTGGCGCGTGCTATTACCCACCTCGGCGGCAAAGCTACGGCAATTTTCCCCGCAGGCGGTGCCACCGGTGAACATCTGGTCTCTCTGCTGGCAGATGAACAGGTAGCCGTAGAGACCGTCGAGGCCAAAGACTGGACGCGGCAAAACCTGCATGTCCACGTGGAGTCCAGCGGCGAGCAGTACCGTTTTGTCATGCCGGGTGCGAAACTTAGCGATGACGAGTTTCGTCAGCTTGAAGAGAAAGTGCTGACGATAGAGAGCGGCGCGCTGCTGGTGGTAAGCGGCAGCCTCCCGCCCGGCGTCAGCACGGAAAAATTAACGGCGCTGATTCAGGCGGTACAGAAACGCGGCATCCGCTGCATTGTCGACAGCAGCGGCGAGGCCCTGCAGGCGGCCCTGGTGCCGGGCAATCTTGAGCTGGTCAAACCCAACCAGAAAGAGTTAAGCGCGCTGGTCAACCGCGAACTGACGCAGCCTGATGATGTTCGCACCGCCGCGCAGGAGCTGGTACGCAGCGGCAAAGCGCGACGCGTAGTCGTTTCCCTTGGTCCTCAGGGGGCGCTGGCCGTCGATGGAACGTCGTCCGTTCAGGTTGTTCCACCGCCGATGAAGAGCCAGAGCACGGTTGGTGCGGGCGATAGCATGGTGGGCGCGATGACGCTAAAACTGGCGCAGGGCGCGTCTCTGCTCGAGATGACGCGCTACGGCGTGGCGGCGGGTAGCGCCGCAACTATCAATCAGGGCACGCGTCTCTGCTCACTTGCCGATACGCAAAAAATCGTCGATTACCTGTCCCGAAATTAACGCCTTCCCCCTTCGTCTTTACGGAGGGGAATGTCCGCCCTGAGTCGCCAAACGCAAACTATCGACTATGCTAAGAAAACTTCCATGATAACAATGAGGTGAATTATGAGCAGTGGTGACATCACACGTTACGTCGTGACCATCAACCTTCATGAAGCATCGCTGACCGAGCTGAATGAGCTCAACAACGCCTTCACCCGGGCTAATTTTCTCCTCACGCTCACGGATGACGAGGGCAATATTCATGATTTAGGCACCCTGGCATTTGGTCTCATCGGCGCCCTGAGCCAGGAAGAGGTTCATGCGCTGGCCGCCAGTCTGGTAGAGAGCGTGACCGACAAGCCTGCCGAAATTGACGTGGATACCTGGGAAAGCTGGCGGAAAAAAGAACAATAAGTGCGCTGCATGAATTTAAACCGCTCAGGTGTGCGTTAGTTCGTATTTTTTTACCGCAATTATGCGCTAACTTTATGATCTGGCAGACAACATGGGAGAGACAACATGTGGCAGGCTATCAGTCATCTTTTACGTGAGCAGCTGGGTGAAGGTGAAATTGAACTGCGTAACGAACTGCCAGGCGGTGAGATCCACGCCGCGTGGCATTTACGCTACGCAGGACGCGATCTTTTCGTTAAGTGCGATGAGCGAGAACTGCTTCCGATATTTACCGCCGAAGCCGACCAGCTGGAGCTGCTGTCGCGCAGTAAAACGGTGACGGTCCCACAGGTGCTGGCCGTCGGTAGCGACCGCGATTACAGTTTTCTGGTCATGGAATATCTCCCCGCCCGACCGCTGGATGCCCATAATGCGTTTATCCTCGGCCAACAGTTAGCGCGCCTGCATCAATGGAGCGACCAGCCGCAGTTTGGTCTCGATTTTGACAACGATCTCTCTACCACGCCACAGCCCAATGCCTGGCAGCGTCGCTGGTCGACATTTTTTGCCGAGCAGCGCATTGGCTGGCAGCTTGAACTGGCCGCCGAGAAAGGGCTGGAATTTGGCAATATTGATGCCATCGTCGAGCACGTTCAACAGCGTCTGGCCTCCCACCAGCCCCAGGCGTCTCTGCTTCACGGCGATTTGTGGTCTGATAACTGCGCGCTGGGTCCCAACGGCCCCTACATCTTCGACCCGGCCTGCTACTGGGGTGACAGAGAGTGCGATCTTGCCATGCTGCCGCTTCATCCGGAGCAGCCGCCGCAAATATACGACGGATACCAGTCTGTTTCCCCCCTGCCGCCCGGTTTCCTCGACCGCCAGCCGGTGTATCAGCTTTATACGCTGATGAACCGCGCCATTCTTTTTGGCGGAGAACATCTGGTTAACGCCCAGCGGGCACTCGAGCGTATGCTTGCCGCCTGAAAAGCGCACGGGTGGCCTTGCCGCCACCCTTATCGCTTACAGAAAACCGAGCAGTGAGAAGAAGAAGTATCCCGCCACAATGATGATTACGGGAAGGATATAGAGCGGGAAAATTTGCAGGAAAATGGTGTGACGCGGCACAACAATGCGGGATTCGATCTGCTCCCGACTCATGCCTTCCGGGCCTTTGGCCTGCTCCAGAATCAACTGATCCTCAACGCCTTCGCGTAAAAAGCGCGTCTGGCGGCTCATTCTCGCGCCAGAAGCCTGCAGTGCCAGCGCGACAAAGATCAGGGCATATATCACCCAGAAGCTGATATTCAGCTGTTGATGAAAATCCGGGGTGGGTGAGTTAAACCAGAAAACATTCAAAAATGGCGTATTAAAACGCATCATCTCAATCATGACATGAGCGAAATCAAGCATTACCGCATTGATACCCGGCTGTTTTTCGCTGTGATCGTACATAAATTTGAGTACAGAAATCAGCGTAGAAATGACGGCAGGAATAAAAATCACCCAGCCAGCAATACGTTTTAAGACCGCAATGCGTCCAGCTTGTTGATACGTCATCAGTTCCTCTTCATAAAGACGCGTTATTTGTGCCTAAGTCTACCTGCTGGCCATCAATTTCGCCCGCTCTTTAAAAGCAATATGCTAAATTGCAGATTGTGCTTAGCACGTATCGTCTGTCGAACACCCTGGATAAGGAGACGTTGTGATGTCGACACCGCGCCAAATTCTTGCCGCAATTTTTGACATGGATGGATTACTGATCGATTCCGAACCGCTGTGGGATCGCGCCGAACTGGATGTGATGGCCAGTCTGGGCGTCGATATCAGCCGCCGTAATGAACTACCCGATACGCTGGGCCTGCGCATCGATATGGTGGTTGACCTGTGGTTTGCCCAACAGCCGTGGGTGGGTCCCGATCGCAATGAGGTGACCGCACGCATTATCAGCCGCGCCATTTCTCTGGTGGAAGAGAGCCGGCCGCTGCTGCCCGGCGTACGTGAGGCTGTCGCGCTGTGTAAAGCCCAGGGGCTGAAGGTTGGCCTGGCTTCCGCTTCACCGCTGCATATGCTGGAAAAAGTGCTCACGATGTTTGAACTGCGCGACAGTTTTGACGCGCTGGCGTCCGCTGAAAAATTGCCTTACAGCAAGCCGCACCCGCAGGTCTATCTGGACTGTGCCGCTAAGCTCGGCCTGGATCCCCTCAGCTGCGTTGCGCTGGAAGATTCCGTTAACGGCATGGTGGCCTCTAAAGCCGCGCGGATGCGCTCCATTGTGGTGCCTGCGGAAGAAGGCCGCCACGATCCCCGGTTTGCGCTTGCCGATGTGAAGCTACATTCACTGGCAGAACTGACGGCGCGCCATCTGCAGGGCGGTTAACGCCCTCCTCCGGTTTGTGACAAACAGTTACACCGTCACCTCTTCCGCCTACTGTATAAAAACCCTATACTGTATGAATTGACAGTTTTGTGGGTTTTATCATGACGGCGGAAGGCCACCTGCTTTTTTCTATTGCGTGCGCAGTATTTGCCAAAAACGCTGAACTTACCCCCGTGCTGGCACAGGGGGACTGGTGGCATATTGTCCCTTCCGCCGTATTGACCTGTCTGCTGCCCGACATCGACCACCCTAAATCCTTCCTCGGACAGCGTCTGAAATGGGTGTCGAAACCCATCGCCCGCGCGTTCGGCCACCGGGGGTTTACGCACAGCCTGCTGGCCGTGTTTGGCCTGCTGACGCTGTTCTATTTAAAAGTGCCTGAAAGCTGGATAGTCCCCGCCGATGCCATCCAGGGGATGGTGCTGGGCTATTTAAGCCATATTCTGGCCGATATGCTGACGCCTGCGGGCGTGCCGCTGCTATGGCCCTGCCGCTGGCGTTTCCGTTTTCCCATCCTCGCACCGCAGAAAGGTAACCAGCTTGAGCGGGTATTGTGCATGGCGCTGTTTGCTTACGCCGTCTGGATGCCGCAAACCTTGCCCGAAAACAGTGCAGTTCGCTGGTCATCCCAGATGATTAATTCGCTGCAATTTCAGTTTAATCGCTTTATTCATCACCAGATTGAACAGTAAACCGACAAAATTATCCCATTTGTCATAACCCATTCCATTTGGATATAAGCGCTACATCACACTTCTGCTAACCTTCCGCCAACAGGATCGGTAAAAACCGACCCAATAATAAATCAGGAGAACGGGGATGAATTTTCCACTCATCGCGAACGTCGTTGTGTTCGTTATATTGCTATTACTTCTCGCGCAGGCGCGCCACAAACAGTGGAGCCTGGCGAAAAAGGTGCTGGTTGGTCTGGCCATGGGTGTCGTATTTGGTCTGGCATTACAGGCAATTTATGGCTCCGATAATCCAGTTCTGAAAGATTCCATTCAGTGGTTCAATATTGTCGGTAACGGCTATGTCCAGCTGCTGCAGATGATCGTTATGCCGCTGGTGTTCGCCTCTATTCTGAGCGCCGTGGCCCGCCTGCATAACGCCACTCAGCTAGGAAAAATCAGTTTCCTGACCATTGGTACGCTGCTGTTCACCACGCTGATTGCCGCGCTGGTGGGTGTGCTGGTCACCAACCTGTTTGGCCTGACCGCAGAAGGTCTGGTTCAGGGTACCGCTGAAACGGCACGTCTTACCGCAATTCAGACCAACTATGTGGGTAAAGTAGCTGACCTGACCGTGCCGCAGATGGTGCTCTCCTTCATTCCGAAGAACCCGTTTGCTGACCTGACCGGTGCGAGCCCAACCTCGATCATCAGCGTGGTTATTTTCGCCGCGTTCCTGGGCGTCGCGGCGCTGAAGCTGCTGAAAGACGACGCGCCAAAAGGCGAACGCGTGCTGACAGCGATTGACACCCTGCAAAGCTGGGTGATGAAGCTGGTTCGTCTGGTTATGCAGCTCACCCCTTACGGCGTCCTGGCGCTGATGACCAAAGTGGTTGCCGGCTCTAACCTGCAGGACATCATTAAGCTGGGCAGCTTCGTTGTCGCCTCTTATCTGGGCCTGGGCATTATGTTCGTGGTGCACGGCATCCTGCTGGGCGTGAACGGCGTCAGCCCGCTGAAATACTTCCGTAAAGTCTGGCCGGTACTGACCTTTGCCTTCACCAGCCGTTCCAGCGCCGCGTCTATTCCGCTGAACGTTGAAGCGCAAACCCGTCGTCTGGGCGTGCCTGAATCCATCGCCAGCTTCTCTGCCTCCTTTGGTGCCACCATTGGTCAGAACGGCTGTGCGGGTCTGTACCCGGCGATGCTGGCCGTGATGGTCGCGCCGACGGTGGGTATCAACCCGCTGGATCCGGTATGGATCGCCACGCTGGTCGGGATTGTTACCGTAAGCTCCGCAGGCGTTGCGGGTGTTGGCGGTGGCGCAACCTTCGCCGCGCTGATTGTGCTGCCTGCGCTGGGTCTGCCCGTAACGCTGGTCGCCCTGCTGATCTCCGTTGAGCCGCTGATCGACATGGGTCGTACCGCGCTGAACGTGAGCGGCTCCATGACCGCCGGTACGCTGACCAGCCAGTGGCTGAAGCAGACCGACAAAGCGATTCTGGAAAGTGAAGACGACGCCGAGCTGGCGCACCGTTAATCACGGTAGAAATAAAAAAACCGCCATCAGGCGGTTTTTTTATGGCTGTTATTCTTCAACCTCTTCATCCTGGCGGATCTGCATCGCCCACCGCTGTGCGGACTCCGGCACCGTAAACGTGGGAGAGCGACGGAAATGTTCGCCGATCAGCACAAAGGCCACGTATTTCCCCCGCAGCAGCCAGACATCACGAAAGCCCTCCACTTTCAGGGCATGGTCAGGCGGCGCGGGCTCAACGCGGGGCACATAGCTAATAACCTGGCGGTTTTGTTGACGAAGAGGTTTCATAAGCGACGGATTCACTAAAGCAAAATTCTTGAAGCAGGAAAATTCTATGATAGCCGATCCTGCTGCCTTCCGTCGCGCTCCGAGTGGGTGAGATGGCTCCTTTCGCTAATCACGGCATGTGAAAACTCTTAGTTCGCGAACCATGTCGCGACATTGTTCTATCCTTAATAGGGTTTTTAGCAATGGATAAAGGAGAAGCGTGCAATGTCGAACAAAGATAAAACACATCAATCACCGATTCATGGCACTGAAGAATCTCAACCGGGTATGGACTCTCTCGCCCCTGCAGACGGCTCTCACCGCCCCTCCCCTGGCCCCTCCGCACCGGGCGAACAGCCTACCGCACCGGGAAGCATGAAATCGCCGGACACGGGAAACGAGAAGCTGAAATCTCTTGAGCCACACCGTAAAGGCGGCGAGGGTTTTGCGCTCACCACCAATCAGGGCGTGCGTATTGCTGACGATCAGAACTCCCTTCGCGCAGGCGCGCGCGGGCCAACCCTGCTGGAAGACTTTATCCTGCGGGAAAAAATCACCCATTTTGACCACGAGCGGATACCGGAACGCATCGTCCACGCACGCGGTTCCGCTGCGCACGGCTACTTCCAGCCCTATAAGAGTCTAAAAGCGATCACCAAAGCGGATTTCCTCTCCGACCCGGATAAAATTACCCCGGTGTTTGTGCGTTTCTCCACCGTGCAGGGCGGCGCGGGGTCGGCAGATACCGTCCGGGATATCCGCGGCTTTGCCACCAAGTTTTATACCGAAGAGGGTATTTTCGATCTGGTCGGCAATAACACCCCGGTGTTTTTCATTCAGGACGCGCATAAATTTCCTGACTTTGTCCATGCGGTAAAACCGGAGCCCCACTGGGCCATACCGCAGGGACAAAGTGCGCACGACACCTTCTGGGACTATGTTTCCCTGCAGCCTGAAACCTTACACAACGTGATGTGGGCGATGTCAGACCGCGGCATTCCGCGCAGCTATCGCACCATGGAGGGGTTTGGCATCCACACCTTCCGTCTGATCAACGCCGAGGGGAAAGCCACGTTTGTCCGCTTCCACTGGAAGCCTGTCGCGGGTAAAGCCTCACTGGTGTGGGACGAGGCGCAGAAGCTGACCGGGCGCGATCCGGACTTCCATCGCCGCGAGCTGTGGGAATCCATTGAAGCGGGCGACTTCCCGGAATACGAACTGGGCCTGCAGCTCATACCGGAAGAGGACGAATTTAAGTTCGATTTCGACCTTCTGGACCCGACGAAGCTGATCCCGGAAGAGCTGGTGCCGGTGCAGCTGGTGGGTAAAATGGTGCTCAACCGCAACCCGGATAATTTCTTTGCCGAAAACGAGCAGGCCGCGTTCCACCCGGGGCATATCGTGCCGGGGCTGGACTTCACCAACGATCCGCTCCTGCAGGGACGCCTGTTCTCCTATACCGATACGCAGATTAGCCGACTCGGCGGGCCGAACTTCCACGAAATTCCGATTAACCGCCCAACCTGCCCGTATCACAACTTCCAGCGCGACGGGATGCACCGTCAGGATATTGATACCAACCCGGCAAACTATGAGCCGAACTCCATCAACGATAACTGGCCGCGTGAAACGCCTCCCGGACCGAAACGCGGTGGATTCGAATCGTATCAGGAGCGTATCGATGGCAATAAAATTCGCGAGCGCAGCCCCTCGTTCGGTGAGTATTACGCCCACCCTCGCCTGTTCTGGAACAGCCAGACGCCGATTGAGCAACAGCACATCATCGGCGGCTTCAGCTTTGAGCTGAGTAAAGTGGTGCGCACCTACATCCGCGAGCGCGTGGTCGATCAGCTGGCGCATATTGATGTTCAGCTTGCCCAGAGTGTCGCGGACAACCTGGGCATTACGCTGACCGACGAGCAGCGTAACCTTGCTCCGCCGAAAGAGGTTAACGGCGTAAAGAAAGATCCGTCGCTGAGCCTGTATGCGGTGCCGGGCGGCTCGATTAAAGGCCGCGTGGTCGCCATTCTGCTGAACGACAAAACCCGCGCCAGCGACGTGCTGGGGATTATGCAGGCGCTGAAGACTCAGGGCGTGTATGCCAAACTGCTCTATTCCCGCATGGGTGAAGTGACGGCCGATGATGGTTCTGTGCTGCCGATCGCAGCGACCTTTGCCGGTGCGCCATCGCTGACCGTCGATGCGGTGATCGTGCCGTGCGGGGATATTGCCAGCCTGCTGACCAACGGGGACGCCGTGTATTATCTGCTGGAAGCCTATAAGCACCTGAAACCGATCGCGCTGTCCGGCGACGCGCGACAGTTCAAAGCGCAGCTGAAGGTGGCCGATCAGGGTGAGGACGGGATTGTCGAGGGAGATAACGTTGACGATGCGTTCATGACGAAGCTGTTTGATTTGCTCGCCGCGCACCGCGTCTGGTCGCGCAGCAGCAAGATCGATCAGATCCCGGCGTAAAAAATACCCTCACCCCGGCCCTCTCCCTGAAAGGGAGAGGGAGAAATGCAGACCTGTGCTGGCATTACAGATCGCACCGCACAGTCCCCTCGCCCCTTTGGGGAGAGGGTTAGGGTGAGGGGGAATTTCTCACAGATCCCCAAACGTCCCCAGACGATACCCGCGCTCGGCAATCGCATACTTCAGCGACGCCGACGTCAGCACGTCCAGCTCCGCCAGACGCGGCCAGCAGTAGGCGCTTTTCCGCACGGTGTTATCGACAAAGGCAGGATGTGCCATGACCTCCAGCGACCGTTCACCCCGTGCGGCGGAATCATCCAGCACCTTCAGGAACAGCTCGTCGTCGATCTCGTCGCCGTAAAATGCGCTGCTGAACCCCTCAGTGGTTGTCACGTCGCAGTCGGGCACGCCGCGCGCCTCCCTATCCACGCGCATCGCCACGCCTTTGCGCTGGGCAAACCCGGCGACAATCGGGAAAATCGCCGGGATCATATGCACGTGGTGATGGCTGTCGATATGCGTCGGCGCCTGACCAAACACATCAACGAAGCGGTTGAACTGACAGTCCAGCTCGCGGGCAATCTCTTCGAGCGGCAGAGCATCCTGCTCCGCCAGTTCCCAAATCCACTTTCCAAGCTGGCCGTCGCGCGTCAGGCCCGGCATTGGCGAAAGCGGCATCCCGAGCGTCAGCACAAAATGCATGCCGACGCCCAGCGCCGGCACCTCGCGTCTCAGCTGCGCCGCGTGTTCAACCGCCTCACCATTCACCAGTGCCGTGGTAGAGGTCACAATCCCCCGGCGACAGGCTTCAATAATGCCGTAGTTCTGGCCTTTCGAGAGACCAAAGTCATCAGCATTAACGATCAGCAGGTTTTCCATTGTGCGTCCTCTTAGTGGTGTTTGAACTTCAGCTTCTCGATCGTGGCGGCAAAATTCGGCAACCATTTTTCATGCGCCAGGATCATCTCGCTGGCCAGTTGTTCCGCATCGCGGTCTGAATGCACCAGCGGGCTGAGGTTCAGCGCCAGCAGCACGTCATTGAGCTCGCCGCTCAGCGCCGCGTTGCTTGCCGCCACTTCAAAGCCCTTAATGGTGTGGATCAGGCCCATGACCTTGTCATCGAAGTGGGTGATGCGAGGATGCGGTTTAGCGCCCTCGCGCCCCAGGATGCAGGTCATCTCGACGGCCCAGTCCGCCGGGATATTGTCGATATGGCCGTGGTGCGGCACGTTGACATAGTGTTCCGCCTGCTTGTCGTTGTAGATGGCGTTGATCACTTCACACGCCGCATCGGAGTAGTAGGCCCCGCCGCGCTGCTCCAGTTCTTTCGGTTTGACGTTCAGGTTCGGGTCTTTATACAAATCGAACAGCTGCTTCTCGACCTTCTGAACGATCTGCGCGCGCGCGCCGCCCTTATAGTACTCGCCCATTTCGATGGCCAGCATCTCTTTCTGCTTGAAGTAGTAAAGCAGGTACGAGCACGGCAGCAGGTTCAGCGAGTGGATCAGCCCTTCGCTGAACGGCAGGTCAAAGATGTTTTTCACGGATGCCGCCGTCAGGCGACCGGAAGCCACGCCGTCGAGGAGCTCGGCAAAGCGCGATTTTCCGTTCACGATGACATCTTTAATAAACACCATGTGGTTCAGGCCGAACAGATCGATGGAGAGATCGTCGCTGTCGGTCAGCGCCAGCACGTCGCGGATAAACATCTTCATGCCGATCGGAATGTTGCAGACGCCGATAAAACGTTTGAAGCCGGTATGACGATAGACCGCTTCAGTGACCATCCCGGCCGGGTTGGTGAAGTTAATCACCCACGCGTTCGGGCAGATCTCCTGCACGTCTTTGACGATGT
The DNA here is from genome assembly GCF_055817355.1 of Enterobacter sp. PL_is379. Classification (NCBI taxonomy): domain Bacteria; kingdom Pseudomonadati; phylum Pseudomonadota; class Gammaproteobacteria; order Enterobacterales; family Enterobacteriaceae; genus Enterobacter; species Enterobacter sp. PL_is379. The sequence goes on from NZ_JBVPGT010000028.1 coordinate 185,662, forward strand.
CGAAAATGACCGGGATGGTACGCAGACCTTTAAACAGGCCGCCAGCGCCGTTGGTCTCCTGCCCCAGATAGCCGTGGCTCAGCGGAATACGCTCGTCCAGCTCGCGCGCCTTCAGCTGGCCAACGCGCAGCTGGGTGGTGACGAAATCCGCATCTTTCATCGCCAGACGACGGTCCAGGGTTTTATGCACGGTCAAAGGCACGCCCGCTTTTTCCACCATGCGCTTGCACAGGTCGAAAATAATATTCAGCTTCTCCTGACCTTCCTCAACGTCCACCAGCCATAATTCGCTGACCGGTAATTCATGATAACGTTTCAGGAAACCTTCAAGTAGTTCCGGGGTATAGCTGCTGCCGCCACCAATGGTTACGACTTTTAATTTCTTCTGCATAATATCTCCCTTAGCGTATCAGGTTAATCGCCTGCAAGGTATAGCGTACTCTTCCCGCTATTTGGGCAAGCCATTAAAGCAATATTTGTGGCGGGTAATCCGCCGAAAGTTAATTCATTACCGTTAAATTCTTCCGGTAACTGTTCGGTGTGAATGACGTCAATTTTTTAAAGGTCTTAATAAACAGGCTGGGACTGCTGTATCCTGACTCGTACGCAATATCGGTGACAGAATAGTTGGTAATTTCCAGCTGTTTTTTGGCAAAGTTAATGCGGATTTCATTAATAATTTGCACGGGCGTTTTACGATAATAGCGCTGCGTTGCACGGGTCAGATATTCCTGGGATTTGCCCGACAGCGACACCATATTTTCCAGCGCATTTTCGCTGAACTGGCCTTTATCGTGCATCAGCTCAACGGTGCCGCGCAGCCATTGCGGAATATCATCCGTCACCTGCTGCTCTTCACGATGATGGCGCAGCCGGTTCATCACGTAGAAGGTCACCGTTTCAATAAACTCATCAAATTCATTGTCGCGGAAGTTAAGCGAAGCGATAACCGTCTCAATCCAGGTCATGAACTCGTTTTTGACCCGATAGACCTGGGAGGCAACGAAGCAGAACGGCACCAGCGGCAGATAGTGCTTCTCGAAGAAACGTCTGCTGACGCCCACATTCAGAATGCGGGTGGCACCAAATTCGTAAAAGCTCTGGTGATAAGACCCCATCGGCAGGAAGACAAAATCCCCTCGCTCAAGCAGGACGCGCTTACCGTTGATCTCCTGGTAGTAGCGACCGGTCAGAACAATCGTGAACTCGTAGTAGTCATGCTGGTGCAGACCACTGGCGCTCTCCGTTTTGTTGTAGATAACCACATGAAAATTTTTGCCATTAAACAGCTGCTGTTCAAGTGCGGTTTTAATTTCCATCGTGCTGACCTCCTGCTGCTCAGTCTGACTTACTGCATCTTCTCGTGAAGCTCAATGAGCTCCGCCACCAGCTCACGCGCCAGCATCGAGGTCATCAGGTGATCCTGCGCGTGGACCAGCACCAGGCTGACCTTCATCTTCCCTTCGCCCTGATCGCTTTCAATCAGCTTTGTCTGCACCAGGTGCGCTTCATTCAGCGCCGTGCGGGACTGTTCCATCATGGTTTTCGCGGCGGCGAAATCCCCCTGCTTGGCCTGCTTCAGTGCGGCATAGGCCAGGCTGCGGGCCTGTCCGGAGTTGATGATAAGCCCCATCACCACTTCTTCAAGATCGTTCTCGGCGGCTTCGTCTGCGACAATACTATCCAAATCTAACATGTTTAAGCTCCTTGTGGCTGGCGCGGGCTTCCCCGCGCCGGTCAATCTTAGAATTTCAGTGAGAGGGCAATATCCTCTTCGCTCTCTTCTTCATCAATGATGGTGGCGGCTTTGTTGGCAATCGCCACGAACGGCATGTACAGCAGGGTGGCAATCCCGAGGTTGAATATCGCCAGCAGGAAGGCTGCGACGCTGCCGTTGGTGTTGAAGAAGGCGCCCAGACCTGCTGGCATGGTCCACGGTGCAATGTTGGTAATCGGTGGAATGATGCCCATGTAATACGCCGTCAGGGTGATAGCGGCCAGCAGCGGCTGAATCAGGATGAACGGAATGAACATTACCGGGTTCATGATGATTGGCAGACCAAACAGAATCGGTTCGTTAATCTGGAAGATGCCTGATGGCAGCGCCAGCTTCGCGACCTGACGGTAATCAGCACGACGAGAGACAATAAAGACCGCGATGATCAGACCCAAGGTCGCCCCGGTACCGCCCAGGAAGATATAGGAGTCAAGCATCGGCTTCGCCCACACATGGAAGGTTTTACCGGCTGCCAGCGCCGCGTCAACGGAGCCGTACTGCTGGTAAAGCGCAACGTTTTCCAGTGCCCAGGGGGTCATAATCCCGCTGTCCAGCGCGGCCAGTGCCAGTGAACCATGCACGCCAAAGAACCACAGCAGAGAGGTGAAAATCACATACGCCCAACCGACCACGCCACCCATCGACGCCAACGGCGTAGAGATAGAGTCCATGATGATCTGGTGGAAGTTTGTGCCCCAGTGGGAGAGCGCCCAGGCGATAATCCCCATGATGGAGAGAATAATGAAGCCCGGAATCAACGCGGAAAATGAACGGGAAACGGAAGCCGGTACGCTATCCGGCAGGCGGATAACCCAGTTGCGACGGATAATAAAGGTGAACATTTCTGCCACCACCAGACCGATAACAATACCGGAGATAATGTTGGCCCCACCCAGCCAGTTGGCACCGACGGCATAGGCTTCACCCACGCTGTAAGGCGTGACGGTCATAAAGGCAGCAACGGATAATAACCCGGCAGCCAGCGGATCGACTTTACGCTCTTCTGCCAGTGCCATCCCAATAAAGAAAGGCGCCATCAGCGACATAATCCCCAACGTACCGTTATAGACGTTGCCGCCGATGGCTTTAAAACCATTAAGGGTTTCAATAGTGGAAGCGTCTAACCTAATTCCTAATGAATAAAAGAAGGAACCTTCACCAAAGCTCAGAAAAACGTTGTTAATTAAAACGAACATGGCCCCGGCCAGCGTCAACGGCATTAATTTAATAAAACCGTTTTTGATGGCATTAACGTGAGGCTGCTTTCCTATTTTAACAGCAAAAGGAAGGAGTACCTTTTCAAGTGAAGCGATGACTTTACTCATAGGAAAATACCCTTAAATGCCGTAACGCATGTTACGGCGTATTGTGTGTGAAATAACTCTTTGACGGGAAAAATAAAAATTAATTAGCAGCTTTTTTAATTGCTGCCACAGCAGCTTTAAGAACACCTAAACCATCAATCTTGCCGTACAGCCCCGAGTCGATCACTTCGACAGGTTTATTCGGTAACAGTCGTTGAATTTCGGGCAACATATAGGCAATTTGCGGCCCCAGTAAAACGACATCGGCTGTCTGGCCTTTTTCGCCCGCCAGCGTCTCTGGAAACGCTTCAATCACCACAGGGACTTCATACTTTTCAGCCTGCGCACGCATCTTTGACACCAGAAGCGAGGTTGACATGCCCGCTGAGCAGAACAGGTAGATATGTTTCTTTTCCATCGTGTTTTCCCTCTTGTATAACTACCTGCCATCGCGCTATCACTCGACTCGCTGTCCCGGCAGACAGGTAGCTTGCGTACTGTTGTTTATCGTTGGAGTGAGTATACGCAATGGTACAGACAGGGGATAATTCTGGATAGACTCAAATTGTCTCTCATTGACCTGGCTTGTTGACTCTCTTCACATTTCGGGCAAATAATTCGCGCAAAGAAATAAGATTTACGTATGCATAAAAAAACCGGCCCCTGGGCCGGTTTGTTAACATCCTCAGGCAAGGAGGGTTACTGCGCCTTAGGTGCCTGCGGATCGGTATCGTATTCAGCACAGGTCTGATAGCCGGAGTTGATCACATGACCGGTATCATCCAGCGCGACAAAGTAGGTTTCTGCCTTACCATCACGTTGACCCAGGATATAGGTCTGGCAGGTCCCTTTCGCATGAATCATGGTCACTTCAGAAGAAGGTTTACCGGCAATCGCGGCCACCTGCGAACGGGTCATCCCTTTTTTAACGTCTTTTACTACGGGCTGCGTAAACTGATCCTTGGTGCGATCGTAAGCCGTACACCCTGCCAGCATAGTCAGTACCGCCGCTGCGCTAAGAATTCCTGCTACGTTCTTGTTCATATTCCGTCCTCTTGTTTATCAGCGTGTTATATAAGCATGGGATAAAAAGTACTATTGTTCAACTTTGTGAGTTACGCCAGACGAATTTCGGAAAATTCTAATAAAACAACGATAACCTGCTAAATCGGCGCAAATTAGCGCACTCGAAACTGTGATCCTTGTCGTTTCTCGCCCAAAGGGTTAGTTTTAACAGCTAACACATTCTGTTTATGTACTGCATATGGAGGGCGTGATGGCTCTGCAACAAGAGATTATTCAGGCACTGGGCGCGAAGCCCACGGTAGATGCACATGAAGAGATCCGCCGCAGCGTGGATTTTTTAAAATCGTACTTAAAAAAGAACGCTTTCCTGAAATCCCTGGTGCTTGGCATCAGTGGCGGCCAGGACTCTACCCTGACCGGTAAACTCTGCCAGATGGCGATTTCAGAGCTTCGCGAAGAGACGGGCGATGAGACGCTGCAGTTTATCGCGGTGCGTCTTCCTTATGGCGTGCAGGCGGACGAGCAGGATTGCCAGGATGCCATTACCTTCATTCAGCCTGACCGCGTGCTGACCGTGAATATTAAGGGCTCGGTGCTGGCAAGCGAGCAGGCGTTACGCGAAGCGGGCATTGAGCTGAGCGATTTTGTTCGCGGCAACGAAAAAGCCCGCGAGCGCATGAAAGCGCAGTACAGCATCGCCGGGATGACCAAAGGCGTCGTCGTCGGCACCGACCATGCGGCAGAAGCGATCACCGGCTTCTTTACCAAATACGGCGACGGCGGCACCGACATTAACCCTATCTTCCGTCTGAACAAGCGTCAGGGTAAGCAGCTGCTGGCCGCGCTGGGCTGTCCTGAGCATCTGTATAAGAAAGCGCCGACAGCGGACCTTGAAGACGATCGCCCTTCCCTGCCGGATGAAGCGGCCCTTGGCGTCACCTATGACAACATCGATGATTATCTGGAAGGCAAAAAGCTGGATGAAGGTACCGCGAAAATCATCGAAGGCTGGTATCTGAAAACCGAGCACAAGCGCCACACGCCAATTACGGTGTTTGACGATTTCTGGAAATAAACGTTTCTCCGCAAATTTATGCAAGCAGAGGACAATCCCCTCTCCCCTATGGGGAGAGGGTTAGGGTGAGGGGCAGCCGCCACCCGGCTCTTTTTTAACCACCACACTCCTGCTACACTGTATACCTGAACAGTATATGGAGCAGTATGTGAGCAGGCGTCAATCCGCCCCGCGTCTTGAGTTTGAAGCGGCGGCTATCTACGAATATCCCGAGCACCTTCGCCCCTGGCTTGAGGCACTGCCTAAACAGCCGGGCGTGTACATCTTTCACGGCGAAAGCGACACTCTCCCGCTCTACATCGGCAAGAGTGTTAACATCCGCAGTCGGGTGTTATCCCATCTTCGCACCCCGGACGAGGCCGCCATGCTGCGCCAGTCGCGACGCATTACCTGGTTCCAGACGGCAGGAGAAATGGGCGCGCTGTTGCTGGAGGCGCGGTTGATAAAAGAACAACAGCCGCTGTTCAACAAGCGCCTGCGCCGCAACCGTCAGCTCTGCTCCCTGCAGATCAACGAGGGCAAGCCGCAGGTCGTCTACGCGCGCGACGTCGATTTTTCTCATGCCCCGAATCTCTACGGGCTGTTCGCCAATAAACGAGCCGCACTTCAGGCGCTGCAGACGCTCGCGGACGAGCTCCAGCTTTGCTACAGCCTTTTAGGTCTGGAGGCAACCACCCGCGGACGCGCCTGTTTTCGATCCGCGCTGAAGCGCTGCGCCGGTGCCTGCTGTGGGAAAGAGAGCGTTGAGGCGCACCACGCACGGCTCCTCTCCGGTCTGGGGGCCATCAGCGTGAAGTGCTGGCCCTGGGAAAGCGCCGTTGCGCTCAAAGAGGTGGGCGAGGCAATGACCCAGTATCACATCGTCAACAACTGGCTCTGGCTGGGCGCTGTCGACAACATCAACGACGCGGCAACCCTGCTGCGCACGCCCGCCGGATTTGACCACGATGGCTACAAAATTCTCTGTAAACCGGTCCTGGCCGGTAAGTTTGAGATCATTGAACTCAATGGCCTGGCAGCCATGTGATTTCGCTGAACAATAAGGTACCCTGAGCCTCCAGCAGACGCAGCGTATGGGTACCCTCCTCCCAGCTGGCGCCCTGATCGGCCGTCAGCAATTTATCACCCAGTTGCCACGCCCCGCTTAACACAAACACCACGCCCCCGCGTGTGCCAAAGGTGGTAAAGGTACGGTCAGCCACGCGCACCTTCGCTCGGCAGCAGTCGCGACGGGTCATGATGTTGAAGTCCATCGCCATCCGCCCATCGGACAGCAGCGCTTTCACCGGCAGGTCGCCGGCAAAGCTATAGGGCTGATGGTGCTTCAGGGTATGGAAGAACGCCTGACCGGCATCCAGGGTCACCTCCCCGCCTTCCAGCAAGGTAATCACCCGATCGACGCCGGGAAACGAGGAGAATTCGCCGTTGCTGGCGATAGTCGCGATACTGGCACGCCAGTGAAAATCCCTCGTCGCGGGAGGGAAGCAGCAAATCTCACGCGTTTCGCCAGCACCATTGCGCCAGAGGCTGACCGGCATCTTACGGATATCAAAGAACTCCATCACCACTCCTGAATGGCACAACCCGTGCCAGGGCAAGGATATCGCTATCGTTGCTGTCTTGATTGTTATCGTTGGGTATTCACAGAAACAGTATCGGCAGCAGAGCGGGCAGGCCTTAGCGCAACGTTAATAAAAATGCTAACGCCATGACTCTACGAACATTCTCTGAAGCGACTACAGGAGGATACCGCGCTGGCGGCGGCAGGCAAGAGGGCAGGAAAGAAAAACCGCCGGTCCTGTCCACAGCGATTGCGCTTTTGTGGACAGGATCCCGGCGGTCTTAAGAGTGTGAACCGATTATTCGGTTGGTGCTGGCATTTTACCTTCCATCGCCGGACGTTCTGTCAGACGCTTCTCAAAATTCGCATTAAATTGTTTTTTCTGTTCCGGGGTCAGAATGTTGTAGATCTTGTTCTGAGTTTCCATGTGAGCCAGCATGCGGGCTTTGTGCTGCGCGGCCATTTTGTCGATCTGCGCTTCGGCTTTCGCCTTGTCGAAGCTGTCGCTGGCGATGATGTCATGCATCGCACGACGCTCTTCAAGCGGAGGACGTTTCATCTGGTCGCGTTCACCTTTTCTGATGTCGCGGATCTGCTGCTTCTGCGCATCCGTCAGGTTGAGATCCTTAAACATCATCATCTCGTTGTGCATACCCGGACCTTTATGATGCATCATCATTTTGCCTTCAGCAGGCGCGGCAGTGGTGGTGGTCGCAGTATCTGCGGCGAACGCCATGCTGGTAGCGCCCAGAGCCAGGGTAGAAGCAACAAACAGTGCAGTAAACTTACGCATAATTTATTTCCTTTCTTTCAGTTATTCTTCGGCGCTATGCCGTGTTGACGAGATTAACTTTACGGGGTTTATCGTCAATTAGTCAGAGCAACGGTAAAACAATGAAAGTGTAAAAAACAAATTTTCGCCAAATGTGGAGGAAATAAGGATAAAGCGTGGAGAGTTGCAACAAAAAATATTCAATGCGATGATTTTAAAGCGATTTAGCAGAATTATAACGGAGTGAAGGTGAATAATAAAGCAATTCACCAGGAATATTCTGCAAAACAAGCGTAAGCGCGTTAATCGTGAAGAAAAGTTTTTTACTTCCCCCTCCCGAATGATGAGAGGGGAAAGGTTCAGGATATTTTTTCCAGCATCAGCCCGGCCCGCAGGCCAAACGCGACGGTAGGGTTAGGGAATAAAACATACTCGGTGGTTTTCTGCACCTCGTAACGCTCCTCGCCATCCTCGGCCAGCAGCGCCCCTTTGCGAAACGGGGTGAAGTTCAGAGTATGCGCGGCCATATGCAGCAGGAAGGCATCGCTGCGGCGCGTGATCTGCTGTACGACCCGGTACCGCTCAACGGGCTGATGCGCGTGCTCGGGAGCCTTTCCTCCCAGCAGCGCCCGAAGGGCGAGATGCGTAGGCGCAAATCGGGTGAGATCGTTCTGGCCAAACGGCAGCGCTTTCCCCAGCTCCAGCGTACAGGACAACGCGCCAAAGTTCTCACAGGTGAAGTGCGTAAAGGTTCCGCCCGGCGACTGGTGAAAGACCAGCGCCTCCAGCCCGGCGTCTCCCAGCCAGCTCAGGAAATCTTCCTCCCACGGCTGATTGCGCTGCGGCAGCACGCCGAAGCGAACATGGTAGGACGCGCGGATGGCCGTATGCAGATCCAGATGCCAGCGCGCCGGTCCCGCAGCGGCAAAAAACGTGGTCACGACGCTCTCCAGCCACGCTGCCCGCGCCGTTTCGTCGCTCTGCGGAAACTGCGCCCAGCGCCCGCCAAACATACGGTTAATGTCGCTCACCAGGTACCGTTTGTTTTGCGCCAGCGCAGGCGGATTGCCCAGCACCACCAGCACGCGGCACGTCAGGGCGATCTCATTGCGATACAGCGCGCGCAGCAGCAGATCGACAATCTCAACGGGTGCCGTTTCATTCCCGTGAATGCCCGTTGAAAGCAGCAGCGAGAGATCGCTTTTTGCGGTCGGCGTCAGCTCAAGCACCCCGCGCCCCAGCCACCGCCAGCGAAATGAGGGGCCGTCCCCCTCTTTCTGTTCCGGCGTCTCATCGGCCAGGGTCAGCGCCAGTAAATTTTCCATATCCACTCCTTTAGCGCTGGAACGGGTAAACCGATCCCAGCTGCAGGATTGTCGATAATGCGTCCAGCGCCTCGCGTCCTTCACGCAGAAGCTGCGGGTCAACCAGATCCGCCTGCGTTAGCCGATCGCGATAGTAGCGATCGACCCAGTCATTCAGCCGCGTAAAGAGCGTATCGTTCATCATGACCGCCGGGTTAACCGCCTGCATTTCGTCCTGGGTCAAGACCACGCGCAGACGTAAACAGGCTGGGCCACCGCCGTTAGCCATGCTTTCGCGCAGATCAAACACGCGCAGTTCGTCAATCGGGTTATCGGCCTTCACCAGCTCGGTCAGGTAGCGCCACACGCCCTGATGATCCCGGGACTCCTGCGGCAGGACCAGCATCATGCTGCCGTCATCGCGGCTCAGCAGCTGGCTATTGAACAGATACGTTTCGACCGCGTCCTGCACGCTCACCGCCTCCGTTGGCACCTGAATTGGCGTGAAGCCGCGCACGCGCTCATGCAGCGTGGCGAGCAGCTTCTCCTGATGGGCAAACGCCTGCTCGTGACAGAACAGCACCTGGCGGTTGGAAACGGCAATCACGTCGTTGTGGAACACGCCCTGATCGATCACATGCGGGTTTTGCTGGGCAAAAATCACCTGGGAAGGATTGACCTGGTTCAGGCGGGCAACGGCCTGGCTGGCCGCCAGCGTCTGACGCGCAGGATAGCGGGTTGGCGCAGCGTGGCCCCCCTCTTCTCGCCCGTAGATAAACAGCTGCAGGCCCGGGTCGCCATAATCGCCCCCCAGGCGGTTATGGTTGGCCGCGCCTTCGTCGCCAAACATCGCCACCTGCGGCAGGGCCTGATGCACCTCAAAATGGGCGTCCTGGCTGAAAATGGCGCGCAGCACGCGCTCGGTGGTTTCCGCTTCGGTGGCGCGGTGGAATTTATTGTTCAGGTTCGCCACCGTCAGATGAACTTTGCCATCCAGCGTATCGGCTGACGGCGCGACGGTCGCGGCGTTGGCCACCCACATCGAGGAGGCCGAACTTGCCGCCGAGAGCAGGTGCGGCGTCTGCGTACCCGCTTTTTCAACCACCTGCTCATCGGTGCCGCTAAAGCCGAGCTGACGCAGCACCGCCACGTTCGGACGCTCCTGCGGCGGGATCACCGCCTGCGGGAAACCGGTATCCGCCAGCGCCTTCATTTTTAGCAGCCCCTGCTTCGCCGCCAGCTTCGGGTTCGAGACCTGAAAGCGATGCTTCGTCGAGGCTTCATTACCAAAAGAGAGACCGGCATAGTGGTGCGTCAGCCCCACCAGCCCGTCAAAGTTAACTTCACGCGCTTTCATGACGATCCCCTCCGGTAAAGTCCAGCCCCGGATTCAGCGTGTCCGGCAGCGTCAGCGCCGGGGTTTCCAGGCTCGCCATCGGCCACGCACAGTAATCAGCGGCATACCACGCGCTGGCGCGATGGTTGCCCGACGCGCCCACGCCGCCGAACGGCGCGGTGCTCGCGGCCCCGGTCAGCGGTTTATTCCAGTTCACAATACCGGCGCGTGCTTCCAGCAGCAGTTGTTCAAACTTCTCGCGATGCGGCGAAATCAGCCCGCTCGACAGGCCGTAGCGGGTGTTATTGGCCATCGCAATGGCCGCATCAAAATCGTCGTAGCGCCAGACGCACAGCAGCGGGCCAAAGACCTCTTCATCCGGCACGTTGCTCGCGCCGCTCATCTCAACGATGCCCGGCGTCAGCAGCGAGGTGCCCGGCTGAACCTGCTTTGGCTCGAGCAGGGTTTTCGCGCCGCGCGCGACGTGGTCCTGCCAGGCCTTCAGTACGTTCAGCGCGGCCTGTTCAGAAATCAGCCCGCCGATAAACGGCTGCGGGTCGGCATCCCACGCGGCAGGTACCAGGCGCGCGCTCACCTCTACCAGACGCTTCAGGAAGGCATCGCCCTGCGCGCCGCGCTTGACCAGCAGGCGGCGGGCACAGGTGCAGCGCTGTCCGGCGGTAATAAAGGCGGACTGAATCGTCAGGTGCACCGCGGCGTCGATATCATCAGGATCTTCCACAATCAGCGGGTTGTTGCCGCCCATCTCCAGCGCCAGAATTTTCTCCGGCTGCCCTGCCAGCTGGCGGTGCAGCTGATAGCCCGTCCCGGCGCTGCCGGTAAACAGCAGGCCGTCGATATCGCTCAGCGCGCTCAGCGCCTGGCCGGTTTCACGTCCGCCCTGCACCAGGTTCAGCACGCCCGGCGGCAGACCGGCCTGTTCCCACAGCTTAACCACCGCCTCGCCGGTTAATGGCGTGAGCTCGCTCGGTTTGAAAATAACGGTATTGCCCGCCAGCAGCGCGGGCACAATGTGGCCATTCGGCAGATGCCCCGGGAAGTTGTACGGACCAAACACCGCCAGCACGCCGTGCGGACGGTGGCGCAGCGTGGCCGCGCCGTCCGGCATGTCGGTGCGCTGTTCGCCGGTACGGGTATGGTACGCCTTGACCGAAATGGCGATTTTATTGATCATCGCCGTCACTTCGGTTGTCGCTTCCCAGCGCGGTTTACTGGTTTCAGACGCGATGATGCGCGTCAGCTCGGCCTTGTTTGCCTCCAGCAGCCCGGCAAACTTTTCAACAACTGCCTGGCGCACGGCGAAAGGCTGTTTTGCCCACGCCGGAAACGCACGGCGAGCGGCATGGCAGGCCTGATCTACCTGCGCGGCGCTGGCGTCATGCCCCTTCCAGAGCACCTCTTTTCCAACCGGATTGGTCTTTACGCGCTGTTCGCCTTCACCCGTGACCCAGTCACCGTTAATCCATAATGTCATGCTGTTTTCTCCTCAGGGCAGAGACGCACCAGGCGAACCGTATCGCCGGCGTTACATTTCAGGGCATCGAGCTCAGCAGCCGTCAGCACCAGACGTTCACATTTCGGGTTGGTTCGCACCAGCATGGCGCGGAAGTTGGCGTAATTTTCGTTCGCCACCAGGCATGCGGGCCAGTCGCCCGGCGCGGGCTGGCCTTCAGAGACCTCAACCAGCCGGCTTTTACGGATTGCGCGCACGCGGTCGATATCGCACTCAAGCGTAGGCCCGCCGTCAAAGATGTCGACATAGTTCCGGTAACGGAAGCCCTCTTTCTCCAGCACCGCGCGGGCGGGGGCGGTTTGCGGATGCACTTCGCCGATCACCGCCTGCGCTTCCGGGCTGAGGAAATGGGTATAGATAGGATGCTTCGGCATCAGTTCGGCAATAAAAGCTTTCTGGCCGGTACCGCACAGGTAGTCCGCCCGGCTGAACTCCATCGAGAAGAAGCGCTCGCCCAGGCTCTCCCAGAACGGCGAGTAGCCGGTGTCGTCGATCACGCCGCGCATCTCTGCGACCACTTTTTCGTTAAAGCGATCGCGGAAGGCGGCCATAAACATAAAGCGCGATTTGGAGAGCAGATAGCCGTTGCCCTCTTTGCGCCACGCCGGATCGAGGAACAGCGTGCACAGCTCGCTGGCCCCCGTGTGGTCATTACAGAGAAACAGCGTGGGCAGCGCGTTATAGACGTTCAGCTCTTTCGAGGCGTGAACCATGGTGCCGACGCGGTAGTTGTACCACGGGTCGTTAAGCCCGACGGCCACTTCAATGGCGCAGATCCCGGCCACGGTTCCCGTGTCGGTGTCTTCCAGCACGAACACATACCCCTGCTCGCTTTTTGGCAACGTCCCCTGCCAGGTATGCAGGGCGCGCTCGATGCGCGCCGACAGCGTTTTTTCATCGGCAGGAAGCGAGGTCAGCCCGCCTCCCGTCTTACCGGCAAGCTGCATGAGCCCGGCGAGATCGCCGCGCTCAACGGGACGGATGACCATCATGATGACACCCCGGATTTCACTTTTTCACACGCCAGCGCAAAACGGTCCAGACCGGTTTGCACCTCTTCCTCGCTGACGATCAGCGCAGGCGCAAAACGCACCACGTTGGCACCGGCAATCAGCACCATTACGCCCACTTTTGCCGCTTCCTGTGAAATAAGTTTAGCTTTCCCGGCAAACTCAGCGGTGAGCTCGCAGCCGATTAACAGCCCCAGACCGCGAATTTCTTTAAACAGCCCCGTTTTGCTGTTGATGGCATTCAGACGCTCGACAAACCAGTCGTGACGCTGCTTAACGCCTTTCAGCACCTCAGGAGTGTTAATGATATCGAGAACCTGTCCGGCAACGGCGGTAGCCAGCGGGTTGCCGCCGTAGGTGGTGCCGTGGGTGCCCACGGTCATTACGCTGGCGAATTTATCGGTGGTCAGCATCGCCCCAATCGGGAAGCCGCCGCCCAGCGCTTTGGCGGTCGAAAGCACGTCCGGCGTCACGCCGTAGTGCATATAGGCATACAGCTCGCCGGTGCGGCCCACGCCGGTCTGCACTTCGTCGAAAATCAGGACCGCATCGTGACGATCGCACAGCTCGCGCAGCCCCTGCAGGAAGGCTTTTTGCGCCGGAAGCACGCCGCCTTCGCCCTGCATCGGCTCGACGATCACCGCGCAGGTGGTGTCGTTAATCAGCTCGCTGGCGGACTGCAGATCGTTATAGATGCCGTGACGAATATCCGGCGGCAGCGGTGCGAAATCCTGCGAGTAGGAAGGCTGACCGCCCGCGCTGACGGTAAAGAGCGTGCGTCCGTGGAAGGCATTTTTAAACGCCACGATACCGCTCTTGTGGGTTCCAAATTTATCGTGCGCATATTTGCGCGCCAGCTTCAGCGCCGCCTCGTTGGCTTCCGCCCCCGAGTTACAGAAAAAGACCTTCTCCGCAAACGTCGCGTCGATCAGTTTTTTGGCCAGGCGCAGCGCGGGCTCGTTGGTAAAGCCGTTGCCGGTATGCCAGAACTTCGCCGCCTGGTCGTTCAGCGCCTGACGCAGCGCCGGGTGCGCATGACCCAGCGCGTTGACCGCAATCCCACCTGCAAAGTCGATGTACTCTTTACCCTGCTGATCCCACAGGCGCGAGCCTTCCCCACGAACCGGAATAAAAGCCGCCGGAGCGTAAACCGGCATCATCCATTCATCGAAATTTTCACGCGTAATTGACAGAGACATAGCGACCTCATCCGGTAAATAAAAGGTTATTTGAATGTTAAATAATTGAGTGTTTGCACTGTGAATGTAGATTGCAGCCTTCGTGCCAGCCAGCGATAAAAATGCATAAACGGGTTGAGGTAACAGAATATCAACAAGTTACGACATGGAGTTATTCACTGTTAGTGCATAAAAAGTGAATATTTTTACGACAAGCGGCGCTTTGCCGCATGAAAATCAGAAAGAGTATGCACAGGCCAAATATAATTCTGGAATTGTGATCGCTCGCGAAATTTATCGGTCATTTACGCCCTGTTTGGGGGCGAGACGCGTCAGAATGGTGCAAATATTGCACCACCGGCATTATCTGTCGCAGTTATTGGTCGAACCCGGTAACAGTTGACGCAAATTCTGCTACCATCCATGCACTATTCACCTTGCACTGGCAGCGACTATGAAATTTGTCTCTTTTAATATCAACGGCCTGCGTGCCCGTCCTCATCAGCTTGAAGCTATCGTTGAGCAACATCAGCCAGATGTGATCGGCCTGCAGGAGACAAAGGTTCACGACGACATGTTCCCCCTCGAAGAGGTGGCGAAACTCGGCTACAACGTCTTCTATCACGGTCAGAAAGGACACTATGGGGTCGCGCTGCTCACCAAAGCGCCGCCGGTTTCCGTGCGTCGCGGCTTCCCTGGCGACGGTGAAGAAGCGCAGCGTCGCATCATCATGGCGGAAGTGCCTTCTGCGCTCGGGAATATCACGGTCATTAACGGGTATTTCCCGCAGGGTGAAAGCCGTGACCATGAAACCAAATTCCCGGCCAAAGCGAAGTTTTATCAGGATCTGCAGGACTTCCTGACAACTGAACTCAAAAAAGAGAATCCGGTGCTGATCATGGGCGACATGAACATTAGCCCGACGGATCTCGATATCGGTATTGGCGAAGAGAACCGCAAACGCTGGCTGCGTACCGGCAAATGCTCCTTCCTGCCGGAAGAGCGTGAGTGGATGGAGCGCCTGCTGGGCTGGGGCCTGGTGGATACCTTCCGCAATGCCAACCCGGAAACGCAGGATCGCTTCTCCTGGTTTGACTACCGCTCAAAAGGCTTTGACGACAACCGTGGCCTGCGTATAGACCTGCTGCTGGCCAGTTCGCCGCTGGCCGAGCGCTGCATCGAAACCGGGATCGACTACGATATCCGCAGCATGGAAAAACCGTCCGACCACGCGCCGGTGTGGGCTAAATTCAAGCTGTAATGACGCGTGAACATTCGAAAAATCGCTTTCCTGTGCGCCCTTCTGGGCGCATTTATTCTGACGTTTGTCATGCTTCCCCCGGGAACCCTCTCCCTGGAAGGGATTAAAACTCACCAGCAGGCGTTACTTTCCCATGTCGACCACGCGCCGCTGCGCAGCGCGCTGATCTTTTTTGCGCTCTATGTCGCGGTCTCCGCCCTGTCGATACCCGGCGCGGCGATCCTCACCCTGCTGGGCGGGGCGTTATTTCCCCTGTGGGAAGGCACCGCGCTGGTCTCGTTCGCCTCCACGCTCGGGGCCACGCTGGCCATGCTCGCCAGTCGTTATCTGCTGCGCGACGGGGTCCAGCGGCGGTTTGCTCAGCAGATGAAAACGGTGAACGCCGGTATGTCGCATGACGGCGCGGGCTATCTTTTTGCCCTGCGCCTGATGCCGCTGTTCCCGTTTTTTCTGGTGAATTTGCTGATGGGGCTGACCCGGATTGGCGTATTTCGCTACTGGTGGGTCAGCCAGGTCGCCATGCTGCCCGCGACGGTTGTCTTTCTGAACGCCGGGCGCGAGCTGGGAAAAGTGACCTCGCTGCGCGATATTTTGTCGCCGGGCATGATATTCGCCTTTACACTACTGGGGTTATTACCGCTGGTCACCCGCCGGCTGTTTTCCCGTTATCTCCCGTCTGCTAAAAAGTGAGGCATTATGCGCCGTGTGCGTTTTTGCGCGTTCCTGATCGGTCTGCTGCTGGCAGCCCCTCTCTCTGCCGCCGAAAGCTGGCACGCTATCCAACAACAGGCCAAAGGCCAGACCGTCTGGTTTAACGCCTGGGGCGGCGATCCGGCGGTCAACCGCTACCTTGAGTGGGTCAGCGGTGAGATGCAAACGCACAATGCCATTACCCTCAAAATCGTCCCGCTGGCGGATGCCGCCGACGCGGTAAAACGTATTCAGACCGAAGCCGCCGCGGGGCGCAAGGCCAACGGCTCGGTTGACCTGCTGTGGGTTAACGGCGAAAACTTCCGCACGTTAAAAGAAGCGAACCTGCTGCAAACCGGATGGGCGCAGACGCTGCCAAACTGGCGCTATGTCGATACCCGCAAGCCCGTTACGGAGGATTTTGCAATTCCCACAGACGGCGCGGAATCCCCGTGGGGCGGTGCGCAGCTGACCTTTATCGCCCGCAAAGCCAGCATGCCGACGCCGCCGGAGGATCCTCAGGCGCTGCTGGCTTACGCACAGCAGCACCCGGGCAAGGTCAGCTATCCTCGCCCGCCCGATTTTACCGGCACGGCATTTCTTGAGCAGCTGCTTCTGACGCTCACCGATCGCCCTGAGGCTTTACAAAAAGCACCCGATGAAACGTTTGACCACGTTACCGCGCCGCTCTGGGCCTACCTCGATAAGCTGCACCCGCTGATGTGGCGCGAAGGCAAAGACTTCCCCCCTTCACCCGCGCGCATGGACACCCTGCTTGCCCGCGGCAGTCTGAACCTGTCGCTGACCTTTAACCCGGCCCATGTGCAGCAGAAAGTGGCGAGCAGCGAACTGCCCGCCGACAGCTACAGCTTTGGTTTCCAGAGCGGGATGCTCGGCAACGTCCATTTTGTGGCGATTCCGGCCAATGCCAGCGCGAGCGCGGGGGCGAAAGTGGTCGCTAATTTCCTGCTGTCACCGCGGGCGCAAATCCGCAAGGCCGACCCGGCCATATGGGGAGACCCAAGCGTACTGGATGCGAAAACGATGCCCGAAGGTGAAGCGAAACAACTGCTCGCCCACACGCCGCAGGGGCTGCCGAAGGTGCTTGCAGAGCCGCAGTCCGCCTGGGTGAACGCGCTGGAGCAGGAATGGCTGCGTCGTTACGGCACCCGCTGAGCGGGCTTGTCTGGCTGGCGATGGCGGTGATTTATCTGCCGATCCTGCCCGCCGGCGCCATGCTGCTTGCCCCGGCGTTTTCGGTGACAAACTGGCTGTGGCTGCTGAACGATCCGCAGCTACCTCAGGCGACCGTCGCCACGCTGGTCTCAACGCTCATCGCCACGCTGGGGGCGTTGCTGATTGCCCTTTTCCTCGTCAGCCTTCTGTGGCCTGGTAAGCGCTGGCGACGTCTCACGACCCGCCTGCCGTGGCTACTCGCGATCCCCCATGTGGCGTTCGCCACCGGCGCGTTACTGCTGTTTGCCGAGGGCGGTCTGTATTATCAGATCTGCACCGTCTGTTCTCCGCCGTTTGACCGCTACGGCGTCGGTCTGGGCCTGACGCTCGCGGTCAAAGAGAGTACGTTTGTCCTGTGGGCCATTTACGCCGTCCTGCCGGAAAAACGGCTCGCACTGCAGAAGACCGTCCTGCAAACCTTTGGCTATGGGCGTTTTCAGACGCTCAGCTGGCTGATCCTTCCGGCGATTGCGCCCGTTCTCGGCGCGGTGATGCTGGCGGTGCTGGCGTGGTCGCTGTCGGTCGTGGACGTGGCGATCGTGCTCGGGCCCGGAAACCCGCCTACCCTGGCCGTGCTGGCCTGGCAGTGGCTGAGCCAGGGCGACGCGCAGCAGCAGGCAAAAGGGACGCTGCTGTGCCTGCTTCTCCTCGTGCTGCTGGCCGCGCTTGCCGCACTTGGGTACGGTTTATGGAAGGCATGGCGCCGCAGGGTTCCTGACCTCAGCGGGACACGTCGCAGGTCTGAGCGCGTTCTGCCTGTACGTACACTCAGCGGCTTTCTGCCCGCGTGTGGCATCCTGTGCGCCGCGGTGCTGCTGATGCTGGCGCAGCGGGACGACGTAGGTCCCGTGGGGACCAGCCTTTCCTTCGGGCTGCTTTCGAGCCTGATCGCCCTGCTCATCAGCGTTCTCTGGCTAGAATGGGGCCCGCAGCGCGGCACACTGTGGGTATGGTTACCGCTCGCCCTTCCGGCGCTGCCGCTCGTCACCGGCCAGTATGCCATTGCGCTGCATCTGGGACTCGACGGGCGCTACGCCGCCGTACTCTGGAGCCACCTCCTGTGGGTATTACCGTGGACGCTGCTGGTGCTGCAACCCGCCTGGCGGCGGATCGATCCCCGACTTGTTCTTACCGCCAGAACGCTCGGCTGGCGACGGGAAAAAATATTCTTGCTGCTGAAATGCCCCCTGCTGGTGCGCCCTGCGCTGCTGGCCTTTGCCACCGGCTTTTCCGTCAGCATGGCACAATACATGCCGACGCTGTGGCTGGGCGCGGGGCGTTTCGCCACGCTGACCACCGAAACCGTCGCGCTCAGCAGCGGAGGCAGCATCCCGATTCTCGCTAACCGGGCGCTGGGATTACTGCTGGTCACGGGCACGGTGTTTGGTCTTGCCGCCTTGTTATCCCGGCTCGCGGGCCGCTACCGTCAAGGATTACGATAATGCTGAAGGTAAAAGATCTCACCATCGAACCGCTTTTCCGCGAGGTCAGTTTTTGCGTGCCCCGCGGGGAGATCGTCACCCTGATGGGGCCGTCCGGCAGCGGAAAATCGACCCTTTTTGCGTGGATGGTCGGCGCGCTGTCAGACGATTTCCAGGCACGGGGCGAACTGTGGCTCGACGCGCGTCGCTGCGACGGACTTCCCGTTGAGTCCCGCGGGCTGGGTATTCTCTTTCAGGACGCGCTGCTGTTCGACCCGTTCAGCGTCGGGCAAAATTTGCTGCTGGCGCTGCCTGAACGGCTCGCCGGGCGCGCGCGTCGGGAAGCGGTCGAACAGGCGCTGGATTCCGCCGGGCTGAGCGGTCATTACGCCAGCGATCCGGCCACCCTTTCCGGCGGGGAGCGCGCCCGGGTCAGCCTGCTGCGGGCCCTGCTCGCGGAGCCGCAGGCGCTGCTGCTGGACGAACCGTTCAGCCGCCTCGATAAAGCGTTGCGGGCCTCATTTCGGGCATGGGTGTTTGACGCCGTCCGCGCGCGCAATATTCCGGTGGTGCTGGTCACGCACGATGAAGACGATATTCCGCCCGGCGGCGAGCTGATTGAGATTTCTCGCTGGCAATAATGTGCTAACGCAATGTTTTCCGATTCGGGAGAGACGACAATGCCCCCCTCTTTTACTGACGTCAGGTTATTCGATGAAACGTGTTTCTCAACTGACCGCGCTGGCCCTGCTCTGCGGCCTCGCTTCTTTTTCCTCGCTGACGGCTGATATGCCCAACGCCATCACGCTGTCTCAGCTTCAGGCGCAGCACGGCACGCCTGTCGACACCCGCGCCAGCGCGTTTTACAACGGCTGGCCGCAGACGCTCAGCGGCCCCTCCGGGCATGAACCCGCTGCACCCAACCTTGCTGCCGCCTGGCTCAGCGCCATGAGCGACGAGCAGATTGCGCTTTGGGCAAAACTGCATCAGCTTACCCCTGCAACGACCATCGCCCTGTATGGTGACGAGAACGATAACCAGGCGGTGAAAGCCCGCCTGGAGAAAGCCGGATACCGCCACGTTTCGCTGCTCAGCGATGCACTGCAGACACCCGACCGCCTTCAGCGCCTGCCTCATTTTGAACAGCTGGTTTACCCGCAGTGGATCCACCGCCTCCAGCAGGGTAAACCCGTGACCGCCGCGCCGTCGGGTGACTGGAAAGTGATCGAAGCCGCCTGGGGCGCACCGAAGTTTTACCTGCTGAACCACATTCCCGGCGCGGGCTACATCGATACTAACGAAGTGGAAAGCGAGCCTCTGTGGAATAAAGTCTCCGACGACAAGCTGAAAGCGATGCTGGCGAAGCACGGGATCCGCCACGACACCACCGTCATCTTGTATGGCCGCGACGTCTACGCCGCCGCGCGCGTGGCGCAGATTATGCTGTATGCGGGCGTGAAGGATGTGCGTATTCTCGACGGCGGCTGGAAGGCGTGGTCAGATGCAGGCCTCCCGGTTGAGCGCGGCACGCCCGGCAAAGTGACGCCAGCCCCCGATTTCGGCGCGCCAATCCCCGGCCAGCCGCAGCTGATGGTCGATATGGAACAGGCGCGCGGGATGCTGCACCGTCAGGATGCCTCCCTGGTCAGCATTCGTTCGTGGCCGGAGTTCATCGGCGAAACCAGCGGCTACAGCTACATCAAGCCAAAAGGTGAAATAGCCGGTGCCCGCTGGGGTCATGCGGGCAGCGATGCTACCCACATGGAGGATTTCCATAACCCGGATGGCACCATGCGCAGTGCGGACGACATCGCCGCCCAGTGGAAGCGCTGGAATATTCTGCCGGAACAGCACGTCGCGTTTTACTGCGGCACCGGCTGGCGGGCGTCCGAAACCTTTATGTACGCCCGGGCGATGGGCTGGAAGAATATCGCCGTCTATGACGGCGGCTGGTACGAATGGAGCAGTCACCCGCAGAACCCGGTGACAACCGGTGAGCGCGGGCCAGAAAGCGCTCTCTAAGGGGTGAGTGACTTCAGCGTCACGTAGCCGCTCCAGACGCGCGTTGTGGTGGTCAGCCAGCACAGCGCGCCGAATATCCACGCGAATAGCGTAAAGTGCGCCGGGAAGAGGCAGCACAGCACAAACAGCGCGATGGTCTCCGTCCCTTCCGTTAACCCACCGATGTAATAAAACGACTTGTGCGCATAGCCGGGGTTGTCGATGTCGTGCTTCGCGGCCAGCGCCGCAAACGCCAGAAAACTGCTGCCGGTACCAATAAACGCAAACAGCAGCCAGGCGGCCGCCAGCGCATTCTCTGCGGGAGCAGCGAGCGCAAAGCCAAACGGCACCAGGGCGTAGAACAGAAAGTCGAGCGCGATATCGAGAAATCCTCCCGCATCGGTCAGCCCCCTGCGGCGCGCCAGCGCCCCGTCCAGACCGTCCAGCAGGCGGTTCAGCACGATGACGACCAGCGCCGCCGGATACCAGCCGAGGGCCAGAAACGGCAGCGCCAGCACGCCAATCGCAAACCCGGTCAGGGTTAATCCGTCGGGCGTAATGCCCGGCCTGTCCAGCACGGAAACCAGACGATTCAGAACGGGCTTTACCCGCGGGTGCAGGTGACGGTCAAGCATGAGGCGTCTCATTAAACGTGGCGCACAGCCCCTGAGCCGGAATATCCAGCGCGGCATTAAAGCGGGCGGAGAGATTCTGAAAGGCAATGAGCGCCGTCATCTCGGTGATGGCGTCATCCGTAAAGTGGCGCTTCAGCGCCGTTCTGATGGCCTCATCCGCCCGGGGTGGCGTTGCGGTCACCGCCTCGGCGTAGGCCAGCGCCGCGCGCTCCTGTTCGGAGAACAAAGTGGAATCCTGCCAGTCCCCCACGGCCTGAACCTTATCCAGCGCGCCGCAGCGCTCGGCCAGCCGCAGGCTGTTGGCATCAATACAGAAAGCACAGTGGCAGAGCTGGGACACCCGCGTCATGAGCAGCGAACGAAGCACGGGCGTCAGGCGCGCGCGACGACGCTCCAGAAAACCGACAAACAGCGCCACCAGCCAGAACAGACGCGGCATGCGCCCCCACCAGCGGGTGGGATTCAGCACCGCGCCAAAATGCTTTTTCTGCATGGCGGCAATCGGTTTAAGGCTGGCGGGAAGGGATTCGATAGGGGCAACCCAGGCGGTGGTCTCTTTCACCTGATTCTCCTGATTACTGGACTCTGAGAAAGGGCACGATAATATGTCTTTTTTCGCTATCAATTATTGACGACCATGCTGAAAACACTCGATGTCGTTGCCGCCATCATCGAAAAAGACGACAAAATTTTACTGGCGCAGCGCCCTGCCCACGCCGACCAGCCGGGCATGTGGGAATTTGCAGGCGGCAAAGTCGAGGCGGGTGAAACCCAGCCCGAGGCGCTTATCCGCGAGCTGCGTGAAGAGTTGGGTATTGAAGCGCTGCCTGCGCAATATGTTGCAAGCCACCAGCGCGAAGTCTCGCAGCGGTTAATCAACCTGCACGCCTGGCACGTTCCTGCGTTTAGCGGCGAGCTCACGGCGCACTATCACAGCGCGCTGGCGTGGTGTACGCCGGAAGAGGCGTTCGGCTACGCCTTAGCCCCCGCGGATATTCCCCTGCTGGAAGCGTTTATTGTTTTACGCGACGCCAGACCAGCGGGTTCGTGCCAATAACGCGCTCGTCGCGCTGGCACTGCAGCAGCACGCCCTCCGCTTTCACCACGGCCCCTTCCGAGTAGTTCTGATTCTGATAGATGCAGCACTGATTACAGGGCTGCACCGTTTGATTCTGGCCGCTGGAGCTAAACACTTCCGGCGGCACATTCACTTCCACATCCGGACGAATGCGGTCAGCCTGCGCGCCAGCAGTGAAGATCAGACATAACGCGGTGAGTAGATAACGGTTCATAGACACATCTTCCTGTTGTTCCTTGATAATGACTATAACGGTAAACCAGAGCGGAACCTTTAATTTATCTCTTCATCGCTTTTGATTATGACGCCTGCGCTCTCATTAATTTCCCTTTCGCCCTACATTTCTGCTTGCCACACAAAGCAGTACGGGTGGTATAGTCAAAAAAACAACACAAATCGCATAAGTAATACACATAAAATACGATAAGAGGTTCTTATATCTATGGATCAGACACGCTCTCTGGAAAGTTTCCTTGCCCATGTTCAGCAGCGCGACCCGCACCAGAGCGAGTTCGCGCAGGCCGTGCGTGAAGTGATGACCACCCTGTGGCCCTTCCTTGAACAAAACCCGCGCTATCGCCAGATGTCTCTGCTTGAACGCCTTGTCGAGCCAGAGCGCGTGATCCAGTTCCGCGTGACGTGGGTGGACGATCGCAATCAGGTGAAGGTCAATCGCGCGTGGCGCGTGCAGTTTAACTCGGCCATTGGCCCGTTTAAGGGTGGCATGCGCTTCCACCCGTCCGTAAACCTGTCAATTCTGAAGTTCCTCGGCTTCGAGCAGACCTTTAAAAACGCCCTCACCACGCTGCCGATGGGCGGCGGGAAAGGCGGAAGCGATTTCGATCCGAAAGGCAAAAGCGAAGGCGAAGTGATGCGCTTCTGCCAGGCGCTGATGACCGAACTCTACCGTCACCTCGGCCCGGATACCGACGTGCCTGCCGGTGATATCGGCGTCGGCGGACGTGAAGTGGGCTTTATGGCCGGGATGATGAAAAAGCTCTCCAACAACAGCGCCTGCGTCTTTACCGGAAAAGGGCTGTCGTTTGGCGGGAGCCTGATCCGCCCGGAAGCGACCGGATACGGCCTGGTTTACTTCACCGAGGCCATGCTCAAGCGCCACGGTTTAGGCTTTGAAGGCATGCGCGTCGGGGTGTCCGGCTCCGGTAACGTGGCGCAGTACGCGATTGAGAAAGCGATGCAGTTTGGCGCTCGCGTGGTAACCGCCTCTGACTCCAGCGGCACGGTGGTGGATGAAGCGGGCTTCACGGCAGAGAAGCTGGCGCGCCTGTGTGAAATCAAAGCCAGCCGCGATGGACGCGTGGCGGATTACGCCCGGGAGTTTGGCCTGACATACCTGGAAGGAAAACAGCCGTGGGGCGTGCCGGTGGATATCGCCCTGCCGTGCGCCACGCAGAACGAGCTGGACGTTGAAGCCGCGCGCACGTTGATTAGCAACGGCGTAAAAGCGGTGGCCGAAGGGGCGAACATGCCGACCACCATCGACGCCACGAACCTGTTCCTTGAGGCAGGCGTGCTGTTTGCACCGGGCAAGGCCGCTAACGCCGGTGGCGTGGCAACCTCCGGCCTCGAGATGGCACAAAACGCCGCGCGTCTCGGCTGGAAGGCAGAAAAAGTGGATGCGCGCCTGCACCATATCATGCTGGATATTCACCACGCCTGCGTGGAGTACGGCGGCGAGGCATCGCAAACCAACTACGTACGCGGGGCGAATATCGCCGGATTCGTGAAGGTGGCAGATGCCATGATCGGGCAGGGTGTGATTTAAGGTTTATATCGTGCGGCCGGGTGCCCTCACCCCGGCCCTCTCCCACAGGGAGAGGGAGAAAACCGGGCGTATCAGGCCGCGCTTTTCTTCTTTTTAAACGGTTTCTTCGCACCCGCGCCTGGTGCAACCATCCCTCTGAAGCGCTTCACCGGCGTGCTGCGCGCCTGATCGATCAGCTGGTAAAGCGTCCCCACCAGCGGCTGCATAAAGTCCTGATAGCGGCACTGCTTCTCGCTGATCTGCGTCAGCACCGATTCCCAGTGCGCGGTCATGTCCGGCCTGGCGGCCAGCTCCGGCAGGGAATGAATCAGCGCGCGGCCCGGCTCGGTCGAATGGATATAGCGCCCCTTTTTCTCAAGAAAACCGCGCTTAAAGAGCAGCTCGATGATCCCCGCGCGGGTTGCTTCCGTACCCAGACCGTCGGTGGCGCGCAGGATCTTCTTCAGATCTTTATCCTGCACAAAGCGGGCGATCCCGGTCATCGCCGACAGCAGCGTCGCATCGGTGAAATGGCGCGGCGGCTGGGTCTGACGCTCAACCACTTCGCCCTTCTCGCACAGCAGTTCGTCATCTTTAGCAACCACCGGCAGCGGCGTGCCGTCGTTCTCCTCGTCACGCTCTTTGTTCCCCAGCAGCGTGCGCCAGCCTGCTTCTGCAAGGAAACGGGCTTTAGCAATAAATTTCCCTTTCGCGATTTCCAGTTCGATTACGCATTTGCGGAACACCGCGTCCGGGCAGAACTGCATCAGGTACTGACGGGCGATCAGGTTATAGACCTTCGCTTCGTTGTCGGTCAGGTTGACGCTGCTGGCACGCGCCGTCGGGATAATCGCGTGGTGGGCGTCCACCTTTTTATCGTCCCAGCAGCGGTTATGGGTGTCCGGGTTCACCACCGGCTGCGGCAGGAGATCCGGCGCGTGCACGCTAATGGCGTTCATCACCGAATGGCGTCCGGCAAAGTGCTCTTCCGGCAGATAACGGCTATCCGAACGCGGATAGGTGATGAGCTTATGGGTTTCATAGAGCTTCTGGCAGATATCCAGCACGTTCTGCGCGCTGAGGCCAAAGCGCTTCGCGGCCTCAATCTGCAGGGCCGACAGCGAGAACGGCAGCGGCGCGGGTTCTGATTCCCGTTTATCGTTATAGCTGGTGACGATAGCGGGCTGCCCGGTAATGCGGTTAACCACATGATCGGCCAGCGGACGATGGAGCAGGCGCCCCTCTTCATCCTGATAGGATTCGCAGGCATCGCTCGGCTGCCAGACGGCGGTAAAGCGTTCGTCTTTAGGCGTGACGATATGCGCTTTCACTTCAAAAAAATCTTTGGCGACGAAGTTCTCAATCTCTTCGTCACGACGCACGACCAGCCCCAGCACCGGCGTCTGCACACGCCCCACTGAAAGTACGCCCTGATAGCCCGCATTACGCCCAAGAATGGTGTAGGCGCGGGTCATGTTGATGCCGTACAGCCAGTCGGCGCGGGCGCGGGCTAAAGCCGAGACGCACAGCGGAATAAACTCGCTGTTGGCGCGCAGGCGCGAAATGGCTCGCTCCACCGCCTGCGGGTTAAGGTCGTTGATCAGGCAGCGCTGCACCTGCTGGCGCTTTTCCGGCGCCAGCTCCAGATAGTCCAGCACCTCATCCACCAGCAGCTGCCCTTCCCTGTCCGGGTCACCCGCGTGCACGATTTCAGCCGCTTCATGCAGGAAGCGCTTGATCACGTTCAGCTGTTTGGTGACCGAAGGCCGGGGCTGCAGGCGCCATTTTTCCGGCACGATGGGCAGATCGTTTAAATTCCAGCGGGCGTAGCGGCTGTCATAGACATCCGGCTGTGCCTGCTCAAGCAGGTGACCGATACACCAGGTAACCACCTGCCCGTTACCGCATTCGATAAAGCCGTCGCCTTTGCGATGCGGCTTAGGCAGCACGTCGGCGATGGCACGGGCCAGGCTCGGCTTTTCGGCAATAAACAACCGCATCGAATTAACGGATCTCAATCATCGGTCGGCCACCGCGCGCGGTCACCAGCTCGCCGATCGCCGTCAGGGTGATGCCGAACTCGGCGGCGGTCGCCTGAACGTCAGCTTCTGACTCCGGCGTCACCGCCAGCAGCAGGCCGCCGGAGGTTTGCGGATCGCACAGCAGGTTGCGCCACTCCTCAGGCATTTCGCCCATCAGGTGACCGTAGCTGGCGAAGTTGCGCTGGGTACCGCCCGGGACCGCGCCCTGAGCAATATAATCCTCCACGCCCGGCAGCTTCGGCACGTCCTGATACCAGATCTGCGCCTGCACGCCCGCGCCCTGACAGACCTCAGAGAGGTGTCCCAGCAGACCAAAACCGGTGACGTCGGTCATCGCCTTCACGCCGTCGATATTGGCGAATGCCGCACCGGCGAGGTTCATCTGGCACATCACTTCCGTAGCCAGACCTTTGTGCTCGGGCTTCAGCAGGGACTTTTTCTCGGCGGTGGTCAGCACGCCAATGCCCAGCGGCTTGGTGAGGAACAGCTTGCAGCCCGCCTGCGCGGTGCTGTTGCGCTTCACGCGTTCGGTCGGCACCACGCCGGTGACGGCCAGGCCGAAGATCGGTTCAGGTGCATCAATAGAGTGACCGCCGGCCAGCGCAATTCCCGCCTGCTGGCAGGCAAAACGGCCGCCATCAATCACTTCACGAGCCACTTCCGGCGGGATGGTGTTGATCGGCCAGCCCAGAATGGCAATCGCCATGATCGGCTTCCCCCCCATGGCGAAGATATCGCTGATGGCGTTGGTGGCCGCAATGCGACCGAAGTCGAACGGGTTGTCGACAATCGGCATAAAGAAGTCGGTGGTGCTGATAATACTGGTGCCGTTACCTAAGTCATAAACTGCAGCATCGTCACGCGTTTCGTTGCCGACAAGCAGGTTCGGGTCGACAAACTTCGCCTGTTCACTGTGCAGGATGGTCTCCAGCACTTTCGGGGAAATTTTACAACCGCAACCGGCTCCGTGGCTGTACTGCGTTAAACGAATGGTTTGCTCGCTCATGGACGTCTCCTGTCATCTCAATCGCGCTATGGTAGCGCTCATTCCATAAAGAGGTAAGTATGACTGTCTGAATTCTGCGGCAGATGCTCAGAATCCAGACAGTTTAGCGTGCGTTATCAGAAACGGCTGACGAAAGGCGTGGTGTCCGGCACGCTGATGGTGCTGGAGGCTTTAAGCTGCGGGGTACCGAGGTAGAGGAAGCCGACAATTTTGTCATGCTCACCGCAGCCAAAACCGTCCCGGACCACCGGGCTTTCGGTCAGCGGGCCGGTGCGCCAGATACCGTTGAAGCCTTGTGCGACAGCGGCCATTTGCATCGCCATCACCGCACAGCCTGCGGACATTTCCTGCTCCCAAACCGGCACCTTATGGTCGGCCTGGCATTTTGCCACGACGGTGACGATCATCGGCGCGCGGAACGGAGCATTGCGCGCCTTGTCGATCCCTTTCTCATCCTGCCCGGCGGCCACCGCCCCCTGCTCCAGCAGTTGACTGAAACGATCGCGGCCTTCGCCTTCAATTACAAAGAAGTGCCATGGCTGCAGTGTGCCATGATCGGGGGCACGCATGCCGGCACGCAGAATGTTCTCCAGCTGCTCGCCTGCCGGGGCAGGTTCGGCCAGACGGGAAGCGCTACGGCGGTTAACAAGCAGTTCGAGTGCGTCCATTGGTTAACTCCTTTCTTGAAATTTACTCACAAAATTAACACGGCGGCAGATTTTGTTACAGCCTGGCAGGCGATTCCTGCTGACAAGTGGCGGTTGGGTCATTACGATAACCCAACATTACCGTCCAGTGGCGACGGAAACAGTCATTTTCTGGTTAGGGAGAATACATGCGAACCCTTTGGCGAATCATTGCCGGTTTCTTTAAATGGACGTGGAGACTGCTCAACTTCGTCCGCAACCTGGTGATGAACATCTTCTTCATCTTCCTGGTTCTGGTTTGCGCGGGCATCTGGATGCATATCAGTAACGCTAATCAGGCGCAGCATTCAACGCGCGGCGCGCTATTACTCGATATCACCGGCGTTATCGTTGATAAGCCGTCCACCAGCAGTCGCCTGAGCGTGATTGGTCGCCAGCTGTTTGGCGCAACCTCAGATCGTCTGCAGGAAAACTCCCTGTTTGATATCGTCGATACCATCCGCCAGGCCAAAAACGACCGTAACATCACCGGGATCGTGCTGGATCTGAAAGATTTTGCCGGAGGCGATCAGCCTTCAATGCAGTACATCGGTAAAGCGCTGCGCGAATTCCGCGACAGCGGCAAGCCGGTAATTGCCGTGGGCGACAGCTACAGCCAGGGGCAATATTATCTGGCGAGCTTCGCCAATAAGATCTGGCTCTCCCCGCAGGGTACGGTGGATCTGCACGGCTTTGCCACCAACGGCCTGTACTACAAATCGCTGCTCGATAAGCTGAAGGTCACCACCCACGTCTTCCGCGTCGGTACGTACAAATCTGCCGTGGAGCCGTTTATCCGCGACGATATGTCCCCTGCCGCCCGCGAAGCGGACAGCCGCTGGATTGGTGAGCTGTGGCAGAACTATCTGGGCACCGTTGCCGCGAACCGTCAGATTACGCCTGAGCAGGCGTTCCCTGGCGCGCAGGGCGTGCTGGAAGGCCTGCGTAAGGTTAACGGCGATACCGCGAAATATGCGCTGGATAACAAACTGGTTGATGCCCTGGGCACCAGCGCCGAGATTGAAAAATCCCTGAGCAAGCAGTTTGGCTGGAGCAAAGAGGATAAAAACTACAGCGCCATCAGCATGTATGATTACTCGACGAAAAAGCCGGATGACAGCGGTGACAGCGTCGCGGTGGTCTTTGCCAACGGTGCGATCATGGACGGTCAGGAGACCCCGGGGAACGTGGGCGGCGATACGACCGCGTCACAAATCCGCGATGCGCGCCTGGATCCGAAAGTGAAGGCGATTGTCCTGCGGGTCAACAGCCCTGGCGGCAGCGTGAGCGCCTCCGAGGTGATCCGCGCTGAACTGGCTGCGGCGCGCGCCGCCGGTAAGCCAGTCGTCGTCTCAATGGGCGGAATGGCCGCCTCCGGAGGTTACTGGATCTCAACGCCAGCCAACTACATCGTGGCTAACCCAAGCACGCTGACCGGTTCGATTGGTATCTTCGGGGTGATCAACACCGTAGAGAACAGCCTGGATTCCCTGGGCGTGCATACCGATGGCGTAGCGACCTCTCCGCTGGCGGATGTGTCGGTGACCAAATCTCTGCCGCCGGAAGTCTCTGAGATGATGCAGCTCAGCATTGAGAACGGCTATAAACGCTTTATCACCCTGGTCGCAGACTCGCGTAAAAAAACGCCTGAGCAGATCGACCAGATTGCGCAGGGCCACGTCTGGACCGGTCAGGATGCGAAGAGCAACGGACTGGTGGACAGCCTGGGTGACTTCGATGACGCGGTGAAGAAAGCCGCCGAACTGGCGAAGCTGAAGCAGTGGCATATCGAGTATTACCAGGACGAACCGTCGTTCTTCGATATGGTCATGGACAGCATGTCCGGCTCGGTACGCGCCATGCTGCCGGAGGCGCTGCAGGCTTACCTGCCTGCGCCAGTCGCCACGGCGGCAAAAGCGATGAAGGCAGAAAGCGATAAGCTTGCGGCCTTTAACGATCCACAGAGTCGTTACGCGTTTTGCCTGACTTGCGCTAACGTCCGTTAAAAACCGTCC
Organism: Enterobacter sp. PL_is379; assembly: GCF_055817355.1. Lineage (NCBI taxonomy): Bacteria > Pseudomonadati > Pseudomonadota > Gammaproteobacteria > Enterobacterales > Enterobacteriaceae > Enterobacter > Enterobacter sp. PL_is379. The sequence continues at coordinate 215,375 of NZ_JBVPGT010000028.1, forward strand.
CCTCTTCCCGCGAAGAGGGGATTTTTTTCTTTTGAAGAACAAGAACTCACTACCATGCAGAAGAAATCGATTTATGTAGCCTACACTGGCGGTACCATCGGTATGCAGCGCTCCGAAAACGGCTATATCCCCGTCTCCGGCCACCTTCAGCGTCAGCTTGCGCTGATGCCTGAATTCCACCGTCCGGAAATGCCTGACTTTACTATCCACGAATACGAGCCGCTGATGGACTCCTCCGACATGACGCCGGAAGACTGGCAGCACATCGCGGATGACATTAAAGCCCATTACGACCAGTACGACGGCTTCGTGATCCTGCACGGTACCGACACCATGGCGTTTACCGCCTCGGCGCTCTCCTTCATGCTGGAGAACCTGAGCAAGCCGGTTATCGTCACCGGGTCGCAAATCCCGCTGGCGGAGCTGCGCTCGGACGGGCAGATCAACCTGCTGAACTCCCTGTACGTGGCGGCGAATTACCCGATCAACGAAGTGTCGCTGTTCTTTAACAACCGTCTGTATCGCGGCAACCGCACCACCAAAGCCCACGCAGACGGCTTTGACGCCTTTGCCTCCCCTAACCTGCAGCCGCTGCTGGAGGCCGGTATTCATATCCGTCGTCTGGGAACCCCTCCGGCGCCGAACACCGCCGGCGAGCTGATTGTGCATCCGATTACTCCGCAACCGATTGGCGTGGTCACCATCTATCCGGGTATCTCTGCGGACGTGGTGCGTAACTTCCTGCGCCAGCCGGTGAAGGCGCTGATCCTGCGCTCCTACGGCGTGGGCAATGCGCCGCAGAACGGTGAATTCCTGAAAGAGCTCCAGGAAGCCAGCGAGCGCGGAATTGTGGTGGTGAACCTGACCCAGTGCATGTCCGGTAAAGTGAATATGGGCGGCTATGCCACCGGCAACGCGCTGGCGCATGCGGGGGTCATCAGCGGCTTCGATATGACCGTTGAGGCAACGCTGACTAAACTTCACTATTTACTGAGTCAGGATCTGGACATTCAGTCCATTCGCAGCGCGATGATGCAAAACCTGCGCGGCGAGCTGACCCCGGACGAATAAGGAGTGCTCATGAAGCAACGCGCCCTGCTACTGGTCGATTTGCAAAATGATTTCTGCGCGGGCGGTGCGCTGGCCGTCGCCGAAGGTGACAGCACCGTTGACGTGGCCAACACGCTGATTGACTGGTGCAAAGCCCGCGGCGAAGCGGTTGTCGCAAGCCAGGACTGGCACCCGGCAAACCACGGCAGCTTTGCCAGCCAGCATAACGTCGAACCTTTCACTCAGGGAGAGCTCGACGGGCTGGCGCAAACCTTCTGGCCGGATCACTGCGTACAGCAGACGGAAGGCGCAGCACTGCATCCGCTCCTGAATCAGAAAGCCATCGACGCGGTGTTCCATAAAGGCGAAAACCCGGCTATCGACAGCTATAGCGCGTTTTTTGATAACGGGCATCGCCAGAAAACGGCGCTGGACGCGTGGTTACGTCATCACGAAATCACGGAGCTGATCGTGCTGGGACTGGCAACGGACTACTGCGTGAAGTTCACCGTGCTCGATGCGCTCCAGTTAGGTTATACCGTCAGCGTCATCACCGACGGCTGCCGCGGGGTGAACATTCACCCGCAGGACAGCGCTCAGGCGTTTATGGATATGGCTGCGGAAGGCGCGACGCTGTATACGCTCGAAGACTGGCTGGAGACGCAGGCTTAGGCCTTTTAAGCCGGGTGGCGGCTGCGCCTTACCCGGCCTACTTCTTTGATTTTGTAGGCCGGGTAAGCGTCAGCGCCACCCGGCAATCCCCCCTCTCCGATCCCCATAAAGTGAACTCCCTCGCATCCTCAGCGAAGCGGCAATGCTATTCTCTTTAGGCTGTTTTTTCGCCACGCCTTTTCCGTGGCGTGGTTAATTTTATTAAGTCAAAGAGGAACTTGTATGAAACGTTTGCCCTTGCTGGCAGCATTACCCTTGCTTTGCGCGTCAGTTGCCTCCGCCAGTTCCATGATGTCCGTGGGCTACTTTAACGGGGGTGGCGATGTCACCGCCGGACCGGGTGGCGATATCAATAAACTGGACGTTCGCCAGATCACCCATCTGAACTACTCGTTTGGTCTGGTCTATAACGACGAAAAAGACGAAACCAACGCCGCGCTGAAAGATCCGGCTAAGCTGCATCAAATCTGGCTATCGCCAAAAGTGGCGTCCGATCTGGCCTTAATCCCCACTCTGCGTAAGCAAAACCCGAACCTCAAAGTGCTGCTTTCCGTCGGCGGCTGGGGCGCGCGCGGCTTCTCTGGCGCAGCGGCAACCCAAGAGAGTCGCGCGGTGTTCATCCGCTCCGCGCAGGAGATTGTCGACAAATATGGTCTGGACGGGATCGATCTCGACTGGGAGTATCCGGTCAACGGCGCCTGGGGGCTGGTGGCAAGCCAGCCTGCCGACCGGGATAATTTTACCGCCCTGCTGAAGGAGATGCGCGACGCGTTCGGGCATAAAAAGCTGGTCACCATTGCGGTAGGCGCGAATGCGGAAAGTCCGAAAAGCTGGGTGGATGTCAAAGCTATCGCCCCCCTGCTCGACTACATCAACCTGATGACCTACGACATGGCGTACGGTACGCAGTATTTTAACGCCAACCTGTATGACTCCAGCACCTGGCCGACGGTGGCCGCCGCGGACAAATACAGCGTGGACTTTGTGGTGAACAACTATCTGGCCGCCGGACTGAAGCCGCAGCAGATGAATCTCGGGATTGGTTTCTATGACCGCGTGCCGAAACGCGCCGTAGAGCCGGGGATCGACTGGACCAAACCGGATGCGCAAAAAAATCCGGTTACCCAGCCCTACTTCGGACCGCAGGAGATCGGGTTGTTCAAGTCACTCGGCTATGACCTGACCAAAGATACCTACGTGAAGTACAACGATATCGTGAAGAAGCTGTTGAACGATCCGCAGAAGCGCTTTACCGAGCACTGGGACGACCAGGCAAAAGTGCCGTGGCTGTCGGTGAAGGGTGCCGATGGCAACGCGCTGTTTGCGATTTCCTATGAGAACCCACGTTCCGTTGCGATCAAAGCGGACTACATCAAAGAGAAAGGGCTCGCCGGAGCGATGTTCTGGGAGTACGGGGCTGATAACAACAATCAGTTAGCGAAACAGCTGGCGGCGTCGCTCGGGATCCCGCATACGCATAAGTAGTAAGACAATCAAGCCCTCTCCCCGTGGGAGAGGGTTGGGTGAGGGCATCAACCCGCACCGTTATTGCATTTTCATCGTCGCAATCGGCTTCGGCGTGATGCCGAAGTCTTCTTTCAGCTCGCGCTTGCTCTTCATTACCATCTGGCCCTGGGTGTCGATCGTCATATGCTGCGCGTCGGTGTTATTGCGCGCCTGCCACAGCATCACCAGCTGCAGGCTGTTCTCTTTTTGCTCCGGGGTCAGCGCGACGCCATCGGGCCATTTTCCCAGCTCTACGGCGGTCACCAGACGCTGATAAATCTCCGGCGTCATCCCGCTAATCATGTCTTCAATATTCACAATCCTGCCCTTTCGAAGGAATAATTTGCTGAATCGTTTTTTCAACCCTTAATCTGGTCGCCATTCTCATCATCGGTGAAGCTCATTGAGGCTGAATTCACGCAGAAACGCTCGCCCGTGGGCTGAGGGCCATCCGGGAAGACGTGCCCAAGGTGCGCATCGCAGTTGCCGCAGCGAATTTCCGTGCGCACCATGCCGTGTGACGAGTCGGTCAGGTAGCGGATGGCCTCATCGCTCACCGGCTCGTAAAAGCTCGGCCAGCCGCAGCCAGAATCAAATTTCGTTTGTGAATTAAACAGCGGCGCATCACAGACCAGGCAGTGGTAGACGCCGTCCCGCTTGTTGTGCAGTAAACGCCCGGTGAACGGCGGTTCCGTCCCGTGATTCTGCGTCACGTAAAACTGCATTTCTGTGAGGTTTTTTTTCAAATCTTCAGGGTTACGTTGGTTCGACATATGCTTACATCTCGCTGTAGAAACAGACATCTTTTAACCCGGATTCTAACAAAACATTAACACCCTTGCGTGCACTTTTGATCTAAACTTATGTGTCGCGAAAAGGCGGTCAGGCAATTGTGATCATGCTCACATTTTTATCCTGCGAGGCCTTTAAAATCCCGGCGCAGCCCCCATATGGGTGCAAGCTCAAAGGGAAAGTGAGGCGAGTCAGTCGCACAAACGTTAGTCACAGGATTGATTTGTCGCAATGATTGACACGATTCCGCTTGACGCTGCGTAAGGTTTTTGTAATTTTACAGGCAACCTTTTATTCACTAACAAATAGCTGGTGGAATATATGACTATCAAAGTAGGTATCAACGGTTTTGGCCGTATCGGCCGTATTGTTTTCCGTGCTGCTCAGAAACGTTCTGACATCGAAATCGTTGGTATCAACGATCTCCTGGACGCTGAATACATGGCGTACATGCTGAAGTACGACTCAACTCACGGTCGTTTCGACGGCACCGTTGAAGTGAAAGACGGCCACCTGGTTGTTAATGGCAAAACCATCCGCGTTACTGCTGAAAAAGACCCAGCTAACCTGAAATGGAACGAAATCGGTGTTGACGTTGTTGCTGAAGCAACCGGTATCTTCCTGACCGACGAAACTGCACGTAAACACATCACTGCGGGTGCGAAGAAAGTTGTTCTGACTGGTCCTTCAAAAGACAACACCCCAATGTTCGTTCGTGGTGCAAACTTCGAAACTTACGCTGGCCAGGATATCGTGTCTAACGCATCCTGCACCACCAACTGCCTGGCACCGCTGGCTAAAGTTATCAACGACAACTTCGGCATCATCGAAGGTCTGATGACTACCGTTCACGCAACCACCGCTACTCAGAAAACCGTTGATGGCCCGTCTCACAAAGACTGGCGCGGCGGCCGTGGCGCGGCTCAGAACATCATCCCATCCTCTACCGGTGCTGCTAAAGCTGTAGGTAAAGTACTGCCAGAACTGAATGGCAAACTGACTGGTATGGCGTTCCGCGTTCCAACTCCTAACGTATCCGTTGTTGACCTGACCGTTCGTCTGGAAAAAGCTGCTTCTTATGAAGAAATTAAGAAAGCAATCAAAGCTGCTTCCGAAGGCGCAATGAAAGGCGTTCTGGGCTACACCGAAGACGACGTTGTATCTACCGATTTCAACGGCGAAGTGTGCACTTCCGTGTTCGATGCTAAAGCGGGTATCGCACTGAACGACAACTTCGTTAAACTGGTATCCTGGTACGACAACGAAACTGGCTACTCTAACAAAGTACTGGACCTGATCGCTCACATCTCCAAATAAGTTGAGATGAGTGCTTGATCCAAAAAGGCGACTTCGGTCGCCTTTTTTATTTATAAGACAGAGGATTGCTTAATGATTAATAAAATTTTTGCACTTCCGGTAGTCGAACAACTTACCCCTGTGCTTTCCCGCCGTCAGATTGACGGTGCCGACGTTATCGTCGTTGACCATCCACGCGTTAAAGCCTCCGTGGCGCTGAACGGCGCCCACCTGCTCTCCTGGAAACCGGAAGGTGAAGCCGAAGGCTTATGGCTGAGCGATGCGACCTCCTTCAAAAAAGGGGCGGCTATTCGCGGTGGCGTACCGATCTGCTGGCCGTGGTTCGGCCCGTCCGCCCAGCAGGGTTTGCCTTCTCACGGTTTTGCCCGTAACCAGCAGTGGACGCTGAAAGCGCACAACGAAGATGACAACGGCGCCGTGCTGACCTTTGAGCTGCAGGCTAATGATGAAACCCGCGCCCTCTGGCCGCATGATTTCACCCTGTATGCCCGCTTTAAGCTGGGTAAAACCTGTGAAATCGAACTGGAAGCCCACGGTGAGTTTGAAACCACCGCAGCCCTGCACACCTACTTCAACGTAGGTGATATCGGCGCAGTGAAGGTGAGCGGTCTTGGCGATACCTTTATCGACAAAGTGGATAACGCCAAAGAAGGTAAACTGAGCGACGGTATACAGACATTCCCTGACCGTACCGACCGCGTCTACCTGCACCCGGAAGCGTGCAGCGTGATCCACGACGGCGCGCTGAACCGCGGCATTGAAGTGGTCCATCATCATCACAGCGACGTGGTGGGCTGGAACCCGGGCCCGGCGCTGTCCGTCAGCATGGCCGACATGACGGATGAAGGGTATAAAACGTTTGTCTGCGTGGAAACCGCCTGCGTGAGCACCCCGCAAAAAGCGAGCGACGAAAAACCGTCTCGTTTAGGGCAGACGATCCGCATTGTTAAGCGATAATCTTACTGCACCACATCAAAGCAAACGGGGCGCACGCGCCCCGTTTTAATGCATCAATTGCACGATATTAGTGCGCAATCAGAACTTGTAGCTCACGCCGACAGAGAAAATACCTGCCCAGGATTTGTCGACCATCGGGCTATCCTTCACTTCGTCGCTCAGACGCTCATAGCGGCCGGTACCGTACACGCTCCAGTCGCCGAGGAAGTTATAGCTCGCGGTCAGCTCCAGGTACGGATCCCAGCCGTCATCTGCGCTGTAGCTCTTCAGACCACTGCGGCGGGACTCGTTTTTAGACACGCCATAGTAATAGTCGTTGTAGTTCTCGCTGTTGTACTGCACACCAATACCCGGCGTCAGGGTCAGACCACCGTTGGTATAACGGTACAGCCACGCCAGATCCCAGATAAAGCCGTTGCTGTTATCGAGCGTATCGCCTGCCAGGGCCGTACGCAGGAAGCCATACTGGGTGTTATGCACGTATGAGAGGCCGGCCATCATCGAGCTTTTGCGCTTGTCGAGCTGGCGAAGCGCGTGGCTGTCGCTGTCACCCGGCTTGAAGTGCGTTGGATCGTAGTAGGCCATGATGGAGAGCTTATCGGCCGTATCGTTCCAGAGATAGTAGCCGCCGCCGAGCCCGCGGAACCAGACGTTATCGCCTTCATAGGTGATAACGGGAACAGGATAAACGTCACGGTCATACTGTTTGTACGGGCTGTTAATGACGCCAACACCCGCGCCAACCGTCCACTGACTTTCCGCCTGTGCGGTGTTCACTGCGGTCGCGGCAAGGATGCCTAATGCCAGAAGTTTGAGTTTGGTCACAATCCATTCTTTCCTGTAGTCAAATAATCAGCGGATGAAGTGTAACCGCCATTCCCGTACATCCCAAAATTTTTTGCCTGCTAATCAGCCTGATTAACCCATTATTTTTAACTTATCAGATGACAGCCTGCTTTCATTTATATGACCGCTGAATGAAAAACGTGCATTTGTCTTATAACGACAGTGGAAATTTTTGGATGAGTTATTGATATGTCATTGAAAGTAGATTTTCTGGGCATGCAAGTTTTGCAAATGCCATCTACGCTTTAATTTAAGAAGAGTTTTCCTGAACACCTGCGGTTCTTAGCGTCTGACCTGGCACACAGGTTGCTGCTTTGGCAGTGAGGTGCGAGAGATTCTCTTCCGGGAGCCTCCACTACTCATACGAACGGCTCTTATCCTGTGCTAAAAAACGAAAGGACGGCATGCCATGAATATATTCGATCACTATCGCCAGCGCTATGAAGCTGCCAAGGACGAAGAGTTCACACTGCAGGAGTTTCTTACCATCTGTCGGCAAGATCGCAGTGCCTATGCCAATGCGGCAGAACGGCTATTGATGGCTATTGGTGAGCCAAACATGGTTGACACTGCCCTGGAGCCTCGGCTTTCCCGTCTCTTTTCGAATCGGGTGGTCGCCCGATATCCGGCGTTTGAAGAGTTCTATGGTATGGAAGATGCCATCGAACAGATTGTCTCCTATCTGAAGCATGCCGCTCAGGGTCTGGAAGAGAAGAAACAGATCCTCTATTTACTCGGCCCGGTGGGCGGCGGTAAATCCTCGCTGGCGGAACGCCTGAAGTCGCTGATGCAGCGCGTGCCTATCTATGTGCTGAGCGCCAACGGTGAACGCAGCCCGGTGAACGACCATCCGCTGTGCCTGTTCAATCCGCAGGAAGATGCGCAGATTCTGGACAAAGAGTATGGCATCCCGCGTCGCTATCTCGGCACCATCATGTCGCCGTGGGCGGCAAAACGCCTGCATGAGTTTGGTGGCGATATCACCAAATTCCGCGTGGTGAAAGTCTGGCCGTCTATCCTTGAACAGATCGCCATCGCCAAAACGGAACCTGGCGATGAGAACAACCAGGACATATCGGCGCTGGTGGGTAAAGTCGACATCCGTAAGCTGGAAAACTTCGCGCAAAACGATCCGGATGCCTACGGTTACTCGGGCGCGCTGTGCCGCGCGAACCAGGGGATTATGGAGTTCGTCGAGATGTTTAAAGCGCCAATCAAGGTGCTGCATCCGCTGCTGACGGCGACTCAGGAAGGCAACTACAACGGGACGGAAGGTATCTCCGCCCTGCCGTTTAACGGGATTATTCTCGCCCACTCGAACGAATCTGAATGGGTGACCTTCCGTAATAACAAAAACAATGAGGCCTTCCTTGACCGCGTGTACATCGTCAAGGTCCCTTATTGCCTGCGGATCTCCGAAGAGATCAAAATTTACGAGAAACTGCTTAACCACAGTGAGCTGGTGCATGCCCCCTGCGCGCCCGGCACGCTGGAAACGCTGTCACGCTTCTCCATCCTTTCGCGTCTGAAAGAGCCGGAAAACTCCAGCATCTATTCTAAAATGCGCGTCTATGACGGTGAAAGCCTGAAAGATACCGACCCGAAAGCGAAGTCGTATCAGGAATACCGCGACTATGCCGGGGTTGATGAGGGGATGAACGGTCTGTCCACGCGTTTCGCGTTTAAGATCCTCTCCCGCGTCTTTAACTTCGACCATGCGGAAGTGGCGGCCAACCCGGTTCATCTGTTCTACGTGCTGGAACAGCAAATCGAGCGCGAGCAGTTCCCGCAGGAGCAGGCTGAACGCTACCTTGAGTTCCTCAAAGGTTACCTGATCCCGAAATACGCCGAGTTCATTGGCAAAGAGATCCAGACGGCTTACCTGGAATCCTATTCAGAATACGGGCAGAACATTTTCGACCGCTATGTTACCTACGCTGACTTCTGGATCCAGGATCAGGAGTACCGCGACCCGGATACCGGCCAGCTGTTTGACCGTGAATCCCTGAACGCGGAGCTGGAAAAAATCGAGAAGCCTGCCGGGATCAGCAACCCGAAAGACTTCCGTAACGAGATTGTGAACTTCGTCCTGCGCGCCAGAGCGCATAACAACGGGCGCAATCCGAACTGGACCAGCTACGAGAAACTGCGCACGGTCATTGAGAAGAAAATGTTCTCCAATACCGAAGAGCTGCTGCCGGTGATCTCGTTTAACGCCAAAACCTCAACCGATGAACAGAAAAAACACGACGATTTTGTCGACCGTATGATGGAAAAAGGCTACACCCGCAAACAGGTCCGCCTGCTCTGCGAATGGTACCTGCGCGTGCGTAAATCGTCTTAAAACAAGTGCCCGGCAGCGTTTAGCGCCTGCCGGGCCTACAAAATGCAAGTTGGCAAATGCAGTACGGGGGGTATATGACCTGGTTTATTGACCGGCGTCTTAACGGCAAAAACAAGAGCACGGTGAACCGCCAGCGCTTCTTGCGTCGTTATAAAGCGCAAATTAAACAGTCTATCTCCGAGGCCATCAACAAACGCTCGGTGACCGACGTCGACAGCGGCGAGTCTGTCTCCATCCCCACCGATGACATCAGCGAACCGATGTTTCATCAGGGGCGAGGCGGCCTGCGCCATCGCGTACACCCAGGTAATGACCACTTCGTTCAGAACGACAGAATTGAGCGCCCTCAGGGCGGCGGCGGTGGTTCAGGAAGCGGTCAGGGACAGGCCAGCCAGGACGGTGAAGGCCAGGACGAATTTGTCTTCCAGATTTCGAAAGATGAATATCTCGACCTGCTGTTTGAAGACCTGGCGCTGCCGAATCTGAAAAAGAATCAGCATCGTCAGCTTAATGAATATAAAACCCATCGCGCGGGCTATACCGCCAACGGCGTGCCCGCCAATATCAGCGTCGTGCGTTCGTTGCAGAACTCGCTGGCGCGACGCACGGCCATGACGGCAGGCAAGCGTCGCGAACTGCGCGAGCTGGAGAGCAGCCTGAAGGTCGTGGAAAACACGGAACCGGCGCAACTGCTGGAAGAGGAGCGCCTGCGTAAAGAGATTGCAGAGCTGAGGGCGAAGATCGAACGGGTACCGTTTATCGACACCTTCGACCTGCGCTACAAGAACTACGAAAAACGCCCTGAGCCCTCCAGCCAGGCGGTGATGTTCTGTCTGATGGACGTGTCCGGCTCGATGGACCAGGCAACCAAGGATATGGCGAAGCGTTTTTATATTCTGCTCTATCTGTTCCTGAGCAGAACCTATAAGAACGTGGAGGTGGTCTATATCCGCCACCACACCCAGGCGAAGGAGGTGGATGAACATGAGTTCTTCTACTCGCAGGAGACCGGGGGCACCATCGTCTCGAGCGCGCTGAAGCTGATGGATGAAGTGGTGAAAGAGCGTTACGACCCGACGCAGTGGAATATTTATGCCGCGCAGGCGTCGGACGGCGATAACTGGGCCGACGACTCACCGCTGTGTCATGAGATCCTGGCGAAGAAAATTCTGCCGGTGGTGCGTTACTACAGCTATATCGAAATCACCCGCCGTGCACACCAGACCCTGTGGCGGGAGTATGAACATCTGCAATCGATGTTCGATAACTTTGCCATGCAGCATATCCGTGACCAGGATGATATTTATCCTGTGTTCAGGGAGCTGTTCCACAAGCAATCTTCTACCAGCAACGCATAATCAAACAGCCAGCGAAAGCGCTGGCTGTTTTCTTTCGACCCCGTTCATCCCGTGCTAATGTAGAACGCTGCATACTGGATTATCCACCGGGAAATCGTTATGACTGACGACGTTATTGGGGCAGGAACCCACCAGCAACTGATTACCTTACTCACCGAGCAGGGCGCGCGGTTTCGCGTCATGGAGCACGAGGCGGTCGGGAAATGTGAAGCGGTAAGTGAAATTCGCGGAACCGATCTGCGGCAAGGCGCCAAAGCCCTGGTCTGTAAGGTGAAGGGAAACGGCGTAAAAAAACACGTTCTGGCGATCCTCGCCGCCGATCTACAGGCAGACCTGAGCCAGCTTGCCAGCCATTTTGGCGGGCTAAAGGCCTCCCTCGCCAGCCCGGCCGAGGTCGATACCCTGACCGCCTGCGTTTTCGGCGCTATCCCGCCCTTTAGCTTCCATCCTGATTTGGCGCTGGTTGCCGACCCGCTGCTGTTCGAGCGTTTTGACGAAATCGCGTTTAACGCTGGCCTGCTGGAGAAATCCGTGATTATGGATACCCAGGATTACCTGCGCATCGCCCGTCCTGAGCTGGTAACTTTCCATAAAGCGTAACTACAATGGCTGACGCCCTGTCAGCCTTTTCGTTCCAGAAACAGCACGGAGGCAACGAGAATAACGGCAATAGCGAAAAACGATGAGGAGATAATCAGCGTTTCCATAAACATGTGATCGTTCATGATGGCGACCCCTTTTGCGATATCTGCCTCCGTTTTAATCCGCGTAAATGACAAGGTTATGACAACAATAAAATCTTTTTAAAACTGTCCTGCGTCGCGTTTGCGCGTACAGTAAGCAGGTTAATTATTCTGGCAAGGATTCCCTATGTTTGACCCTACTCTGCTCATTCTTCTGGCACTCACCGCGCTCGGCTTTGTCAGCCATAACACCACGGTCGCCATCTCGATTCTGGTGCTTATTATTGTTCGCGTGACCCCGCTAAATACCTTTTTCCCGTGGATAGAAAAACAAGGCCTCACCATCGGGATAATCATTTTAACCATCGGGGTAATGGCGCCCATCGCCAGCGGTACGCTTCCTGCATCAACCCTGCTGCACTCATTCGTAAACTGGAAATCGCTGGTGGCGATCGCGGTGGGGATTTTTGTGTCGTGGCTGGGCGGACGCGGCGTCACGCTAATGAGCAGCCAGCCCTCGCTGGTGGCGGGTCTGCTGGTGGGTACCGTGCTGGGCGTGGCGCTCTTCCGCGGCGTGCCGGTCGGCCCGCTGATTGCGGCAGGCCTTGTCTCGCTGTTTATCGGGAAGTCGTAGTCAGGCTGGCCATATAACGCGCTGGCGTCTGGCCCAGTCCCTTTCTGAACATGGTGATAAACGCGGTGGTCGAGTCATAGCCCAGTGACTGGGCCACCTGCTGTACCGATTTCCCGCCGATCAGGTGCTGTAACGCCACGATCAGCTGCAGCTGGTGACGCCAGCGGCGAAAGCTTAAACCGGTCTCTTTCACCACCAGCCGCGCCAGGCTGCGTTCGCTCATGGCAAAATGGCTCGCCCACTGCGCCAGCGTCTGCCAGGCGGCGGGCTCTTCCGCCATCTTCTCGCTCATCAGTCGAATTTTAGGATGGGGCGAGACGGGCAGCTGCAGGTGCTCCTGTCGCTGGAGCGGCAGCTCGTCAAACAGCACGTCCACCAGGCGCGACGTGGTCGCAAGAGGAAGCTGCTCACGCGATTTTTCCGCCAGGGATAAAATCAGCTCCCGCACCAGAGGAGAGATTTTCAGGGTACAGCAGCGTCCGGGCAAGCTTGCCGCCCCCGGCTCAATAAATAAAAAGCAGAGCTGCGCGCCCGGCGTGGCTCTGTTGCTGTGCGGCATCTGGCCGGGGATCCAGACTGCGTACTGGGGCGGAACCATCAGCATCGCATTTTCCACTTCGCAGGTGATTGCGCCGCCAAGGGCCAGAATCAGCTGCCCCTTACGGTGATGATGCCGGGGAATATATTGTTCCTCCGCCACCACCTGAATACGAAATGCGACGGCCGCATCGTACTGGCTATCAGGATCGTAGCCCTCCAGTCCCAGACCAATCATCAGTTTGTCCGATATTAGCGATAAACTGTCATTTTAGCCTGATTTCAACCGCTGAGAAAATCGGTATTGTGTGCCCTCGCTTGAACGTATGAGAACATAATGACTACTGCTATTAGCACCTCAGGAAAACACGGCGCGCTGTTGATTGCAGGCATCCTGATGATTGCCACTACGCTTCGCGTCACCTTTACCGGCGCAGCGCCGCTGCTCGACACTATTCGTCTTGATTATGGCTTAAGCACGGCGCAAACCGGTCTGCTGACCACCCTGCCTCTGCTGGCTTTCGCCCTTATCTCGCCGCTCGCCGCAGGCGTTGCCCGACGTATCGGCATGGAGCGCAGCCTGTTTATCGCCCTGCTGCTGATTTGCGCCGGAATTGCGGTTCGCTCTCTGCCTTCCGCCGCGCTGCTGTTCATCGGTACGGCAGTCATTGGCTGCGGTATTGCGCTCGGAAATGTGCTGTTACCCGGATTAATTAAGCGTGACTTTCCGGGGCAGGTGGCGAAGCTCACCGGTGCTTATTCCCTGACGATGGGCGTCTCGGCGGCGTTTGGATCAGCGATGATTGTTCCCCTGGCGCAGGGGAACGCGGGCTGGCATGGCGCCCTGCTGATGCTGATGGCGTTTCCGCTGGTCGCGCTGCTGCTCTGGTTACCCCAGTGGCGTCAGAAACACGTTGCAGCGGTGACGGGCGCTGGCGCGCTGCATAATCGCGCCATCTGGCGCTCGGCGCTCGCCTGGCAGGTGACGCTCTTTTTAGGGATTAACTCGCTGATTTACTACGTCATCATCGGCTGGCTGCCGGCGATACTGCTGAGCCACGGCTACAGCGAAGCGCAGGCCGGCTCGGTGCACGGTCTGCTGCAGCTGGCCACGGCCGTGCCGGGACTCGCCGTTCCGCTGATCCTCCACCGTCTGAAAGATCAGCGGGCCATTGCAGGCGCAGTGGCGCTGCTGTGCGCGATAAGCGCGGCGGGATTATGGTTTATGCCAGGCATGGCGGTGATGTGGACGCTGGTGTTTGGCTTTGGCACAGGAGCAACGATGATCCTCGGCCTGACGTTCATCGGTCTGCGCGCCAGCTCCGCGCACCAGGCTGCGGCGCTGTCCGGCATGGCGCAGTCGATTGGCTATCTGCTCGCCGCCTGCGGCCCTCCGCTGATGGGGAAAATTCACGATAGCGCAGGAGACTGGCGGATCCCGCTTCTGGGCTGCGCCCTGGCCGCGGTGATAATGGCCCTCTGCGGCATCTTAGCCGGGCGAGACCGGGAGATCGCGCCCCGTTAAACAGTGTGGCAGACCCTCGGGTCTGCCTTTTTTAACCGCGGGCCGCGCGCAGCATCGCCTGCACCAGCACGACCGGACGTCCTTCCAGCGCACCACGCTCGTGCTGGAATAAGGTGATCACGAAGAACGGGTGCGTGACCAGTTCTGCGGCGCGAATTTCTCCCTGGTCGTCCCAGCCCGTAACATGCATATCACCGCTTTCCAGCGCCTGCGCAAACGCCGGCGACACGCCATAGTTACAGTGATATCCCTCTTCAATTTCCGGCTTGCCGTACGCTTTGGCGATCAGCGTATTTTTGCGCAGTTCAATCGCATCGGTTTTTTCCACCAGCGAGCAGGTCAGCGGCGCAATCACCATGGTGCCTTCGGTATCCGTCTCAGCGTGTGCCGCATCAGCCCAGCCCAGCACGTTTCGGGCATACTCAATCAGCGCATGCTGGAACCCGCCGCAGGTGCCCAGGAACGGGATGCTGTTTTCACGGGCATAGCGCGCGGCGATAAAAGCGGCCTCGGTGTTTTTATAGGGGCTGGCGGGTACCAGCCAGATGGCATCGTAGCCCACCAGATCTTCAGGGCTTGTCAGCTCCGTGGTGGCAAGCCAGTCGTAATCGGCGGTGAGGTCAAGCACTGCGGCGGCGTCGTCGATGGCCAGCGGGATCGCCTGATGCGCAATTACACTGGGATTGTAATCGCCAACCAGCGCAATGCGCAGCGTCGTTTTAACCGGGAGGTGTTCCATGAAAGGTTCCTTATGCCAGAGTATTATCAGATAACATAAGGAACCTCAGACTACCGATCTTTTGCAATTATCACAATACCTTAAATTGGGAGGGTGGAATCATGATTCAATGCAAACGCGTGTACGAACAGGCAGGCCCTGACGACGGCTATCGGGTACTGGTGGACAGGCTGTGGCCGCGCGGTGTTAAGAAAACGGACCTCGCGTATGACGAATGGTGTAAAGCGCTCACGCCCTCAACTGAACTACGCAAGGCCTTTCATAGCGAAACCATTGATTTCGCCGCCTTCAGTCAGGCCTATCGGGAAGAGCTGGCGCAGCATGCTGACGAGGGCGTGCGTCTGGCAACGCTGGCGCACAGGCAGACCGTCACCCTGCTCTTTGCTGCCAAAAACACGGAGCAAAATCACGCCCTGGTCTTAGCCGACTGGCTGCGCCACCTCTGATCAGCCGATCGCCAGCTCATCGAGGATTTGCGGCGCTTCATCGGGGGTGAGCGGCATCAGATGTTCGGCGCGGACAAACGCAAAGCCGTGCTGATTGTCAAAGGCGTAGACATCCCCCGTCACCAGCCAGAGCGCACGATCTGCGGTGGTCGGTAATTGCGTCATCACGCCGTTGACCGGGTTAACGAAGCGCAGGCCAGGCTGGCACAGGCCAAACAGCTCAACAGATTTACCAATATTTCGACGGCCTGACGCCGTGCGGGCACCCACGATCATCGCCATGCTGCCCGGTTTTAGCTGAAACATACTTCTCTCGCGGAAACGAACGCCAGAAACTGGCTAAGATTAATCCTAAAGAGAAGTGTATCGCAGGCGGTATCCGTCTGTCACCTGGTGGGTTGTGGATGATCGCGACGATAGAGCGTCCATTCATCGATCACTTCGCCGCCCGGTAATTTGCACTCGGTGCGAACGCCCTGCGGACTTTGAACCGGGATCTGTTCCCCGCCTTTCTCCAGGCAGTAGACGGAGGCCGGGTTCGCCATACCGATAACGTGCGGCGGTTTCGGTGCATCGGGTGGCGTGGTTTTTGCGGTGCAGGCGGCCAGGGGAAGCGCCAGCGCCAGAAGCAGAAATCTCATCTCATTGATCCTTGTGACATCATGACAGTCTAAGGGTAACGGGTCATCGCCGCGTTCTCCATGATTTCTCCATTTTAACTGCACTTTTCAGCACTATAGTGTGGCATGTTCTCGATATGACCAGAGAACATCATTCCGTAATCAAGATGTCCTTGCCCCGGTCTCAACAACGGGGCTTTTTTTCTATCCTGCTGCCCGCTCCCTGCATATATTAAATTTTCTGTATTCATGTTTTACTATGCCAGAAGCCTAAAAACTCAGCATAACATGCAGATGCAGACGTCTTCTGCCTGGGAGTCATTCTACGTCATGTCGGATCTTATCCTCGCTCGCGTTTCAGAAACCCTTGCCACCGAGCAATCCCTTGAAAGCCTCGTTCGCCAGCTGCTGGAGATGCTGGAGATTGTCACCGACATGGAGTCGACCTACCTGACGAAGGTGGATATCGAGGCGCGGCTGCAGCACATCCTCTATGCCCGCAACAGCAAACAGATGACGATCCCGGAGGGGTTGAGCGTCCCATGGGATGAGACGCTGTGCAAACGCGCGCTGGACAGTGACACGATGTTCAGCAACGACGTGCCCGAACGCTGGCCCGAGTGTGAAGCTGCAAAAGCGCTTGGCATTACCACCTACATGAGTATTCCAGTCCATCTTGCGGATGGTTCACTTTACGGAACGCTCTGCGCCACCAGCACGGCCAGAAAGCCGCTGAGCGAGCGCGGTGAACAGGTTCTGAAGCTCTTCGCCGGGCTGATTGCCCAGTCCATTCAGAAAGAGTCGCTGGTGACCCAGCTTCGCGAAGCCAATGCGGCCCTCATCGCGCACTCCTATACGGATGCCCTTACCGGTTTACCCAACCGTCGCGCCATTTTTGAAGATCTGACCACCCTCTTTTCTCTGGCCCGGCACCTGAAGCGTAACGCCATCATCGCATTTATCGATCTGGATGATTTCAAGCTGATTAACGATCGTTACGGCCACGAGGCTGGCGACCAGTTCCTGATAGAAGTGGGCAAGCGTTTGACCGAAGAGAAACAGCAGGACGATATTATCGGTCGTCTGGGGGGGGATGAATTTCTGGTCGCGTCGCTGAGCCAGCCCCACCAGGACGGGGATAACACGCAGCTTACGTTGCTCAAAACGCGCCTCAGCGCCTGCATCGCCGGCGAATACTGGCTGGGCAGCGTTCATATTATTTATCCGGGAGCCAGCTTCGGCGTTATCGAAGTGGACCCTGCTGTAACCGATCCTGACAGCGCGTTACGCGCCGCGGATGTGGCGATGTATCAGGATAAGAAAGGAAAAAGCAAAACACGCTTTCTCACCATGGATTAACCCCGTACACTCTACGGCGTTATTGAAACCGAAACAGGTGATGGTATGAGAATAGGGATCCTCTTCCCGGTCGTTATATTTATAACGGCGGTGGTTTTTTTAGCGTGGTTTTTTGTCGGCGGCTACGCGGCTCCGGGGGCATAAATGCGGAAGACAACCGTCATTATGCTGATCGTTGCCATTGCGGCGTTTGCCGGCGCGCAGCTTGGCTGGTGGTAAACCCGATACGTAAAAAGGCCGCCATCCGGCAGCCTTTTTCATCGTTTTCAGAACTTAGCTTTTGATCTTTCTGTAGATAAACAGAACAACCAGCGCACCGATCACCGCGACGGCGAAACTGCCGAAGTTAAAGCCATCGACCTTGCCAAAACCGAACAGCGTACTGATCCAGCCGCCGACTACCGCACCGACAATACCCAGTATTACGGTGACGATAAACCCACCGCCATCTTTGCCCGGCATGATCCACTTCGCCAGAATACCCGCAATAAGCCCAAAGATAATCCAGGATAAAATTCCCATAACTTTCCTCTCTGTATGGTTTTTGTCATTAAATCAACGACACAAAAAAGAATAGCACAGGATCTGAGAAAGGAAATTTGTGACAAGCATCACTCTATGTGTTTTTTCCTGTCATACCCCAACAAACGCGTACCGGTTACGTCCCGCGCGTTTTGCCTGATATAGCGCCTGGTCAGCTGCGATAATGATATTCTGCTGGCTGCCCGCGATGTCGACGGCACGTGCGGTAGAAATTCCGACGCTGACCGTTACCCGCCCGAAGGGGCTAAAGGCATGGGCGATTTGCAGCGAGAACACATTGCGAATAATCGTCTGGGCCAGACGAAGCGCTTCCTGGATGTCCGTATCAGGTAATATCAGCGCAAACTCCTCTCCGCCGTAGCGCGCCACGATCTGATTACCACGAGTAAGACTCTCCCTGAGACTGTTTCCCAGCAGCGCCAGACAGCGGTCCCCTTCCGGATGGCCGTAGTTATCGTTGTATTTTTTGAAGAAGTCCACGTCCACAATCAGTATCGAAATCGGTGCATCATGCGCGGCACAAAGCGCGATTTCCGAGAGGATTTTTTCATCAAAAATGCGACGGTTGTAAAGCCCGGTCAGCGCATCCTCAGAGGCGATAATCTTCAGCGCCTTGTTATCTCGGTTTTTTCTGGATAAGTCGGAATACAGGAAGTATGACGCGACGATGAGTATCGCCGTGAACACGAAAATGAGTACCGCCAACTGAATCGCCTGCTTGCGCCAGGGTGCAAGGGCCTCATCAATGCTGACGGCCACGGTGGTGACCAGCCCGTAGCGTCTGTTTTTCTCATAGGCATAAATGCGTTCGATCTTATCAAACCGCGAAATGGAACTGGCTATCCCGGTATTTTGTACCTTGAGGTATTTCCTGAAGAGCGGTGAATCGGAAACAATCGTGCCAATATAGGTATTTTTAAAAGGATAACGGACCAGCAGCACGCCTGACTCTGTTGTTAAGCCAATGACGCCCGCGTGACCAATATTAATCTGCCCGTAGAGCGCGAGAAAATTTTCGATACCCAGGGTCACCACCACAACACCGTTAAATGCCCCGGTGTGGGTTTCAAGGCGCCGACTAATGGAGATGACCCATTTACCATTGGTTCTGCTGACTACGGGCTCGCCAATAAAAATCTGCTGATTTTTATTTTCCTTGTGATAGATAAAAAATGACCTGTCCGATCCTTTGCGTGGGCCCGTAAAAGTTTCGTGCAACGCGGTAAAGATATCGCCCTGAGCATCGTAAACAACCACATTATTAATCTGGGTAAGGAGATTATCCTGATTATTTATCATCCGCTGAATATGGGTCGCCTGCTGCGGGGTCATACCATAAATTTCGATTATGTCGGAAACGGTAGTAATTAACATTTCACTCTGGCGCATGATCCCCTCGGTGTACACATCAAGGGTATGGCTCAGGTTAGCGACGCTGGTATTAATTTGCTGGATTGACTGCTGTCTGGACGTGGCAATTTGGACGGCAAGCGACAGCGAGATGATCAATGAGACAATGATGACGGTAATGGTTGTTGTGTAAAAAGTATTTTTCACATGCACGAGCTTTTCCACCTTATCACGCCTGACATCCCTGGCTGACAACTCTTGTCACTGTAACAAAGCTCAGGATAAGAGGAAAATGAATTGCACTTAAGCATGCAACAGAAGCTCGTCGTAATTTCGTTTTACAAACTTACCGTCTCCCGGGGCTTAGATAAAATGACTTTAATAAAATCGATATAGGAGACGGGCTTACCAAAATAATAACCCTGTAACAGCGTAATCTCATTACGGTTGAGATACTCCAGCTGCGCTTTCGTTTCTACGCCTTCAGCCACAATGCGTAATGAGAGTTTTTTCGCCAGGTCAATGACGCAGTCCAGCAGGATCGTTGAGTCTTTTTCATCTGAAACCCGGTTCACAAAGCTTTTATCAATTTTAATATAATCAATGGCAAGCGCATTAAGGCATGAAAGACCTGAATAGCCGGTACCAAAATCATCCAGTGCAATGACAAAACCGGCGTTATGCAGCATGTTAAGGTTTTCCACCAGGTGAGGATTATCGATCAGCGGCTCACGCTCGGTCACCTCGAGAACCAGTTTGACTTCTTTACCCTGAAACCCCTTCCCGAATACACGACAGTCACCGATGAAGGATGGCGCATTGATGTGTCTGGCGCTGATGTTCACCCCGATATGAAACCCGTCCGGGAGCTTAGGCAAAAGCGGCTTAAGCTGCATCACCACTTTCGCCATCAACCCTTTGGTTAGCGGAATAATCAAACCGCTACGTTCGGCAATCGGAATAAAGACATCCGGTGGAATAAAGCCTGACTTTGGATGCTTCCATCTTGCCAGGACTTCAACGCCATACAGCCCGCCGGTATCACCGTTCACGATCGGCTGGTAATACGGCACGATCTCCCCCTGCAAAATGGCCTTACGTAAGTCGTCTTCAAATGAGGTGCTTTTCCCCTTGTAACGGCGGATCAAAATGCCCACCGCCACCGATAGCACGAGAATCAGTAGTATCAGGCTCCATCCCTGTTGCAGCAGCCGCGTCAGGCTAAAAAAGACAGGCGGTTGCCAGGCCAGACTAAAGGGGAATTGTGTAGATGCCGTAAGTGACCCCGTCCACGAGGCCGCTTTCCAGCCGGTCACATCACCGTTGCGCCCAAGCATGCTATTGCCGACAACCAATCCCAGGTCAACGCCGTTTGATGCGTTCGCGATGACGTCCTGCAAATGCGCATCGCTGACGCTGACGATGACACGCCCTCCCGCGATGGGCATCTGGAAGACAAGCACCGGGACGCCGTTCACCAGTCGATTGCCGGGCAGCAGCATTAATTTATGTTCAGGTAACGTCTCCGGATGCACAATCAATACGCCATTCCCGGGAAGGGAAGTACAGATGATTTTACCCTGCTGCTGGATCATGATGGCGCGCAGATGCGGTTTTAGCGCGGCTTCTGTCCCCAGCGCCAGCTGTCCGCTGCTGGTACACCCCTGCTCCGCAACGCGCTTCGCCGTGCTGGCCGCACTGACGGCTTCCGCCAGGATATTTTCTATTTTCTGGGTACTTGCCATGGCGGTATGACTATTATTAGCCTTCGCCATCTGCCATAGCTGCCAGTTAATAATCAGAATGCCGCTCAGAAAAAGAAACAAGGCACTCAGAATAGGGATCATCACGTTGCGCACGATGTTTTCCTTAATAGAAAAAACAAGCATCGATGTTCTGGAAGAAGAGCCTGTACTTACCCGGTATTGCTTATAACAATGAAAATAGCTTAGCTGAGAATTGTCTTAAAAAACTGATACTTTCGTATGAGTTCACCTGCCCGAATTTGCTCACCTGACGTGATTATCAGGCTTGTGCCTTGCCCTGGCTGTGTTAAGATTTGTCAAATCAGGGAGCGGACAGGATAACTGGAAAATGAAAAAACTCGTTGCCGTTGCGATCGTTTCAACGCTCCTGGTCATCCTGTCTCTTTATGCGGTCAATGCTGTTATCGTGGGGCAGCAGAAGAGCAAACAGCGTGAGATATCCCTTACCCTATTACATTATTCGGAAGACCTGTCCCAAAGCATAGCGCTGGCCCTTAAAAGCATTACTACGCAGGGATGTGATAAAACCAGTCTTGATAGTTACAGACAAATAACGCTGAATAACTATTATTTCGACGATATTGGTTTTATCGAGAAGGGAAAAATAGTCTGTACTGCTTTTTGGGGTAAACTTGCAACGCCCGTAGCGCTTCCTGCGGAACTGCATAAAACGCCGAGAGGCTTTCTTCTGGCGCAGTTTTCCAGAAAAGATTTTTTCACGGGCAATGCGGCAATTTATAATAATATTATTATCTTCACCACTCGCTATGCTTACGATAAATTCACCCCGGTTACGGCAAGCTATTCTCTGAGTACCACCACCAAAGACTTCGGCAGAACCTTTTTTACGACCTCCCCTGAGCTAACACAGCAGAGCTGGCTGCATTCGTCGTTGTTTACCCTGACCCTGACGCAGTGCAGCGCCTTCTGGGACCTGTGCGTCATCGTGAAGCATCACGATGCAGGGCTGGCCTCGTTACCCCTGTTTATCTTTTCGTTTCTCACGGTCATACTCTTTTTTATCTGGGTCGCGATAACGTTATTTATCTTCCGTATCTATGAAGATCGTTTTTCTCTGGAACGTACGCTGATCAAGGCCGTCCTGACCAATACCATCAGCGTTAACTACCAGCCTATTATCCGCATTCACGATCAAAAAATCGTGGGTGTAGAAGTTCTGTCGCGATGGCGCGACCAAAAGCATGGGGACGTCTCTCCGGAGCTGTTTATCCCATTAATAAAAAAAATCGGTCTGTATAAAAAATATTATAATAATATTATCGAAAAATCCCTCTCAGAAATTGCCCCGCTGGCGATTAAACATCAGCTGATCGTCTCCATTAACGTTGGGCGGAAGGAAATTGAAGATGGGCAGTTCATTAACATTTTGCGTCGAGCGTGTTTAGCCAATCACTTTCCCCTTTCTCTGATGAAGGTCGAACTTTCTGAGAAAGCCGTTTCCACGGCAGATATCCTCGAGGGGTTCTGTCAGGAGCTCAAGTCGCTCGGCGTTAAAATATCAATAGATGATTTTGGCGTGCAAAATTCAAACCTCGCCCGCCTGTCGCTGCTTGAATATGATGAGATTAAAATCGATAAGTCACTGGTGGATGGCATCAGCGAACATTATAAGCAAAACATCTTTGCTATCTTCAGCGATGCCCTCGCGAAGTTGAATAAAACGCTTGTTTTCGAGGGCGTGGAAAATGAAGTTCAGTATCGCTTTATCGCGAGCCGATATCCCGATGCGCTGATTCAGGGATGGTATTTTTCAAAAGCACTCACCCGGAGCGAGCTGGCGAAACGACTCACCGGTGTTGCACCGTAACCAGAAGCCTGCCGTGACCTTTTTTAGATTTGGCGTTTCCATTTTTTACGCAAAAACATATAGTCGTCACAATCAGATGGTAGATTCCCCGGAAACACACTCTTATTTTGGTTAAAAACGTGAAATTATCCTTACTTTTTCCAGTGGTACTCTTTTTTCTGACCGTGATTTTCGTGCTGTTTATCGACAAACCTGCTTCGCATATTCTGCGGAAAAAATGCATGTGGTCCGATAGCGTGATGCTGAGCTGTATCGCAAAGCATCAGCATAACGGTTTTTAAAGCAGACTATTCATTTCCCCACTGATTGAGGAAATTCGCAATATCATCAATACGACCCGCACGGATCCCGGCCTCAGCGGCCATCTCCTGCTGAGCCTCCTCGCTGATCTCCTCATTATTCGATAAACGGGTGAGCAGCAGCTGGAAATAATGTGCCAGCGCGTCGAGTTCTGACTCCGCAACTTGCTCTGCGGCTTCCGTCGCATACTCCTCAGCAATGTCATAATATTTCAGTGGGATATCGTTATTCATAACAGTCTCGTCTCTGGCCTTTAAGGGTAACATCACGAGTATATCGGACGCGTTATCTCAACCAAAGCATTGCTTCAGATAAGTAACGCAAGCAGCGCAGCGAGTGCGGGCACGGCCTGTACATACAAAATTTTTCGACTGGCGGTGGCCGCGCCAAAAAGTCCGGCAATCAACACGCAGGCCAGGAAGAAGATGGCCACCTGACTCCCCTTTTCGCCGAGCCAGAGGCTCCAGAGCAGGCCGGCCGCCAGAAAACCGTTATAAAGCCCCTGATTTGCAGCCAGCACGCGGGTGTCGCGCGCAAAGTCGGGACGCAGATTAAAGGCCTTGTGTCCTGTTTTGGTATTCCACAGGAACATTTCCAGCACAAGAATGTAGAGATGGATGAGTGCAACGACAGCGATAAGGACAGTGGCTAGCATCGTGTTGTCTCCCGCAGACAGAGGCAAAAAAAACGGGAACCCTCAGGCCCCCGCTCTTGTTTAACCCAGAATCTGGATTACATGTTCGCGATAATCGCGTCGCCAAACTCTGAACATTTCAGCAGCTTAGCGCCTTCCATCAGACGTTCGAAATCGTAAGTTACGGTTTTCGCGTTGATCGCGCCTTCCATACCTTTAACGATCAGGTCCGCGGCTTCGAACCATTCCATATGACGCAGCATCATCTCTGCGGACAGGATGATTGAGCCTGGGTTCACTTTGTCCTGACCTGCGTATTTTGGTGCAGTACCGTGGGTCGCTTCGAACAGGGCGCACTCGTCACCGATGTTCGCGCCTGGGGCGATACCGATACCGCCAACCTGTGCTGCCAGGGCGTCAGAGATGTAGTCACCGTTCAGGTTCATACAGGCAATCACGTCGTATTCTGCTGGACGCAGCAGGATCTGCTGCAGGAACGCATCGGCGATCACATCTTTAATGATGATCTCTTTGCCGGTGTTCGGGTTCTTGATCTTCTGCCATGGGCCGCCGTCGATCAGCTCACCGCCGAACTCTTCTTTCGCCAACTGGTAACCCCAGTCTTTGAACGCGCCTTCGGTGAACTTCATGATGTTGCCTTTGTGAACCAGGGTCACAGAGTCACGGTCGTTGGTGATTGCATATTCGATAGCTGCACGCACCAGACGCTTGGTCCCTTCTTCGGAGCACGGCTTAATGCCGATACCGCAATGCTCAGGGAAGCGAATTTTCTTCACGCCCATCTCTTCGCGCAGGAATTTAATCACTTTTTCTGCTTCAGCAGAGTCCGCTTTCCATTCGATACCCGCGTAGATGTCTTCTGAGTTTTCGCGGAAGATAACCATATCGGTCAGTTCAGGGTGCTTAACCGGGCTAGGGGTGCCCTGATAGTAACGAACCGGACGCAGACACACGTACAGGTCCAGCTCCTGACGCAGTGCCACGTTCAGGGAACGGATACCGCCGCCAACTGGCGTCGTCAGTGGGCCTTTAATAGCAACGCGGTAGTCGCGGATCAGGTCCAGCGTTTCTGCTGGCAGCCAGACGTCCTGGCCATAAACTTGAGTAGATTTCTCACCGGTGTAAATTTCCATCCAGGAAATTTTACGCTCGCCTTTGTAGGCTTTCTCAACAGCGGCATCAACCACTTTCAGCATTGCCGGGGTAACGTCTACACCGATACCGTCACCTTCGATGAACGGGATAATCGGATTGTGAGGAACGTTAATCTTGCCGTTTTGCAGGGTGATCTTTTTACCTTCCGCCGGAACAACTACTTTGCTTTCCATTAACCTCTCCTTCGAGCGCTTCTGGTTGTTACTGATCTTATGTTAATAAATTGTAATGAGCCCTTCGATAGTACCTGATTGTCCTGCGCCATGAAAGGTCTTCGTTATTAGGCTATAATGCGGCAATTGATAACGCCTGAAAATACCATGAAGAAAACTTCTTTTACAAAACACCGGGTTGAGCGATTCAGCTCGCGACAAGCCGCCAGAAGACCGCAGGAAACCCAGCCGAAGCGGGTTATTTTGTTCAATAAACCCTACGATGTTTTGCCGCAGTTTACCGATGAAGCCGGGCGCAGCACGCTGAAGGACTATATACCTGTTCAGGGCGTCTACGCCGCGGGGCGTCTGGACCGCGACAGCGAAGGCCTTCTGGTCTTAACCAACGACGGCGCCTTGCAGGCGAAGCTCACGCAGCCCGGGAAACGCACCGGTAAAATTTACTTCGTACAGGTCGAAGGCGAGCCGGACGAAGAAACGCTGGAAAAATTACGCAGCGGCGTGACGCTTAACGACGGCCCCACCCTGCCCGCAGGTATTGAACGCGTGAATGAACCGGAGTGGCTGTGGCCGCGCAACCCACCGATTCGCGAACGCAAATCCATTCCGACAAGCTGGCTCAAAATTACCCTTTATGAAGGCCGCAACCGCCAGGTTCGCCGCATGACCGCGCACGTCGGCTTCCCTACCCTGCGTCTGATTCGCTACGCTATGGGCAGCTACACGCTGGAAACGCTGGCAAACGGCGAATGGCGCGACGTCACCCCTTAAGGAGTCACTATGTTTAAACCTCATGTCACGGTTGCCTGCGTGGTCCACGCTAAGGGTAAATTCCTTGTTGTCGAAGAGAGCATTAACGGCAAAGCGCTGTGGAACCAGCCTGCCGGGCATCTTGAAGCCAATGAGACCCTTCTGCAGGCAGCGAAACGCGAGCTGTGGGAAGAGACCGGCATTCACGCTGAACCCCAGCACTTCATCCGTATGCACCAGTGGATCGCGCCCGATCACACTCCGTTCCTGCGCTTTTTATTTGCCGTTGAGCTTAGCGAAACGTGCGCCACAGAGCCGCAGGATGACGATATCGACCGCTGTCTGTGGGTCACTGCCGACGAGATCCTGAACGCGCCAAACCTGCGCTCGCCGCTGGTTGCGGAAAGCATTCGCTGCTGGCAGTCTGCTGGCCGCTTACCGCTGGATGTCATCGGCGCATTTAACTGGCCGTTTACAGAGGGTGCCAATGGTGGGGGGGCGTGATAGAATACGCCGCCTTGAAGTTCAATGTCGTGAGTATTCCATGTCAGATAATAGCCAGAAAAAAGTGATCGTCGGCATGTCCGGCGGTGTCGATTCCTCCGTTTCCGCCTACCTGTTACAGCAACAGGGCTATAAGGTGGAGGGCCTGTTCATGAAGAACTGGGAGGAAGATGATGGCGAGGAATATTGCACTGCCGCTGCGGATCTCGCCGACGCGCAGGCCGTATGCGATAAGCTCGGCATTGAGCTGCACACCGTTAACTTTGCCGCAGAATACTGGGACAACGTTTTTGAACTGTTCCTCGAAGAGTACAAAGCGGGCCGCACGCCGAACCCGGATATTCTGTGCAACAAAGAGATCAAATTTAAAGCCTTCCTGGAATTCGCCGCAGAAGATCTGGGCGCAGACTACATTGCGACCGGCCACTACGTGCGTCGCGCAGACGTGAATGGCAGAAGCCAGCTGCTGCGCGGTCTGGACGGCAACAAAGATCAAAGCTACTTCCTCTATACGCTGAGCCACGAGCAAATCGCCCAGAGCCTGTTCCCGGTCGGCGAGCTGGAAAAGCCGCAGGTGCGTAAAATCGCCGAAGAGCTGGACCTGATCACCGCGAAGAAAAAAGACTCTACCGGTATCTGCTTCATCGGTGAGCGCAAATTCCGCGATTTCCTCGGACGTTACCTGCCTGCACAGCCGGGCAAAATTGTCACCGTCGACGGGGAAGAGATTGGCCAGCATCAGGGGCTGATGTACCACACGCTCGGCCAGCGTAAAGGTCTGGGTATCGGCGGGACGAAAGAAGGTAGCGAAGATCCGTGGTATGTTGTCGACAAAGACGTCGAAAACAATATTCTGGTTGTTGCCCAGGGTCACGATCATCCGCGTCTGATGTCCGTTGGCCTTATCGCCCAGCAGCTGCACTGGGTCGATCGTGAGCCGCTGAAAGGCACGCTGCGCTGCACGGTGAAAACCCGCTACCGCCAGACCGATATTCCTTGCACCATTACCGCGCTTGATGACGATCGCATTGAGGTGCGCTTCGACGAGCCGGTCGCCGCCGTCACCCCGGGTCAGTCTGCTGTCTTCTACAGCGGTGAGATCTGCCTGGGCGGCGGGATCATTGAACAGCGCCTGCCGCTGCCTGCTGTTTAATACGATTGCACACATAAAGGAGACCGTGTGGCGAAGAACTACTATGACATCACCCTGGCACTGGCGGGAATTTGCCAGTCAGCCCGTCTGGTGCAACAGCTGGCGCATCAGGGTCATTGCGATGCTGACGCCCTGCACGTTTCACTCAACAGCGTTATCGATCTCAACCCCGGCTCGACCCTGGGTGTGTTCGGCGGCAGTGAAACCAATCTTCGTCTCGGTCTTGAAACCCTGCTTGGCGTGCTTAACGCCAGCAGCCGTCAGGGATTAAACGCGGAGCTGACCCGCTACACGTTGAGCCTGATGGTGCTGGAGCGTAAGCTGAGCGCAGCAAAAGGCGCGCTCAACACCCTGGGCGATCGTATTGCCGGGCTACAGCGTCAGCTCGACCATTTTGATCTGCAGTCCGACACGCTGCTCAGCGCCATGGCCGGCATTTATGTTGACGTCATCAGCCCGCTGGGCCCGCGTATTCAGGTCACCGGATCCCCTGCCGTGCTGCAAAGTCCGCAGGTACAGGCAAAAGTGCGTGCGTCCCTGCTGGCTGGGATCCGCGCTGCCGTGCTGTGGCACCAGGTTGGCGGTGGCCGCCTGCAGCTAATGTTTTCTCGTAATCGCCTGACCACTCAGGCAAAACAAATTCTTGCTCATTGTTAACCTCCCGGAGTTGCGAATTATGGAATTATCCTCACTGACCGCCGTATCCCCTGTCGATGGACGCTACGGCGATAAAGTCAGCGCGCTGCGCGGGATCTTCAGCGAATATGGTTTGCTGAAGTTCCGTGTTCAGGTTGAAGTACGCTGGCTGCAAAAGCTGGCCGCCCAGGCAGCAATCAAGGAAGTTCCTGCTTTTGACGAAAAGGCAAACGATTACCTTGATAAAATCGTTGCTGAGTTTAGCGAACAAGACGCCGCGCGCATTAAAACCATTGAACGCACTACCAACCACGACGTGAAAGCGGTTGAGTACTTCCTGAAAGAGAAAGTGGAAAGCGTCCCTGCGCTGCACGCCGTGTCTGAGTTCATTCACTTCGCCTGTACCTCTGAAGACATCAACAACCTGTCTCATGCGCTGATGCTCTCCACCGCGCGCAAAGAGGTGGTGCTGCCTTACTGGCGTAAAATCATCGACGCGGTAAAAGCGCTGTCCGTGGAATACCGCGACATTCCGCTGCTCTCCCGTACCCACGGCCAGCCAGCCACCCCATCCACGATGGGTAAAGAGATGGCGAACGTCGCGTACCGTATGGAACGCCAGTACCGTCAGCTGGAGCAGGTTGAGATCCTCGGCAAAATCAACGGCGCGGTCGGTAACTATAACGCCCACATTGCCGCTTACCCGGAAGTGGACTGGCACCAGTTCAGCGAAGAGTTCGTGACCTCTCTGGGCATTCAGTGGAACCCGTACACCACCCAGATTGAGCCGCACGACTATATCGCCGAGCTGTTTGACTGCATCGCGCGCTTCAACACCATCCTGATCGACTTCGATCGTGACGTGTGGGGCTATATCGCCCTGAACCACTTCAAGCAGAAAACCATCGCCGGTGAAATCGGCTCTTCCACCATGCCGCACAAAGTAAACCCAATCGACTTCGAAAACTCCGAAGGCAACCTGGGTCTGGCGAACGCCGTGCTGCAGCATATGGCGAGCAAACTGCCGGTATCCCGCTGGCAGCGCGACCTGACCGACTCCACCGTACTGCGTAACCTGGGCGTGGGCATTGGCTACGCGCTGATCGCGTATCAGTCCACCCTGAAAGGCGTAAGCAAACTGGAAGTAAACCGTGACCGTCTGCTGGACGAGCTGGATCACAACTGGGAAGTGCTGGCGGAGCCAATCCAGACCGTGATGCGCCGTTACGGTATCGAAAAACCGTACGAGAAGCTGAAAGAGCTGACCCGCGGCAAACGCGTTGACGCCGAAGGCATGAAGCAGTTTATCGACGGTCTGGCGCTGCCGGAAGAAGAGAAAACGCGCCTGAAGGCAATGACCCCGGCGAACTACATTGGCCGCGCCATCACCATGGTCGACGAGCTGAAGTAACGCCCCTCTCCCCCTTTTCGCCCGAAAAGGGGGATGCTTTTCCCCGGTTTACTCAATGTTTATCCCCACAACAACATAATCAGCGTTAAACTATTCATACCAATTATTTAGGGAGAAGAGATGATGCGCGTACTGGTTGTTGAGGATAACGCATTGCTACGTCATCACCTGAAGGTTCAGCTTCAGGAGATGGGACATCAGGTGGACGATGCTGAAGATGCAAAAGAAGCCGATTATTATCTCAATGAACACCTGCCGGATATCGCCATTGTCGATTTAGGGTTGCCTGACGAAGACGGTCTGTCGTTAATTCGCCGCTGGCGCAGCCACGATGTCTCCCTGCCGGTTCTGGTTCTGACCGCCCGTGAAGGCTGGCAGGATAAGGTCGAAGTGCTCAGCGCTGGGGCAGATGATTACGTCACCAAGCCGTTCCATATTGAAGAGGTGGCGGCGCGCATGCAGGCGCTGCTTCGTCGCAACAGCGGGCTGGCGTCTCAGGTTATTTCCATCCCGCCTTTCCAGGTCGATCTCTCCCGCCGGGAATTATCCATCAATGATGAAGTGATCAAGCTCACCGCCTTCGAATACACCATCATGGAGACGCTGATCCGTAACAACGGCAAGGTAGTGAGCAAAGACTCCTTGATGCTCCAGCTCTATCCTGATGCTGAGCTGCGCGAAAGCCATACTATTGACGTGTTGATGGGACGTTTACGTAAGAAAATTCAGGCGCAGTATCCGCAGGATGTGATTACTACCGTCCGTGGCCAGGGCTACCTGTTCGAATTACGCTAAATGAGACGGATCTTGCGCCATATTTTGCCCCTCTCGCTGCGGGTGCGCTTTTTACTGGCAACGGCAGCCGTCGTGCTGGTGCTGTCGCTCTCCTACGGCATGGTCGCCCTGGTGGGCTACAGCGTCAGCTTTGATAAAACCACCTTTCGCCTGCTGCGTGGCGAAAGCAACCTGTTTTATACCCTTGCGAAGTGGGAAAACAATAAAATCACCGTCGAAATGCCGGAAAACCTCAATCAGCAGAGTCCCACGCTGGCCCTGATTTATAACGAAAAGGGGAAGCTACTGTGGGCGCAGCGGGACATCCCGTGGCTGGTCAAAAGCATTCGTCCGGACTGGCTCAAAACCAACGGTTTTCATGAAATTGAAGCCGATCTCAACACCACCAGCTCACTGATCCGTGAAGATCGCTCCCTGCAGCAAAAGCTGAACGAGATCCGCGCCGACAACGCCGAAACGGAGATGACGCACTCCGTCGCGATTAACCTCTACCCGGCGACGCTGAACATGCCGCAGCTGACCATCGTGGTGATCGACACCATTCCGGTCGAGCTGAAGCGTTCTTATATGGTCTGGAGCTGGTTCATCTACGTTCTGGCGGCAAATCTGCTGCTGGTGATCCCGCTGCTGTGGGTGGCGGCGTGGTGGAGCTTGCGCCCCATCGAATCACTGGCGAAAGAGGTTCGGGAACTGGAAGAACATCATCGCGAAAAGCTTAACCCGGAAACCACCCGCGAGCTCACCAGCCTGGTGCGTAACCTCAACCGCCTGCTGAAAAGTGAACGCGAACGCTACGATAAATACCGTACCACCCTTACCGACCTGACCCACAGCCTGAAAACCCCGCTCGCGGTCATGCAAAGTACCCTGCGTTCAATGCGCAGTTCGAAGCTGAGCGTCGATGATGCCGAGCCGGTGATGCTGGAACAGATCAGCCGTATTTCACAGCAAATTGGCTATTACCTGCATCGCGCCAGCATGCGTTCCGGCAGCGCGCTTCTGAGCCGCGAGCTGCATCCGGTAGCGCCGCTTCTGGATAACCTCACGTCCGCCCTCAACAAGGTGTATCAGCGTAAAGGGGTGAACATCAGCCTCGATATCTCGCCAGAGATAAGCTTTGTGGGTGAAAAAAATGACTTCATGGAAGTCATGGGTAACCTACTGGATAACGCCTGCAAATACTGTCTGGAGTTCGTGGAAGTGTCTGCACGTCAGACGGAAACCGAGCTGCATATCATCGTTGAGGATGATGGCCCGGGGATCCCGCGCAATAAACGTGACGTGGTGTTCGATCGCGGTCAGCGCGCCGATACGCTACGTCCAGGCCAGGGCGTAGGATTAGCCGTCGCGCGCGAGATTGTCGATCAGTACGACGGAAAAATCGAAACCAGCGAAAGCCTGCTGGGCGGCGCCAGAATGGAGGTCATTTTTGGTCGCCAGCAGCCCACATCGAACGATAGTTAACCCGTTATGTGAAAAATGCGAGGATCTCGCAGCCGGGGGGCTGAGCTTCCGTTATAATCCGAGTCAGTAAGAGCCTGCGGAATAAAAAAATATGGATTATCACTTAACACTTAACTGGCCCGAGTTTATTGAACGTTACTGGCAGAAACGCCCGGTGGTTCTGAAGCGCGGGTTCAGCAACTTTGTCGACCCCATCTCGCCTGACGAACTGGCCGGCCTGGCCATGGAAAACGAAGTCGACAGCCGTCTGGTCAGCCACCAGGACGGGAAATGGCAGGTTAGCCACGGTCCTTTCGAAAGCTACGATCACCTCGGTGAAAACAACTGGTCTCTGCTGGTGCAGGCGGTCAACCACTGGCACGAGCCAACGGCCGCCTTAATGCGTCCGTTCCGCGCCCTGCCCGACTGGCGCATGGACGATCTGATGATCTCCTTCTCCGTTCCTGGCGGTGGCGTCGGTCCGCATCTGGACCAGTACGACGTGTTTATTATTCAGGGTACGGGCCGCCGCCGCTGGCGCGTGGGCGAAAAAGTGCCAATGAAGCAGCACTGCCCGCATCCGGACCTGCTTCAGGTTGACCCGTTTGAAGGGATTATCGACGAAGAGCTGGAGCCGGGAGACATTCTCTACATTCCGCCGGGATTCCCTCACGAGGGCTACTCGCTGGAAAACTCACTCAACTACTCCGTAGGGTTCCGCGCGCCAAGCGGCCGCGAGATGATCAGCGGATTTGCCGACTACGTTCTGCAACGCGAGCTGGGCAGCTATCGTTACAGCGACCCTGATGTGCCTGCGCGCGAGCATCCGGCCGATATCCTGCCCGCAGAGCTGGATAAGCTGCGCGGCATGATGCTGGATCTGATTAACGAGCCGGAGCACTTCAAACAGTGGTTTGGCGAGTTTATCAGCCAGTCTCGTCACGAGCTGGACGTTGCGCCGCCGGAGCCGCCGTATCAGGCTGACGAGATTTATGATGCGCTCCAGCAGGGCGATAAGCTGGTACGTCTGGGCGGATTACGCGTGCTGCGCATTGGTGAGGACGTGTTCGTCAACGGCGAGAAGCTGGACTCACCGCACCGTCCGGCGCTGGAAGCCATTGCCAGCCATCTGGTGCTGACTGCCGACACCTTTAGTGATGCGCTGGAAGACCCATCCTTCCTCGCGATGCTTGCCGCGCTGGTCAACAGCGGGTACTGGTTCTTTGAGGACTGAGTCGCTGTAATGCCCGGTGGCGCTTCGCCACCGGGCTTTTTCTTACCGCTTCGCGGTCAACTCCGCTATCCGCACAATCACCTTCACCGCCTTTTCCATCCCTTCGAGCGTCACAAACTCATGCTTGCCGTGGTAGTTATAGCCACCGGTAAACAGGTTCGGGCACGGCAGCCCCATAAACGACAGCTGAGAACCGTCGGTGCCGCCGCGAATCGGCTTCAGCTGCGGTTCAATATCGCAGTCGCGCATCGCCTGCTGGGCGATATCGAGAATATGCGGATGCGCCATCACCTTCTCGCGCATGTTGTAATAGCTGTCTTCGATGATGAGTTCAATGTAGCAATCAGGGTGTAATCCTTTACCCACCTTCTTGGCGATCTCCATCATCTTACGCTTGCGCGCCTCAAAGGCTTTACGGTCGAAATCGCGGATGATGTAGTGCATCTGCGCGCTGTCCACGGTGCCTTTGATGCTGGTCAAGTGATAGAACCCTTCATACCCTTCGGTCTGTTCGGGGCTCTCTTCCGCCGGGACTACCGCATGAATTCGCGACGCCAGCGACAGCGCGTTCACCATGACGCCTTTCGCCGAACCGGGGTGAACGTTGTTGCCAACAATTTTGATCGTCACTGAGGCAGCATTGAAGTTTTCATACTCCAGTTCACCGACGCCGCCGCCGTCAACGGTATAGGCCCACTGCGCGTTAAAGGCCTCCACGTCGAAGTGCTTCGCCCCCTTGCCGACCTCTTCGTCCGGCGTAAAGGCCACGCGGATATCCCCGTGCGGAATGTTTTTATCCTTCAGCACCGCCAGCGCGGTCATGATTTCGGCAATGCCCGCTTTATCATCCGCCCCCAGCAGCGTTTTGCCGTCGGTGGTGATCAGCGTCTGACCCAGCAGCTGGTGCAGCACCGGGAACATGACGGGCGAGAGCACTTCGTCGCCAATGCCCAGCGCAATGTCGCCGCCGCGGTAGTTTTCCACAATCTGCGGGTTCACATGTTTACCGCTAAAATCCGGAGAGGTGTCGACATGAGAGATAAAGCCAATCGCCGGAATGTCACCCGGGACATTCGCCGGCAGCGTTCCCATCACAGTGCCTTTCTCGCTTAACGTGACGTTGACCAGCCCCATGGCGTCAAGCTGCTCTTTGAGCAGATTTAATAACTTCCACTGGCCTTCGGTGCTCGGCACCTGGCGAACACCCGGCTTAGATTGGGTATCCAGCGAAACGTACTGTAAAAAACGCTCAAGTAATTTATCCATGCAGTCACCCTCACTTTTTGTGACAACATTATCAATAAGCATCAAAACGCAAATATTGCGTCAGGTCACTTTTATCCCGCAAACGAGAATATTTTCCGTTTATATCGTTATGCGTTAGTAAATGTAGCTTATGAATCAGTGACAAGGATTGGCGATTGCAGGGGATTGCCGTAGAATGTCCGCCCTCATTACGAGTCACCAAGGTGGTTACACACAAACCCCGCTTCAGTCTGCTGCCTGAGGCGTCTATATGGGACAGCGCAAAAATTGAATACACAAACCCGTTCACCGCTGGTGAAACTGGAACGAATTCGTAAAAGTTTTGATGGCAAGGACGTCATTTCCGACCTCACTCTCACCATCAATGACGGTGAGTTTCTGACGCTGCTTGGCCCCTCCGGCTGCGGCAAAACAACCGTACTGCGCCTTATCGCCGGGCTGGAAAACGTCGATAACGGCCATATCCATCTTGAGAACCAGGACATCACCCGGGTTCCCGCCGAAGACCGCCACGTCAACACTGTCTTTCAGAGCTATGCCCTCTTCCCGCACATGACCGTGTTTGAGAACGTGGCATTTGGCCTGCGGATGCAAAAAACCCCGGCGAGCGAGATCGAACCGCGCGTTACCGACGCCCTGCGAATGGTGCAGCTTGAGACGTTTGCCCAGCGTAAACCCCATCAGCTTTCCGGCGGCCAGCAGCAGCGCGTGGCCATCGCCCGCGCCGTGGTCAACAAGCCGCGTCTGCTCCTGCTGGATGAATCCCTCTCGGCGCTGGATTACAAGCTGCGCAAGCAGATGCAGAACGAGCTCAAGGCCCTGCAGCGCAAGCTCGGCATTACCTTTGTCTTCGTCACCCACGATCAGGAAGAGGCCCTGACCATGTCCGACCGCATCGTGGTGATGCGTGACGGCAAAATCGAGCAGGACGGCACGCCGCGAGAAATCTACGAAGAGCCGAAGAATCTGTTTGTCGCCAGCTTCATTGGCGAGATCAATATCTTTGACGCCACGGTGATTGAGCGTCTGGACGACCAGCGCGTGCGCGCCAGCGTCGAAGGACGCGAGTGCAATATCACAGTGAATTTCCCCGTCGAAAAGGGACAAAAGCTCAACGTTCTGCTGCGCCCGGAAGATCTGCGCGTCGATGAAATTCACGGCAATACCGAGGCCGAAGGGTTAATCGGCTATATCCGCGAGCGCAACTACAAAGGGATGACGCTGGAGTCTGTCGTCGAGCTGGAGAACGGCAAAATGGTGATGGTCAGCGAATTCTTTAACGAAGACGACCCTGACTTCGACCACTCTCTCGACCAGAAAATGGTTATCAACTGGGTAGAAAGCTGGGAGGTTGTACTGGCTGATGAAGAACACAAGTAAGTTCCAGAATGTGGTGATTGCCACGATCGTCGGTTGGCTTGTGTTGTTTGTCTTTCTCCCCAACCTGATGATTATCGCCACCAGCTTCCTGACCCGCGACGATACCCATTTCGTTTCGCTGGTCTTTACGCTGAACAACTACGCGCGCCTGCTCGATCCGCTCTATTTTGACGTGCTGCTGCACTCGCTCAATATGGCGCTGATTGCCACGATTGCCTGCCTGGTACTGGGATATCCCTTCGCGTGGTTCCTCGCGGGCCTGCCGCAAAAGGTGCGCCCCCTGCTGCTGTTTTTACTGATTGTTCCCTTTTGGACGAACTCGCTCATCCGTATTTATGGTCTGAAGATTTTCCTCAGCACAAAGGGTTACCTGAATGAGTTTCTGCTGTGGCTAGGAGTGATTGATACGCCGATACGCATCATGTTTACCCCGAGCGCGGTGATTGTCGGCCTGGTCTATATCCTGCTGCCGTTTATGGTGATGCCGCTCTACTCCAGCATTGAGAAGCTGGATAAACCGCTACTGGAAGCGGCAAAAGATCTGGGTGCCAACAGGCTGCAGACCTTTATCCGTATCATTATTCCGCTGACGATGCCCGGCATTATCGCGGGCTGTCTGCTGGTGATGCTTCCGGCGATGGGCTTGTTCTATGTGTCGGATCTGATGGGCGGTGCGAAAAACCTGCTGATCGGTAACGTGATCAAGAGCCAGTTCCTGAATATTCGCGACTGGCCGTTCGGGTCCGCCACCAGCATCACGCTGACGGTGGTGATGGGTCTGATGCTGCTGGTCTACTGGCGCGCCTCACGGCTGCTGAATAAGAAGGTGGAACTCGAATGATCGGTCGACTGCTTCGCGGCGGTTTTATGACCGCCATTTACGCTTACCTGTATATCCCGATCATAATTTTGATCGTGAACTCGTTTAACAGCTCGCGCTTTGGGATTAACTGGCAGGGCTTTACCACCGACTGGTACAGCCTGCTGATGAACAATGACAGCCTGCTGCAGGCCGCTCAGCACTCGCTGACGATGGCGATCTTCTCCGCCACCTTCGCCACGCTGATTGGCTCCCTGACCGCCGTGGCGCTCTATCGCTATCGCTTTCGCGGTAAGCCGTTCGTCAGCGGCATGCTGTTTGTGGTGATGATGTCGCCGGACATCGTGATGGCGATTTCGCTGCTGGTGCTGTTTATGCTGCTGGGCGTACAGCTTGGCTTCTGGTCGCTGCTGTTTTCCCATATCACCTTCTGCCTGCCGTTTGTGGTGGTGACCGTCTTTGCGCGCCTGAAAGGGTTCGACGTGCGCATGCTGGAGGCGGCGAAAGATCTGGGCGCCAGCGAAATGACCATCCTGCGCAAAATCATCCTGCCGCTGGCGATGCCCGCCGTGGCGGCCGGATGGCTGCTGAGCTTTACCCTGTCGATGGATGACGTGGTGGTCTCCTCCTTCGTGACCGGGCCGAGCTATGAAATTCTGCCGTTGAAAATCTATTCGATGGTGAAAGTCGGCGTTTCACCGGAGGTGAACGCGCTGGCGACCATTCTGCTGGTGTTTTCGCTGGTTCTGGTGATCGCCAGCCAGGTTATTGCTCGTGATAAAACAAAATCTCAGGGGACAATGAAATGAAAAAAATGCTCGCCGCTGCGGCGCTGGTGCTTGGCATGGGTGCCGCGCACGCTGATGACAGCAAAACGCTCTACTTCTACAACTGGACCGAGTATGTGCCGCCGGGACTGCTGGAACAGTTCACCAAAGAGACGGGCATCAAGGTGATCTACTCGACCTACGAGTCGAATGAAACCATGTATGCCAAGCTCAAAACCTACAAAGACGGCGCATACGATCTGGTGGTTCCTTCCACCTACTTTGTCGACAAAATGCGCAAAGAGGGCATGATCCAGAAGATCGATAAAACGAAGCTAACCCATTTTTCAAACCTCGATCCGGAGATGCTCAACAAGCCGTTTGACCCGAATAACGACTACTCCATTCCGTATATCTGGGGGGCAACCGCGATTGGCGTTAACAGCGAGGCCGTCGATCCGAAATCGGTGACAAGCTGGGCCGACCTGTGGAAACCGGAGTACAAAGGCAGCCTGTTGTTGACCGACGACGCGCGTGAAGTGTTCCAGGTGGCGCTGCGCAAGCTGGGCTACTCGGGCAATACGACGGATCCAAAAGAGATTGAAGCGGCGTATACCGAGTTGAAAAAGCTGATGCCTAACGTGGCGGCATTCAACTCCGATAACCCGGCAAACCCGTATATGGAAGGCGAAGTGAACCTGGGGATGGTGTGGAACGGCTCCGCGTATGTCGCCCGCCAGGCCGGTACGCCGCTTGAGGTTGTCTGGCCAAAAGAGGGCGGGATTTTCTGGATGGAC
Organism: Enterobacter sp. PL_is379; assembly: GCF_055817355.1. NCBI lineage: Bacteria > Pseudomonadati > Pseudomonadota > Gammaproteobacteria > Enterobacterales > Enterobacteriaceae > Enterobacter > Enterobacter sp. PL_is379. The sequence continues at coordinate 253,486 of NZ_JBVPGT010000028.1, forward strand.
AGTCTTTCAATCCCGGCCAACGCGAAAAACGTGGACGGGGCGCATAAGCTGATTGACTTCCTGCTGCGCCCTGACGTGGCGAAACAGGTTGCCGAGACGATTGGCTACCCGACGCCCAACCTGGCCGCACGCAAGCTGCTGAAGCCTGACGTGGCTAACGATAAGTCGCTCTACCCGGACGCCGAAACCATCAGCAAAGGTGAATGGCAGAACGATGTCGGCGACGCCAGCCGCCTCTACGAAGAGTATTACCAGAAGTTAAAAGCGGGCCGCTAACCGGTATCGCGTTCTTCTTCACGCCGCCTGCGCGGCGTGAGGGGGAATTAACTGACCGCATTCTCTCCTGCCCAGATCGTCGCCTTTCGCATCGCCTCCACCACCTCCTCATCAGACAGACCCAGCGCCTGACGAACACGGGTTGCCTCGTCCCAGCGCTGCTGTTCATAATAACGACAGAGGTTAATCATGTCGGCTAACTGCCCCTCCTGATGGCACAGCGCGTTGCTCACGCTCTGCGGTACCGCAATTTGCTTCATCAACTCGGCCATCGGCAGCTCAAGAAGGGTATCGAGCAAAGAAAACAGGCCGCACATGAACGCATTTTCAGCCAGAATCGGGTCTTTCATCGTCTCTGCAATCAGTTCGCAGAACTTGCCGCGCATCATGCTTAACGGGTAAAGCTCGCTGACGGTGTCATTACCCGCACTGGCGAGGACCACGACGGCAACAAACCGACGGAGCTGATTTTCGCCAAGATACCTGAGCACCTCGCTCAGGGTTAACTTGCTGAAATTACAGGCGCCGACATGTTTAAACGCCGTATGCTTCATATAGCGCATGATTTTATAAGAGAGCGTCAGATCCGTTTTTATCAACGACTCGATGATTCGAAAATCAGGTTTATTGCGTCCGACCTCCATTTGCAGCCGGAAAATCGCCAGCTGATTTTGCGACAGCCGTTTATATTTAATGACCTCCGGACGGCAGAAAAAATAGCCCTGAAACAGCGAGAACCCCTCGTCCCTGTATTGGTTGAATTCCTCTTTAGTCTCAACTTTTTCAGCGAGATATTTAATATGACCGGTAAGATGTTGACGTGCTTTCAGATACGCTTTAATTTGCGCTAAAGTATAATTTCTGACGTCGAATTTCAGGATCGAAATATAGGGTAAAAAAGCATCCCATTCTGGCGCAAGGGTGAAATCATCAAGCGCAAACTGGTAGCCATGCGCATTCATCTCCCTGACGGCCTGCAGCAGTTCGGCCCCCGGCACAGCATCTTCAAGGATCTCAATCACCACGCTCTCTTTATCAAGCGCTTCGCCACTGCGGTCAATGACCATCCTTGAAGGGAAATTAATAAACGACGTATGTGCCCCGGCGATGCGCTGGGACGGCACACATAAAAACTGATCGGATATCATCCTGGACGTAGCGTATTCCGCCGACACATCCGGAAAACGATTTGTCATCCCGTCTCTGAAAAGCAGCTCATAGGCCACGGTATTCATCTCTGGGTTAAAAATGGGTTGTCGCGCGATAAATCCGTACATATCCCATCCTCCTCTACCACTTAATATTTATTAGCATCCTCTTTCTACACGATGATAACGAGCATTATCGAGCGCTATTTTGATTGAATGCACAAAATAAAAGCATCCACACTAATTAACGGGATTTAATATTCTGGAATTTAAATTAAATATATCCGGCGCTCTACAGAAAGAGAACGAAATATCCGATAAGTACTGTGTGCCTGCCCGACATGCACGACATTACGGGAGATGAGAATGAAAGACGCCATGGTCCGAAAACAAAAAATAAGAGTCAAGACGTTGATGCTATTGTCCATTTTCCTCACCGTGACGGTGGGCTTTACGGCAACGATCGGGTTTATGATGTGGCAGTGGATGGCGCAGCAAGAGGTGCTGGCCAAAAAACATATCCGCCAGATAGCCGAGGTACAGGCTTTACAGGTCAGCAAACAGCTGGATTCTGCCCTGACTGCCGCCCGGGACATGGGCAACAGCGCGCTGGCGCTGCGCGAGGCGGGGGTATTCGATCGCCAGAGTCTGAACCAGCTGCTCATCCACTATCTGTCGGCTCATCCCCAGTTTCTCTCTATGTCGATGGCCTTTGAGCCCAACGCGTTTGACGATAAAGATGCCGCCTTTGCCGGTCAGAGCGGTGAAGATCCTGCCGGACGCTACGCCCGCTACGTCGACCGCGACGCTACCGGCAAACCGGCCTTACACCTGCTGACGGACATCGAAACGCCCGGCAGCGGTGATTATTATCTGCTGCCGAAACAGCGGCATAAAGATGTGATCATCGAACCCTATATTTACCCCTACAACGGCGTGGAAGTGATGCTCACCTCGATTGCCGCCCCCATCATGCGAGACGGTCAGTTTCTGGGCTCGGTCACCTCTGACTTCTCACTCGCCACGCTGCAATCGACGATCGGCGCGATTAAACCGTGGAACGGCACAGGCTACGCCCTGCTCCTCTCCGCGGGTAATAACGTGGTGTCCAGCCCGGACAAGCGCGCGGCAGGCAAGCCTTACGCCGGTCAGATTGCCGGTCATGACGTCACCCGGATAAACGATCCGCTGCTGAAGGAAGATGTGTTTATCACCTGGCAGGACATCGCCGTCGGCAACAGCCAGACGCCGTGGAAGCTCGCCATTATCACCCCGGTCAGCGAAGTGATGGCCGAAGCGCGCGCATTTTTGCTGAAAGCCATCATCCTGATGGTGTTAAGCATCATGGCGGTTAGCCTGGTGATGGCGCAGGTCTTTACCCGCAAAGTTGACCGTCCGGTGGGGGGAGAACCTTCGGAAGCCGCCGGGATCGCCCTGGCCGTCGCCCGGGGGGAGTTGAACAACACCATTCCGGTGCGCTCCGGAGATACCCACAGCATTTTTTATGCCCTGCACACCATGCAGATGCAGCTCAAGCGCATCGTCGATAATATCAGCGAAGCCAGCCATTCCGTGCACGGCGGGACCAGCGAAATTTCGGCGGGCAACCTTGATCTCGCCTCGCGAACCGAAGAACAGGCGGCGGCGATTGTTGAAACGGCAGCCAGCATGGAAGAGATTTCGGTCACGGTGAAGAATAACGCCGACAACGCCCACAAGGCGACGACGCTGACCGATCGCGCCGCGAGCCTCGCCGGGCATGGCGAAACGCTGGTGAACGACGTAGTCGTGGTGATTGGGGAGATTGACGAGAGCGCGCGTAAGATCGGTGAGATTAACAGCATCGTCGATGGCATCGCCTTCCAGACCAATATCCTGGCGCTAAATGCGGCCGTTGAAGCGGCGCGTGCCGGCGAACAGGGGCGCGGTTTCGCGGTAGTCGCAGGTGAAGTGCGCAATCTTGCCCAGCGAAGCGCTAACGCGGCCAAAGAAATTTCCCAGCTGATTGCCGAGTCCTCAGGCCGCGTCAGCAAAGGCGTTGAGCTGGTCAATGAGACCGGCGTAATGATGAAACAGGTGATTGAGGCGGTGTCGCACGTGCATCTGGTCATCAACGATATTGTTCAGGCGCTGGACGAGCAGAACCGCGGGATTAGCCAGGTCAGCACTGCCGTTAACCAGATGGACAGCACCACCCAGCAGAACGCCTCTCTGGTTCAGCAGATCTCAGCGGCGGCGCTCTCGCTGGACGAGCAGGCTAAATCGCTGGAGAAGACGCTGGCGTTCTTTCATTCTTAAATAAAAAGGCACCCGTCCAGCGGGTGCCTTTTCACGCGATTCGCGTTACAGACCTTTCAGCAGCTTGTCGACAAATTCCGGAACAACCGTGCTGGCCAGACCGTAGTGTTTCTCTTCAAACTCGCTGCCCACCTGGCTTGGCTCAAGGTTGAGTTCAACCGTATGCGCACCGTGCAGTCGCGCTTCGTGGACAAACCCCGCCGCCGGATAAACGTGGCCGGATGTGCCGATGGCGATAAACACGTCGGCCATCGCCAGCGCGCTGTAGATCTCATCCATTCCCAGCGGCATTTCGCCGAACCAGACCACGTGCGGTCGCAGGCGCGACGGGAACTGGCAGCAGTGGCACTTATCCTCCGGCAGCACGTCTTCTTTCCAGTCAAGCACCTGACCGCTCCAGGCGCAGCGAACCTTGAGCAGCTCACCGTGCATATGGATGATGTTCTTGTTGCCGGCCCGCTCGTGCAGGTTGTCGATATTCTGCGTTACCAGCAGAAAACGATCGCCCAGCGCCTCTTCCAGCTTCGCCAGCGCCAGATGCGCCGCATTAGGCGCAACGTCAGGCTGCTGAAGCTGACGACGGCGGGCGTTGTAAAACGCCTGCACGAGATCCGGGTCGCGGGCAAAACCTTCCGGCGTGGCGACATCCTCCACGCGGTGCTCTTCCCACAGCCCGTCCGCCGCGCGGAAGGTTCGAATTCCTGACTCGGCGGAGATCCCCGCCCCGGTCAGCACCACCACTCTGGGTTTATCCATCGCTTCTGGCATTATTCTGTCTCTGAAAAAGATCCGCTGGCGCAAGCGCTCACGTAAGCGGCGTTTGTTTTTGCGAAAACGGCTGAGTCGACCCTGGCGACGCGACAGCATAGAAACCTCGTAAACTAATCGGTGAGATGAAGGAATGCGGCTCCGCGCATCCCTCCTGCGTCCCCGTGTCGCGCGCGTTCAATACGCGGCACGCGGGCAACCGGCAATAAGTGTCGGGGCAAACGCCCGGACAACCGTTCCGTAATCGCGGTAAAGTTTGAGAGCCCTCCCCCGATCACCAGCAGATCCGGGTCGACGATGGTGAGAATATTTCCCAGACACACCGCCAGCAGATCCAGATAGCGCTCGACGTGCTCACGCGCCTGCGCATCCCCTTGCTCCCACAGGGTAATGATTTGAGGGGCCTCAAGTTTCTGATGATAGAAGTGTTCGTAAAGCCATGCAAACCCGCGGCCGGAAAGGTAGTTCTCAATACAGCCGTGCTGGCCACAGCCGCAGCGGGTCAGCGGGAAATCACGCCCCACCACCTCGAGAGCATCCACCGGCAGGCGGATATGGCCAAACTCACCGGTGATGTAGCTGCGGCCGGTGATGGGCTTACCGTTGACGACGATTCCTCCGCCGACGCCGGTACCGAGGATCAGTCCCATCACCAGCGGATAGCGACGGAATTCATCATCCCAGGCTTCAGAGAGCGCAAAGCAGTTGGCATCATTGTCTAAACGCACGTCGCGTTCAAGGAGAGCAGAGAGATCGGCGCGCAGCGGTTTACCGCTGGCGGCAGGCACGTTGGCCGCGTAAAGCGTACCGTCGTCGGTTTCGGGCATGCCCGGAATACCGATGCCGACGCTGCCTTTCACGCCGAAACGTTCATCCGCCTGCGCCACCAGCGAGGCAATGGCGGTTAAAAAATCGTCGTAGCTTTCGCGCGGCGTGGGAACGCGGGTTTCCCACTGCAGTTTGAGGTCTTTATCAAACGCGCCGAGCGCAATCTTGGTGCCGCCAATATCAAATCCATAATACATAACGCATTCCTCTTTCGATCTGGCGACCCGAAAGCCGCTAGATCATGACGTAATTACTGGCCACTTAATACCCTCGCCGGATCAATTCGGCTTGCGCGACGCGCCGGATACCAGCTTGCCAGCAGACTCAGTAAAAGTGCTGTAAGCAGCACATAAAAAACGTCCAGCCAGTGCAGTTCAGACGGCAGGAAGTCAATAAAATAGATATCACCCGACAGGAACTGGTGACCAATAAGTTTTTCAATCCCGTTGATAATCGGCGTCAGCTGCAGGGAAACCACCACGCCAATCACCACGCCGCACAGGCTGCCGAACAGCCCCGCCAGCAAACCGTACCAGACGAAGATGGCGCGAATAAGACCGTCTTTCGCCCCCAGCGTACGCAGCACGGCGATGTCGCCGCTCTTGTCCTTGACCGCCATCACCAGCGTCGAGACGATATTAAAGCACGCCACACCAATCACCAGCACCATCGCCAGATACATAATGGCGCGGATCATCTGGATATCACGGTACATATACCCGTAAGTGCCGATCCAGCTTTTGATGTAGACATAGTTATTGGTCACGCTGCCCGCGTCGCGCACCAGTTTGTTGGCGTTAAAGACGTCGTTCACCTTAATCGCAATGCCCGTCACGCTGTCGCCCATGTCGAGATACTGGCGCGCATCCTCCATCGGCACCATCGCAAAGCTGTGGTCAAGCTGGCCGCTCAGTTGAAGAATACCGGTAACGTGCAGGCGCACGCGTTTTGGCTGCTGCAGTTTGTGATCGGCGCTGGCGTTGGGGATCATGATTGACACCCAGTCGCCCTGCTTCACCTTCAGGGCATCAGCAACGCCTTTACCCATGATGATCTGCTGCTCGCCCGCCCTGAAGTTGGCCCACGCGCCGTTTTGCACATAGTTCGGCAGCGCGCTGAGACGCGCTTCCTGCGCCGGGTTCACCCCTTTCACCTGAATGGCGCGCAGGTTTACCCCGCTCTCCACCAGCCCGGTAAAGTTAATGTAGGGCGCGGCCGCGGCGATGCCCGGCACTTTTTCAACTTTGGTGAGCGCATCGCTCCAGTTCGTCCACGGCTGGTTAACCGGTTCGATCTCCCCGTGCGGCACCACCGCCAGAATGCGGTTATTCAGCTCGCGCTCGAAACCGTTCATGGCGCTCAGGCCGACAATCAGCACCGCCACGCCCAGCGCAATACCGATGGTCGAGATGACGGAGATCAGCGACACCATGCCGCCGCGGCGGCGGCCGCGGCTAAAACGTAAACCGATGAGTAACGATAACGGTGACGCCATTACTCTGCTCCCATCAGGGTCAGTTCCGCGTTCAGATGGCCGTCGCGCATCTCAAGCTGACGCCCCATGCGTTTTGCCAGCTGCAGATCGTGGGTCACCACCAGAAAGGCGGTGCCCTGCGAGGCGTTCAGCTCGCCCAGTAGCTGGAAAATACTGTCCGCATTGCGGGCGTCCAGGTTACCGGTAGGCTCATCCGCCAGCACCAGACGCGGGTTGTTGACCAGCGCACGGGCAATCGCCACGCGCTGACGCTCGCCGCCGGAAAGCTCAGAGGGACGATGGTTGCCGCGATGACCCAACCCTACCGCTTTCAGCATGTCGCTGGCGCGGGCGTTAATTTCTGCCGGTTTCTTTTTGCCAATCAGCAGCGGCATCGCCACGTTTTCCAGCGCCGTGAAATCCGGCAGCAGGTGGTGGAACTGGTAGATAAAGCCCAGCTCGCGGTTGCGCAGCTCGGCCTTCGCCGCTGAGGACATTTTACTCATCGGCTGGCCGGAGAAAATCACGTCGCCTTCGGTTGGCGTATCCAGCCCGCCCAGCAGATGCAGCAGCGTACTTTTGCCCGAGCCGGAGCTGCCGACAATCGCCATCATCTCGCCTTCACCCACGCTAAAGCTCACATTGTGCAGCACGTCGGTTTGCACAGTGCCTTCCTGATAGCGTTTGGACAGGTTGTCGCATTGCAACAGGATCTTATTCATAACGTAAAGCCTCAGCGGGTTGAGTGGCGGCGGCGCGCCAGGAAGGATAAAGCGTAGAAAGCAGCGCAATGGCCATCGCGGCCAGCGCAATACCGACCACCTGCAGCGGCTCGATAGCCACCGGCAGCGCCGCGCCGTCAAGCAGCGCGCCGATGATCGGCATTAAGTTATTGAGCTGGCTGGCAAGCAATGCCCCCAGCACGGCGCCGAGCAGCGCGCCGATGATACCGGCACTGGCCCCCTGCACCATAAACACCGCCATGATCTGGCGCGGCGTGAGCCCCTGGGTTTGCAGGATGGCGACTTCGCCCTGCTTCTCCATCACCATAAGGCCCAGCGAGGTAATGATGTTAAATGCGGCCACGGCCACGATCAGGCTCAGCAGCAGCCCCATCATGTTTTTTTCCATCCGCACGGCCTGGAACAATTCGCCTTTGCGCTCGCGCCAGTCCTGCCATTTGGTGCCGTCCGGCAGTTTTTGCTGGCTGAGGGTATCGACCTTCAGCGGCGCGTCGAGCCACAGGCGCCAGCCGGTGATATTCCCCGCCGGGTAGCGCATCAGGCGTGAAGCATCCTGAATGTTCACCAGCATCTGGTAGCCATCGACTTCGCTGTTAGCGGCAAAGGTACCAATCACGTTGAACAGGCGCTGGCTTGGCAGGCGCCCCATCGGCGTAAACTGGCTGGCAGAAGGTACCATCACCCGCAGCTGGTCACCACGGTTGACGCCAAGCTGGCCGGCAAGCTGTTCACCCAGAATCACGTTGTATTTTCCGGCTTCCAGATCGGTCTGCTTCACGTTAACCAGATACGGCGTCAGCGGATCGTTTTGCGCCGGGTCGATACCCAGCATCACGCCGACCGCCACGCTGCGGGCGCTTTGCAGCACCACGTCACCGGTGGTCAACGGCGCAACGCGCGTGACGCCCTGTAACTTCGCCGCGCTTTCCGGCAGCTGCTGTGGGTTAACCGAACCGTTAGTCGATGAGAGAACGGCCTGCGGCATCAGCCCCAGGATGTTGTTTTGCAGCTCGCGCTCAAAGCCATTCATGACGGAAAGCACCGTCACCAGTGCCATCACGCCAAGCGTAATGCCAATAGTCGAAAGCCAGGAGACAAAGCGACCGAAGCGGTCCGCGGCGCGCCCACGCATGTAGCGTAAGCCTATGAAGAGTGCGACAGGTTGATACATGAAATCCGTCTGTTTGCTGATAGCAGACCCACGAGTATATAAGCGAATCCGTTAAGCGTAAATGACTGAAACAGTAAGCTTTGGTAATCATTTTTCCGAAAAATTCAGATAAATCAGGGTGCTATTGTCTGAATACTCACCTCGCGACCTCCACCTTTTCCGAAAAACCTCCTGATACAGACTGTTACCCATTACATCCTGGTGTCGTTTTACAACAATTGCTCGTTCGTTTATGGCAATAAGGTAGTGGCGAACAATGAAGCAAAAAGCATTATGGATTAACCAGATAAAAGGGCTGTGTATCTGCCTGGTGGTTATCTATCATTCGGTTATCACGTTTTATCCGCATCTGATCGGGCTGCAACACCCGCTCTCCGGCCTTCTCGCCAAATGCTGGGTCTATTTTAACCTTTATCTCGCACCGTTTCGTATGCCGGTCTTCTTCTTTATCTCCGGCTACCTGATCCGTCGTTATATTGACGAGGTGGACTGGCGAACCAGTCTCGACAAGCGGATCTGGAGCATTGTCTGGGTGCTGGCGCTGTGGGGCGTCCTGCAATGGCAGGCGTTGACCCACCTGAACGCCTGGCTGGCGCCCGAGCGTGAGCTTGCCACCTCGTCGAACGCGGCCTACGCCGACTCGCTCTCAGGATTTGTGCAAGGCATGCTCACCGCCAGCACCAGCCTGTGGTATCTGTATGCTCTGGTAGTCTACTTCACGCTGTGTAAACTGCTGAGCCGCTGGAAGCTGCCGGTACTGGGGCTGCTGGCGCTGGCAAGCATCGCGATCAACTTCCTGCCGCTGCCGTGGTGGGGAATGAACAGCGTGGTACGCAACATGATCTACTACAGCCTCGGGGCGTGGTATGGCGCAGCGCTGATGGCGTGGATGAAAAGCGTCAACCTGCGCCGCATCTGGCTGGCAACCGGCGCTTTCGCCGCCGTCTCCGTGGTGCTGTGGTTTGCTAACGTTCCGCTGCTGCTCTCATTGCTGTCGATTGTGTTGATCATGAAGCTGTTCTATAGCCTTGAGCAGCGCTATGCCGTTCAGCCGAACAATCTGCTGAACGTGATTGGCTCAAACACCATTGCGATTTATACCACCCACCGCATCCTGATTGAGACCTTTAGCCTGTTCCTGATCGGCGAGATGAATGCCGCTTACTGGCCGGTCTGGGCCGAGCTATCCCTAATTCTTGTCTATCCGTTTGCCAGCCTGCTGATCTGTACCCTGGCCGGACTCGGGGTGCGTAAGATCTCCACCGCGCTGTTTGGCGATGTTTTCTTCTCTCCTCCCGCTACGCTGACCCTGTCACCTTCAACGCGTTAATGCCCTCTCCGCCCCCGTTTCGGGGGCGTTTAGCCCTGCCGTGCGGTTACGATTTGCTTATGTAAAACGATCGAGGATAATAAAGACATTGCGTATCAGTGATATGCCCCAATACTGTTGGTATATCCATAAGAGACTCTGACATAGCCATGCCTGAACACTATCGTTATTCCTTACCTGTCAAAGCGGGCGACCAGCGCCAGCTGGGTGAACTCACGGGCGCGGCGTGCGCCACGCTGGTGGCGGAAATCGCCGAGCGTCATCCAGGCCCGGTGATTCTCGTTGCCCCGGATATGCAAAACGCCCTGCGCCTGCACGACGAAATTCGCCAGTTCACCGATAATCTGGTGTTCAGCCTGGCCGACTGGGAAACGCTGCCGTATGACAGTTTCTCTCCGCATCAGGAGATTATCTCCTCGCGCCTGTCGACGCTCTATCAACTCCCGACCATGCAGCGCGGCGTGCTGATTGTGCCGGTGAACACCCTGATGCAGCGCGTCTGTCCGCACAGCTATCTGCACGGTCACGCGCTGGTGATGAAAAAAGGCCAGCGCCTGTCCCGTGATGCCCTGCGCGCGCAGCTTGACGGGGCCGGCTATCGCCACGTCGACCAGGTGATGGAGCACGGGGAATACGCGACCCGCGGCGCGCTGCTCGACCTTTACCCGATGGGCAGCGACCAGCCGTATCGTCTGGACTTTTTCGATGATGAAATCGACAGCCTGCGCGTCTTCGACGCCGACACGCAGCGCACGCTGGAAGAAGTGGAGTCCATCAATTTACTGCCCGCGCATGAGTTCCCCACGGACAAAACCGCTATCGAACTGTTTCGCAGCCAGTGGCGCGATAAGTTCGAGGTGAAGCGCGACGCGGAACATATTTATCAGCAGGTCAGCAAAGGCACGCTGCCTGCCGGGATCGAATACTGGCAGCCGCTGTTCTTCAGCGAGCCGCTCCCTGCCCTGTTCAGCTACTTCCCGGCGAATACGCTGATTGTTAATACCGGCGATATCGACGCCAGCGCCAGCCGCTTTGAAAGTGAAACCCGCGCGCGCTTCGAAAACCGGGGCGTTGACCCGATGCGCCCGCTGCTGCCGCCGGAAGCGCTGTGGCTGCGCACCGACGAGCTCAACGCCGAGCTGAAGCGCTGGCCGCGCATGCAGCTGAAAACCGATTCGCTTGCCGACAAGGCCGCCAACACCAACCTCGCCTTCCGGACGCTGCCGGACCTGGCCGTCCAGGCGCAGCAGAAATCCCCGCTGGATAATCTGCGCAAGTTCCTGGAGTCGTTTACCGGCCCGGTGGTGTTCTCCGTTGAGAGTGAAGGCCGCCGCGAAGCGTTAGGTGAGCTGCTGGGACGCATTAAGGTGGCGCCGAAGCGCATCCTGCGCCTGAGCGAAGCGACCGGAAACGGTCGTTACCTGATGATTGGCGCCGCCGAGCATGGGTTCATCGACACGCTCAACAACCTGGCGCTGATTTGCGAAAGCGACCTGCTGGGTGAGCGCGTCGCGCGCCGTCGTCAGGACAGCCGTCGAACCATCAACCCGGACACGCTGATCCGTAACCTGGCCGAGCTGCATCCGGGCCAGCCGATTGTTCACCTGGAGCATGGAGTTGGACGCTATCAGGGGATGACCACGCTGGAGGCGGGCGGCATTAAAGGTGAATACCTGATGCTCACCTACGCTAACGACGCCAAACTGTATGTTCCGGTGTCGTCCCTGCATCTGATCAGCCGCTACGCGGGCGGTGCCGAAGAGAACGCGCCGCTGCACAAGCTGGGCGGCGATGCCTGGGCGCGCGCGCGCCAGAAGGCCGCGGAAAAAGTGCGCGACGTGGCCGCCGAACTGCTGGATATTTACGCCCAGCGCGCGGCCAAAGAGGGCTTCGCCTTTAAGCATGATAAGGAACAGTACCAGCTGTTCTGTGACAGCTTCCCGTTTGAAACCACGCCGGATCAGGCTCAGGCTATTAACGCCGTGCTGAGCGACATGTGCCAGCCGCTGGCAATGGACCGCTTAGTCTGCGGCGACGTTGGCTTCGGTAAAACCGAAGTGGCGATGCGCGCCGCCTTCCTTGCGGTGGAAAATAACAAGCAGGTGGCGGTACTGGTGCCGACCACCCTGCTCGCTCAGCAGCACTTCGACAACTTCCGCGACCGCTTCGCCAACTGGCCGGTACGCATCGAGATGCTGTCACGTTTTCGCAGCACCAAAGAGCAGACGCAAATCCTGGAGCAGGCCAGCGAAGGCAAGATCGATATTCTGATCGGCACCCATAAGCTGCTGCAAAGCGACGTGAAGTGGAAAGATTTGGGGCTGCTGATTGTCGACGAAGAGCACCGCTTCGGGGTGCGTCATAAAGAGCGCATCAAAGCGATGCGCGCCGACGTCGATATCCTGACCCTGACCGCAACGCCGATCCCGAGAACCCTGAACATGGCGATGAGCGGCATGCGCGATCTGTCGATTATTGCCACGCCACCGGCGCGCCGCCTGGCGGTGAAAACCTTCGTCCGCGAGTACGATAATCTGGTGGTGCGTGAGGCGATTCTGCGTGAAGTGCTGCGCGGGGGTCAGGTCTATTACCTGTACAACGACGTGGAAAACATCCAGAAAGCGGCCGACAGGCTGGCGGAGCTGGTGCCGGAGGCGCGAATTGCTATCGGTCACGGGCAGATGCGCGAGCGCGAGCTGGAACGGGTGATGAACGACTTCCACCACCAGCGCTTTAACGTGCTGGTGTGCACCACCATCATCGAAACCGGGATCGACATTCCGACGGCGAACACCATCATCATTGAACGTGCGGATCACTTTGGCCTGGCGCAGCTTCACCAGTTGCGCGGCCGCGTCGGGCGTTCGCACCATCAGGCCTACGCCTGGCTGCTGACGCCGCATCCAAAAGCGATGACCACCGACGCGCAAAAGCGCCTGGAAGCCATCGCCTCTCTGGAAGACCTCGGTGCAGGCTTCGCACTGGCCACGCACGATCTCGAGATCCGCGGTGCCGGTGAACTGCTGGGTGAGGACCAGAGCGGCTCGATGGAGACCATCGGCTTCTCGCTCTATATGGAACTGCTGGAAAACGCGGTTGATGCCCTGAAGGCCGGGCGCGAGCCGTCGCTGGAAGATCTCACCAGCCAGCAGACCGAGGTCGAGTTGCGTATGCCTTCCCTGCTGCCGGACGATTTCATTCCGGATGTGAATACCCGACTGTCGTTCTACAAGCGCATCGCCAGTGCGAAGACGGAAAACGAGCTGGAAGAGATTAAGGTTGAGCTGATCGACCGCTTTGGTCTGCTGCCCGATGCGGCGCGAAATCTGCTGGATATCGCTCGCCTGCGCCAGCAGGCGCAGAAGCTGGGCATTCGCAAGCTTGAAGGCAACGAAAAAGGCGGCGTGATTGAGTTCGCGGAGAAGAACCACGTCAACCCGATGTGGCTCATCGGCCTGCTGCAAAAACAGCCGCAGCATTTCCGTCTGGATGGCCCAACGCGTCTGAAATTCACCCAGGAACTGACGGAGCGCAAAACCCGCATGGACTGGGTGCGTAACTTTATGCGCCAGTTGGAAGAGAACGCGATCGCCTGACCTCCCTTTCCCCCCGTTAGCCCAGCGCTAACGGGGGACAATTTACAAACTCTTTGCACTTCACCCGATCTTCCCGACACACCCATTCGCCATAATTATCATTAACGCCTTATAAAACAATAACCTTATAATTTGCATGGATTATGGTGATGATGACCTTTTCGCGTTTTACTCGCTGGTTAACCCTGTTTGCGCTGGCAGCCACCGTCGCGGCGGCGCTTCCTGCTCGCGCAAATACCTGGCCCCTTCCTCCGCCCGGCAGCAAAGTGGTGGGGGAAAACCGCTTTCATGTGGTTGAAAATAATGGCGGTTCGCTGGAAGCCATTGCCAAAAAATATAACGTCGGTTTTCTGGCTCTGCTGCAGGCGAACCCCGGCGTCGACCCGTACGTTCCGCGCGCGGGCAGCGTGTTGACTATCCCGTTACAGACGATCCTGCCGGACGCCCCGCGCGAGGGGATCGTGATAAACCTGGCGGAGCTACGTCTGTACTATTACCCGCCGGGTAAAAATGAGGTGACCGTCTACCCGATTGGTATTGGTCAGCTGGGCGGCGACACCCTGACGCCGACGATGGTCACCACCGTCTCGGATAAACGCGCGAATCCAACCTGGACCCCGACGGCCAATATTCGTGCCCGTTATAAAGCTCAGGGCATCGATCTTCCGGCCGTGGTGCCGGCAGGCCCGGATAACCCGATGGGTCACCACGCGATCCGCCTGGCGGCCTACGGTGGCGTTTACCTGCTGCACGGAACGAACGCGGACTTTGGCATCGGCATGCGCGTCAGCTCCGGCTGTATTCGTCTGCGCGATGACGATATCAAAACGCTGTTTAACGTTGTTACGCCGGGTACCAAAGTGAATATCATCAATACGCCGATTAAGGTTTCTGAGGAGCCGGGCGGCGTGCGGCTGGTCGAAATTCACCAGCCTCTATCGAAAAACATTGGCGATGACCCGCAGACGCTGCCCATTAACCTGAATGCCGCAATGGTGAGCTTCAAAACGAATGCGAATACCAACAGCGTGGTGATGGAGCGTGCAATGGAGGCTCGGTCAGGCATGCCGACCGATGTCACCCGGCATCATGATGTCGCCCAGCAGTCGATGTAATTCAGAAAGAAAAACGCCCTGCACATGTGCAGTAATGCCGTTCACTTAAGGCTCGCGTGACTTAAAGCTGAACGTATATCCAGGCGGTACATAAAGCACTGAACGATCGCATCGTCGGTGCTTTCTTTTTGCTGGCAGGATAAAGGATTTTATATTTTCCTAATTATTTTCAAATTATTATGGATTTTCCCGTCGCACCTTTGCCACAGCCCCGTACCTGGGACACCAGGATATCCCGGGTTTGCAGGTGGTGGCAATGAGTTGCTGCTTAAACTCAGGAGAATAATCTGGGCAGCCTTTACGCCTGCCGGGAATCACATTTGTCTGCAGATCTGACTCTTTGATTCCCACCACTTATTTGGTGGACACCAGTACTTTTTGTTCCTGTAATCAAAAGAAAAATCAATATACACTACCATTAACGCGAGCATTGCAACGAGGGCCAGACCATTATAATAAAATACAGGGCTATGAGGTAAAATGAGAGCGATTAGTTCATTCATCATTACATCCCCATGTGCTGGTAAGCCTTATCACCCTGTAGCCAGGTGATCAATACCCCTGCAGCCGTAAACAATCCAGTACATATTACAAACAGAATAACCAGGAACCAGCCAGAAATATCTTTACCCTCGTTAACGCTGAAACTACACATAGTTAATATAACAGCGAAAAATAACATCATTCCGGCTATTCCGGCGGAAGACCACGGTGGAGTGTACATTTTTTCCGCCGGATAATCGGGCTGATGGGTTAATCTGGATGACACCGCCGTAATAGAAAACTTTTTCTGTTTGGATGCCGCCACAAACTGGTCGCCCTGTGCATACGTTACTGCATCTGATGCCAGCGCCAGCGCCAGCCACGGATACCCTGCAGAATGCTCGCCGAGCGACATTTCAAGATCCAGCCGATCCGGTACGACTTTTTTTTCGTCCAGCACTTCCAGCAGCGGATATTTTTCTGTGCGCGATAAACCGGTATACCAGATCTGTTTGGGTTTACTGACAGCCTCCGCACGCAGATAAACAGGTACTGCACTTTCTACGTCAATAACCCCCGTCATAGGTTGATAAAGATAAACAGGTTTTTCTCCTTCCGTTTTAACGTAGTCATTCGTCAGGAGAAGCGCGGTAGCATTCTCCATCCACTTGCATTCCCCTTCTTCAGAATGCAAATCTACACAGATAAGCAGGCGTTCAACGACGTAGCCGTTCGTCTGTTTTATCCACTCTGTGACTAACGTATAGTCCGGGCATTCAGGCAAAAATGTGATTTTTTTGATCGAGATCCCGGCACATTCAAGCACACGCCGGAGTTCATCGCTACAGGATTCATCCCCACCTCGCACCCATACAAGCGCTTCAATCTGCCTGTACCGGGAGAGTTTTTCCATCATCGGCTCCAGGACGTGGATAATAGCCTGCCCGGCCCGCGTGAAATCGAATGATTTATCCAGGTCAATTTTCAACGGCATTTTGGCGGCCAGCGGAAACTCCCCCTCCAGTTTCAACATGTTCAGCGCCAGCTCCTTTGTTGCCTTTGGCGGGGTCAGTATCGACCAGCCAGCCAGGATGATGTTACGCCTGGCATAGCTGACAACCTTGTATTCCTGCCGTGCCGCAATCAATAACCGCGTTTCTATGTAGTGTCTGTGCGCGTTATACGCAATACAGAACGCCTGTACTAAAAAGGTTACTGCAGCGACAGGTATTACCACGGCATCAACAAGAAAACCTGAATCAACATGTTTATTACCCGGCCAGGTGACAGCCCGGATACCAGTACAAACAATCACGACGAGCACATAGACAACACACACACCAATAGTGGGAAAGTCATGTTTAAATTCGTTCTGCTTAGGGTAAAGCCACCAGTTCATCACACAGCCCCCGCAGTGGGGAGTGTGGTGCGAATAGCACAGCCGCACGCCGCTTTACAGCCATCCACGACCACGCCCCGGCCGTTCATCGTCCATGTCGGGTGGCATTCGTTGACAGGGAACGTTCCTTTATGCTCAGGGCACGTCACCAGATCGTCTTTCAGGGCCACTGGCAGGCCCATAAATTCCGCGCCTGACGCTTTAATCACTTTTCCGCCGCTCACCAGCGGGTCATTCAGTCGAATTACGCCATTCATCAGTTTCCCTTCCTTCCTGCGTCCATATCACAGCACATGTGATCCCAGCCGGTGTATCCCTTCACTTCCGGTACTTTGTCGGGTAAGCCCTGATAGTTGGCCTTAAACTGCGCAGTATTTTCTTTCAGACCTTGTTTGGTGATGTAATCCAGCCCCCATGCGGGGCCGGGGAAACGAGGTTCCAGATTACCGTGTACTTCGTTCCCCATACCATCATCCACGGTATATTCAATTCCAGGACCACCAGCGGCAAGGCGCGGGTCGTCAAACGGTTTGGACGACATATACAGTCGATGTTTGGTCTGTAAAAAACCCTGATCGTTGACGACGGTGAAAGACACAGCATCTTCTGCGGGTGCTCTGTTATCACCATTAGGTTCATTAGGTGATGGGGAAAATCCTACTGACCTCCAAGTTTCGCCATAATCTTTAGAAACAAGGAATCCATCTACCTCCCAGTTGGGGATTGAAATATAGCGCTCTGAAGGGTGAATAAATTTATGGGTAAATATTCGGTAAAACTGGCTAACCGGCTCGGTATGAATTCCTTTCTGGGTATCCGTGTACCAGAGTTCATCTTCGCAGTCCCAGCCCTTCAGCTCCAGATAACGATGGTCATCGAACCGGTACACTACCTGCGTTGGCGGCACTGAAGCCTTGCAACCTGCGGCCACCAGCAACAGCGCGGTAAGCAATGAATAAAGTCCTTTCATGGCTATCTCCCTGCATCCATATTGCATTGCATATGGTCCCAGCCGGTATAATCTTTCGCTTCCGGTACTTTATTGGGTAAGCCCTGCCAGTTTGTTTTATACTGCTGCGTACTATGTTCCAATATCTGTTTAGTCATGTAGACCATCCCCCAAGCCCAACCAGGTGAGCGAGCCTCCAATATTTGCTCTGTTCCATCATCCAGTTTATAGGGAATCCCTGGACCATTAGCTAATACACGAGGATCTTCAAATGGTTTGGATGACATATACAGCCTGCGTTTAGTCTGTAAAAATCCCTGATCGTTGACGACAGTGAAAGAAAGAACGTCCTCATAAGGCGCGTAATCATCGCCGTTAGGTTCATTTTCCCCTGGTGCAAATTGTGCAAGTTTCCATGTTCGACCATAATCCTTCGAAACCCTAAATCCATCAGCCCCCCAAATAGGGATAGACATATATTTTTCTGAAGGATGAATAAATTTACGGGTGAAGATCCTATAAAACTGTAAATAAACTTGAGAATGGATAGCCCTTTGCGTATCGGTGTACCAAAGCTCTCCTTCGCAGTCCCAGCCTTTCAGTTCCAGATAGCGGTGATCATCAAAACGATAAACTACTTGCGTAGGCGGTTCTGAAGCCTTACACGCTGCCGCAAATAAAACGGAAATAGTAATAACTCCTACACATAGTCCTTTCATGTCTTATCCTTTAGCCAACTGGCTGTCGCTTTTAGGTTTCGGTATTTCCCATTGCAGCAGCTTTATTTCCTGGAAATCTCCAGGCCTGACAGTTCCCGTCTCAATATCCATCAGGTTACGCGAGCGAGGCCGAACACCGGCATAATCATTTTCCACACCAAAATCGCCCTTCGGCAGCACATCCTCCGGTTTATTCATAAAATCCTTTGTTGGTGCTATTGGTAACTGGCCTGATTGGTAATATTTTTTTGCGGCCGGGAAGCCATTCTGCGGATCACGCCAGTCAGCACGATGTAACAAGCTTTCCCAGAATTTACCGGCTTTGTAGTCAAACGACTTACACTGACCAATTGCAAGGTCGAATGCCATCGCGTGCGATGGCGCGAACTCACTCATGACAATTGACGAATGCTGGCTGTAGCTTACCGGGTCAGTTTTTTTCCATTCTTTTTCAAGTTCTTCACGGGTTTTCAGCCAGGTAATGGACAACACAGGATATTCTTTAGAACCAGTAACTTCCCCGTGAATAACGGTATGCCCCCGGTCATGGCTTTCTACATTCAGTTCATCTGGTGTTAAAACATGCCCAGGCTTCCAGCTAATACGCTGATAACTGTTAAGCATATACATCGCAGAATCCGTGCGCTTGATGGCACTGGCTTTAGCCGAATAGGATATGTAGGCATCTGGGCTATCCGGATCGATATAATACGTATACGGCTTGTCACTCGTTTTAGGGTCATTATCCGGATGGTTATCCTGACCCTGTAGTTTGAAAATAAAGGGTTCCGGCAATTCTTCACCGTTCACCACTACGTCATGGGTGCGGTAACTGGCATTCGGGAGAAATGAATATTTTGCATCCCTCTCTTTTCGTTGTGGCAACTCAAAGGGTTTAGTGTCAGGTGCTTTTCCTACTTCGCCGTGCTGATAAAAAACTCGCTGGAACAGGTTAGGAATGCCATCTGCAATTTTCTGAGGGATCCCACGCCAGCCAAATCCCTGTACATTTTCCAGCGATACAACGCCATCATTTGGACAGAAGTAGTTATACACTTTACCGTTATTGTTACGTCCATAGCGATCATCAGCCCGCAACGGATTATCAGAGGGTTTGCGCAGCGTACAGGAGGCTTCAAGGGCCAGTAATTCAGCCTCGCCTAATATCCCTCCCCCTTTCCACTGCGTATGCATCAGGCTACAGAAATTTTTGAATGTCTTCTGCCTGGCAGAATCAGTCTGTTGGTATCCTGGCTGAATATTTTCAGCCATGCGGGACTCCAGTGAATAAGGGGAATGATTCAGAATAACGCAGTTAACTGGATCATACCCCGCCTGCTTTACCAGCATATTTGCCAGCATGGTGATAATGGTGCCCTGGCTGTGAGCCACCACATTAATCACATCTTTCGTTGTAGTAGGTTCACTTCGAATCTGAATAATCAAATCTGCAAGACGCTGGGCAGCAAAAAACTGGTAAATACGGTGCGGGTTTTCATAAATGGGATGAGTGTAATCCCCGTCGTTCATATGCAGTGATGCAAATCCCGCCGCTGCCACGCCAATACCTCCAGCTCCAGGCCCCAGCATATCGGGAATGTTGGTGGTCGCATTCGCGAACGTTCCGCCACCTTTTGCAAAATTTGAATCAAGACCATTCTTGAGATTGTCATTCTGGTACTTAAATGAACCCTTACCGTCATTACCCAGCGCGGCCTTGTTTGTCTCATTATCTTCCTGATAGGCGTCATACGGCAGATGGGCACCGGAAGACAGTATTCCGACTTCATTCTTATACCGCTTCTGGTCTGCAACGTAATCAGCATGAGTGACCGGCTTGTACCCCCAGTAAAACGGGATAACAGGCGAACGGCCAGGATGCGCAATTCTGTACTCCCCCCACTCATGCGCGTAAAAATCCTGACGATTAAGACGCTTACTGAGGCCCGCAAGAATGCCTTTCTCCTGATTCTGGTATGCCTCACCCACGTCGTTTACGCCATGGACCAGAATCACAATTCCCGGCATCGGACGCGGCACGCCAACGCGACGGGTCTGGGCCACCTCACCCAAATCTTTGTGTACAGGAATATCCCCTTCTGATATGACCCTTGGAGCATACGGGCTTTGTCTGGCTTCCGTCATTCCATTAACTCCATTTTGTAGGTGTCCAGGTCATCAGCATCGAGTAACGATGAATGACCGTTGCTGTCCGTTATGCCTTCCACCACTTTTCCGGCCGAGCTGGTCAGCCGGAATTTTTTGTTTGCGAGAATTTGCTCCGGATCGTCTCCGGCATGCAGCTGGTAGCGGAGTTTAAATGCGCCCTGATTAAACGGCGGGACCGTGACCTGTGCGCTTTCCGGGCCGTCATACTTCAGACTGGGTCCTTTCAGTTCGATTCCCGTCGGCGAGAAGATGGTGACCAGTCCGTTCGGACTGACGCGTATCCCGCCTCCCCCACAGACCAGCTGTATGCCCTGTCTGGCGCTGCCGTTCAGCTGCCCGTCGGTACTCGCCATCGTGAAATCATTCTGCGAGAGCATATGCATGGCACCGCGCTGGGCCTGCGTCGTGATATCCCCGGCCCCAGCAATCATCTGAATGCCAAGCTTGCGGGCAAACAGAGAAAGTTTTTCCCCCACGGCCAGCGAGAATTTTTTCACCACGTTTACGCTGGTATCCTGGCCCGCCGTAACAATCACATCTTCCCCGGCAGACAGTTGCAGACTGTCCGGCGTGACGTGCGCCTGACCTTTGTCGGCATAGGTCAGCAGGCCCGCGCCGGTAAGGTTAGTTAGTGTCTGGCGCAGTTG
This sequence comes from Enterobacter sp. PL_is379, assembly GCF_055817355.1. Taxonomy (NCBI): domain Bacteria; kingdom Pseudomonadati; phylum Pseudomonadota; class Gammaproteobacteria; order Enterobacterales; family Enterobacteriaceae; genus Enterobacter; species Enterobacter sp. PL_is379. The sequence goes on from NZ_JBVPGT010000028.1 coordinate 274,599, forward strand.
ACTTTGCTGATCGGTTTCCACATTACTGGCCCCGGCTGTCAGTGCGCTTTGTTGCAGCGTCATTGCCAGCGACAACGCTTTATCCAGCTGCGCAATGGCGGCTGTCATATCCAGTTGCTTACCCGCAGCACGCGGTTGCGCCTCCGTGGTGATCATCACCCCTTTCGCAGCACGGAGCGCCATGTGATTGTCAGTGCGCGCTTCCACACCTTCGCCGCGCTGCTTTCCCTCTGCGTCAACGAGGTGGCCAGCGCTGACCTGACTCTTGCCGTATTCCGTGGAAATCTTGATGTGTTCCTGACCGCGGCGGTCCTCCAGGCGGATTTTGTTCGAAGCAGCAGTGCGGATCACGTTGCGGGTGTCGTTGCGATTTGTAACCAGATCAGGGTGCTTGCCGTCATGCATGACATGCGCAATAAAGGGCCGGTCCGGATCGCCGCCTTCAAAGGCTACAGCCACTTCTGTACCGTCCAGCAGCGGGAAATGAAAACCAAACACATCCCCGCCGTACGGTCTGCCCAGACGCATCAGCGCACTTTCAAAACCGTCACGTTTCTCGTCGAGGTCAAAATCAAACTTCACGCGGTATCGGCCCCGGGCATCGACTCCGGCATAAGTGTGATCCCGATTGATGGCCGCCACGCGACCGGGTACCGTACCGGCAATCACCGGTCGCGGCAGATATTCCGGACGATAGCTGTAGCCGTTCAGATAAGGGATCCCCTTCAGGATGGAGCGGTAGTGCTGTGCGCGACTGCCGGATAGCGTCATTGTGGTGACAAGAAAACCGTGTTTAAACCCTTCAGGAATATCCCCTGTTGGGTGGAACATCACACCCGGCAACAGTGCCGGGTCACTGGTTGTCCCTCCCAGCACACTCTGTTTGTTCAGCAGGCGCTCATAGCGCAGGCGTGCGCAGAACGTGGCTGTTTCCGCCTCTTCACCGTAAAAATCGCCGTCCTCCAGATAATGATCGGCATAGTGATACTGTTTTCCGCTGGTTATCCCGTCGGGAATATCATTATCGAAAATGGTCTTATCCGCCTGTGGCGAAAATGGATTGCGGTAGTTATACGTACGCACCAGTACGCTTTCGGGAATGAGTTCGTATTGTTCTTCAAGCTCGGTAATGTATTCTTTATGGCTGGTCATGCCGGAATGGCGAACGTACGGCAGCTTCTTATCGCTGAAGACATAGCGGCGGCCACCGTCACCAAAGACAACCACCGTATCGCCCTGTACCTTGTCATGGTTTTCAAAGCGGAACCAGATCCCCACCTCGGCCAGCAGACGGCGGATAAACTGGAGATCGGTTTCCTTCCACTGAATAATCATTTCACGGCTGGGGTAGCTGTGGCTCAACTGATCAAAATCGATGTTGTAACCCTGAAAATGCCTGCTCTCCTTCATCAGCCTCGTGACGAGCTCCGGCACTGTCACATTCATGTATACGGCCGAACGGTAATTCCGGTCCAGCAGCGCCAGATCATGCTCCAGCACACACTCGTAAAGGGCTTCATCGGCAGATGACTTCAGACGGGCAAACGACGTGATCACCCCGTTAATCTGGCGCACCGGCAGCCAGGGCTCCTGATTGTGCCAGCCAGCTTTCGGATTCGGGGCACGAAGAATAAATTCCGCCCTCTGATTGAGGACATCGTTGACGGCAATGTTTGATGCCGGGCTGGTAAAGCGGATGGTGTAGCGATAGGGCTTACTGAGTTCTTCTTCCCCGGTAAAAGAGTGAACATCCGGTAAAACAGATTTGCCTCGTGGAATATACAGTAAATAACGGTTTAACGTATCCTGTTGCTGAACAATGCCTAACGGTCCTTTCATCGCAAAATATCCATAATAAAGAATGACTGTTTATTAAAAAACAATACCCTCACAGACCATTGAATAAAATGTCATTCCGTAACACATCACAGAATGTTACAAAATACATATCATTCAGTTTAAAGATAAATAAAACAAAAATATTCACACCATAAATAAAAGCCTAGGAATGATACCCGGCCCGTATATAACAATTCAGTCGATAAAACCAATATGAACGACGTGTTTTTCCTGTGAACGCATCATCAGACATTCAGAAACCGCCGCTGAAGGGTTACTCAGCCCTTTTTTCTGATATAAATCGTTCTTCCTTGGCGAACAGCAATAAATATTAAACCGGTTCGCCGCCTGATAAGAATTTACAGCAGTTTCCGTAAGCGGGGTTTTATCTGCCACCAGTATATGAGGATAAACTCCGTTCCGGTATCCCGGGTTCGCAGGAGGCGGCAAAGAGCCGCTGCTTAAACTCAGGAGAATAATCAGGACAGCCTTTTCGCCTGCCGCGAGTCACATTTTTCCTCATATCTGACACTTTGATACCCACCACTTATTTGGAGGACACTACGTTGTCGGAAGCATCAGATTATGACCTGACGGCTCTCGCCGGACGCATCCAGAGAACGGGAAAAAGTATTCAGATCGAATGGGAAAACATCCGCAACGAAGTCCATATCGTGTCAGACGTAAAAAAATCCGGGTTCAGTGGGGGCTGAACCCGGATTGTCTCTTACTGGCAGGATCGTTCAACTGTTCTTAAACGATCGGCATTACTTCACATGTGCAGGGCGTTTTTTATTGCAGTGGCATAAATGAGGGTTTATGCCCGGCTTATTTGTAGATGACAGCCGTGCCGTGCAGGGTGTTAGGACCGGTCACAGAGGTGATGCGGTAAGATTTTGCACCCATCTCTTGCGCTTTTTGCGCCAGCTGATCTTCCAGTGAACCCAGGTTAGTCCCGGCAGACGCAGAGATCGTCCCGACTTTATGCTGATCGACCGGAGTGGACTGTACCTGTACAGCAGCAAAGCTTGCGAAAGAGAGTGAACTCAGGACAGCAGCAGCGATGAGGGTTTTTACGTTTTTCATGATGTTTACCTTTAGCAGATGAATTTGGAGGTCGTTATCTATTTAGTTAACGATCGATAGGTAAATCATAAATGTGATCCAGGTCACGCGTCAACATAATTTTATAACGACCATTAATTTAATTTTAAAGTTGTTATTTTTCATATAGATATGATTAATATATTTTTAAGCATTCAGCACTGGTGGTGGGTTGCGTTTATTTTTATAATGGTTATTCACCAAACCAACAGAGGACCAACGGCACATGACAACCGACGTCACGAGTTGTGCGAAGAAAAGCCGTGGCCGACCAAAAGTGTTTGACAGGGATGCAGCGCTTGATAAGGCCATGACTCTCTTCTGGCAACATGGGTATGAAGCAACCTCGCTTTCCGATCTGGTAGAAGCTACCGGAGCCAAAGCGCCGACGCTGTATGCCGAATTTACCAATAAAGAGGGGCTGTTCAGGGCAGTGCTGGACAGATACATTTCGCGCTTTGCGGCGAAACACGAAGCCCAGCTGTTCTGTGAAGAGAAAAGCGTCGAACAGGCGCTTCGCGACTATTTCACCGCCGTCGCGACCTGCTTCACCAGTAAAGAGACGCCTGCGGGCTGCTTTATGATTAACACCTCTGCCACCCTGGCGGCGTCCTCGAAAGAGATTGCCAATACGGTGAAATCGCGGCATGCCATGCAGGAGGAGACGCTCAGCGCCTTTCTGGCTCAGCGCCAGCAGCGCGGTGAAATCCCTGCGCAATGCAACCCTCAGCTGCTGGCGCAATACCTGAGCTGTATTTTGCAGGGGATGTCGATCAGCGCCCGTGAAGGGGCTACGCTGGAAAAACTGCAGAATATTAGCGAAACCACGCTGCGACTGTGGCCTGAGCTACTGAAAATCTGAAGCAAAAAAAGCTCCTCAGCCTGAGCGCATGAGGAGCTAAATTCAGAGAACATCTTTTTTACACTTTGTTATTCAGAACCAGCTGGCCATTTCCATCCAGTGGAATTTGCGTGCCCGGGTCTTTATCCATGCGGATTTTGCCCTGCTGATCGCCAATTTTGTACGTCACGTCATAGCCCAGCATTTTTTCCGACTTGTCATAGACGGTTTTGCAGCGTTGCTGAGTCGTGGTGTAGGTATCATTATCCTGCATCGCGCCCTGTACCTGGTTACCGGCATAGCCGCCACCCAGCGCACCGACCACGGTCGCCACATCTTTACCCCGGCCGCCGCCGAACTGGTGACCAATCACGCCACCCGCTACCGCGCCCAGAACAGAACCGGCAATGCGGTTTTCATCCTGCACCGGACGACGGTGCGTCACGGAGACGTTACGGCACTCCTGACGAGGCGTTTTTACCGTTTCTTTAATCGGTGTAGCAGAAACCACCTGCGCATACTGCGGGCCGCGATCTAATACGTTGAGACTGGCAACGGCAGCCACACCTAACGCAGCCGCGACGCCAATCCCTATACCCGCCAACATTGATTTATTCACGGGACTTCCTCCTTTGTTGCTATTGGTAACAATTTTGCAATGGAGGCACGGCTTCGCCAATAAGATAAAGGATCAAAAAAGGGTCGTTGAGAGGAGATATATTGTATTTAGGAGAACTCTTAAGCACTCAAACTGTGATCTACAGCATGAAATGCTAAAAACTCCCTCCGGAGGACCCGGAGGGAGTGAAAGATTAGTGCAGCTTCAGACGCGGACGGATCACGCGGTTGATTCTGCCCACCAGCATCATCAGCCCGGTTTTGAAGTAGCCGTGCAGCGCAATCTGGTGCATGCGGTACAGGGAGATATACACGAAGCGGGCAATGCGCCCTTCTACCATCATTGAGCCGCGCATCAGGTTGCCCATCAGGCTGCCGACGGTAGAGAAGTTTGACAGAGACACCAGAGAACCATGGTCTTTGTAGACATAGGCCTTCATTGGCTTGCCTTTGTACTGCGCCAGAATGTTGTGCAGCACCAGACTTGCCATCTGATGAGCGGCCTGCGCGCGCGGCGGCACGAATCCACCTTCAGGACGCGCGCAGGAGGCACAGTCACCGATAGCAAAGATGTCAGGGTCGCGCGTGGTTTGCAGCGTTGGCTCGGTGACCAGCTGGTTAATGCGGTTCGTTTCCAGACCGCCGATCTCTTTCATAAAGTCAGGCGCTTTGATACCTGCCGCCCAGACCATCAGATCCGCTTTGATATACTCGCCGTCTTTGGTGTGCAGGCCGCCTTCGTCGGCGCTGGTCACCATGGTCTGCGTCAGCACCCGCACGCCCAGTTTGGTGAGCTCATTGTGCGCCGCACCGGAAATACGCGGAGGCAGCGCAGGCAGAATGCGTTCACCCGCTTCGACCAGCGTGACGTTCAGCGCTTCGTTAGTTAACCCTTTGTAACCGTAGCTGTGCAGCTGTTTCACTGCATTGTGCAGCTCCGCAGACAGCTCAACGCCCGTCGCACCGCCGCCAACAATGGCGATATTCACCTTACCGTTCGCACCCATATTGCTGGTGTACTTCAGGAACAGGTTCAGCATTTCCTGATGGAAACGACGCGCCTGGTGCGGGTTATCGAGGAAGATACAGTGCTCTTTCACGCCCGGCGTGTTGAAGTCGTTGGAGGTACTGCCCAGCGCCATGACCAGCGTGTCGTACGGCAGCTTGCGCTCAGGAACGAGCAGCTCCCCTTTTTCATCACGCAGTTCTGCCAGAGTGATGGTTTTGCTTTCACGGTTGATGTCCACCACCGAGCCCAGCTGGAACTGGAAATGGTGGTTGCGCGCGTGCGCCAGGTAGCTGAGCGCGTCCACACCCTCATCCAGAGAACCGGTCGCCACTTCGTGCAGCAGCGGTTTCCACAGGTGGCTGTGGTTACGATCCACCAGCGTAATTTTGGCTTTTTTACCGCGACCCAGCTTCTTGCCCAGCTGTGTAGCCAGCTCCAGCCCGCCAGCACCACCGCCTACAATCACTATCTTTTTCAATGGCGTAGTCAACGTGACCCCCTCAAATTATTAACCAATTGTTAATTAAAAGTTATAAAAATAACCCTTAATTAACAACAGGTTACAGCACTGAAACCATTCAGGTGCATTGAGAATACCACGTCAGGCGCATTGGTCATACCAAAATTGATATGCATCAAGTTTTGATGGCTTAAAAGTAGACAATTCTGGTCAAAAAGAAAGCCCGGTACGCTTTCGCAGCCGGGCTTTGATGCCTGCGGATAAGGGATTAACCCAGCGTTTTAAACGCTTTGATACGCTGCAGATGCGGGGAGATGTTCTTGAACTTGTGGGTCTGTTCTTCGTCCCAGACGATCTCATAGTAATGATGCAGCAGTTCTGCTGCCCGATGGCTGTTGAGCGCTTCATCATTACGTGAAAGGATCACCAGGCAGCGGTCGCGGTTTTTCTCACGAAAATTGCTGACGCACTTGGTCGCAATATCGACATACTCTTCCGGGCGGTCAATTTTGCCTTCCATGTTCTCGTTCGGGAACAGGTTAGGATTGAACACCACCTGGCGAATGTCGCACAGGAAGCCAATCCGCTCCGCCCAGTATCCGCCCAGCCCCACGCCGCAAATCAGCGGGCGATCGTCGACGTTGAGCTGCAACATCTTGTCCACCTCTTTGAGCAGATGCTGCATATCATGCTTCGGATGGCGCGTGCTGTAGCTGATCAACCGTACATCCGGATCGATAAACTGCAGCTGCAGCACCTTCTCATGATTACCAGGACTGTTTGAGTCAAAACCGTGTAAATAGATGATCATCGTCTTCTCACCACGCTACGCCTTCCGGGAGGGTTTACAGGCTGGCTTTATGTGCCTGCCAGCGCTCATTCAGGTCTTCAAGCCGGGCGTTGACCGTCTTCCAGCGCGCCGAATCCATCAGCTCCTGACGGCTAAATGAACCTTTATGATACAATTGTGTAACACGCTCTGCATTGATCGGCGACAGGTTATCCAGCACGCTAACGGCACCTTTACGATTATTGCAGACCAGGATCATATCGCAACCCGCATCCAGAGATGCCTGACCGCGTTCAGCGTAGCTGCCCATGATCGCGGCCCCTTCCATCGACAAATCGTCAGAGAAAATCACGCCGTTGAAGCCCAGCTCCTGACGCAGAACGGTTTTCAGCCAGTGCGGAGAGCCGCTGGCAGGGCGCGGGTCAACGTCGCTATAAATCACGTGCGCAGGCATAATGGCATCAAGCTTGTTGTCGGTGATCAGCGACCTGAACACCGACATATCTTTGGCGCGAATTTCCGCTTCCGGGCGCGGATCGCGCGGGGTCTCTTTGTGTGAGTCCGCCGTTACCGCCCCGTGACCCGGGAAGTGTTTCCCGGTGGTTTTCATTCCGGCATCGTGCATACCGTCGATAAACCGGGTCGCCATGGCCAGCGCAATACGCGGATCTTCATGGTATGAACGCTCGCCAATGGCGGCGCTGATATGCCCCACGTCCAGAACCGGGGCAAAACTGATGTCGATATCCATGGCGATCATTTCGCTGGCCATCAGCCAGCCGGCCTCCTGCGCCAGTTTCCCCCCCTCTTCCGTGCCTAACAGCGCGGCAAAAGACTGGGCAGCCGGCAGGCGGGTAAACCCTTCGCGAAAACGCTGCACGCGGCCGCCTTCCTGATCGACGGCGACCACCAAATGATTGCGCGACGCGGCGCGGATCTGACGCACCAGCTCACGTAGCTGCGCCGGATCGTGATAGTTGCGGGTAAACAGGATCAGGCCACCCACCAGCGGATGCGCCAGAATTTCACGCTCCTCCGCATCCAGCTCAAACCCTTCTACATCCAACATGACTGGACCCACATCCACCTCTCTTATCCTTTCGTTTGTAACTGACGCCAGCCATCGTCTGCCAGCGCAATAAAGTGTTTGTCTCTGGACTGGCGATAGCGCATTTCAAACCAGCCAGCCATTAACATGACGACCCAGGGTCGCCAGCATCTGACCTGACGCCTCAGCGCCTCGGGGTCAATATGTGCCACCTGGGCGTAGTCCCTGATGAGTATTTGCCGCGCGGCGTCACTCTCCGTCCAGACTGCCGCCAGCTCCAGCGCCACATCGCCATCTCCGGCATACTCCCAGTCGATAAGCCTGATGCCCGCTGGCGTATGAACAATATTCCCGGCATGAACATCCATGTGCAGCGGCGCGAGCCGAATCGGCTGCGGCTCGCCCGTTTTACGCAGCCGCTTGAGATGTGCCAGCCACATTGGGGTGCGTCTGTCAGGCTCGGCCTGCTGCCAGTAGCCTTCCAGCAGCGGGTATAACGTTATTCGCCATCCCAGACGTGGCTGCCGGTGCAGATGATACAGCATCGCCGCGAGCGCCGGCGTGTCCGGTAACGCGCTTTTAACGTCACCGTCCAGATAGTCGACGGCCATCCAGCCCTGTCTGAAAAAACGAGGAGCAGGCACGAGATCTGACGGAAGACGCCTCAGGGTGCGAAACTGACGACGGAAATGGGAGGCAGGCGCATAGGGGTCGTGATGTTGCCGCAAGACCAGACGTCGTTCGCCCTGCGCTATAATGCAACTCGCGCCGCCAAGCCCGGAGTGGGCCTGCGGCGCGATAAGGCGGTGCTGAGGAAAATAACGCGTCAGAATCTCTTCACGCGTGCTGTCATTGTTGCGTAACCGCACCTTTACCTGACCAGATAATTTCGCCTGTCTGAACCAGCATCAGCTGCATCTGCAGGGCTGGGGTATTCACATTACCGGTGGCGTTAGAGTAAAGCACATACTGTGCGCCAACGTTACGGGCAATGCCGATCGCCTTGCTGCGTGTGCCGAGACTATCCTGCGGCGACAGGCCCAGCTGCTGTTTAGCTACCGCGAGCTGCTGAGCCGAGACCAGCGTAAACTTGCCGTTGTTAGCCAGAGCATTGCGCAGGGTTTCTGTCGCTTCGCCCGCGTTCAGTGAACCGTTGGTACGGTTGTTGACGCTGTCGACCAGCAATACGCTGCCCGCCGTCACGCCCTGCGCCTGCAGCATTTTACCGACCATCGGCTGCATTGCCCCGTTCCAGTCGTAGTGGCGCACGCGCGGTGCAGGCTGCGACGTCTGGTCCGGATGCTCAATCGGGCCAGGCTGCGCCGGTATAGACGGTACGGACGGCACGGTTGGCTGCGGCTGCGTTGGCTGCGTCGGCTGTTCTGTGCCCGGTTTCGCCTCTTCCACAGGCGCAGGCTGTTCAGTTCGGGTCACACACCCTGCCAGGAACAGCGCGAAAGCTGTCACGAGCGCATAGCGGCTCAAGTTTTTAATCAAGGTTCACCCCTCAGAGATAAAGATAAAGTCTCACCTTATGCGCACCCAGATAGTTGGCGCTGCCATAGAGCGTTACCGACGACCTGGCCGGAATGGTGACGCTGCGCGGCGCCTCCAGCGGATGCATTTCGAGACCTCTTACGTCATACCAGAAAAAACGGTAGTGGACCGTCACGGGTTCGTGTCTTTCATTAAAGAGCGTAGAGGAGGCAGATGAGTTGATTTCACTGATGGTCAGCGCGGGCTGTTGCGCCGTGATGCCCGCGGCAAGCACGGAGGATTCCATGACCAGCGTCTGTTCATCGTTCACGGGGATCGCCGGGCGCGTGCTGCACCCCACAATCATCATCGTCACTACCAGCGCTGCAATACGCCCTTTACGCATGTCAAAGACCTTTATGTGCCAGCATCGGCCCCAGAGGACGTCCACCCAGCAGATGCATGTGAATATGATACACTTCCTGGCCACCATGACGATTGCAGTTCATGATCAGACGGTAACCGTCTTCTGCAATCCCTTCCTGTTCGGCGATTTTCGCGGCCACCGTCAGCATACGACCTAACGCCACTTCATGCTCGGTTTTTACGTCGTTTACAGTCGGAATCAGAATATTGGGAATGATAAGGATGTGCGTCGGGGCCTGAGGGGAAATGTCCCGGAAAGCCGTCACCAGTTCATCCTGATAGACGATATCCGACGGAATTTCGCGACGGATAATTTTACTGAAAATCGTTTCTTCAGCCATGACCTTTTCCTTTTTTGTTTAATCTGGCGCAATGCGTCCGCTGTAAACACACTCCCGGGATCGGTGTGTGACACAATTCAAGAGTATGAGCGAGTTTCTCCTGTCCTTTCAACCTCCTCCCTCGATTTCTTTCCTGAATGTTCATCAGCTGAGTGAAGAGTGACCGCTTGCGCGTCTCAGTGGCGTTTTTTACGACACAAATAAAAAAGGCAGCCATTCGGCTGCCTTAGTCTCCCCAGGTCACAACTTAGTTGCTGCGGATGTACTCATCCATTTCGGTTTTCAGGTTATCGGATTTGGTACCGAAGATTGCCTGTACACCAGAACCTGCAACAACTACGCCCGCTGCGCCCAGTTTTTTCAGACCCGGCTGGTCTACTTTCGCGACGTCGGCAACGCTCACGCGCAGACGAGTGATGCACGCGTCCAGGTTAGTGATGTTCTCTTTACCACCGAACGCAGCAACCAGAGCAGGAGCCATTTCGCTGGTCGCGCCAGCTTTGCTGTCTTCTGTCGCATCTTCACGGCCTGGGGTTTTCAGGTCCAGTGCTTTAATCAGCACGCGGAAGATGGTGTAGTACACAACGGCGTAGCACGCACCGACGATTGGGAACAGCCACAGCTTGCTGCTGTTACCGGACAGAACGATGAAGTCGATCAGGCCGTGAGAGAAGGACGTACCGTCACGCATACCCAGCAGAATACAGATTGGGAACGCCAGGCCCGCCAGAATTGCGTGGATAACGTACAGGATCGGCGCAACGAACATGAAGGAGAACTCGATCGGCTCGGTGATACCGGTCAGAAACGAGGTCAGCGCTGCGGAGATCATGATACCGCCCACTTTTGCACGGTTCTCTGGCTTCGCAGAGTGCCAGATAGCAATCGCCGCTGCAGGCAGACCGTACATTTTGAACAGGAAGCCACCAGACAGTTTACCTGCAGTTGGGTCACCCGCCATGTAACGTGGGATATCGCCGTGGAATACCTGGCCTGCTGCGTTGGTGAATTCACCAATCTGCATCTGGAATGGAACGTTCCAGATGTGGTGCAGACCGAATGGCACCAGGCAACGCTCGATGAAGCCGTAGATACCAAACGCCACAACCGGGTTCTGGTAAGCAGCCCACTGAGAGAAGGTCTGGATAGCGGAGCCGATTGGTGGCCAGATGAAGGACAGGATCACGCCAGTGAAAATCGCTGCCAGACCAGAGATGATCGGAACGAAACGCTTGCCCGCGAAGAAGCCCAGATACTCAGGCAGCTTGATGCGATAGAAGCGGTTGAACATATACGCTGCAATCGCACCGGAGATGATACCGCCCAGAACACCGGTGTCCGCCAGGTGTTTCGCGGCAATCTCTTCTGCCGGTAAATGCAGAACCAGCGGCGCAACCACAGCCATGGTTTTCACCATGATGCCGTAGGCAACCACTGCAGCCAGCGCAGAAACGCCGTCGTTATTGGTGAAGCCCAGAGCCACACCGATCGCGAAGATCAGCGGCATGTTAGCAAAGACAGAACCGCCTGCTTCGGCCATCACGTGGGAGACTACGGCTGGCAGCCAGCTGAAGTTAGCAGAACCGACACCCAGCAGGATACCTGCAATAGGCAGTACGGATACTGGCAGCATCAGCGATTTACCGACCTTTTGCAGGTTAGCAAATGCATTCTTAAACATAATTGAGAGTGCTCCTGAGTATTTGTGCTTTTTTTACGCTTTCACGCATTGGCCCGGGGGGAGTACCGTGCCGTGGACAGGACATCTAAGCGCCCTTTATTTATTACACAGAGTAAAATAATTCCCTCTGAGTTTGTTTGACGGCTATCACGTTTCAGCTTAAGGCGGTCGAAAAACTTTCAGTTATTTACAAAAAGCATGTCCGGATGTGTCTAAAAACACCCTCACCGCCCCAAATGAGGCGGTGAACTTTACTCGCTTTACTTATTAATTACGAGCCTAAAAAAAACAGGTGTATCAGACAGATTGCAGGCGGGCGGGGTCGATATGGAACAGCGTGGAGAAGTTTTCCGTCGTCACGCGGGCCAGCTCATCAATGCTGACGCCCTTCAGTACGGCCATGTACTCAGCCACATCTCTCGTCATAGCGGGCTGGTTCTCTTTACCGCGATGCGGTACCGGTGCGAGATACGGAGAATCGGTCTCCACCAGAATACGATCGAGCGGAACATAACGTGCAGCATCACGCAGCTGCTCAGCGTTACGGAACGTCACGATCCCCGAAAACGAGATATAAAACCCCAAATCAAGCAGCTTACCCGCCGTTTCTCTGTCTTCTGTGAAACAGTGTAGTACGCCACCGCAATCCGTCACGTTTTCTTCCCGGAGGATCGCCAGGGTATCCGCACGCGCGTCGCGGGTGTGGACGATAACCGGCTTGTTCAGCTCCCGGCCAATGCGAATATGGTTGCGGAAGGACTCCTGCTGACGCGGTTTGGTTTCCGGCGTGTAAAAGTAGTCCAGCCCGGTCTCGCCCATCGCCACCACGCCCTCTTCTGCTGCCAGTTGGCGCAGATCCTCAACGTCGTACGCCTCGTCCTGATTCAACGGATGCACACCGCAGGAGAACACCACGTTATCGCGAACGCCCACCAGCTCACGCATGGAGCGGTAGCCCGGCAACGTGGTTGCCACCGCAAGACAGAATTTCACATCGCGGGCAGCGGCTTTTGCCAGCACGTCATCCACGTTTTTATGCAGGGATTGATAATCCAGGCCATCAAGATGGCAGTGTGAGTCGACTAAAAACATAATGTCTCTCTCAGAGATGGGAAATCGGCGGTGTGACGCCGGGTTGCAGGTAATGTTCGATACGCAGTAACTGGTCAGTCAGTAAAAGCTCGCGATTAAGACCCGTCACGGTTAAAAGCTGTTCTCGGCTCTGGCAAATTTCATGAAGCATCGCATGAAGAATCGTCCCTGAGAGGCGGTTCGCCAGCGTATTCACCAGTGGCCACGCGTCCGGGTTGGTCAGCAGCGTTGCCCCTTGCTGAATTTTGAGTGCATCCAGCAGCAACGAGGCCAGCCAGTGCAGACGCTCAACGACCCGATCGCTGTTAAGCGCAGGCAATACGCTTAGCCAGTCGTGATTATTCAGTGCTGTTTCAACAGCCCGGCAGAGCGTTTCTCGCTCTGACCAGACGTCAGGCTGCAGTAATGCCAGCGCCGCCGCGGGCGCGCCGCTGCTCAGGCGCAAGGCGGTCAGCGAGCTCTCAGGTGACGTTGTCACCTCTCGTTCAAGCCAGCTCAGCGCCCACGATTCCTGGGGCACCGCAAGGTGATAAAGACGACAGCGGCTGCGCAGCGTCGCCAGTAATCGTCCCGGGTCACGACACGAGAGGAAAAACCACGTTTTAACCGGAGGCTCTTCCAGGGTTTTCAGCAGGGCGTTAGCCGCCGCCTCGGTAAGCTGTGTGGCGTCTTTGAGCCAGACCACTTTAGCGCCGCCCAGTCGCGCGTGTTCGTACAATTTTTCACTGACTTCCCGCACGGCATCGATACCGAGCGCGCTTTTCCCCTTCTCAGGCTCAAGCGTGTAGTAGTCAGGATGTGTGCCCGCCTGCATCAGCTGACAGCCGCGGCATTTGCCGCAGCTTTTATGCCCTTCCGGCTGCTGGCACATCAGAAAACGGGTGATGGCATAAATCAATGCATCATCGCCCATTCCCGGCAATGCCTGAATCAGTAACGCATGATGCCCCCGCCCCGCCTGATAGCTGCCGATCAGCTGTTCAAAGTGCGGGCGCAACCATGGATACCATTTCATGTCTGCTGCTCCTGCACCCACTGCGTCACGGTTTGCTGAATGTCACGCGTCACCTCGTCCAGGGATTGCGTTGCATCGATAGTACGAATGGAGCTGTCCTGTGCGGCAAGTTCAAGATAGCGCGCACGGGTGCGGTTAAAGAAATCAAACGACTCTTGTTCAATGCGGTCCAGCTCACCGCGCGCGCGGGCACGCTTGAGGCCCACTTCCGGAGTCACATCCAGATAGAGCGTCAGGTCGGGGCGAAAATCCCCCAGTACGGCATTACGCAGCGTGGCCAGCATGGTCTGGTCGATACCGCGTCCTCCGCCCTGATATGCCTGAGTCGACAGATCGTGACGGTCACCGATCACCCACTTGCCGCCGGCCAGGGCAGGTTTGATAACCGTCTCAACCAGCTGAACGCGCGCCGCGTAGAACATCAGCACTTCGGCTTTGTCAGTGATAACTTCGTCGCCGACGGATTTAATATCCAGCACCAGGCTGCGCAGCTTTTCAGCCAGCTGCGTGCCGCCCGGCTCGCGGGTAAATACCATGTCCGCCACGCCAAGCGCTTTTAGCGTATCCACCACCACGTTGCGGGCGGTAGTTTTACCCGCTCCTTCGAGTCCCTCAATGACAATGTATTTACTGCGCATTTTTTTCCTTAAGTGCCTTCAGATAGTCCTGAACAGAGCGATTGTGGCTGGCAAGGTTGGTGTTAAAGGTGTGTCCCCCTTTTCCATCAGCCACAAAATAGAGATACGGTGTTTTTGCCGGATGCGCAGCGGCTTTAAGCGACGCTTCGCTCGGCGTGGCAATCGGACCTGGCGGTAATCCGCTAATCACGTAGGTATTATACGCCGTTGGCGTCTCCAGATCTTTTCTTGAGATCTTGCCGGCATAGCTCTCTCCCATGCCGTAGATAACGGTAGGGTCGGTTTGCAGACGCATGCCGATGCGCAGACGGTTGATAAATACTGACGCCACCCGATCGCGCTCGGCGGCAACGGCGGTCTCTTTCTCGATAATTGAGGCCATGGTGACAAACTGGTTTTGATCTTTATACGGCAGCCCGTCCATTCGCCCTTCCCAGGCGGCATCCACGGCGGCGACCATTTTTTTGTGCGCCCGCTTAAGAATCGCCACATCAGTCGTGCCTGCGGTATACATCCAGGTATCCGGCCAGAACCAACCTTCCACCCACTCAGGATGCTCAAACTTGAGCACGTCGGCCACCGTCTGGTAGCTGTCATCCTTTAGAGTATGTTTGATATACGGTGCATCGCGCAGCTGTTTGAGGTAATCGCTCAGGCGCATCCCTTCCACAAATCGCAGGGGGAACTGGGCCTCTTTGCCGCTTTCCAGCAGCTGCAGCATCTCTCTGACGGTCATTCCCGGCGTAAAGCGATAGGTACCGGCTTTGAAATGTGACAGCTCAGGCTCCACGCGCAATAACCACTGGAATACCCGTGGACGATTGATAATCTTGTCGCCATAGAGCTGTTCCCCAAGCGCCTGGCGGCCGGTTCCCGCTTTCAGGGTAAAGATCGTTTCGTCTTTAACCAGGATCTTGCTGTCAGCCAGCTGGCGAACTTTCCATACGCCAGCTCCGCCAGCGACGCCCAGCGCAACGATGAGGATAAGGACAAAGCGCAACATTTTTTTCATGACTATCTGGTTTGCTCACATATCGGGGCTAAAAACTGAAACAGCTCGCGCGAAGACCAGCGTTGTTGGCCATACGCACGGACGGGTACAACAGGCATCAGCGCATTGCAGATGATGACTTCATCGGCAGTCTGTAGCGCGGCTTCTCCTGCGCTAACTTCGACAACGCGATAGCCAGAGCGTGCCAGCTGTTGCAGACAAAACTGACGCATTAACCCATTTACGCCAGCGTGTTCCAGCGACGGAGTGAACACCTCTCCCCCCTGCCGCCAGAGTAAATTAGCCGCACAGCATTCCGTAATGAACCCTTCGCTGTCAAGAACCAGCGCCTCATCGGCGTCCGTCTGTTCAAGATGAGTACGAATGAGCACCTGCTCGAGGCGATTGAGATGCTTAAGCCCGGCCAGCATCGGGTTCCGTCCCAGTCGAACCGGGCTCAGCGTCAGCGTGACGCCGTCTTCTCGCCAGCGAGAGTAATGCGCAGGATAAGCAGAAACGGAGAGAATACGCGTTGGGTTGATACACGATGCGGCGCTGTAACCCCGGCCACCACTGCCGCGACTGATGATGACTTTGAGTACGCCGGTGTCCTTCCCGGTTGCCAGCTGGCACATTTCCTGGCGCAATGTGTCCCAGTGCGTAAAGGGGATCATTAACTTTTCACAGCCATGCTGCAGACGTCGAATGTGCGCCTCCAGCAGGCAGACATCGCCATCCAGAATGCGCGCCGTCGTAAAGCAACCATCACCGAACTGTATCGCCCTGTCGCTGGCAGGCAGCGCGTCCTGCTCAAGGCCATTGATTAAAAACATGGTGGCTCCTTATGCGTGGGCATTTAGTCTGGCAGGATGTCATGCAGCCGACAAGAAGATTAGGCTTAATAAAAAAGGCCCGGCAAGCGGACCTTTTTAAAAGCTATCGGGACGTCAGGATCAGATCTTTTTGAAGATCAGAGAACCGTTGGTGCCGCCGAAGCCGAAAGAGTTACACAGGGTGTACTCCATACCGCTAACCTGACGCGCTTCGTGAGGAACGAAGTCCAGATCGCAACCTTCATCCGGGTTATCCAGGTTGATGGTTGGTGGAACAGCCTGATCGCGCAGCGCAAGGATGGAGTAGATTGACTCTACTGCACCCGCCGCACCCAACAGGTGACCGGTCATGGATTTCGTGGAGCTCACCATTACGCGGCTGGCAGATTCGCCGAAGATAGACTTAACCGCCTGAGCTTCCGCTTTATCGCCTGCTGGCGTAGAGGTGCCGTGCGCGTTCACGTAGCCAATTTGTGCTGGGGTAATACCCGCATCACGGATCGCGTTTTCCATCGCCAGCGCAGCACCCGCGCCGTTCTCAGGAGGAGACGTCATGTGATAAGCATCGCTGCTCATGCCGAAACCAACGATTTCAGCATAAATTTTCGCACCGCGTTTTTTCGCGTGTTCGTACTCTTCCAGTACGATCATGCCCGCCCCGTCGCCCAGCACGAAGCCGTCACGGTCTTTATCCCACGGACGGCTCGCCGCCTGCGGGTTATCATTACGGGTAGACAGCGCACGCGCCGCACCGAAACCGCCAACACCCAGCGGGGTACTGGCTTTTTCAGCACCGCCCGCAACCATAGCATCTGCATCGCCGTACGCAATAATGCGCGCGGCCTGGCCGATGTTATGTACGCCAGACGTACAGGCGGTGGCGATAGAAATGCTTGGCCCACGCAGGCCAAACATGATGGTCAGGTGACCTGCCACCATGTTAACAATCGTGGACGGAACGAAGAACGGGCTGATCTTACGCGGGCCGCCATTCATCAGAGATGTATGGTTTTCCTCGATCAGGCCAAGACCGCCAATCCCGGAGCCGATAGCGGCGCCGATACGGGTTGCGTTCTCTTCCGTAATCACAAGGCCAGAATCCTGCATGGCCTGAACGCCAGCGACAATTCCATATTGAATGAAGGCATCCATCTTGCGCTGTTCTTTACGCGAGATGATCTCTTCACAGTTAAAATCCTTTACTAAGCCAGCAAATTTCGTTGCATAGGCGCTAGTATCGAAATGGTCGATTAGGCTGATGCCGCTCTGACCGGCAAGGAGAGCTTTCCAGGTGGACTCTACGGTATTGCCGACAGGAGACAACATGCCAAGTCCGGTCACAACTACACGACGCTTAGACACGTTTGTCCTCCAGGGAGGGATAAAAAAGAGATTCGTGGGACTAAAAAAGATAAAACTCAGGCGGTCGAATGACCGCCTGGAGATGTTCACTTACGCCTGGTGACCGTTGATGTAATCAATGGCAGCCTGAACGGTGGTGATCTTCTCAGCTTCTTCGTCCGGAATCTCAGTATCAAACTCTTCTTCCAGAGCCATTACCAGCTCAACGGTGTCAAGAGAATCTGCGCCCAGGTCTTCAACGAAGGAAGCGGAGTTCACAACTTCTTCCTGCTTAACGCCCAGCTGTTCGCCGATAATTTTCTTAACGCGTTCTTCGATAGTGCTCATACTCTTAAATTTCCTATCAAAACTCGCTTTCGCGATGGTTTTCGTAGTGTATAAAATGTTGAAAAATTTGCAACTAAATCCCGGCAGTTCGTACCACGATTTTACGTTATTTTGAGGCCATTCGCCCTAATAACGCAAATATTTTTCATCGTGGTTAAACCATATACATCCCGCCGTTGACGTGGAGGGTCTCACCAGTGATGTAACCCGCTTCGTCAGAGGCTAAAAATGCAACCGCACTGGCGATTTCTTTAGGGTCGCCAAGACGACCCGCCGGAACTGCCGCCAGCGTACCCGCACGCTGCTCATCAGTCAGCGCACGCGTCATGTCCGTTTCAATAAAGCCCGGAGCAACAACGTTTACCGTAATACCGCGGGACGCAACTTCACGCGCCAGCGACTTACTGAAACCAATCAGACCGGCTTTCGCCGCAGCGTAGTTAGCCTGACCAGCATTTCCCATGGTACCAACCACAGAACCGACAGTGATAATACGACCATGACGCTTTTTCATCATAGCGCGCATTACCGCTTTTGACAGACGGAATACAGATGACAGGTTGGTTTCGATGATATCGTTCCACTCGTCGTCTTTCATTCGCATTAACAGGTTATCGCGAGTGATCCCGGCATTGTTTACCAGAATATCCACTTCGCCAAACTCTGCGCGAATATTTTCCAGAACAGATTCGATAGATGCAGGTTCAGTCACATTCAGTACCAGACCTTTACCGTTTGCACCCAGATACTCGCTGATGGCCTGAGCGCCATTCTCGCTGGTTGCTGTTCCAATCACCTTCGCGCCGCGCGCAACCAGTGTTTCAGCAATTGCACGCCCGATACCGCGGCTTGCGCCAGTGACCAGGGCGATTTTTCCTTCAAAACTCATGGTATTCCTCTTTTATTGCGAGAGTGCCGCTGACATCGCTTCCGGCTCGTTAATCGCCGAGGCTGTCAGGGTGTCAACAATACGTTTTGTCAGACCGGTGAGGACTTTCCCTGGGCCGACTTCATACAGATGCTCAACGCCCTGAGAGGCCATAAACTCAACGGTTTTGGTCCACTGTACCGGGCTGTAGAGCTGGCGAACCAGTGCATCACGGATAGCTTCCGGCGTGGTTTCGCATTTCACATCGACGTTGTTCACAACGGAAATCGTCGGTGCGTTAAACGTAATTTTTTCCAGCTCAACCGCCAGTTTCTCGGCGGCAGGCTTCATCAGCGCACAGTGAGACGGCACGCTGACCGGCAGCGGCAGCGCACGTTTAGCACCCGCAGCTTTACAGGCCGCACCTGCACGTTCAACCGCTTCTTTATGGCCGGCAATAACCACCTGGCCCGGCGAGTTGAAGTTAACCGGAGAGACCACCTGGCCTTCAGCAGATTCTTCACATGCTTTTGCAATTGCAGCGTCATCCAGACCGATGATGGCAGACATACCGCCCGTGCCTTCCGGCACCGCTTCCTGCATGAATTTGCCGCGCAGTTCCACCAGACGTACCGCGTCAGCAAACGCGATCACACCGGCACACACCAGCGCAGAGTATTCGCCCAGGCTGTGACCCGCGAGCAGCGCGGGGGCTTTACCGCCCTGCTGCTGCCAGACACGCCACAGCGCAACGGACGCAGTCAGCAGCGCGGGCTGGGTCTGCCAGGTTTTGTTCAGCTCTTCGGCCGGCCCCTGCTGGGTCAGCGCCCATAAATCATAACCCAGTGCATCAGAAGCTTCACGGAAAGTCTCTTCAATGACCGGATAGGTTGCTGCCATTTCAGACAACATCCCAACGGTTTGAGAGCCCTGGCCCGGGAACACAAAAGCAAATTGCGTCATTTTTTATTCCTTATCCTAGAAACGAACCAGCGCGGAACCCCAGGTGAACCCGCCACCGAAGGCTTCAAGCAAGACCAGCTGGCCCCGTTTGATTCGTCCATCGCGTACCGCTTCATCAAATGCGCACGGTACCGACGCCGCAGAGGTGTTGCCGTGACGATCCAGCGTCACCACAACGTTATCCATCGACATGCCCAGCTTTTTCGCGGTCGCGCTGATGATACGCAGGTTCGCCTGATGCGGCACCAGCCAGTCGAGCGCGGAGCGTTCAAGGTTATTCGCTTCCAGCGTTTCATCAACGATGTGCGCAAGCTCAGTCACCGCCACCTTGAACACCTCGTTCCCTGCCATAGTCAGGTAAATCGAGTTGTCCGGATTAACGCGATCGGCGTTAGGCAGGGTCAACAGTTCGCCGTAGCTGCCATCAGCATGCAGATGCGTCGAGATGATACCCGGCTCTTCGGACTGCCCCAGCAGCACCGCGCCCGCACCATCACCAAAAATAATGATCGTTCCACGATCGGTAGGATCGCAGGTACGCGCCAGCACGTCAGCACCGATCACCAGCGCATATTTGACGGCACCGGATTTCACGTACTGATCGGCAACGCTCAGCGCATAGGTGAAACCTGCGCACGCGGCAGCGACGTCAAACGCCGGACAGCCTTTAATGCCGAGCATGTTTTGCACCTGGCACGCCGCGCTTGGGAAAGCGTGCGTGGCAGACGTCGTGGCGACCACGATCAAACCAATCTGTTCTTTATCAATGCCCGCCATTTCGATAGCACGCTGTGCGGCTTCGTAACCCATGGTCGACACGGTTTCGTCTGGCGCGGCAATACGACGTTCACGGATACCTGTGCGCGTGACAATCCACTCGTCAGATGTATCTACCATTTTTTCCAGATCGGCGTTGGTACGCACCTGTTTTGGCAGGTAGCTGCCGGTACCTAAAATCTTCGTATACATGTACGCTCAGTCACTTTTAGCTAATACAGATTCCAGGCGAGCGGCAATCCGCTGAGGGACTTGTCGCTGCACCGCCTGCACTGCCTGTTCAATCGCGACAGCAAATGCTCGCTGATTGGCGGCGCCATGACTCTTAATCACGATGCCGCGCAATCCTAACAGACAGGCGCCATTATACTGGTCGGGGTTGAGGTGACTGAATCGCCGCGTCAGGCTCTTTTGTAACCAACGCTTCAATAAAATCAGCCACCAGGCGCTTTTTTTGCCTTCTCCCTGAGATTTCAGCAGAGAAAGAAACATGCGCACGACCCCTTCCATGGTCTTCAACGTTACGTTTCCGGTGAAGCCATCGCACACCAGAACATCCGTTTTCCCCGTCAACAACTCATTGGCTTCGAGATAACCAATATAGTTGATGGAGGGAACCTGTTTGAGCAATTCAGCCGCTTCGCGAATGCTGTCCAGGCCTTTGGTCTCTTCTTCACCAATGTTCAGTAACGCAACACGGGGAGTGTTGATCCCGACGACTTCTTCTGCCAGCACCGATCCCATCACGGCAAACTGAGCCAGCATAGTACTATCACAGTCGACGTTAGCGCCCAAATCGAGCACCACCGTCTTGCCCTTCTGCTGATGCGGTAACACCGTCACCAGTGCCGGGCGCTCAATACCTTCAATAGGTTTGAGCAGTAATTTCGACAGCCCCATCAGCGCGCCGGTATTCCCCGCGCTGACGCAAGCCTGAGCTCGCCCTTCTTTCACCAGCTCCAGCGCTACCCGCATAGAGCTGCCACGACTATTGCGAATAGCCTGCGAAGGTCGGGCATCACTGGCAATAACTGACTGCGCAGGAATAATCTGCAGACGCGAACGTTGTTCAAAGTCAGCTTTTGCGAGTAATGGCGTGATTGCGTCGGGATTGCCGACTAAAAGAAGTGTGAGTTGCGAATTAGAATTCAGTGCCTGCAATGCTGCAGGCACTGTCACGGAAGGGCCAAAATCTCCCCCCATGACATCTAACGCCAGGGTTAGACGTGTCAAGGTATCGTCGCAGCCTGGTTCGGTAAATTCCCCGTTTGCACGGGGAAATCCTCACTAAGCCTAATCACGCTTGCGCGTGATTACTTAGTGATAACCTTGCGGCCGCGGTAGAAACCGTCAGCGGTGATGTGGTGACGCAGGTGTTTCTCACCAGAAGTCTTGTCTACAGACAGGCTGGTAACTGCAGTCAGCGCGTCATGGGAACGACGCATGCCACGTTTGGAACGGGTTGGTTTATTCTGTTGTACGGCCATGGACCTTACTCCTCAATTACTTACGCTTTAAGCTGGCTAATACGGCAAATGGGTTTGGTTTTTGCGCTTCATCAGGCAGTTCCCCAAAGACCATGTCCGCCTCGGACACTTCACAGTGTTCAGAATCATGCACCGGAACCACTGGCAAGGTGAGGATGATTTCATCTTCAACCAGAGCCAGAAGATCGATTTCACCGAATTCGTTAACCTCAATCGGCTCATACGCTTCCGGGAGTGCTTCAGCCTGTTCGTCAGAACGAACCGGACTGAAACAATACGTTGTGTGAACATGCTGTACAAACGGTTTCCCGCAACGCTGACACTCGAGCGTTACCGTCACCTTTGCATCACCGGTTAAAACGGCGAGACGCTGGTTGTCGATAGCGAACGACATGGAGCATTCTACATCACTGTCCACACTGACTACGGATTCGGCAATACGCTCAGCCTGATCGGAAGTATAGATACCTTCGTAATCGAGGCGTTTTTGAGCCGTACGAACCGGATCAAGAGTCAGGGGTAATTTTACCTTTTGCATAGGGCGCGCATATTAACTTTGTAACGTCATAGAGTCAAAGAAAAAGGCAACCAGAGCTGCCTTTTGCCAATTATTCGCACACATTGCGGCCTGTAGTTTAAAATGGCTGGCATCGATACGCTATATCTGGTGATAAAAATATGCCAAATCTCGTCCTTGCTTCCACGTCTCCCTACCGCCGAATGCTGCTGGAAAAGCTCGGGATCCCGTTTGAATGCGCCGCGCCAGAGGTTGATGAGACGCCACAGCCGGGCGAGTCACCGCGTCATCTGGTAACGCGTCTTGCTAAAGAGAAAGCGCAGTCGCTGGCCGCACGCTATCCTTCGCATTTGATTATAGGCTCCGATCAGGTTTGCGTGCTGGACGGCGAAATCACCGGCAAGCCCCATACGGAGGAGAACGCCTGCCAGCAGCTTCTGCGCGCGCGAGGCACTATCGTGACCTTTTATACGGGCCTGGCGCTCTATAACTCCGCCACCGGTCATCTGCAAACGGAGTGTGAACCGTTCGACGTACACTTCCGCCATCTCAGCGAGCAAGAGATTGTGGATTATGTGCGTCGGGAACGTCCGCTGAACTGTGCGGGGAGCTTTAAAAGTGAAGGATTGGGGATTGCGCTGTTCGACAAGCTGGACGGTCGCGATCCCAACACGCTGGTGGGGTTACCGCTGATTGCCTTGTGTCAGATGTTAAGACGAGAAGAGTGTAATCCGTTGACGGTGTGACCTTCGCCGGGTGGCGCTGCGCTTACATGGGCCTACTACACTGCGGCCTGCTGCCCTCCCCCCAGCCCTCTTCCACAGGGAGAGGGCGCAAACATTAAAAACGGCAACATTCGTTGCCGTTTTGCGTTTACCTTAGCCGCGCAGAACCTTAAGACAGCGTTTCAACTGCTCATCCAGCGGCGCTTCAATACGGATGACTTCACCGGTATTCGGATGGGTAAACTTCAGCGCTGCCGCATGCAGGAACAGACGCGACAGTCCCGTCCCCGCCAGCTGCTTATCAAACTCGCGGTCGCCATAGCGGTCATCAAAGGCGATGGGGTGCCCTGCAAACTGCGTATGCACGCGGATCTGGTGGGTACGACCGGTCACCGGACTGCAGCGCACCAGCGTGGCAAACTCATAGCGCTCTTCAACCTTAAAGCGCGTCTCAGACGGTTTCCCTTCCTGGCTCACGCGGACAATACGTTCACCGCTTTGCAGAATGTTCTTCAGCAGCGGCGCCTGCACCACTTTTACATGGGACTGCCACTGGCCGCGAACCAGCGCCAGGTAGTCTTTCTGCATCCCTTTTTCACGCAGCTGTTCATGCAGCGAACGCAGCGCGGAACGCTTTTTCGCCACCAGCAGTACGCCTGAAGTGTCACGGTCAAGACGGTGCACCAGCTCAAGGAAGCGCGCTTCCGGGCGCAGGGCACGCAGCCCTTCAATCACGCCGAAGCTCAGACCGCTACCGCCATGGACTGCCGTTCCTGACGGTTTATTGAGCACCAGAATGTGGTCATCTTCGTAAAGGATGACATCGCTCAGGGCCGCCACTTTCTGCAGCTTTGGTGAAACGGTCTCTTCTTCGCGCTCAGCCACGCGCACCGGCGGAATACGCACTTCGTCACCGGCTTCGAGTTTGTACTCGGGCTTCACGCGTTTTTTGTTAACCCGCACCTCGCCCTTACGCAGGATGCGATAAATCATACTCTTTGGCACACCTTTCAGCTGGGTGCGCAAAAAGTTATCGATACGTTGCCCCGCGTCATCTTCGGCGATGGCAACCATTTTTACGGCTGGAGTCTCTGTTTTCATGGTTGGCGATTCTAAATATCGACAGCCATTAGCGCCACTCATTTTTCTATGCTTATATTTACTTTTATCCGGCCTGTCCCCCGTTTCGCGCAACCGATTTGGTGGTTATTAAACCAATCGCCATTCTGAAGTGAAGAAACTGTGAGTAACCGGGTGATAATTGGTAAAAGTCATCTTGCTATAACCCGGCGAGCAGTGGAATAATGAGGCTGTTTTCCGTGTTAAATCCTGGTTAAGTAAGGATGTTGACGGAATGACCAATTTTGTCTGACCGATCATCCACGCAGCAATGGCGTAAGACGTATTGATCTTTCAGGCAGTTAGCGGGCTGCGGGTTGCAGTACTTCCCGGTATAAGGATTGTTCTCTGGAGAGTTCTACCCAGGCAATTCCCCTGATAATTGCGCTGTGTTTCCGTATGAAATACAGGCAACCGACACTCTGCGCCTCTTAAGCGAGCGACAACCGTGAGGTTGGCGACGTGAACAGACACGAGGCCATCGGTTCATACCCCGGAAAGCGTCACCTTGCCCGCAGCTTTGTCGTCAATGTAAGAATAACGAGTAAGTTACGATGAAAAGAATGTTAATCAACGCAACTCAGCAAGAAGAGTTGCGTGTCGCCCTTGTGGATGGGCAGCGCCTGTACGATCTGGATATCGAAAGTCCTGGACACGAACAGAAAAAAGCGAACATTTACAAAGGTAAAATCACCCGCATTGAACCAAGCCTTGAAGCTGCATTTGTCGATTACGGTGCTGAGCGTCATGGTTTCCTCCCTCTGAAAGAAATCGCCCGCGAATATTTCCCTGCAAACTACAACGCCCATGGCCGACCAAACATCAAAGATGTTCTGCGTGAAGGTCAGGAAGTTATCGTTCAGATTGATAAAGAAGAGCGTGGCAACAAAGGTGCCGCACTGACCACCTTTATCAGCCTGGCAGGGAGCTATCTGGTGTTGATGCCTAACAACCCGCGTGCGGGTGGCATCTCTCGCCGTATCGAAGGTGATGACCGTACCGAGCTGAAAGAAGCGCTGGCAAGCCTTGAACTGCCTGATGGTATGGGGCTTATCGTGCGTACCGCGGGCGTGGGCAAATCAGCCGAAGCGCTGCAGTGGGACCTGAGCTTCCGTCTGAAGCACTGGGAAGCCATCCAGAAAGCAGCGGAAAGCCGCCCTGCTCCGTTCCTGATCCACCAGGAAAGCAACGTGATCGTGCGTGCCTTCCGTGACTATCTGCGTCAGGACATCGGTGAGATTCTGATCGATAACCCGAAAGTGCTTGAGCTGGCGCGCCAGCACATCGCCGCGCTGGGTCGTCCGGATTTCACCAGCAAAATTAAACTGTACACCGGCGAAATCCCGCTGTTCAGCCACTATCAGATCGAATCCCAGATTGAATCCGCCTTCCAGCGTGAAGTGCGCCTGCCGTCCGGCGGTTCTATCGTTATCGATACCACTGAAGCGCTGACCGCTATCGACATCAACTCCGCGCGTGCAACTCGCGGCGGCGATATCGAAGAGACCGCCTTCAACACCAACCTTGAAGCCGCTGATGAAATCGCCCGCCAGCTCCGCCTGCGCGACCTGGGTGGTCTGATTGTTATCGACTTCATCGACATGACCCCTGTTCGCCACCAGCGTGCGGTAGAAAACCGTCTGCGTGAAGCGGTGCGTCAGGACAGGGCGCGTATCCAGATTAGCCATATCTCACGCTTTGGCCTGCTGGAGATGTCCCGTCAGCGCCTGAGCCCGTCGCTGGGTGAGTCCAGCCATCACGTTTGCCCTCGCTGCTCCGGCACCGGTACCGTGCGTGATAACGAATCGCTGTCCCTCTCTATTCTGCGTCTGATTGAAGAAGAAGCGCTGAAAGAGAATACCAAAGAGGTGCACGCGATTGTTCCTGTGCCAATCGCCTCCTACCTGCTGAACGAAAAACGTGCTGCGGTAAGTGCTATTGAAGCGCGTCAGGGCGGCGTTCGCTGCATCATCGTGCCAAACGACCAGATGGAAACTCCGCACTATCACGTGCTGCGTGTCCGTAAAGGTGAAGAGACGTCCACGCTCAGCTACCTGCTGCCGAAGCTGCACGAAGAAGAGATGGCCCTGCCTTCCGATGAAGAGCCAGCCGAGCGCAAACTGCCTGAGCAGCCTGCGTTAGCGACCTTTATCATGCCAGAAGCCCCACCGGAAGCGGCCCTGGAAAAACCTGCGGCTAAACCTGAAGCGCAGAAACCAGCAGCAGCGAAAGCCCAGCCGGCGCAGCCGGGTCTGCTGAGCCGCTTCTTTGGCGCGCTGAAGAAGATGTTCGCTGAAGAAGAAGCTCAGCCAGAACAGCCGAAGGAAGAGCCAAAAGCGGCCAAGCCTGAACGCCAGCAGGACCGCCGTAAGCGTCAGAACAACCGCCGCGATCGTAACGACCGTAGCGATCGTAATGACCGCAGCGAGCGTCGTGACAACCGCGACAACCGTTCTGAAAATAACGAAGGTCGTGAGCAACGCGAAGACAACCGTCGCAACCGTCGCGAGAAACAGCAGCAGAATGTTGAAGATCGTGAAATTCGCCAGCAGGCGGGCGATGAGTCTGAGAAGAGCAAACAGCGTGACGACCAGCAGCCGCGCCGTGAACGCAACCGTCGTCGTAACGACGAGAAGCGTCAGGCACAGCAGGAAGTCAAAAACCTGAACCGCGAAGAGCCTGTTGAACAGCAGGACGGCGAGCAGGAAGAACGTACTCAGGTTATGCCGCGCCGTAAGCAGCGCCAGCTTGCTCAGAAAGTCCGCTTCGCCTCCGAAGCAACCGAAGAGTCAGCCGTTGTCGCAGTTGAAACCCGCGAGAACGCAACCGGCACTCAGCTGGCGAAAGTTGATCTGCCTGCGGTCGTTGAAAACAACGTTGAGCAGGATGAAAACGGTGAAAACCGTGATAACGCCGGTATGCCGCGCCGTTCACGCCGTTCCCCACGTCATCTGCGCGTCAGCGGCCAGCGCCGTCGTCGCTATCGTGACGAGCGTTACCCAACTCAGTCGCCAATGCCGCTGACCATTGCCTGTGCTTCGCCAGAAATGGCTTCCGGCAAAGTCTGGATCCGCTACCCGGTTGCTCGCCCGGAGCAGGTTGTTGAAGAGCAGCCTGTAACCGAAGAGGTGATTGCACCTGCGGCAGCGGTAGAAGACGTTGTGACTGAAGCGGCAACCGTGGTTGAACCTCAGGTTGTTGAAACGGAAGCACCTCAGGCAGTTGAAGTCGAAACCACTCATCCGGAAGTAATTGCCGCGCCGGTTGATGCCGCACCGCAGCTTATTGCTGAAGAAGATGTCGTGGTGGCTGAGGAAGTTGCTGAAGAAGCTGAACCTGTAGCCGCAGTGGAAGACACCGCTGAAGCTATCGTTGAAACCACCACTGAAGAAGTCGTTCAGGACGTTGAGATTGAGGTTGAACCGGTTGTTGAAGAACCGAAAGCGCCTGAAGTGAAACCTGAACCGGTTGTCTCTGCGCCAGCCGCTGCCCACGTGGCGACAGCACCGATGACCCGCGCTCCGGCGCCGGATTACGTGCCAGAAGCTCCGCGTCACAGTGACTGGGTACGCCCGGCATTCAGCTTTGATGGTAAAGGCGCTGCTGGCGGCCACAGTGCAACGCATCAGGCGACTGCACCGGCAACGCGCCCGCAGTCTGTCGAATAACGACGCTGAAAGTAAAAAGCCGACCTTAGGGTCGGCTTTTTTTATGGCTGCTGCACGGGCCTTCTCATCCCGGAGACCTCCGGCATGACCTGCCGCATCAGCTCCAGAAAACGCCGCAAGCGTGCCGGATAATAACGGGACCAGGGGTAAACCAGATGCACCGGCAGCGCCGCTGGCTGCCACTCCGGCAGCAAATGCACCAGCCGCCCTTCCCGAATATCATCCTGTACCGTCCAGCTGGATACCACCGCCACACCGAGACCGGTGAGCACCGTATTGCGTGCGACATACAGGCTGTCGGTGCTGAGGCGTGGCGTAATAGCAATCCGCGCGGTGGCGGGCGAGGCATCGTGAAAAAGCTCCACGTGGCGCTGGTAGAAAGAGCTGATCGCTATCCAGGGAAACTGCTGCAAATCCTCCGGCGTGGTAACCGCTGGAAAACGGGCCAGCAGTGCCGGAGAAGCGACTACCGAGCGCGGCACTTCCGCCAGCAGCACGGATACGGTCGCCGGATCGACCTCCACGCCCACCCGAATAGCGCAGTCAAGGTTGTCGCCGAGGAAGTCCGCCGACCGATCGTTGAGCATCCACTCAATCGAAAGCTGCGGGTAGCGTTGCAAAAATTCGGTTACGGGTTTCAGAAGCTGATCCTGACCAAACGCGTGCGGTGCGCGCACCCGCAGCACGCCTACGGGCTCATCTTCCGTCTGCCCCACCTCATCTTCCAGCGCCAGCCAGCTGTCAATCACCCGACGAGCGTGCTGGTAGCAGCGTTCGCCATCATCCGTCAGCCGCGTCGTGTGGGTGGTGCGCAGTATCAGGCGCACGCCCAGCATGGTCTCCAGCGACTGTAGCCGTCTGCTCACCGTGGCCTGGGTGGTGGCCAGCTGCCGTGCCGCCGCAGAGAGGGAACCCGCCTCCACTATCCGGACAAACGTCCGCATTAGCTCCACCCTGTCTATACGCTCAGCTCTTTTCATTGCATTTTCACTTATACGTTAAACGTATAAGCGTTTTACCACCGGGCCCGCTACCGTCGCAAGGCGTACTGATAAAAAATAGCCGCACACGACGAATGAGGAACAACTTATGAACACAACAACGACTCCCCATGCTGTAAGCCGCTGGGTGATTTTTATGCTGGCTCTGGGGGCCGGTTTCAGCGTGGCATCAATCTATTACGCGCAGCCCCTGCTGCCGCTGATGGGTGCCGATCTGCATCTGAGCATTGAAGGTATGGGTCTGGTACCAACGTTAACTCAGGCAGGCTATGCGCTCGGTATCCTGTTCCTGCTTCCCCTGGGCGATCGCCACGACCGCAGGGCGTTAATTCTGATTAAAAGCGCAGCGCTGGCGCTGTTTCTTCTCGGCTGTAGCCTGACCGGGCAGATCCATTCTCTGCTGCTGGCAAGCCTGCTCATCGGCATGGCCGCCACCATGGCACAGGATATCGTCCCTGCTGCGGCGATTCTTGCACCAGAAGGTAAACAGGGGAAAACCGTGGGCACGGTAATGACCGGGCTGCTGATGGGTATCTTATTATCAAGAACCGTGAGCGGCGTAGTGGGCGAAGCGTTTGGCTGGCGCGTCATGTACCAGCTGGCGGCGGCGAGCATTGCGTTCATCGGGGTGATGATGTGGTTTGTGCTTCCCCGTTTTGCCATTCACTCCACGCTGAGCTATCCCGCACTGATGCGTTCAATGGAACATCTGTGGCGTCGTTATCCGGCGCTGCGCCGCGCGGCGCTGGCTCAGGGTTTTCTGTCGATTGCCTTCAGCGCCTTCTGGTCAACGCTCGCGGTCATGCTGCTGGAACGCTATCACCTTGGCAGTGCCGTAGCGGGTGGGTTTGGTATTGCGGGTGCCGCCGGTGCATTAGCCGCCCCGCTGGCGGGGGGTCTGGCGGACAAACTGGGCGCAGGAAAAGTTACGCAGCTTGGTGCCGTCCTAGTGACCGTTTCATTCGCCCTGATGTTCCTGATGCCCGCGCTGAGCGTTCATGGACAGCTGATGCTGATCGCCGTCTCTGCCGTCGGGTTCGACCTGGGTCTGCAGTCCAGCCTGGTCGCTCACCAGAACCTGGTCTACAGCCTTGAACCGCAGGCGCGCGGTCGTCTTAATGCCCTGCTCTTTACGGTGGTCTTTATCGGGATGGCGCTGGGCTCCGCGTTAGGCAGCAATATCTACTCGCTGGCTGGCTGGACGGGCGTGGTCGCGCTGGCCACCGTCTGTGGCGTCATTGCGCTGGTCATCCGTCTGATAGAAAGCGCGCGTGTCGCCTCCGTACCGGCGGAAGCCGCATAAAAAAAATGCCCAATCCAGACGGATTGGGCAGTAAAACATGCCCAGTTTCAAGACATGTTCCAAGAGGTCAAGATGTTATTTGTTCAGCTGGAACAGAGACATGCCCTGCATATCGCTAAACGCTTTATAAGACGCCTGCAAGGCCGCCTGCTGCATGGTGTAAGAGGAAATCGCTTCGTTCCAGTCGACATCTACCAGATCACTCATCTGCTTAGTCTGACCCAGGGCACGGTCATCTCCCAACGTATCGAGTTTTTCCAGTTCGTTCATCTTGGTTCCCACATCCGCAACGACCGTCAGGACGTTGTTCTGGGCGTTTTTGATGCCGATCTGCGCATTGGCAATCACCTGGTTTTGCGCCGTTGCGGCAGCCGGATCGTTCTCAATCGGCGTCTTCAGGGACGCAATGGCAGAATCCAGGATTTTGAACATGTTGGTCTGGCCATATCCACCGCCCGGCAGCTGTTCCGCATTACTGGTAATGCTTTCGAAAATTTGCTGTCCGGTATGGCTAATGGTCATATTTCGCGCCGTATCAACCTGCTGCGAGATGGCCTCTGCGCCGCCGTTATAATCCCCGGTCACGGCATCAAACGGTGCGCTCTCGGTTTTGTATCCCGCAAAGATAAAGCGGCCATTGCCATCCGTCGTGTTGGCCAGGTTCATCAGCTGATCGCGGATCCCCTGGATATCGGTCGCCAGAGAAAGACGGTCGTCATCGCTTAATGTGCCGTTCGACGCGTAAACTAACTTCTCGCGCACGCTTGAGATTGCGGTGTTCACCTGGGTTAACACGTTATCTTCCAGCGAGACCTTCTGCGTTGCAAAGGTACGCGCAAGCGCGAACTGGCTGTTTTGCGACTGAGATTGCGACAGAACGATGGCCTGCGACGCGGCGATAGGATCGTCCGAAGGACGGTTAACGCGCTTACCGGTGGACATTTGCTCACCGTAGCTCAGCCATCTGCTCTGGGAATCAGTGATCCCGCGCATGTTCTGCTCATACATCATCTGGGTGCTAATACGCATTATTCACCTCAACCTTAACGAATGTTGATAATTGCATCGAAGAGCGTACTGGCAGTCTGGAGAACCTGGGCGTTCGCCAGGTAATACTGCTGATAACGCTGCAAATTGCCATACTCTTCGTCGAGGTTTACCCCAGAGATGGTCTGCTGCTGCTTGATTAACTGCGTTTCCACATTGGCTTTCGTCTGGCTGCTCACCTTCAGTGACGCCGTGGAGCTACCGACGGTACTGACGAGAGAGGCATACGCATCGTTGAAGGTTTTATTTCCACCCACCACTTTGCCGTTTTGCAGATCGAGCAGTTTCTGGCCGTTACGGTTGTCACTTTCGCCGCCGTTCTGTACCGACGCCATCGCCAGTTTGGACTCGTCGCTGATCGCCAGATCCATGTTCATGATGACGTTGGAAACCGGCTTCACGGTGAAACTGTCTTTGGTATTTGCCGTACCGCTCACGTTGACGTTAAGGCCATCAAACGACAGATTACCGCTGGCATCCGGGCTCATCGTAAAGCTGGTTTTGTCTGATGTGCGGGTGACCGTCCAGTCAGTGCCGTTAAACTGCAGCTTATAGTCAGTCGCCTGGACCTGTTTGCTGTCCGCCACAGAGGCCGTAACAACCGCCGATCCGCCGTTCTTGCTGTTGGACAGCACCGCAGGCGAACCAAAGTTGAACAGCTTACCGCCCGCATCACCGTTTGCATCAAAACCGGCTTCATGCTGCGTGTTCATCGCATCGGCAAAGGCCAGCGCCATCTGGTTCAGAGTGTTACGCGCTTTATCCAGATCTTCATTACGGAAGGTCAGTAAACCGCCTAAAGAACCGGTGGTGATAAATTTCTCGGGGATCTCAATATTACCCGCCACGTCATCGACGTAGGCGATGGTCGTACGCGCCGGATCGGCGCTGGACTTCACGGCAGCCAACTGGCTGGCTTTGCTGCCCTGCACCAGGCTGTAACCATTGCCGAGAGAGATATTAAACGTGCCGCTATCCTGTACGGAGACTTCCACGCCCACGATTTTGTTCAGTTCAGTCACGAGCTGATCGCGCTGGTCGAGCAGGTCGTTAGGCGAAGCCCCCGCGCCAACGCCAGTCAAACGAGAAATCTGATCGTTCAGATTCGCAATCTGTGTCGCGTAGTTGTTGATCTGAGACACGCTGCTTGAGATGGCGGTATTGACCTGCGTATCCTGGTCACGAAGATACTGATCGTTGGTTTTGAACTGATTGACCAGACCCCCCGCTTTCCCCAGCACCGTCTGACGTGCAGCCGGGTCTTCCGCGTTGCTCACCAGCGTTTGCAGACTCTTGAAGAAATCCTGCAGGGTGGTGGAGAGCGAGTTGGTAGTATCGGAGAGCACGTCGTCGATTTTTGACATCTGCTGGTAGCGCGTCGTCAGGCCGCTACTCTGCGTCTGCGCGGCGCGCAGCTGGTTGGTGATGAAGGCGTCATACTCACGCTGGACACCGGAGACATAGACCCCGTTACCCACCCAGCCACCGCCGGTCAGCGTGCTGTTAGATGCACCCAGCACCGTGGTCTGGCGGGTGTAACCTGCCACGTTATAGCTTGAAATATTATTACTGACGGTATTGAGTGCCGACTGAGCAGCACTGAGGCCACTCATGGCGCTGTTAATCAAACTGGACATGGGGGTTCCTTTTATACGTTCAGACACGAGTCCTGATGAAGGTTATCGGCAACCTCCACCGGGACTTGAGAACTTTCAGAACAGATTTTCGATATCTGTGCTATAGGCTTTGCTGACCTTCTCGCCCATGGATTTCAGCTGCTGGATCATGCTGGTGAGCTTGCGTGCATAGTTCGGGTCGGTCGCGTAGCCCGCGTTTTGCAGCGCCTGAGCCCCCTGCTCCGCCGTCGCCGCCTGCGTAACGGCGGTATAACGCGGATTTCGGCTCAGCAGGCCAACATAATCGGACAAGGCTTCCAGATAAGAGCTGTAGACGCGGAATTTGGCTTTGACCTTCACCGCCGCACCGTTCTCGTATTCGGTGGTCGTGATCTCCGTTGTCGGCCCCTTCCAGCTGGAGGTGGCCTTCACGCCGAAGATGTTGAAGCTCGGCTCGCCGTTTTCCTTGCGGATCTGACGCTGACCCCAGCCCGACTCCAGCGCGGCCTGCGCCAGAATCAGGTGATGCGGCACGCCGCTCTGTTCGCTGGCAAGGCGCGCAGGCAGAGAAAGCTGCGCCAGGAAGTCTTTGCTGTCACCGGAGAGCGGCTCATCGCCGCTGCCCGTGGCTTTTGGCATCGCTTTACGCACCAGCTGCGTCAGGGCCTGGTTCTGATAGCTGGTCACCGTTTCCAGGTCGAACTTCATCGGCACCTGCTGCGGCTGCTCCTGAGGCTGAATGCCCTGCGCGGCTTCGGTCTGTTTGACAATCATGTCAGCCAGACCGAGGCCTTTACCCGCAGTCATCTGCTGCGCAATCTGCTGGTCATACATGCTGGTGTAGAGACGCGTTGAATCACTGCTGAACATCCCGTCTTTCGGCAGGGTTTCACGCATGCTTTTCAGCATCATCTGTACAAACATCCCTTCTACCTGGCGGGCGACCGGGCGGATGTTCGCCGCCGGGTCTTTACCTGCTTTGGTTTTCAGTTCGTTGAGCGACTGGGCGTCCCAGGCTGCACTGGTCAACAGTTTGCTATCGGTCAGCATTAGATGATTTCCAGTTTGGCGCGCAGGCAGCCCGCGCTTTGCATCGATTGCAGGATAGACATCAGATCCATCGGCGTTGCCCCCAGGGCATTCAGGGCACGCACCACGCTGTTCAGGTTGGCGCTGGAGCGCACGCTTTGCAGTGACCCGCCGCTCTGACGCATATCAATCTGCGTTTGCGGCGTCACCACCGTCTGACCGCCACCAAATGGCGTATTCGGCTGGCTCACGTTCGCGGAGCGGTTTACCGTCACGGAGAGGTTACCCTGCGCCACGGCGCAGCTGTCGAGCGACACTTCCCGGTTCATGACCACCGAGCCGGTACGGGAGTTGATGATCACCTTCGCATCCTGGACCGGAACATTCACTTCCATATTCTGGATATCTGCCAGCATGCGCACCTGGTTGCTGCTGCCGGTAGAGGTACGGATCTGTACGGTGCGCGCATCGAGTGCCGTTGCATTACCGTAGCCGCGGCTGCGGTTGATGGTATCGGCAATCTGCTGCGCCATCGTGAAGTCTTCATTATTGAGCTGCAGGTTAATGGTATTGCCCGCGCCAAACTGAGTCGGCAGTTCACGCTCAATGATCGCCCCGTTGGTAATCCGTCCACCGTTGAGCTGGTTCACCTGCACGCTGCTTCCGCCTGCGGATGCTCCCGCACCGCCGACCAGAATGTTCCCCTGCGCCAGCGCATAGACCTGGCTGTCAACGCCTTTCAGCGGGGTCATCAGCAGCGTACCGCCGCGCAGGCTTTTGGCGTTACCCATTGAGGAGACCACCACGTCAATGGTTTGTCCCTGGCGCGCAAACGCCGGGTAGGACGCGGTGACCATTACTGCCGCCACGTTTTTCAGCTGCATGTTGGTTCCCGCCGGCACGGTAATGCCGAGCTGGGAAAGCATGTTGTTCAGGCTTTGGGTGGTGAACGGCGTCTGGGTCGTCTGGTCACCGGTACCATCCAGGCCCACCACCAGACCGTAGCCAATCAGGGAGTTTTCACGTACGCCCTGAACGCTGGTGAGATCGCGAATACGGTCAGCCTGGGCAAACGTTGCCACCAGCGCAAGCGCCACGGCGAAGATCGATTTAAACATGGGTCACCTCGCTTACATCGGCGATAGATTAAGGAAGAAGCGCTGCAGCCAACCCATATTTTGCGCTTCATTGATATAGCCGTTACCGACGTACTCAATGCGCGCATCCGCCACCTGGGTGGACGGAACGGTGTTGGTGCCGCTGATGGTGCGAGGGTTAACCACACCCGAGAAGCGAATGAATTCAGTGCCCTGGTTGATGGCGATCTGTTTTTCACCCACAACGTGTAAGTTGCCGTTAACCAGAACCTGGTCAACCGTGACCGTCAGCGTACCGCTGAAGGTGTTGCTGGCGTTCGCGCCGCCTTTGCCGTTAAAGGTGTTGCCGCCGGACGCGTTCACATCAGCACGCGCGTTGCCGAACAGCCCTTCGAGATAGCGTGGCACGGTATCGAAGCCAAAATTGGTTTTGCCATCGCGGCTGGCATTCGCCGACGAGCTCTTGCTCGCGCTGACGTTTTCCTGCAGCACAATGGTCAATGTATCGCCGACATTACGCGGGCGGCGATCTTCAAACAGCGGCTGATAGCCGTAATTAATCGGCTGCGCGGTCTGGAAAATGGAGCCGTTTACCACTGGCGCAGGGCCAGGAACGGGCTGGGCAGTCGTCGCACCCTGGACCAATGGTTTGGACGGGATCAAAGCACACCCGCTGAGGGTGACAGCCAGAACAGTCAGTATCGGATAACGAAACGCCGCGTTTTTTTGCATTGCCTTCATCTTCGAAAACAGGGAGCCGGCGCGGCGTTTACCGCACCGGGCTACACCTTAGAGTTGCGTCAGTTTCTGCAGCATCTGGTCGGTCGTCGACACTGCTTTACTGTTAATTTCATACGCGCGCTGAACCTGGATCATATTCACCAGCTCTTCCGCCACGTTCACGTTGGAGGTTTCAACATAGCCCTGGTACAGTAGGCCCGCACCGTTCAGGCCCGGGGTGCTCTCATTTGGCGTACCGGAGGATTGCGTTTCGGTGTAGAGGTTCTCACCAATGCTTTCCAGACCGGTATCGTTCATGAAGGTGGTCAGGTTGAGCTGCCCAACCTGAACCGGCGCGGCCTGTCCCTGCTGGGTCACGCTGACCACACCGTCACGTCCGATGGTGATGCTCAGGGCGTTGGCCGGGATGGTGATCGCAGGCTGGACCTGGAAACCGCCCGCCGTCACCAGCTGGCCGTTCTGATCGACCTGGAACGAACCGTCGCGGGTATAAGCAGAGGTACCGTCAGGCAGCTGCACCTGGAAGAAGCCCTGCCCTTTGATTGCCACGTCTTTACTGTTGTTGGTCTGAGACAGGTTGCCCTGACTGTGCAGACGCTCGGTGGCCACCGGGCGAACACCGGTACCGATCTGCAGGCCCGAAGGCAGAGTCGTCTGTTCAGAAGACTGCGCCCCCGGCTGGCGGATGGTTTGATAAAGCAAATCTTCGAAAACGGCGCGCTGACGCTTGAAACCATTGGTGCTCACGTTTGCCAGGTTGTTGGCAATCACGTCCATATTGGTTTGCTGGGCGTCCAGGCCTGTTTTCGCGATCCATAAAGAACTGATCATAAGGAGTCCTGTTAACTCATAGCCAGAAGTTGGTTAGCCTTGCCCGCGTTTTCATCCACGCTGCTGATGATCTTCATCTGCATTTCAAAGCGGCGGGCGCTGGCGATCATGTCGGTCATGGCTTCGACCGGCTTGACGTTACTGCCTTCCAGAACGCCGGACATCACGCGGATGCTCGGATCGGCCTGTAACGTGGCACCCCGCGTCGCCTGCGCCGCCTGGGTCAGACGGAACATGCCGTCATCGCCACGCTGCACCTCTTTGCCTTCCGCCTTAACCAGCTTCAGACGTCCGACGGGCGCAACGGTGTTGGCCGGGTCGCCCGGGTTCAGCGCCGAAATGGTGCCGTCCGCGGCGATAGTCAGCTCAGAGCCTTCCGGCACGGTCAGCGGACCCGCTTCCCCCATTACCGGATGCCCCTGAATCGTCAGCTGGCCCGTCGCGCTCACCTGGATGTTCCCGTTACGGGTATAGCCTTCGCTGCCGTCGGCCGTTTGCACCGCCAGCCAGCCGTCCTGCTGCAGGGCAACATCCAGCGGGCGTGAGGTATAGTCCATCTGCCCTGGCGTCATATCGGCGCCTGGGGTTGATGCCGTCACCAGCGTACGGGTTGGCAGGGAAAGCCCTTCTACCGGCACCGCGCGCAGCGCATTAAGCTGCGCGCGAAAGCCCGGCGTTGAGGCGTTTGCCAGGTTGCTGGCGGTAACGGCCTGCTGATTGAGCGTCTGGCTTGCCGCGCCCATCGCGGTATATATTGCGTGATCCATTGCGCTTTCCTGTTAGCCGCTTAACGCAGGTTAACCAGCGTGTTGAGGATCTGATCCTGGGTTTTGATGGTCTGCGCGTTCGACTGATAGTTACGCTGCGCGACGATCATGTTCACCAGTTCCTTACTCATATCCACGTTGGAGGCTTCCAGCGCGCCGTTGGTCAGCTTGCCGAAGTTACCGGTGCCTGCGGTACCCAGCAGCGCCACGCCGGAGGACTGAGAGGCAGACCAGACGTTGTCGCCTTCTGATTTCAGACCTTCGTTGTTGGCGAAGTTTGCCAGCACGATCTGACCCAGAACCTGAGACTGTTCGTTAGAGTAGCTTCCCACCACGGTGCCATCGTCGTTGATCTGGTAGCTCACCAGATCGCCTGGCTTGTAGCCGTTCTGATTGGTTGCCACCACGCTGTTCGCACCGGTGTTCTGCTGCATGGAGTTCAGGAAGCTCAGGGAGAAGGTCGCAGCCGTCGCACCGCTGACAGAACCCGTGGTGATGTTAATGGCCGGCGTGGCGTTTGGCGTTGCGCTCAGTACACCCGCAGCGTCGTAGTTATAGACACCCGCCAGGTTACCGTTCGCATCAAAGTTCATCTGCGCCGCTTTCGCTGCTGTAGAACCTGCAACGCTGCCGTCCTGAGTGTAAAGATCCCATTTATTGTTGGCCGTCTTCACGTAGTAGACGTACATGTTATGGGCGTTACCCTGGCTGTCGAATACGGTCACGGTCCCTTTTTTGTTATAGGTGTCCGGGTTGGTCGCATCGAAAGGGGCCGTTTGAACAGGGTCGGTTGAGTTCAGGTTGATCTGCTGCGTCGCGGTGGTGGTCGATTTTGCCGCCATCAGGGTATTCGGGATAGTAATCGCCTGAGGGTTCGCACCGGTCTGAACGGTAGGCGGCGTACCCGCTACCGGGTAGCCCGTCAGCTGCATGCCCTGCATGTTCACCAGCGTACGGTTTTCGTCCAGCTTGAACTGACCGTTACGGCTGTAGAACACAGAGCCGTTGGAATCGACCATACGGAAGAAACCGTTCTGGCTGATAGCAACGTCCAGACCACGACCGGTGTTGGTGGTGGTACCGTCGGTAAAGTCCTGAGTGATGCCCGCAACTTTCACGCCCAGGCCGACTTTGGAACCGGCAAACATGTCTGCAAATGATGCAGAACCGGATTTAAAACCATAGGTCGCGGAGTTGGCGATGTTGTTGCCAATGACGTCCAGGTTGGTGGCCGCAGCATTCAGGCCGCTGACCGCTTGAGAAAAGGCCATGACTTACTCCTGATAAGTGTTAAGGCTTAGATAATCTGCCGAACTTCGTCGAGTGTGGTGGAACCCGAGGTTCCCAAATCCAGTTTGTTGCCGTCGCTTCCTTTAATCACGCCCTGGACCAGCGCGAACTGCAGCGGCTGCGCTACCAGCTGGGTTGTCCCGTTGCTGGCGCTGATCGCTACTTTGTAGGAACCGTTTGGTGCTTTCGTGCCGTCGGTCAGGCTGCCATCCCAGGTAAAGGTGTGAACACCCGCCTTCAGCTCGCCGATATCAATGGTGCGCACGACCGTGCCGTTGCTGTCGGTAATGGTTGCGGTTACTTTCTCCGCCGCCTGCTGCAACTCAACGCCAAACGGCGTGGTCGTCGTGGTGGTATTGCCGTCGGTGGTGCTGCTACCCGCCAGAATCGTGGTTCCCGGGATCATCACCCCGTGGCCAATCAGGCTTGCCGCCTGCAGAGACTGGGCGCTGTTAATCTGCCCAGAGA
The DNA here is from genome assembly GCF_055817355.1 of Enterobacter sp. PL_is379. Taxonomy (NCBI): domain Bacteria; kingdom Pseudomonadati; phylum Pseudomonadota; class Gammaproteobacteria; order Enterobacterales; family Enterobacteriaceae; genus Enterobacter; species Enterobacter sp. PL_is379. Next base: position 313,804 of record NZ_JBVPGT010000028.1, read on the forward strand.
CGGAACCGAGGGTGGTGTTCAGTTTCTCAATGCCGCTCACGGTACTGATCTGCGCAAGCTGCGTGGTCAGTTCGTTGTTCTGCATTGGGTTGGTGGGATCCTGGTTCTTAAGCTGCGCCACCAGCAGCGTCAGAAAGCTGCCCTGAAGATCGGCGGCGTTACTCCCCGTCAGGGAGTTAGAACCCGTCGTACTCTTTGTGTTGTTAACACCCGAGTTCGTAGGATCATTCACATTTACGGCGATGGACATGCATGTCTCCTTTACTGGCCGAGAGTGAGTGTTTTGAGCATCATGCTCTTCACGGTATTAAGCACTTCGACGTTGGCCTGGTAGCTACGGGAAGCCGACATGGAGTTCACCATCTCACCCACCACATCCACGTTTGGCATCTTCACGTATCCGCTGGCATCCGCGAGCGGGTTACCCGGCTCATACACCAGCCTGTCAGGCGCCTGGCTCTCTACCACATCAGACACCTTTACGCCGCCTGTCGCCGCGCCCGGCGCAGCATCGACCTGAAAGACAACCTGTTTGGCACGATAAGGCTGGCCGTCGGGTCCGGTGACGCTGTCGGCGTTCGCCAGGTTACTGGCGGCCACGTTCAGGCGTTTGGACTGTGCGGTTAACGCCGAACCGGCGATATCAAAAATATTCAACAAGGCCATCTATCAGTTCCCCCCCTGCAGGACGTTCATCATGCCTTTGATTTGTCCGCCGAGTACGGTCAGGCCCGTCTGGTATTTCAGGCTGTTATCGGCAAACTGGGTACGCTCCCGGTCCATATCCACGGTATTACCGTCGAGTGAGGGCTGATCGGGAATGCGGTAAAGTAAATCGGTCGCTGGCGCGGTCATCGCCTGAGCAGGAATATGGCGAGAGGATGTTATGGCAAGTGCAACACCCGTTCCTTCGGCACGTCCACGCTCCATCACCTTTTTGAGTTCACTGGAAAAATCAATATCGCGCGCCTGAAACCCTGGGGTATCGGCGTTAGCGATGTTGGCGGCTAAAATCTCCTGCCGCTGGGCGCGTAAATTGAGCGCTTCCTGCTGAAAACGTAACGCGGCGTCGAGTTTATCGAGCATGTCTCCTCCGCTGATGGCAAAATTTCAGTTCACAGCTTAAATCTCACCCGGTCTCCCCTATCGACGGAATAAGCGCAAAATGCGTCGCTATTTATTGCGTTGATGCAAAACCACTGCAGGTAAAATTCATTCAACTCTGGAAACGGTGGAACTTGCGATGCAAACGTTAAAACGTGGCCTGATGGCAATTTTCTGGCTGTTTAGCCCGCTGGTGCAGGCTGAAGGCTTACAGGATCAGTTGACGGCTTTCTTTGCTGAGAAGCTGGCAGGCTTTAGCGATGACGTTACCGTTACCGTGCGCACGCCACCGAATCTGTACCTGACGTGTGACCAGCCTTCGTTCAGCGTGGTGGGGTTCACAAAGCTTTGGGGGAATGTGAACGTGCTGGCACGCTGCGCCAACGAAAAACGCTATTTACAGGTTGCAGTTCAGGCGACGGGCAATTATGTTGTCGCCGCCGTGCCCATTGCGCGCGGCAGCGTGCTGCAGACGAACAGCGTGACGTTAAAACGCGGCCGTCTGGATCAGCTGCCTCCACGCACCATGCTGGAAATAAATCAGGCACAGGACGCCGTCAGCCTGCGTGATGTTGCACCAGGCCAGCCGATACAGCTCTCAATGCTGCGCCAGGCATGGCGGATAAAAGCGGGCCAGCAGGTGATGGTGGTGGCCAACGGAGAGGGCTTTAGTATCAACAGTGAAGGGAAAGCGTTAAACAATGCCGCGGTGGCGCAAAACATCCGCGTCAGAATGTCCTCAGGCCAGGTGGTGAGCGGAACCGTCGATTCTGATGGGAATATTCTGATTAACCTATAATCTTTTTAAAGATTTCGCGGCGCGTGCCGATAAATATTCCACTAATGATGATGTCAGGCGCAAACGCCGCGAACCCTCGATGAGGACAACACTATGAGCATTGATCGTACATCAGCCCTGAAGCCGGTAAGCGCTGTACAACCTCGCGAAACGAATGACACTCCTGCGCAGAAAACGCGTCTGGAAAAACCGTCAACGTCCAACAGCACCAGCGTGACCCTGAGCGATGCGCAGGCGAAACTGATGCAGCCAGGCACCAACGATATCAATATGGAACGTGTTGAAGCGCTGAAAACGGCTATTCGTAACGGTGAACTGAAAATGGATACCAGCAAGATCGCTGATGCCCTGATTCAGGAAGCACAGAGTTTCTTACAGAGTAACTAACCGTATGAGTCGACTGTCAGAAATACTGGATCAAATGACGGTTGTCCTGAACGACCTGAAAACGGTAATGGACGCTGAACAACAGCATCTCTCTTCCGGTCACATCAACGGCAGCGCGCTGCAGCGTATTACTGAAGATAAGAGTTCGCTTCTGGCGACGCTGGATTATCTGGAGCAACAACGCCGCGCTGAGCAGGATCCGAAGCGCAGCGCCAATGACGATATTATTGAGCGCTGGCAGACCATTACCGAAAAAACCCAGCACCTGCGCGATCTTAACCAGCATAACGGCTGGCTACTGGAAGGTCAGATTGAGCGTAATCAGCAGGCACTTGAGGTGTTGAAACCGCATAAAGAAACCGGACTGTACGGTGCGGATGGTCAGACAGCGACTGCGCGTATTGCGGGTGTGAAAAAGATTTCGATTTGACGCATCAGCGACAAATCATGCAGTGGGGAGCACCATAAGGTGAACTCCCCTTTTGGCGTTTATGCCGTCCGGCGGGCAAACTCTTTCACTTTAAAGCCCAGCACCGCGAGCGTGGCAAAGTACGCCAGTACCCCGACGCCCACCACGGCCATCAGCCGCATCAGACGGTAGGGCATGGTGCCCTGAGACCACTCCGGCATCACGTACATCATGCCGAGCAGCGCGGCAGACATCACCAGTACCGCCACGATCAGACGCACCAGGAAACTTCCCCAGCCCGGCTGCGGTGTAAAAATATCCTGCTTGCGCAGCTGCCAGTACAGCAGCCCGGCATTCAGACAGGCAGCCAGACCAATCGATAATGACAGGCCTGCATGCTTCAGCGGACCAATAAACGCCAGGTTCATCAGCTGCGTCATAATCAGCGTCACAATGGCAATTTTCACCGGCGTTTTGATGTCCTGACGCGAGTAGAACCCGGGCGCCAGCACCTTGACGACGATCAGCCCCATCAATCCGACCGAGTAGGCAATCAGCGCGCGCTGGGTCATGGCGGCATCAAAGGCGGTGAATTTCCCGTACTGGAAGAGCGACACCGTCAGCGGTTTGGCCAGAATACCCAGCGCCACCGCGCTTGGCAGGGCCAGCAGGAAGCAGAGACGTAACCCCCAGTCCATCAGGCGGCAATACTCATCATGATTACCGCTGGCAAAACTTTTCGACAGCGACGGCAGCAGGATGGTCCCCAGCGCCACGCCCAGCACTCCGGACGGGAACTCCATCAGACGGTCGGCGTAGTACATCCAGGAAACCGAGCCGGAAACGAGGAACGAGGCAAAGATGGTGTTGATAATCAGCGAGATCTGGCTGACGGAGACGCCGAGAATAGCGGGCCCCATCTGCTTGATGACGCGCATCGCCCCGGCATCTTTGAGATTGATGCGCGGCAGCACCAGCATGCCGATTTTTTTCAGATGCGGCAGCTGATACGCCAGCTGCAGCACGCCGCCCACGGTGACCGCCCAGGCCAGCGCCAGCACCGGCGGGTTGAAGTGCGGCGCAGCGAACAGGGCAAAGCCGATCATGCTGACGTTGAGAAACGTTGGCGCAAACGCCGGAACAGAGAAGCGGTTCCAGGTATTCAGGATCGCCCCCACCAGCGAGGCCAGCGAGATCAGCAGAATATAGGGGAAAGTAATGCGCAGCAGCTGCGAGGTGAGCGCAAACTTGTCGGCCGTATCGGCAAAACCTGGCGCGGTTACCATAATCACCCACGGCGCGGCCAGCATCCCGAGTACCGTCACCACCGCCAAAGCCAGCGTCAGCAGCCCGGAGACATAAGAAACAAAGACGCGCGTCGCGTCTTCACCCTGCTTGCTTTTATATTCCGCCAGGATAGGCACGAATGCCTGGGAAAACGCCCCTTCAGCAAAAATACGACGCAGCAGGTTCGGCAACTTGAACGCGACGAAAAAGGCGTCCGTGGCCATCCCTGCACCAAATACCCTTGCCACAATGGCGTCGCGCGCAAAACCCAGCACGCGGGAAAACATGGTCATCGAGCTGACGGCCGCCAGCGATTTTAATAAGTTCATTAACGTGAATTTCCAGAACCATACGGATTTGTGAGCCGGGTAAGCGTAAGCGCCACCCGGCAAAGCCAACAAGCGGCGCTTAGTCTAACCGGATTTCAACGAATTACTATCCGCAGATGTTACAGCGAGTTATTCGCTCATGGCCTCGCGCCAGAGCCTTTCCACAATGCGCTGCGCCATAATGGCCTGCTCACCGGACGTTTCAGGAACCGTCTGATTTTGCACGCAGGTGATAAAGTGGCGGGCACAACCGGCAAAACCGCGCTGTTCAAGCGTGCTCTGCCAGCCAGGGGCAGGTAGCGTCACCACGCCGCTGCCCTTCTCTTCCCGCCATTCACGCATGTCGGTTATGTCGTACAACGCGCCGTCGGTGACGGCCTGGACGGATTCACGCTGACTCCCCGCACGACGATGCATGCTGGTCGTGATCTGCAGATGGTCAATCGCGAAATGATGTTCGGCGTAGACCATTTCACCCTGCTCGTTCGTCAGTAGCGTGCCACTTTGCAACTGTGCATTGCCGCTGGTGAGCCACAGCGCCGTATCCACAACGTGCAGATAGTCATCCAGCAGCGTGAAGCGCAAATCGTTTGGCCCAATGCTGTCGGTACGGTGCTTATCCATCCGCAGCGAGGCGAGCGTTCCCGACTGCGCCTTCAGCTGTTGATAAAGCGGCGCAAAGCGGCGGTTGAAGCCCACCATCAGCGTCAGTTTTTTGCGCGCGGCCAGCTCAATCAGCCGTTCGGCATCCTGAACATTTTCAGCCAGCGGTTTATCCACGCAGACGTGAACCCCCAAATTGAGCAGCTCGCTCACCACCTGATAGTGGGTTGCCGTTGAGGTATGCACAAAAACCGCATCACACTCGCGGGCCAGATCCTGCAGGGAGGCAGCATACGGCATGCGCCAGGTTTCGCAGATACGTTCTGCCTTTTCTCGGGTGGGTGACCATGCCCCTTGCAGGGTCCAGTCCGTCGCCGCACCTAAAACAGGCAGCCAGGCTTTTTGCGCGATGCCGCCCAGCCCCACCACGCCTACGCGTAATTTTTTCACCGTCAGTCTCCCAAATGTGCCAGCAACGCATCCAGACGCTGTTTCAGCCCGGCGACCTCATCTTCCAGCGCCTCTACGCGGGCAACCAAATCGTCATCTCCAGCACTAATATCGGTTGCGCTGGATTTAACTGAAATATCAACTTCACCACTGAACAGATGCATATAGCGGCTTTCGCGTTTTCCCGGCTCTCGCGCCAGACGCACCACGTATGGGCCGTCTTCACGCGCGGCTAGCCCTTCCAGGGTCTGCTCGACCTCCTGCATATCGCTGAACTCATGCATACGGGAAGCGCGCGTGCGCAGCTCTCCCGGCGTCTGTGCCCCGCGCAGCAGCAGCGTGGTGATGACCGCCACTTCCGCACTGCTCAGCTTCAGGTCGCCAAATTCGGAGTTACAAAAGCGCTGTTCGTATTTGGTCACGCGGTTGCCGAAGCCGCTGACGGTGCGCAGATAGTGGCGTTTTACCAATGCATCGAGCACGTCCTGAACCTCATGCTCGCTGAGGTTCATCACCGGCTCGCGGTTGGTCTTCTGGTTGCAGGCCATGGTCACGGCGTTGACAGAGAGCGGATACTGCTCCGGCGTGGTGACCTGTTTTTCGAGTAAGCACCCAATCACGCGTGCTTCTGTACCGTTTAGCTGATACTTCATCTTTTCTCCTTAACGACCTGCGGTCCAGTCCCGGGTGGTTAACGCCGTCAGAACGTGGTCGCGCCACTCTCCGTCTATCAAAAGATAGTCTTTGGCGTAACCCTCTTTCTCGAACCCTAAACGCGCCAGCAAATTGCCGCTGCGCTGATTATGCGGCATATAGTTCGCCATGATGCGATGGATATGCTGCGTGCGTTGCATATAGCGGATCGCCACCGTTAACGCCTCGTACATCAGCCCCTGCCCCTGCCATTTCTGGCCGATGGAGTAGCCAAGGTAGCAGGCATGAAACGATCCCCGCACCACGTTTGAAAAATTGGCGATCCCGATAATCTCTTTCTCTTCAGGATCCAGCAGCGCGAAATAAAACGCGCTGCCCTGCTTGTGAAATTCCGTAATCATGCTGAGGCGCGCCTGCCAGCCGGAAGGGTAACAATGGCTCTCATCCCGAACGGGTTCCCAGGGTTTTAAAAACTGGCGATTCTCGGCGTAATAATCCGCCAGACGCCAGGCATCACGCTCATGCACCAGACGAACGACCAGCCTGTCCGTTGTCAGACGCACTTTTGGCACATTACTGCGATAGCCAAACATCGATACCACTCCTTCCCGTCACTTCAGCTTACCCATTAGCTTTACTATACCTGCGCCTGCGCCGTCTGTGAAAACAGTGACATACCATTTTCACCTCTTTTCACACTTTTCGATGAGAACTCTCTATCAAAGCACCCTTTTGATAAAAAAATATTGTCGCGTTCAGGGGTGGGAAAAAACGCGGCGACACCGCAGAATGTTAGCGTGCTCACCATCTTATTTTCCCTGGAGGGAAAATGTCCCGCGTATCACAGGCCAGGAGCCTGGGTAAATATTTCCTGCTCGTCGATAACATGCTGGTCGTGCTCGGCTTTTTTGTCGTTTTCCCGCTGATATCGATTCGCTTTGTCGATCAAATGGGCTGGGCGGCATTAATGGTTGGCATTGCCCTGGGGTTACGCCAGTTTGTCCAGCAGGGGCTGGGCGTCTTTGGCGGGGCCATTGCCGACCGCTTTGGCGCTAAACCGATGATCGTGACCGGTATGCTGCTGCGCGCAGCAGGCTTTGCCACGATGGCGGTCGCCCAGGAGCCCTGGCTGCTCTGGTTCTCCTGTTTCCTCTCCGGTATCGGGGGCACGCTGTTCGATCCGCCGCGCACCGCGCTGGTGGTGAAGCTTATTCGCCCTCAGCACCGCGGCCGCTTCTTCTCGATTCTGATGATGCAGGACAGCGCCGGGGCGGTTGTTGGCGCCCTGCTGGGAAGCTGGCTGCTGCAGTACGACTTCCGTCTGGTCTGCGCGGCTGGGGCGGTGCTCTTTATTCTGTGCGCGCTGTTTAATGGCCTGTTCCTGCCCGCCTGGAAACTGTCGACGGTCAAAGCACCTGTCCGGGAAGGGCTTGGCCGCGTCCTGCGCGACAAACGTTTTGTCACCTATGTGCTGACATTGACGGGCTACTACATGCTGGCTGTGCAGGTCATGCTGATGCTGCCGATCATGGTTAACGACATTGCTGGCACGCCTGCTGCCGTTAAATGGATGTACGCCATCGAAGCCTGCCTGTCGTTAACGCTGCTTTATCCGATTGCCCGCTGGAGCGAACGGCGTTTTCGTCTGGAGCATCGCCTGATGGCCGGGCTGTTCCTGATGACGCTGAGCATGATGCCGATCGGGCTGGTGAACTCTCTCCAGCAGCTGTTTACCCTGATTTGCACCTTCTATATAGGGTCGATCATCGCCGAGCCTGCCCGTGAAACGCTGAGCGCCTCCCTTGCGGATGCGCGTGCGCGCGGCAGCTATATGGGTTTCAGCCGGCTCGGGCTGGCGCTTGGCGGCGCATTAGGTTACGCCGGGGGCGGCTGGTTGTTTGATGCCGGCAAAGCGTTAAACCAGCCCGAACTCCCGTGGATGATGCTCGGCGTGGTGGGCTTTATGACGCTTCTTGCCCTGTGGTGGCAGTTCAGCCAGAAACGCAGCGCGAGCGGTATGCTCGAGCCTGGCGCGTAGCCTTTCCCTCGGGCGGGTGTCCCTCCCGCCCCACTTCTCAGTTTTTTCTGCTGGTTTCTGCCCATTCACGCTGACATACTGGCGTAACAGGACAGAAGCGCCGATTTTTCGTTGAGGAACACTATGAAGAAAATTGTCTTTGCCGCTGCATTAGTTGTCAGCGGTCTGCTGGTTGGCTGTAACCAGCTCACGCAATATACCGTCAGTGAACAGGAAATTAATCAGGCGCTGGAAAAACATAACAATTTTTCTAAAGACATTGGCGTGCCGGGGCTAGCGGACGCGCATATCGTGCTCACGAATCTGACCAGCCAGATCGGGCGTGAAGAGCCAAACAAAGTCACCCTGGCCGGTGACGCGGATCTTGATATGTCCTCCCTCTTTGGCAATCAGAAAGCCAACATCAAGCTCAAGCTGAAGGCACTCCCCGTTTTCAACAAAGAGAAAGGGGCGATTTTCCTCCAGGAGATGGAAGTCGTCGATGCGCAGGTGTCGCCGGACAAGATGGCGCCGGTTCTGCAAACCCTGATGCCCTATCTCAACCAGTCGCTGCGTAATTATTTCAACCAGCAGCCCGCGTACGTCTTAAGCGAAGATAAAAGCAAGGGCGAAGCCCTGGCGAAAAAATACGCAAAAGGCATAGAGGTTAAGCCGGGTGAAATCATCATTCCTTTCACCGATTAACCTGAAGGGCGCTGCGGCGCCCTTTTTTTTACGGAAAAGTGTGCAAACGAAAACGTTTCCGCTTATGATTTGTGTCCGGCAAAAACAGCCATCCTTATGACTGATTCCTGACAAGCCGGAGCTTCCATGACTGCACAACCCCAGGTTCTTAAAATCCGCCGCCCTGACGACTGGCATATCCATCTGCGTGATGGCGATATGCTGAAAACCGTCGTGCCTTATACCAGCGAAATTTATGGCCGCGCGATTGTCATGCCTAACCTGGTTCCACCAGTCACCACCGTCGATGCCGCGATAGCCTATCGCCAGCGCATCCTGGATGCCGTGCCTGCGGGACACGATTTCACCCCGTTGATGACCTGCTATCTGACCGACTCGCTGGACCCGAACGAAGTGGAGCGTGGGTTTAACGAAGGCGTATTTACGGCGGCGAAACTCTATCCGGCGAATGCCACCACCAACTCCAGCCACGGCGTCACCAGCATTGATGCCATCATGCCGGTTCTGGAGCGCATGCAGAAACTGGGCATGCCGCTGCTGGTCCATGGTGAAGTCACGCATGCCGAGATTGACATCTTCGACCGTGAAGCCCGATTTATCGAGACCGTGATGGAGCCTCTGCGCCAGCGCCTGCCCGCGCTTAAAGTGGTCTTTGAGCATATCACCACCAAAGACGCGGCAGAGTACGTGCGCGACGGCAACGATCTTATCGCCGCCACCATTACGCCGCAGCACCTGATGTTTAACCGTAACCACATGCTGGTGGGCGGGGTGCGCCCTCACCTGTACTGCCTGCCGATTCTCAAGCGCAACATCCACCAGCAGGCGCTGCGCGAGCTGGTTGCCAGCGGGTTCTCCCGCGCGTTCCTCGGCACCGATTCCGCGCCTCACGCCCGCCACCGTAAAGAGGCAAGCTGCGGCTGCGCAGGCTGCTTCAACGCCCCAACGGCGCTTGCCAGCTACGCGACCGTATTTGAAGAGATGAACGCGCTGGAACATTTCGAAGCGTTCTGCTCCCTTAATGGCCCGCGCTTCTACGGCCTGCCGGTCAACGACAGCTTCATCGAACTGGAGCGTAAAGCGAGCCACGTTGAGGAGTCCATTGCGCTGACGGATGACACGCTGATCCCCTTCCTGGCGGGCGAAACCGTTAACTGGACGGTAAAACTTTAAAAAATCAATGCCCCTTGTTGTCAAACCGATAATATACCTGTATAAATAAACAGTATATTACACAGGGGGCATTTATGCGTATTGAAGTCACCATAGCCAAAACAACTGTTCTGCCTGCCGGCGCGCTTGATGCACTGGCAGGCGAATTATCCCGCCGTATTAACAACACCTTTCCCGACAACGCGGGTGCCGTAACGGTGCGTTACGCCGCGGCGAACAACCTCTCCGTCATTGGTGCGGCGAAAGAAGATAAAGATCGCATCAGCGAAATCCTGCAGGAAACGTGGGAAAGCGCAGACGACTGGTTTATCACAGATTAATACTGCTCCCTCATTGTGTTTTTTTGCCGGGTCGCCCCGGCTTTTTTTTGTCTAAAAATACGGTAAGTTCAAATTAATTCGGCATCTTCTTTAAGAATCGTGAACAAGATGGTGTTTTATTGTTCGAACAATCCTAAAAAGCAGAAAAATGTGTTGCCACCTGTTTATTTTTCCCTTCGGAACCCTTATTACTTGGTATACTGAAGATGCTTTCAGAAAAACATGCATTGAACCTCAAAGCCGTTGTCTTCTAACACGCATTAAGGGGGTTATAATGGAAAAGAATAGTGAAGTGATCCAGACCCATCCACTTGTTGGCTGGGATATCAGTACCGTAGATAGCTACGATGCGCTGATGCTGCGTTTGCACTACCAGACCCCGAATCAACTCAACCGTGAAGAAGCGGAAGTTGGACAGACGCTGTGGCTAACAACAGACGTCGCCCGTCAGTTTATTTCTATTTTAGAGGCAGGTATTGCAAAAATAGAATCTGGCGACTATCAGGAAAATGAGTATAAACGGCACTAAGCTTATGCCCACTTTTCTCTCTACAGGCACCCTCGCGGTGCCTTATTTATTTCTCCCTTGTCTAACTCCGCGTTGTTAATTACTCTGCTAACAAAACGTCAGTTTATGAGATGCATATGAGATACGACTTAATCATTATTGGTAGCGGCTCCGTGGGTTCCGCTGCCGGTTATTACGCAACACAGGCAGGTCTGAAGGTCCTGATGATCGATGCCCACCTCCCTCCCCATGCGGAAGGCAGCCATCATGGCGATACCCGCCTCATGCGCCATGCGTATGGAGAAGGCGAGCGCTATGTCCCGCTGGTGCTTCGCGCCCAGACGCTGTGGGATGAACTGGCGAAGCAGACCGAAGAGCGTATTTTCGAGCGTACCGGGGTTATCAACCTTGGTCCGGCTCATTCGGAATTTCTTGCCGGCGTCGAGCGCAGCGCGAAAGCCTTTAATCTGGACGTTGAGAAGCTGGACGCAACGGGCATAACCGCGCGCTGGCCTGAAATTAGCGTCCCGGACGATTATATTGGCCTCTTTGAAGCCCACTCCGGCGTACTGCATTGTGAAACAGCGATCAAAACCTGGGTCGACCTTGCCGCGAAAGCCGGCTGTGCACAGCTGTTTAACTGTCCGGTGGAGGCCATCACCCATGACGAGAATGGCGTCACGGTAACGACCCTTGACGGTGAATATTCCGCGGTTCGCCTGCTCGTCAGCGCAGGAACCTGGGTCACTCGCCTGCTGCCGGACCTGCCGATCCAACCGGTGCGCAAGGTCTTCTCCTGGTTCCAGTCGGATGGTCGTTACAGCGTCCAGAATAAATTCCCGGCCTTCACCGGGGAATTACCGAATGGCGATCAGTTCTACGGTTTCCCTTCCGAGAAAGACGCGCTGAAAATTGGTAAACACAACGGGGGCCAGGCGATCACCTCCCCTGAAGAGCGTAAGCCTTTCGGCGCCTTTCCTCAGGATGGTTCGGAAGCCTTCTCGTTCCTGCGAACTATTCTTCCGGGCGTCGGTGGCTTGCTGTATGGTGCAGCCTGTACCTACGACAACACACCGGATGAAGACTTCATCATTGATACGCTGCCCGGGCATGACAACACCCTGCTCATCACCGGGCTGAGCGGCCACGGCTTTAAATTCGCTTCCGTGCTAGGTGAAATCGCCGCGCAGTTTGCTCAGGGTATCACGCCGCAGTTTGATCTGACGCCCTTCTCACTCTCGCGTTTTAACGGATAATCCACACGGGCTCCGGACGTCCCGGGGCCCGTTTCACTCACACTGCATTACGGGGCGTTATGCGCAGGATCGTTAGCTTTCTGATGAATAATATTCGCGAGCATTTTATGCTCTATCTCTTATTGTGGGCGCTGTTGGCCATTATTGATTTTGTTTACATTGTATTTTACTGAAAAGCCTTACTGACAATAATTGACGTTAATTTATCTTTACTGAAACTCACCATTTCGCTTGCACGAAGAGATTGAATTAGCGTTAGCGATCCTTTTCAAAATTGCTGAAATAAATAAAATAAAAATCAATAGACAATTATTTCAGTTGCAATATCCCGCCTTCCCGTTCATTTTTACTTTCCGGTTAATTTGAAAATGGACATTCTGATGCAACTGCGTAACTCCTCCCGGCGCTACGGAATAATATCCATAGGGTTGCACTGGATATTTGCTCTTGCCGTCTACGGTATGTTTGGACTTGGGCTCTGGATGGTCACGCTCAGCTATTACGATGGCTGGTATCACCAGGCGCCGGAGTTGCATAAAAGCATTGGTGTCCTGCTGATGCTGGGCCTGGTTTTCCGCGTGATCTGGCGACATATTTCCCCACCGCCTGCCGCGCCGAAGACCCACAGCAAATTTACCCGCGTCAGTGCAGTCGCCGCGCATATTGCGCTCTATGCGCTGCTCTTCGCCATTCTGATTAGCGGATACCTTATCTCGACGGCGGACGGTAAGCCGATTAGCGTCTTTGGCCTTTTTGACGTCCCGGCAACGCTCAGCGATGCGGGCGCTCAGGCTGACACTGCAGGGGTCGTTCACCTCTGGCTTGCGTGGAGCGTCGTGATCCTGTCCGTACTTCACGGGCTTGCCGCCCTCAAACACCATTTTATTGATAAAGACGATACGCTAAAGCGCATGCTTGGCCGCTCGTCAGTTGACTCTGGAGCATAAAATGAAAAAACACCTGCTGGGTATCGCCCTGGGTTCTCTGTTATTCACCGCCGGTTCCGCCGTGGCGGCTGATTATAAAATTGATAAAGAGGGCCAGCACGCTTTCGTCAATTTCCGTATTCAGCACCTGGGTTACAGCTGGCTGTACGGTACCTTTAAGGATTTTGACGGCACATTCACCTTTGACGAGAAAAATCCTGCCGCCGACAAGGTCAACGTGACCATTAATACTAACAGCGTTGATACCAATCATGCTGAACGTGATAAACATCTGCGCAGTGGGGAATTCCTCAATGTCGGGAAATACCCACAGGCTACTTTCACCTCCACGGAAGTGAAAAAAGACGGTGATAAGCTGAATATTACCGGCAACCTGACGCTTAACGGCGTAACAAAACCGGTCACGCTGGAGGCTAAATTATTGGGTCATGGTGACGATCCGTGGGGCGGTAAACGCGCAGGATTTGAAGCAGCGGGTAAAATTCATCTGAAAGATTTTAATATCACAACGGATTTAGGCCCGGCGTCTCAGGACGTGGAGCTGATTATTTCCGTTGAAGGTGTACAGCAGAAATCATAATAGATTCGCCCGGCAGGCTTTTGCCGTGCCGGGCGTTATTATCATTCCGGGTCAGGGATACCCAGTTTGGTATTCAGACGGCCGCGTGATTTATTGAAAATCTTGTTGCCGTTTTCACGTCCTGCACGACGGCGACGCTGTTCTTCTTCCGGCAGGATGCTCTCTTCGCTGCACAATTCGCTACAGCAGCCGTTAAACTTCTCGGCACAGGCCGGGCACTGAATAAACAGCAGATGACACCCGTCGTTTTTGCAGTTGGTATGGGTATCGCACGGCGCGCCGCACTGGTGGCACTGGGCAATAACGTCTTCCGAGATACGTTCCCCCATACGCTCGTCAAAGACAAAGTTTTTCCCGATAAAGCGTACCGGTAAACCCTGTTCACGGGCGCGGCGGGCATACTCGATAATGCCGCCTTCAATATGCCAGACCTTATTAAAACCGTTGTGCTTCATCCACGCGCTGGCTTTCTCACAGCGGATACCGCCGGTGCAGTACATAACGATCTTTTTATCTTTATGTTCCTGCATCATCTCAACCGCTTTGGGCAGCTGCTCGCGGAAGGTGTCGGCCGGGATTTCCATCGCGTTCTCGAAATGCCCCACTTCGTACTCATAGTGGTTACGCATATCAATGAACACAGCATCCGGATCGTCCAGCATCGCATTCACTTCCGCAGCCTTCAGATATTCGCCGACATCCGCCGGGTTAAACTCAGGATCGTCGATACCGTCCGCCACGATGCGTTCACGCACCTTCATGCGCAGCACCCAGAAGGATTTCCCGTCATCATCCAGGGCAATGTTCAGGCGTAAGCCGTCGAGGGCCGGATCGAAGTGATAAAGAACGTCGCGGAAAGCGCTGACTTTGCTTTCCGGTACGCTAATCTGCGCGTTGATGCCTTCACGGGCAAGGTAGACGCGTCCGAAGACGTTCAGGGCCGTGAACGCCTGATAAAGCGCATCGCGGGTTGCCTGCGGATCGTTGATCGTGAAGTATTTGTAGAAAGAGATGGTGGTGCGCGGTTCGGTTTCAGCCAACATACGCGCTTTTAACATCTCATTCGACACGCGGTTGTGTAACACTGGCATGGTGTACAGTCCTGGAATCGTTAGAGAGAATGAAAAATCGGTCGGCATCATATAGCAAATAAAACTAATTTACATCCACACAATTTACGCTACATTTCACACACCCTGATTAATCAGGCTTAACAATTGCTGTATTCGTGCACGCTTCGAAAGCAGATATTTTGGCTACGTCTAAAAAAATGAGACACTAGCAAAACAGGACGTTTGAACACAGGAAAGACATGACCCAGTTACCAAAATTTACTGCCGCCCTTTTGCATCCCCGCTATTGGTTGACCTGGCTTGGCATTGGCTTTTTATGGCTCCTGGTACAGCTTCCCTACCCTGTAATTTTTCGGTTGGGTAAATTTCTGGGCCGTTTCGCGCAGCTGTTTATGAAGCGTCGCGCCAAAATTGCGTACCGCAATCTTGAGCTGTGTTTTCCGCAGATGAGCGAGACAGATCGTCACGATATGGTTTCGAAGAATTTCGAATCCGTCGGGATGGGGCTTATGGAAACCGGTATGGCGTGGTTCTGGCCGGACAAACGCATGGCCCGCTGGAGCGAGGTGACGGGAACCGGCATGGAGCCTGTGCATACGCTTCAGGCCAACCAGACGGGCGTTCTCCTGATCGGCGTCCATTTTCTGACGCTGGAAATCGGGGCACGCATGTTCGGCATGCAGGCACCCGGCATTGGCGTTTATCGTCCTAACGATAACCCGGTCATCGATTTAATCCAGACCAACGGCCGCATGCGCTCCAACAAAAGCATGATCGACCGAAAAGATCTGAAGGGCATGATCCGCGCACTAAAATCCGGTGAAGTGGTCTGGTATGCCCCCGACCATGATTATGGCCCGCAGGCCAGCGTATTTGTCCCCTTCTTCGCCGTTGACGAGGCCGCCACAACCACCGGCACCTGGATGCTGGCGCGGATGTCCAAAGCTGCCATCGTGCCTTTTGTTCCCCGCCGTAAGCCGGATGGTTCAGGCTACGAGCTGATGATGCTGGAGCCGGAACTCGCGCCGCCGCTTGACGATGCACAAACCACCGCACGCTGGATGAACAGCGTTGTGGAGAAGTGCATCATGCTCGCCCCGGAGCAGTATATGTGGCTGCACCGTCGCTTTAAAACGCGCCCAAAAGGCACGCCGTCCCGCTATTGATTTTCAACGTGCGGCCCTCAGGGCCGCATGCTGTTTTAGCTTTAAAAGCTCCCCCTCATTGCGGCAATCATAACCCAGGCGCATAATTAGCATGCTTATTACTTCATGCTTCAGGTGCTCAGCACCTCATTATGCGGATTGTTATGTCACCCTCAGATGCCCCCATAAACTGGAAGCGTAACCTCACGGTTGCGTGGCTTGGCTGTTTTCTTACCGGCGCGGCGTTTAGCCTGGTCATGCCCTTCCTGCCGCTCTACGTCGAACAGCTGGGCGTAACGGGCCACAGCGCGCTCAATATGTGGTCCGGCCTGGTATTCAGCATCACGTTCCTGTTTTCCGCGATAGCCTCGCCCTTCTGGGGCGGCCTTGCCGATCGCAAGGGACGTAAAATCATGCTGCTGCGTTCGGCGCTGGGGATGGCCATTATCATGGTGCTGATGGGCGTGGCGCAAAACGTCTGGCAGTTCCTGATCCTCCGCGCGCTGCTGGGCCTGCTGGGGGGCTTTATTCCCAATGCCAATGCCCTGATTGCCACACAAATTCCCCGCCATAAGAGCGGCTGGGCGCTGGGCACGCTCTCAACCGGCGGCGTGAGCGGCGCCCTGCTGGGGCCACTGGCCGGCGGACTCCTGGCCGATAGCTATGGCCTGCGGCCGGTTTTCTTTATCACCGCCAGCGTGCTGTTCCTGTGCTTTATCGTCACCCTGCTCTGTATTCGGGAAAACTTCACGCCTGTCGCCAAAAAAGAGATGCTTCACGCGAGGGAGGTGCTGACCTCGCTTAAAAATCCCAGACTGGTACTCAGCCTGTTCGTGACGACAATGATTATTCAGGTGGCTACCGGGTCGATTGCCCCTATTCTGACGCTGTACGTTCGCGACCTGGCGGGTAACGTCAGCAATATTGCGTTCATCAGCGGGCTGATCGCCTCCGTACCCGGCGTGGCGGCGCTGCTGAGCGCCCCGAGGCTGGGAAAACTGGGGGACCGGGTGGGTCCGGAAAAAATCCTGATCTTCGCGCTGGTGATTTCCGTCCTGCTGCTTATCCCGATGTCGATGGTGCAAACGCCATGGCAGCTGGGCGTCCTGCGCTTTTTGCTGGGTGCCGCCGACGGCGCGTTGCTGCCCGCCGTACAGACCCTGCTGGTCTACAACTCCACGAACCAGATTGCCGGGCGTATTTTCAGCTATAACCAGTCATTCCGGGATATTGGTAACGTCACCGGACCGCTGCTCGGGGCCGGGATCTCCGCCAGCTTCGGTTTTCGCGCCGTCTTTATCGTGACGGCGGGCGTCGTGTTGTTCAATGCCATTTATTCGTGGTTCAGTTTATCCCGCGCGTTACGGCCCGTGACGGAATAAGACGAACGCCTGAAGCTTATTTTCGCATTCATACTTGCAGAATCTTATATTCAGCTATTCTTTCCCTGAAACCTTCTGGAAAACAGGGAGACACCAATGACCATGTACGCTGACCTGCTCCCCGTTGATTAAGACACCGCGATGTTAGTAATGTCTTCATAAGCCACATGAGGACATCCCCATGAAGAAGCGTTTTTCCGACGAACAGATCATCAGTATCCTCCGCGAAGCTGAAGCAGGGGTTTCTCCCCGTGAGCTCTGCCGCAAGTACGCCATTTCCGACGCCACCTATTATACCTGGCGTAAGAAGCTGCTTGCCGAAGCCATGCTGGATAAGGAGGCTCTTCAGTGGCCCTGGGGCGAAAGTACTGGCGACAGACCAGAAGCGGGAAGCCGTGGTATTGATGTGTGAAGCGACCGGTCGCAGGATCAAGTGCCTGACCTGTGTGGACGACTTCACGAAGGAGTGCCTGACATTACCATCGCATTCGGGATTTCAGGCGTTCAGGTCACGCGTATTCTGGACAGCATTGCACTGTTTCGAGGCTATCCGGCGACGATAAGAACTGACCAGGGGCCGGAGTTCACCTGCCGTGCAATGGATCAATGGGCTTTTGAGCATGGTATTGAACTGTGCTTAATCCAGCCGGGCAAGCCAACGCAGAACGGATTTATTGAGAGCTTTAACGGGCGATTTCGCGATGAATGTCTGAATGAGCACAGGTTCAGTGATATCGTTCACGCAAGGACAGTCATTAATGACTGGCGGCAGGATTATAACGAATGTCGTTCACATTCAGCACTGAATTATCAGACGCCATCAGAGTTTGCAGCACGGTGGCGGAATGGAAAATGTGAAAGTAAACAAACCGACATTACTAACTGATGGTTGTATCTAATACGGGGGGCAGGTCAGGACGGTTATCACATTGCCAATAACTTCATAAACAAAATCGTTAATAATATATTTTTCTATAAACTCACCTCATCTATTGTTGATGTATTTATTGTTATAGTCAGTAATTAAGTACAAAAAAATACCCTCACCATATACAGTGAGGGTACTTAATAAAATGAGGTATTAGCGATTGACCTGAAACTTTCTTAGTACCAAACGTGTAAGCAAGAACAGTATGGTAGCGTAGATAAGTACCATCAGGATTAAGGCGATGAACTTTACCGGATCTGCATCAGCTTCATATGAACCACTCAGGCCGGAACTGAAAGTACTATAGGCGGTATCCATGACCCATTGCGTTAGTCCATTGAGAGGCTTACCGAAACTTGATAGCCACCATGCAAAGACAATACAGATACTGTATATGGCCGCATTCTTAACGAATCCTGCACTTCGCATAGTCGCTCCCCCCTTGCACATCAACATAACCATATGCCATCAATCCAGTCCTTGATCCTGGTACTTTAACCTTTTTAGTACGGAGCAACTGACTACGTACAGTATAGAAATCGGGTCGATTGACGAAAGTAATACACCCCTCAGAGAAACCAGAACCATCCGGCCTGAGTGGATGTAACCGGAAACTACCACGCGATACACCGTTAATCATTATGCTATCTGTCATGGTTTGAGCACTGAAGAGTGCAAACCATTCGGAGTGGTCATTACCTGTGATTGTATCAACGCCCCATGCCCGGATCTTATTCAATGTAGAGCCAGTTGGCCTATCAACTATCCAGTACCGTCCAGTAGGTATTGCACTGTTTGGTAAGTACGCACAGTTGGGATCATTGGTATATGGGTTTTGCCCACTGAATGCAGAGAAAGTTCCTATTCCATAGACGTGTAATTTGGCATAGCCATTTTTATCAATGTCGTCGTATGTCATCCTCATTATTTGCATTTTGTTTTCCCTGCTGTTTGCATAGGGCGATTCTATCATGTGTCGAGTAATCGAACATCACCACTATAAGGTAGGTAAGTACGCGAAGGGATTCAACAGCCCGCAACCCTGACAAGGAGCAAGGCGACGCGTAATTACTCGCAAAGACTTTAGGTACGTAGTACCGACCCCAATCACTTTGATTCAGTACTATCATCTGTCGAGCAAAGTGAGTAATAACGCCTTGCGGGTTTTCGAGTACTGGCGTGACCTGCCTCCATCGGTAGATACATCTTGTTTATTATTCGGAGGTTTATTACTGTTATGTGGAATATGGATAGGGAGAAACATGGGAAGGATTCATGAGCTACAACTCGCTTATACTGAACAAACTTGATGCTGATCGCTACATGGCTAACCTGCTGGATAAAAGCCTTGCTGGTGTTCAACAGCAAGCCGTACAACAGGCTCATTTAATATACTCTGGGGTGGAAAGGCTTTCGTGGTATAGCTCGTGCTTCCTCGACAACTACCAGGACGTATGTACACGTTTGAAGCAAGAAGATAAGAGGTTCTTGAAGGCTCTTGTAGTACTCGTAAAACATCATGGCACTATAAGAGAGATGCTTGAAATCTATATCAACTATATGTTTGAAAATCTCTCAGACCAGCGCATCAGGAACATTACGTTAATCTTGTCTAAAGCAGGAGCTGGGTTTACAACTGCCACCCTTACCAAGTTTACCATTGCGTACACTATCGCTACGTTAGCGGCTTCAAGTCTTTCAATGCAAGTATCGATCTCCTCGGCACTCACCAAATGGTCAACGCGTGGTGTAGCTGCGGCGGGAATATATGGGTATGCACAGGTAGCTTCACAGGCTGCGGAACGTCTTTTACATAAACATAGTCGGTACTATAGAGATCTCTATAATCGTGATCTGGAAATGTTATACTTCCTGGTTGAACCAATAATTGATCGTGTTGACGTACACAACCAATACCAAAAAAGCGATAACGATATTGTTTCTGATATTCTTAGGATAGTACGATGAAAAAAATGTTTAGCGTGTGGTGGCAGGAATTAGTTAGGCTTGTTATGCAAGTTTATATACCTATTGGTTTAACTATTATTTTTGGTATGCTCGCCGTCACCTTTTGGGAAGATTATGCATTAATATCTACTGTTATATTCCTGATAGTTGCATTTATTGTCAGTGATCGTTTATTCAAACCAAAAAAGAAGCGTTGATATTGAATCAAGAAAAAGCCCCGCTTAATGGGCAATGCCGTTCAGTTAAGGAGCGGTTGACCGATTCTTTACCGCGGCACTATAACGGCTTCCACTACAGGGAGCCGTTTTCTTATGCCATTTCTCAACGACCTGCTCGTTTTCAGCGACGGTCCGCCCATGTCGCCGCCTGCCGCAATCGGAGATGTCAGTACTGGTGAATACCGTCAATCCAGAAACAATTAGAGCACATGTGTGGAGATCTGGAAGCGGTGTTCATAACAAAACGCCTCCAGCCATTAAGGCCGAGGGCAGTTAAGATGTCAAAAATCCGTTACGCGGTGAACTCTCGTGCCGCACCGCTTAAGTGGGCGGCATTGAATGTGTGACGTCTTATTTTCACATTCATACTTGCAGAATCATATATTCAGCTATTCTTTCCCTGAAACCTTCTGGAAAACAGGGAGACACCAATGACCATGTATGCCACGCTGGAAGAAGCTATTGATGCCGCTCGTGAAGAGTTCCTCGCCGACAACCCCGGCGTTGAAGAAGAAGATGCTGACGTGCAACAGCTTAATATCCAAAAATACGTTCTGCAGGATGGGGATATTATGTGGCAGGCCGAATTCTTTGCCGATGAAGGTGAAGAAGGGGAATGTTTGCCGATATTGAGCGGTGAAGGTGCGCAGGCCGTCTTCGATGGCGACTATGACGAAATCGAACTTCGGCAGGAATGGCTGGAAGAGAACACCCTACACGAGTGGGATGAGGGCGAGTTTCAGCTCGAGCCACCGCTGGATACGGAAGAAGGTCAAACCGCAGCCGATGAGTGGGACGAGCGTTAATTTACGCTATTCGTAAGGGCCATGGCTGGCATCAATCGGCAGCAACAGCGTGTCGAAAATCAGCGAGAACGGCAGATCGAGCACGGTCAGGTAACGCCATGCGGAGTCACGGAGATCCCATTTTACCCCCGGGTAATACTGATTACCGTGGCCTTGCCCTGGAATGGTGCGACTGATGATACTGCCGCAGCCGCTGAGCAGGCATGCCATCATGACGACGATGATTATTTTCATGAGTAACCTCTAAAAAAATACCGGCAATTAAGCCGGTATTTTATTTGGCGGATGGCGCTTCGCTTATCCGCCCTACTTAAAAACTTACTTCGCCTTCAACGCCAGCGGGTTAAGTTTCAGTTCCTTATAGTAGTTTACCCACGAAGAGTATTTCTCCGGAGCGGACCACACGCGGTAGTGAAGACGCGCCATTGTCACTGGGTCGCTCAACAGCACCAGTCGACGGTCGCGGTTGAGTTTTTCCGGGGTCTCGTTAAGCGCCTGCTCAACGTGACGATCGCGGGCAATCTCCAGCACCTGGCTAGCACGGTGGCGCGCAGTGGCCATCGCCGTTGCCAGAGCGTTGAATGACGGGTTAAACACGGCGTGCATAAAGCCATCATCCAGCGTGCGATTGCGGTTCTGCTCGAGATAACGATCGGTATCCACCAGAACCTGCGGCGGGGAATACTCTTCCGGGATCAGGAACAGTTTCCAGCGTTTGGTCCGCAGCCCCACCGTTGAACGGCTGGAGATCACGGAGACAAACGGCGACAGGATCAGCGAGAAGACAATCGGCGCCAGCCAGAACAGGAAGCGCAGATCCAGCCAGGCCATCCCGGCAGCCCACACCAGACCCAGCAGCAGCTGAGAACCGTGGCGCATAAAGGCTTCGCTCCACGGCGTGGAGTCGTCATCACGCTGCGGTGAGTTCCAGACCACTTCCCAGCCCAGGAACGCACTGACCACAAATACGGTGTGGAACAGCATACGCACCGGTGCCAGCAGCACGGAGAACAGCACTTCCAGCAGCAGTGAAAGGGTCACGCGGAAGAAACCGCCGTACTCTTTCGAGCCTTTGCACCAGATCAGGATGATACTGAGCAGCTTAGGCAGGAACAGTAGCACCATGGTGGAGGCAAACAGCGCAATCGCCAGCTCCGGACGCCACTGCGGCCACACCGGGAACAGCTGCCGCGGTTGCAGGAAGTATTGCGGCTCCGTCAGGGCATGGACCACCTGCAGCGCAGTGGAGAGCGCAAGGAACATAAACCACAGCGGTGCGGAGAGATAAGACATCACGCCCGTCAGGAACACCGCACGGTGAACCGGGTGCATCCCTTTAACAAGGAACAGACGAAAGTTCATCAGGTTACCGTGACACCAGCGGCGGTCACGCTTGAGCTCGTCCAGCAGGTTTGGCGGCAGCTCTTCGTACGATCCCGGCAGGTCGTAGGCAATCCAGACGCCCCAGCCAGCACGACGCATTAGCGCCGCTTCCACGAAGTCATGCGACAGAATAGAACCGGCAAACGAACCCTCGCCCGGCAGCGGCGCCAGCGCACAGTGCTCAATGAACGGCTTCACGCGGATAATGGCGTTGTGACCCCAGTAGTGCGACTCACCCAGCTGCCAGAAGTGCAGACCCGCGGTAAACAGCGGTCCGTAGACACGGGTGGCGAACTGCTGGCAGCGCGCGTAAAGGGTGTCCATGCCGGACGCTTTCGGCGAGGACTGAATGATACCCGCGTTAGGGTTGGCTTCCATCAGACGCACCAGACCGCTCAGGCAGTCACCGCTCATGACGGAGTCCGCATCCAGCACGACCATATAGCTGTACTGATTACCCCAGCGACGGCAGAAGTCATCGATGTTACCGCTTTTACGCTTCACACGACGGCGGCGACGGCGGTAGAAGATCTGCCCTTCGCCCTGCACTTCTGCAATCAGCTCCATCCACGCTTTTTGTTCTGCAACGCAGATATCCGGGTTGTAGCTGTCGCTCAGGATGTAAACGTCAAAATGCTCCGCGTTGCCGGTCGCCTTTACGGACTCCCATGTCGCACGCAGGCCCGCAAATACGCGGTCAACGTCTTCGTTACAGATAGGCATAATCAGCGCGGTACGGTGCTCGGGATTGAGGGGTTCATCCCCGACCGTTGACGCCGAAATGCTGTATTTGTCACGCCCCATCAGCAGCTGCAGGAAGCCCATCAGCGCGGTCCAGAAACCGGCCGAGACCCAGCAGAAGAGAACCGCGAACAGCAGAAGGATGCCGCTCTGCAGAATATACGGCAGCAGCTGCATGAAGGAGACCCAGAGATCCTGGCCCATCATGTCCGTCGGGTTGATGAACGCCCAGCCCTGATAAGGCAGGATGGTTTTCATGTACCAGGTCGCGACGACCGTCTGCGCCAGCGTAAGAAGCAGCAGGATATAGCGACGGATGGTCCCCACGGTACGCCATTTCTGTTCGGACGCCTGCTCTTCTTTTGTCAGGCGCGACAGATAGCGCGGCGTCACATCACGCCCGCGCAGGCGATCCCAGAAGCGGCCCACCGGGTTGGTGCGCCATGGATCGGGGAACATTGAGGAACGCGTGGCCTTCGGCATCGCCTGAAGCTGATCGCGTCCTTCATCGTCTTTAATCAACTGCCCTTCCGCCAGCGAGTCCGGCCAGGCCTGCTCCAGACGCGCCTTGACTGACCCGAGCGGCGTATCATCATCACGGGAAAACTGACGATGTTCACCATCCAGCGCGGTGTGAACCGCGCGGATGTCGCTCTTAGGCAGTGCCGCTTTTTCGATATCCGTCAGCGGCATGGCATCAATATATTCAGATGTATTATTCATTGGCAGGTAGCTGATAGCTCCAGGTTTCACTCAGCGGCTGATCGTTACTGACCAGCGCAGCACGCATTTCAGTGGTCTGTTTCGGATCTTTCACTTTCACGCGCAGGGTCAGACGCCAGCCTTTGGTTACCGGGTTGTAACGCACGGTATTCTCAACGATTTCACCGTTATCACCGATGCTGGCCTGAGCGGCAACGGCGGTGTCCGGCGACAGTTTCTTCATATCCTGGCCGGTGAAGTCCACAACAAACGCCACGGTCCCGTCAGGCTGACGGATAAGATTAGACTGCTTCACATCACCCGTAGAGCGGCGAGTCTGCATCACATACGCGTTATCCGGCGCATGCAGCTTATCTTCGTCGCGGCTGAAGGTAATGGTGTACTTGAAGTTCATCTCTTTACCGGCTTCCGGCAGCTGATCCGGTGTCCAGTAAGCGACGATGTTATCGTTGGTTTCGTCGTTGGTTGGAATTTCTACCAGCTCGACTTTACCTTTACCCCAGTCACCGTTTGGCGTGACCCAGGCGCTTGGACGCTGGTCATAGCGATCGTCCAAATCTTCAAAGCGGGAGAACTGACGACCACGCTGTAGCAGGCCGAAACCTTGCGGGTTTTCCATTGCGAAGCTGCTCACCGCCAGATGTTTCGGGTTATTCAGCGGACGCCAGATCCACTCACCGTTACCGGCATGAATAGACAGACCGTTGGAGTCATGCAGTTCCGGGCGGAAGTTGGTTGCCGGAGACGGCTGGTTCGGCCCAAACAGGAACATGCTGGTCAGTGGCGCAACGCCCAGTTTGCCTACTTTGTCACGCAGGTAAACCTTGGACTGTACGTCAACCACCGTGTCTCGACCCGGCATAATCACAAAGCGATAGGCGCCGGTTGCACGCGGGGAATCCAGCAGCGCATAAATGGTCAGACGTTTGTCAGTTGGTTTTGGACGCTCAATCCAGAACTCACGGAAACGTGGGAACTCTTCACCTGATGGCAGCGCGGTATCAATAGCCAGACCACGCGCAGAAAGCCCGTATACCTGCCCCGCGCCAATGACGCGGAAATAGCTGGCACCCAGCATGCTGACGATTTCGTCGTTTTTATCTTTGCTGTTGATCGGGTAAAGCACCTTGAAGCCTGCGAAGCCCAGGTCTTTCACCGTATCTTTATCGTGTTGCACATTGCCAAAATTGAAATAATCCGGGCTGTACTTAATCTTACGAACCGCTGTCGCCGTCACTTCATTGATGGCAACAGGCGTGTCGAAGTACATACCCTGATGATAAAATTCAAGCTTGAACGGGGTTTTGATATTGCTCCAGTACGCTTTATCGTGATTGAACTGGATCTGCTGATAGTCCGCATACTTCATGTCGCGGAAAACGGAGGGCAAGTTACTTTTCGGCGCTTCGTAGCTCTTGCCTGCCATCGATTTTGCCTGTTTTGCGACATCGTCGATGTTAAAGGCCAGTGCCGATGAGGTATACAGTGACAACACCACTGCAGCACCCAACCAACGCATTTTCATCATCTGTGGTTTATGTTTCATAATAAGTAAGCACTTCCCCCTTTGTGTGCTTATATCGATCCGATCCATTTTAATGGAAACTCAGGCAATCCGACAACATTATCACTGCTTTGTTCAGCTGCTGGCTCAGGGATTAAGCAAATGAAAGAACCCGCTATTCACTTTGCGTGCTTATCCTGGAGACAGGGTGTCGGTCTTGGTGTAGGGTTGCCTTCGAATGTAACCATTATGAGTCTTAGGGATAAGACGAAAAGTCTGAGAATGCACAACGTTATATGAGCACAACACCAACAGAACGTGAATATTTCCTCGACTCGATCCGGGCATGGCTGATGCTATTGGGGATCCCCTTTCACATTTCACTGATTTACTCCAGCCACACCTGGCACGTGAATAGCCAGATGCCCTCCTGGTGGCTGACGCTGTTTAATGACTTTATTCACGCCTTCCGTATGCAGGTGTTTTTCGTCATATCCGGCTATTTCTCTTACATGCTGTTTCTGCGATACCCGCTCAAGCGCTGGTGGAAAGTGCGCGTAGAGCGCGTGGGGATCCCCATGCTGACCGCCATTCCGCTGCTGACGCTGCCCCAGTTCATTATGTTGCAGTACGTGAAGGGTAAAGCGGAGAACTGGCCGAATCTGACGCTGTATGAAAAGTACAATACGCTGGTCTGGGAGCTGGTATCTCACCTGTGGTTCCTGCTGGTCCTGGTGGTGCTCACCACGGTGAGTCTGTTGATTTTCAGCCGCCTGCGCCACCATCTAAGTACGAAAGCCGACGTCTTTTTCGCCAACGTTACGATGGGCAAACTGTCAGTGCTCTTCTTACTGTTGGGGATTGCCTATGCCGCTGTGCGACGGACCCTGCTTATCGTCTACCCGCCGATTTTGAGCGACGGGTTATTTAATTTTGTGGTGATGCAGTCGCTGTTCTACATTCCCTTCTTTTTAATCGGCGCGCTGGCGTTTATTCATCCGAAGCTTAAATCGCTGTTTGTCACCCCGTCACCGTGGTGCGCTCTGGGAGCCACCCTCGCGTTCGCGGCCTATCTGCTGAATCAGCGCTACGGGAGCGGCGACGCCTGGATGTATGAAACGGAAAGCGTGATCACGATGCTGCTGGGCCTGTGGATGGTGAACGTAGTATTCGCGCTGGGCCACCGTTTGCTGAACTTTAAGTCCCACCGCGTGACTTACTTCGTTAATGCTTCGCTGTTTATCTATCTGGTGCATCACCCGTTGACGCTTTTCTTCGGGGCTTACATCACACCGCACATCGCCTCCAACACGCTGGGCTTCTTTACCGGGCTGGTGTTTGTTGTGGGGGTGGCGATCGTACTCTACGAAATCCATCTGCGGATCCCGCTGCTGCGTTTCCTCTTTTCAGGAAAACCGCAGGCGAAAGCCTCTTAGAACACGCGGCGCACCAGATGCGCCGCGTTTGTTTCAGCTTTCCAGCTCTTGTCTGCGCTGAGTCAGAAGCCGCTGATAAAGATGCGTGGTGTCGTCGTCGAAACAGACAAAAATCACCTTCTCCGGCAGCGGTTTTAACGACAGGTAGCGGTAAACGGTTTCTACGGCGATCGTTGCGGCGGCGGCCTTAGGGTAACCATACACGCCGGTGCTGATGGCCGGGAACGCCATCGTTTTATAGCCGTTGTCGGCGGCCAGCCGCAGACAGTTCCGGTAAGCCTCTTCCAGAATACTCGCTTCGTGCTGGTCCCCGCCATGCCAGACGGGCCCTACGGCATGAATAACCGCTCTGGCAGGCAGATTGCCCGCAAGTGTAATCACCGCGTGACCGGGAGGACATTCGCCCTGCTGTTGCCGCACGGTTTTACAGGCTTCCAGCAGCTGCGGTCCGGCAGCCCGGTGGATAGCCCCGTCCACGCCGCCTCCCCCCATCAGGGAGGGATTGGCCGCATTGACGATAACGTCGACGTGCATGGTCGTAATATCGCCATGAATAATGTCAATTTGCGGTTTCATAAAGCCCCTCTGCAACCCGCCTTTTTCTTAAGTGTATCGCAGAGGAGACCGGGAGAAAAAACTATCAGATAAAATCCTCTTCCACCGCTGGGCGGAAGAGTGCGCATTAGCGATACTGGATTTCGACAACCGCGAGCGTTTTTTCAGGATTTAGGTATTTCATATTGAGCGTCGCCAGGTTTGAGTCGCTCACTTTCCCGTTAAGCGCCTCTTCATAGCTCACCATACGCGTTTGCATACGGTTATTATCTGGACATGACATTGCAAACTGTTGCTTCTGGGGAGTGACTTCACAGGGGTCTGCGACAATGGCACCGCGAAAATGAATGACGCCACCGTTCACAACTGTGGCCGAATAAGCCGGGATACTCAAAGCAGAAACGACCAGACCCAGACCTGCCGCGAGTCGAGCAAAATAGTTGTTCATTATAGGTACTCCTCAATGAAAATCGTCCATGAGGGGTAAACGCGCTTCATTTATTACGGCAAACGAAGTCTCACGTTAAGGAACATGACGACCAGGTCCCTGATATCAGCATAGCTCAACGGCGCAGACCCGCCACATTCGCAACACATTGATTTCATGAATATTTAGATCGGACTTCCCGCCGGTGACCACTGTTGTGATAAATGAAGCGATTTTCCATCTGAAACGGTGACCACGATTTTTACCGTGTCTCCTGCGTTAATATTTAAACTCAGGCGCATTAAATCAATCGTCTGATTAGCGGGTATAAAAAGGGTATTTTGCTGTCGGGACGAACTTTGTCCCCCCTGCCCTTCCCGAACAGAAACAATCTGAACCTGACAATCACACGATTGCGCTAGAGTGACCTGCGGAATAATGGTGGTCATGTTTTCCTGCTGCGACGTTTTGAACGTTATCTGACTGGAAAGCGCGGCGAGTAGAATTAAGGTATTCATGATGAACTCCCGAAAAAAAACAGGGCTGATGCCCTGTTTTTTGTAGCACAGATTTCAGTATCAGTACTGATGAGCTGTCGCGTGGTTACCAAAACCGATCTGGGTAACGTTAACAGTTGAGTTGGACGCAGTCTGGTCTACGAGTGCACCGTTAAAGCCGCCGGACTGGCTAACATTCATGACGGATTTTTTACTGTTCCACTGATCAAGTGTTGCACTGTTGCCAAACCCTTTCTGGGTCAGGTTGATTTTACTGTCATCAGAACCCTGACCAACGTCAGCGCCGTTACCGCCACCTGTCTGGCTAATATTCAGGACAGAATTTCTGGCGTCTGTTTGCAGAGCAACCGCGGAGTTACCGCCACCATTCTGATAAATATTCAGGGTTGAATTTGGGCCACCGTATCCGCCATGACCATGCCCATGACCCCAGCCATCCTGATTAATCAGACCAGCCATAGCACTACCAGAAACTACGATTGCTGCAAGCGCTGCCACTTTGAAAAATTTCATGGTAAACCCCCGTCGGATTGATTAAAGTCGTCGCGAAAGCGCTAATGTTGAATAACGTTAATCGCCATTTGCGACTGTTTCTGCACTACAACTGCGGTTTTCTGCGTACCGTACTGCGTAATATTTGCTCTATTACCCGACCCTTGCTGGATAATTTTCGCGCTATTACCGTATCCATCTTGCGTAATACCTGCATCATTCCCGTTACCGCTCTGATCGATCCAGGCTATATTGTAAGCCCCTGATTGATCGACTCTCGCTCTGTTACCTGCCCCATCCTGGGAAACAATGGATAAGAGTTTTGAACCGTCCTGGCGAACCTGAGCGTCATTGAAAACGCCCCGTTGACCAATAATGGCTGCCTGATTTAGTGATGAAAGACTTAATTCGTTAACCGCAAAGTTATATTCAGCATTTGCCAAATCTGAATTAGCCGCGGTTACAAATCCAGGCGCACCCAGTAATGTAAACATCACAATTAACGATGTGTTTTTCATGTTGTCACCCTGGACCTGGCTATTTAATTACTCCATGTTTAAACGGCTCGTATGGTGTTAACGCGTCGTTACGGTGAAGAGTATGTCCGCTGAAACATTTTAAATATCTCACCCGCGCGGCTTATTTTTATTTTTCGGGTCACCACAAAGTCGTAATTTACAGTAAAAATCACTTTAATCAGGCCGGCTTATATTTTTTAATAAAGGTGTATTGTGAAAGGGTTGTACAACGAGACGAAGGCTGTCCACGCTTCCTCCCGGGTTGTTTAAACGTAACGGCAGGAAACATTTTTCTCTGTGCGTGACACGGAGCCTCTTTTCTTAAGCCAGACAGTCGCTCATTCCTGGGCTTAGAAATCATCTGAAACTCATACTTAATTAGCGCTTTACAAAAATAACAAATATTCTTAACAATCATATCGTTAAAAATATTTGTATGATTTTTAAAATCTGTGCATCTCTATTTAGGTGTACAACTTTCTCATCAATTCTCACCATTCCAAACAATCAAATTTCACAAATTAATATTGATTTTTACGTTCTGTTACATGTTTAACACTTGCTTTAAACTTCGTAAAAGCTAGATTGAAATTAGATGTACGAAATTGGTTTTATATTTACCTCCCTGTGGAGGTTATGGTCTGATTCTACACACAGCAGTGCAACATCTGTCAGTACTTCTGGTGTCCTCTTTTAAACTGGAGGACAGCTGCCAGGTGCCAAAATAAAGTGGGGTTTCATCATGTATAATGAAGTCCATAGTTTACATGGTCATACATTACTGTTGATCACAAAACCTTCTTTGCAAGCGACAGCATTATTACAACATTTAAAGCAATCTTTATCACTGAGCGGGAAATTGCATAATATTCAACGTTCTTTTGATGATATTGCACCTGGCAGCATCATTCTTTTCGATATGATGGAAGCTGATAAAAAGCTTATCCATTACTGGCAGGATATTTTAAGCAGAAAAAACAATAATATCCGCGTGCTATTGTTGAATACGCCTGATGAATATCCTTTCAGAGATATTGAAAGCTGGCCGCATATCAATGGCGTGTTCTACGTCACGGAAGAAGAAGACCGGGTGGTAGAGGGGCTGCAAGGTATATTGCGCGGAGAGTGTTATTTTTCGCAAAAGCTTGCCAGCTATCTCATCACGCACTCCGGAAATTATCGCTATAACAGCTCAGAGTCAGCACTGCTCACGCACCGTGAGAAAGAGATCCTGAATAAGTTACGCATTGGTGCTTCAAATATTGAAATCGCCCGT
The DNA here is from genome assembly GCF_055817355.1 of Enterobacter sp. PL_is379. Classification (NCBI taxonomy): domain Bacteria; kingdom Pseudomonadati; phylum Pseudomonadota; class Gammaproteobacteria; order Enterobacterales; family Enterobacteriaceae; genus Enterobacter; species Enterobacter sp. PL_is379. The sequence goes on from NZ_JBVPGT010000028.1 coordinate 344,425, forward strand.
TCGTTATTTATCAGCGAAAATACGGTAAAGACGCACCTTTATAATCTTTTCAAGAAGATAGCTGTGAAAAACCGAACTCAGGCGGTTTCGTGGGCAAACGATAACCTCAGGCGTTAATCACATGAAGCGCACGTTGAGTTGGATCGCCGCAGCGAGTTTCCTGCTCGCTGCTGGGAATCTGAAGGCCGTCGAGGTCGAAGTTCCCGGATTGTTAACAGACCACACTGTCTCATCGGTCGGGCACAGTTTTTACCGTGCCTTCAGTGACAAATGGGAAAGTACATACACGGGTAATATAACAATCAACGAGCGGCCCAGTGCACGATGGGGAAGTTGGATAACAATAACGGCTAATCAGTCCGTTATTTATCAAACGTTTTTATTCCCGACCAAAATGGACTTCGATAAAAACGTAGTCTTAGCACTGGCACAATCAGAAGACGCTATTAATCGCCTGCAAATAGATAAAGCCCTATTAAGCACCAGCGATTTAGCAAAAGACGAGTTCTAGCGAACCGATATGCGGAGGCTGTCATGCGTATTGCATATGCAGTTGTTTCGATAATGCTGATCACACCCATCAGCTGGGCCGGAAACATGACGTTTCAGTTCCGTAACCCTAACTTTGGCGGTAACCCTAACAACGGCGCGTTCCTGCTGAATGAAGCTCAGGCGCAAAACTCCTATAAGGATCCCAGCTTAAAGAATTTTAGCGTTGATACCCCGTCCGCACTGGATAACTTCACGCAGGCCATCCAGTCGCAGATTTTAGGTGGTTTGCTGACCAACATTAATACCGGTAAACCCGGGCGGATGGTGACCAACGACTTTATCGTTGATATCGCCAACACGGACGGACAGCTTCAGTTGAACGTGACCGATCGTAAAACCGGAAAAATCTCCACTATCCAGGTTTCCGGTCTACAAAACGATTCAACTAACTTCTGAACAACAACGAAATAAGGACAACAATCATGCAGCGCTTCCTGATATTTGTTGCAGTGTGCTTATTGAGCGGTTGTTTAACTGCTCCACCTAAAGAAGCTGCAAAACCAACATTAATGCCTCGGGCCCAGAGTTATCGTGATTTAACGCATTTACCTGCTCCAACGGGAAAAATATTTGTCTCCGTGTACAACATTCAGGATGAAACCGGGCAATTCAAACCTTACCCGGCAAGTAACTTCTCCACGGCAGTGCCGCAGAGCGCCACCGCGATGCTGGTTACCGCACTCAAGGATTCGCACTGGTTTATTCCGCTGGAACGTCAGGGGCTCCAGAACCTGTTGAATGAACGCAAAATCATTCGTGCCGCCCAGGAAAATGGCACCGTTGCGGACAATAACCGGACGCCTCTGCAATCTCTGGCGGCAGCGAACGTGATGATTGAAGGATCGATTATTGGTTACGAAAGTAACGTTAAATCGGGTGGTGCGGGCGCGCGGTACTTTGGTATTGGTGCGGATACCCAGTACCAGCTCGACCAAATCGCCGTTAACCTGCGTGTGGTCAACGTCAGTACAGGCGAAGTGCTCTCTTCGGTGAACACCAGCAAAACCATTCTGTCTTATGAAGTTCAGGCAGGGGTATTCCGCTTCATCGATTACCAGCGTTTGCTGGAAGGTGAAATTGGCTACACCTCTAACGAGCCGGTCATGATGTGTCTGATGTCGGCCATTGAAACCGGCGTGATCTACTTAATTAACGACGGTATAGACCGCGGGCTGTGGGATCTGCAAAACAAAGCAGACGTGCAGAACCCGATACTGGTGAAATACCGCGATATGTCAGTCCCTCCGGAATCCTGACAGGAAGCGCATAAAAAAGGCGAGATGATTATCTCGCCTTTTTTTATTCGCTCACTGCCGTGATGTTTTGCGCTTTTTCCCGCCGCGATGCCAGCCACAGACCGCTGTTTTTCATGGCATAGCCAAACAGCAGCCCCAGCGCCAGTGAGGGGACCACCAGCTTCCAGTCACCCTGTCCTGCAAAGGTCGCGCACGCCCCCATAAAGGTTCCCGGCACAAATGAAAGCAGCAGATGCTTAGCCTGGATGCACATTAAAAAGGCGACGACACCCGTCATGACGTATCCCAGAATTTCCAGATGCGGCGCCAGCGCGCTGCCTTTCATGATCACCAGCGCCCAGATAACACCACTCATCAGCGTGCAGCCTGAGATAAAGAGCCCTTTGACTCCCCCCTGCGGACAGGCGAAATAGGCGGTACAGCCGAGGAACCCGGCCCAGCTGAGCAATCCGAGAGACACGGCCACCCATCCCCAGAGCCCGGAGAGAATACCTGTCGTTATTGCGATACAAAGTAATATGTTCATGGCGCGCATCTTAGCAGAAGCGCACCATAGAAATGAGATCATCAGCACATTACATGCAAAATGAACTGATGAGTTGCAGAATTTATGTGACTTACATCACTCTTCGTTCTCTTCTTCCAGCTCATCCCACATTGCCGCGATAGCGTCGCGGGTCAGCGGCGCCAGCGTTCTCCAGAATGGCGAGGTGGCATGCGCTTCAACTTTACCCAGGAACGTCCCGACCCACGGCAGCAGGTACGTTTCGAACAAGGTTTCAATGGCTTCGTTCTCATCATCACCGGCGTTATCTTCAATCCAGGACGCTGCCAGCAGCAGCGTACCGATATGATCGGCTGGCGTATCGCTCAGCGGCATACCGCGAGTGGAGAGGAAAGCACGGACTTCCGCTTCCGTCGCCCCTTCCTGCCAGGCAGAGCGGTATGGCGAAACGCGGCACTCATCGCCGACAAACAGCGCATTGTAGTCGGTCGCAATCTGCTGCATGTCGCAGCTTTTTTGCAGACGTTCCAGTAAATCATCCTGTTCCAGCGGCCAGTTCTGCGCCAGTTTACCTTCACGAATTAACGTAAAAAGTGGCACCAGTAGCGGGTCTTGCGGCTGGCGATAATAGAGCGTACCCAGCACGCGGCAGAGGATGGAAAACTCGTTCATTTTTTTTATTCCATTACACAATTAAAGATCGGCAAATTCGGCAATCGGTTCCATTCCGCGCGACTCAAGGAAATCGAGCATGCGGCGTGGGGTCACGTTCAGGATTTGCGCTTCCGGGAAGTTAACATCATTCAGCACTTTCAGGCACTCGCTGAAATCACCCAGCGTAAACGCGGTATGAGAGTCTGAGCCCAACGCCACCATGCCACCCGCATCACGCACGGCGGCCGCCACGGCGCGACAGTTGTCTTCGCTGCCCTTACGCGAGTGAACAAAGGAGGAGTTATTAATCTCCAGCGCCACGCGGTGTTTTGCTGCCGCCTGCGCGACAGCCTGAATATCAATCGGATACTTCGGGTTACCGGGGTGGCTGATAATGTGCACATTGCCGCTGGCAATAGTGGCAATCATCGCCGCGGTGTTGGTCTCTTTATCCTGAGGCGGGAAAACCGGCTCATGAAAACCGGCGAGGATAAGGTCCAGAGACGTCAGCATCGGGCCGGTGCAGTCGATCTCACCGTCGATATTTTTGATGTTCGCCTCAATGCCGCGCAGTATCCCAATGCCGTCCACCAGACGTGGCCAGATCCGCATATTCACAAAATGCCAGTAGTGCGGCGCATCCGCCATGTCCGGGCCATGATCGGTGATCGCGAACAGCTTAATACCTTTAAGCTTCGCCTGAGCGATATAATCATGGAGGTTGCTATACGCGTGGGTACTGGCGACGGTGTGCATATGCAGGTCAACGGGATACATCTCTTTCTCCTCTGCGGTTTTTCCAAAGGATAGCAGTTATCAGCGGCGAATATTAGCAAAAACCCGGCGAACGCCGGGTTTCTCTCAGTAGCCGCGCTGTCTGTCGACCTGCCCGGTGACCGCGTTGCCCTTTTCCATTTCGCAGATGGTATGGGATATATAGGCCACCGCTTCTGCCGGACGCGTCACGGCAGCCACGTGCGGGGTCATCGCGACGCGCGGGTGCTTCCACAGCGGGCTTTCCGCGGGCAGCGGTTCACGGCTATAGACATCCAGCATGGCGCCTTTTAGCTTTCCGCTGTCCAGGACCTTCAGCAGATCGCCTTCCACAACATGGACTCCGCGCGCCAGGTTCATCAGGTAGCTCTGATCGACGAGCTGATTGAGCAAGGTTTCATTGATGATCCCTACCGTTTCCGCCGTGTTTGGCAGCAGGTTGATCAGCACGCGCGTGCCGTTCAGAAAGGCCGGAAGCTCATCCGTTCCGGCAAAACTCTCGACGCCCGGATAGTCCTTGCGACTACGGCTCCAGCAGCGCAGGGGGAAGCCCCACGGAGCGAGTGCTTCTGCCACTTTTGAGCCCAGCACGCCCGCACCGAGGATGCCGATCGTAAAGTCTTCGCGACGGTACTCAGGCAGCGGCTCCCAGTAGGCCTGCTGTTTAAAGGCCTGATAGTCATCAAAGCGGCGGAACCAGTGCAGTACCTGGCTGACGGCATATTCCTGCATTTGCTGGCCCATTCCGGTATCTTCGAGACGGAACAGCGGAATATTTTCAGGCAGCATTTCGGGATGCGCTTTCAGTTTACTGAGGATCGAATCAACACCCGCGCCCAGGGCGAAAACCGCCTTCAGCTTGCGGCCCTGCAGCATCTCAACCGGTGGATGCCAGACCAGCGCATAGTCGGCATGTTCATTATCGCCACGCTTCCACTCGCGAACGCGTGCGCCGGGCAGCGCCGCCGTAAGCGCCTTGATCCAGTATGCCGTATCAAACGTGGGGTGATAGAAGAGTATATCCATAGTTATTCCTGCCTTTTATTGCGCTGTTTTGTATTCATTTTCAAGTGGATTGCCAGCATAACAAATTTACTGCGTAACTGTGTTGCTGATAAAAAAGACGCTTTCAGCACATTTAAGAATCATGTTGCCTGAAGTTTGTCTAAACGCGCTAAATTACTGAAAAATTGGGTTGACGGCCGTTCGGCTTTTCCTTACATTAGCGCCCGTCCCGCAACAACGGGATGACAATATGGTGAGGTGTCCGAGTGGCTGAAGGAGCACGCCTGGAAAGTGTGTATACGGCAACGTATCGGGGGTTCGAATCCCCCCCTCACCGCCATATTTGAAGAAGAGCTCGCATGAAAATGCGGGCTTTTTTTTCGCAT